>CAWFHF010000006.1:0-559052 GCA_963815615.1 uncultured Actinomycetota bacterium | reverse complement strand
ACACGTAGCAGCTGCCGGCCGGCCGCATCTTCACGCCGCAGGTCATGCACAGCGGCGCGTCGGCCGCCGTCCCCTGCATGGCGTCGAGCAGCTCCGTGCTGCTGTGCACCGCCGCAGGCACCGGCTTGGCCGCGGACACCGGCACGGACTGCGCCAGACCCTCGACGTCGAGCTCGTCGGCCGCAGGCGCGTAGTTCTCGGCGACCGTGGCCGCGCTCTCCTCGGCGGTGAAGACGCCGAGCTCGCTACGGGTGTCGTAGGGCAGGTAGTCGAGCGCCAGCCGACGGAACAGGTAGTCCATGACGGACTGGGCCATCCGGATGTCGGCGTCGTCGGTGAGCCCGGCCGGGTCGAAGCGCATGTTGATGTACTTCGACACGAACGCCTCGAGCGGCACGCCGTACTGCAGCCCGATGGAGATCGACACCGAGAAGGCGTCCATGACGCCGGCCAGGGTCGAGCCCTGCTTGGACATCTTGATGAAGACCTCGCCGAGACTGCCGTCGTCGTACTCGCCCGCGGTCATGTAGCCCTCGGCGCCCGCGACGGAGAACGAGATCGTCTGGCTGCGGCGCTTCTTCGGCAGGCGCTTGCGGGTCGGCCGGTACTCGACGACGACCTCGGTCTCGGCGGCCTTCTCGGAGTCCTTCTTGTCCTGCAGCGGCTGGCCGACCTTGCTGTTGTTGCGGTAGATCGCCAGCGCCTTGAGCCCGAGCTTCCAGCCCTGGAAGTAGACGTTCTCGACGTCCTCGACGCTCGCCTCGGCCGGCAGGTTCACCGTCTTGGACAGCGCGCCGGACACGAACGGCTGGATCGCGGCCATCATCTTGACGTGGCCCATCGGGCTGATGGACCGGGCGCCCATGGCGCAGTCGAAGACCTCGTAGTGCTCGAGCTTGAGACCGGGGGCGTCGATGACGTGACCGTGCTGGGCGATGTGCTCGACGATCGCCTCGACCGACTCCTCCTGGTACCCGAGGGCACGCAGGGCACGGGGCACGGTCTGGTTGACGATCTGCATCGAGCCGCCGCCGACGAGCTTCTTGAACTTGACCAGCGCGAGGTCGGGCTCGAGGCCGGTGGTGTCGCAGTCCATCATCAGGCCGATGGTGCCGGTGGGGGCGATGACCGAGGCCTGCGCGTTGCGGTAGCCGTTCTTCTCCCCCAGCGCCAGGCACTCCTGCCAGGCCTTGGTGGCCTCGTGCAGGATGCGGGCGTCGTCGGCGCCGACCGTGCGGACGCCATCGTTGGCGGCGGCGTGCTTGCGCATCACGCGCTTGTGGCCGTCGGCGTTGCGGGCGTAGCCCTCGTACGGTCCAACGATCGCGGCGAGCTCGGCGCTGCGCTTGTAGGCGGTGCCGGTCATCAGGCTGGTGATCGCCCCAGCCAGGGAGCGGCCGCCGTCGGAGTCGTAGGCGTGACCGGTCGCCATGAGCAGGGCGCCGAGGTTGGCGTAGCCGATGCCGAGCTGGCGGTACGCGCGGGTGGTCTCGCCGATCGGGTCGGTCGGGAAGTCCGCGAAGCAGATGGAGATGTCCATCGCGGTGATGATGATGTCGACCGACTTGGCGAAGCGCTTGGCGTCGAACGTGCCGTCCTCGCGCAGGAACGTCATGAGGTTCAGCGAGGCGAGGTTGCACGAGCTGTTGTCCAGGCTCATGTACTCCGAGCAGGGGTTGCTCGCGGTGATGCGGCCCGACTCGGGGTTGGTGTGCCAGTCGTTGATGGTGTCGTCGTACTGGATGCCGGGGTCGGCGCACTCCCAGGCGGCCTGGCCGAGCTTCTTCCACAGGGTGCGGGCGTCGACGGTCTCGAGCACCTCACCGGTGGCCCGGGCGCGCAGGCCGAACTCCTTGCCGTCCTCGACGGCCCGCATGAACTCGTCGCTGACCCGGACCGAGTTGTTCGCGTTCTGGTACTGGACGCTGGTGATGTCCTTGCCGCCGAGGTCCATGTCGAAGCCGGCGTCGCGCAGCGCGCGGATCTTGTCCTCCTCGCGCGCCTTGGTCTCGATGAACTCCTCGATGTCGGGGTGGTCGACGTCGAGCACGACCATCTTGGCGGCGCGCCGGGTGGCGCCGCCGCTCTTGATGGTCCCGGCGGACGCGTCGGCCCCGCGCATGAACGAGACCGGCCCCGAAGCGGTCCCGCCGGAGGAGAGGAGCTCCTTGGAGGAGCGGATGCGGGAGAGGTTGAGGCCGGCGCCGGAGCCGCCCTTGAAGATCAGGCCCTCCTCGCGGTACCAGTTGAGGATCGAGTCCATGGTGTCGTCGACGGCCAGGATGAAGCAGGCGCTGACCTGCTGCGGGGCCGTCGTGCCGACGTTGAACCAGACCGGGCTGTTGAAGCTGAACACCTGGTGCAGCAGCATCCAGGTGAGCTCGTGCTCGAACACCTCGGCGTCCTCGGGCGCGGCGAAGTAGCCGTGCTCGGCGCCGGCCGCGGCGTACTTCTTGACGACGCGGTCGATGAGCTGACGCAGGCTCTGCTCGCGGTTGTCAGCCCCGACGGCGCCGCGGAAGTACTTGGTGGTGACGATGTTGGCGGCGTTGACCGACCAGGACTCGGGGAACTCGACGCCGCGCTGCTCGAAGTTGACCGAGCCGTCGCGCCAGTTGGTCATGACGACGTCGCGGCGCTCCCAGCTCACCTCGTCGTACGGGTGGACCCCGGGGGTCGTGTAGACCCGCTCGATGCGCAGCCGCGCGGCCTTGCGCTGCTGCTGGCGGGGGGCGCCGACCGTCTCGGTCATGCCGTTCCTCTTCTCGTCAGGGTCTGTGGTGTTCAACGTCGTGGGGCGTCCGGGTGGTCCCGGGTGGAGCGGGCTGTGCGGTGGGACGGCGGTTCTCGGGACGGGCTCGGACGCGCTGGGCCCGTCGGTGTTCTCAGCTCGCGGGCTGCTCGGCCGGCTCGGAGTCGGGCGAGCTGGCGCGCAGGGCGGTGATCTCGGCCTCGAAGTCGGCCAGCGACTCGAAGGAGCGGTAGACGCTGGCGAAGCGCAGGTAGGCCACCTCGTCGAGCTCGCGCAGCGGCTCGAGGATCGCCAGGCCGACGTCGTCGGCGGGGACCTCTGCGGCACCGGCAGCGCGCAGCGTCTCCTCGACGCGCTGTGCCAGCAGGGCGAGGGCGTCCTCGTCCACCGGTCGGCCCTGACAGGCCTTGCGGACCCCGCTGATGACCTTGGCCCGGCTGAAGGGCTCGGTCACGCCGGAACGCTTGACGACGGCGAGGGTGGTCTCCTCGACGGTCGTGAAGCGGCGGCCGCACTCCGGGCACGAGCGACGGCGGCGGATCGCGTCGCCGTCGTTGGCCTCGCGGCTGTCGACGACACGGGAGTCGGGGTGACGGCAGTACGGGCACCGCACGGCAGACTCCCCTCGTCGTCGTGGCGTCCACAGGCTGTGGAGCACCTCCTCCACATGCTGTGGAGAACTACACCCGTGTAATACGAGATGTTGTGTCGGCGACAGTAGGGCGGCACTAGGGGTAGCGCAAGACGTTCCCGAGACTCGGCCTCGACCGCGGCTGAAACAGCAGGTCAGGGCTTGCGTCCGGCTCGTCGGACCGGAGGCGCCGGGCGTGTCGCGGCGGCGTCCGAACGGGTCTCAGGCGGGCAGCAGCAGCTGCTGGCCGGCCTGCAGGCCGCTGGTGGGCAGGTCGTTCAGACGGCGGAGCTCCTGCACGACCACGCGAGGGTCGGCCTCGGGAGCGATCCGCGTCGCGACCGTCCACAGCGACTCCCCGGGCTGCACCGTCGTCTGCACCGTCCGGCTCGTGGTGGCCTCCACGACCCCTGCGGTCGGCACGACCGTCGTCGTCGCCGCCTCGGAGCCGGCCCGCCCGTAGGAGAAGGCCGCGAACAGGAGCGCGACGAGCACGAGCAGGGACAGGCAGCGACCGCGGCGGGTGAGGTGCGTGCCCGCGACGGTCCGGACGGGGCGCTGCTCGAGAGCCGCGAGCGGCCGACGGCCGCTCCGGTCCGCTCGCACAGCGGCGGCACGGTGCGACGTCCGGGCGGTGCGGGCGACGTGGGAGGTACGGCTGGCGGTGCGAGCGGCAGTGCGCATCGGGGGCTCCTCGTGCAGTCCTTGTCGAACGGGCGTTCGATCGAACGTCTGTGCGAGTTGTACCCCAGGGGTCCGACAAATTCGAGAGCCGAGCCGGAGAAGTTCGAACAGACGTGCGAGTGGACGTCGCCTGTGGCCGGGACCGAGCCGGCGCGGGACGCCCCTCGCGGCTGCTCGATCCGCGGCCGGCAGGGCAGACGTCCTCCCTCGCGCAGGTCGCCTCCGACGAGGTCAGCGAGTAGGACAGTCGACCGCGCACACCCGGCGCGACCAGGCCGTCGTCGTCGGCGACCGTGGTCACCGCGACCGCCGACACGCCCACGACTCGTTCGAACAGGTGTTTGATCGCGGACGCTCCGGGCGTTAGCGTCCGCCGTGATCACCGGGCCGCTCGGGCCCGCAGGACGAGCGGAGGACGCCGTGGCAGGGACGACCGGCAGCAGGACCACGGCGACCGGTGGCAAGGCCGGGGGCGGCAACGTCCGCGACCTGCCCGACGGTCCCGCGGACGAGGAGGGCCTGACCCCGCGTCAGCGCAAGGTCCTGGAGGTCATCCGCGACAGCGTCGAGCGTCGCGGCTACCCGCCCACGGTCCGTGAGATCGGTGAGGCCGTGGGCCTGACCAGCACCTCGAGCGTGTCCCACCAGCTCAAGACGCTGCAGCAGAAGGGCTTCCTGCGCCGCGACCCGTCCAGGCCGCGCGCGGTCGACGTACGGCTGCCCGGCGCGATCGCGCCGCAGCGCACGGCCCCCCTCGCCTCCGACGACGCGGAGGAGAACGCCGCGCACCCGCGCCCGGCGTACGTGCCCGTGCTCGGACGGATCGCCGCCGGCGGACCCATCCTCGCCGAGCAGGCCGTCGAGGAGGTCTTCCCGCTCCCCCGCGAGCTCGTCGGGTCAGGCACCCTGTTCCTGCTCAAGGTCGTCGGCGACTCCATGGTCGACGCGGCCATCGCCGACGGCGACTGGGTGGTGGTGCGCCAGCAGCCGAACGCGGACAACGGCGACATCGTCGCAGCGATGATCGACGGCGAGGCCACGGTCAAGACGTACAAGCGCCGGGACGGGCACCTGTGGCTCATGCCGCACAACCAGGCCTACGCGCCGATCCCCGGCGACGACGCCGTCATCCTCGGTCGCGTCGTGACGGTGCTGCGGAAGGTCTGAGGACCTAGCGGCGGACCAGCTCGGAGCGGGCGCTCCGGAACACACCGGCGGGCACGGGCGCCAGTTCCTCGGGGATGGACAGAGGTCGAGTCCCTCGGAACGGGCCGGTCCACCGCAGCGCGCTGTCGCCGCCGTAGCGCTTGCCCAGCGTGATGAGCGCTCAGGGCCCGATCTCCATCCAGGCCGGTGCAGGTCCGCGCATCCTCCGGCTCCGACTCGCACGACAGCGCCGTTAGCGCTGGAACAGCCGCCTCAGCGACGAACCAGCTGGGAGCCGGCAGAGCGCACGGTGACGTCCGCCGGCGCGCTGTCCGTCGTCGTCGTCCCCACGACGGGGAAGCTCCCCGGCACGCCCGCGACCGTGAAGGTCCCGCCCCAGGTGATCCGGACGAACGGCCCGACCCGACCAGGTCGGCGGTACACGTGCCGGATCGGCGCAGCCTCCGAACCAGGGCCAGCGCCGGAGTACGACGAGCCGTCGCCCATGAACCAGTCGTAGCGCAACGCCACAGCGGTGACCACGACGCCGCGACCCAGGATCTGGACAGGCGGCAGGCTCTGACTCCCCTGTGAGGTGTGGAAGCGGGTCTCCACGTTCACCAGCGTCTTGCCGCCCGGCGGGCGCACGACCACGTCACCCTCAGGCAGCGGGAGGCTCGCGAAGTCGGTCGCCAGCTCGCGACCGATGAGCACCTCGATGGGGACCGTGTTCACCTCGGGGTCGTCGAGGCCGCGGCAGACGAAGGGCGGCTCGGCGGTGCGCACCCACGCGCGTGACCGCTCCCGTCCGGGTGTTGCGCGTCCTCGTGAAGACCCAGAACGCGGTCAGCGGCTCGGGGCAGGTGCTCCCCGTCGCACCGTTGCAGAGCACGCCCTCGTACTGCGTCCCGGGTCGGTTCTGGCTGCAGGTCGGCTGGTAGGAGACCTCGCGGACCTCGACAGGCGTGGGACGCGGCGCACTCGGCACCGCCGGCCGACCAGGGCGCGGTCCACTTCCGAAGTCGTCCTCGCCCGGCTCACTGAGCGTCACGGCAATGTCGCCGGCCCCCGCGTCACCACACGGTCGTGTGACGGCTCTGCCGCACGAGGGCGGGGCGGAACCGGACGTGCGCCCTTCATCGGCACCAGCGCTCTGCAGTCCCGAGGACGCTCACAAGCAGCGCAGCGCCATGACAGCCTGGACGCAACGAGCTGGGTCAGCGGTCACGACGTCGGGTTGTCCGGGTAGCGGATGCCTCGCATGAGCCATCGGTCGACTTGCCGGACTGCACGCAACTGCATGAGCACGCGCTGTTCGGCCGGTCCCTGCTCGACAACGGACCCATCCGGTCCACGAGTGGTGGCTGGCGCGCGGTTGTACATGAGATCGATCAGGGCGTCACCCGGGGCCGTTTCCGTCGCCTCCGAGAACAAGACCGTGTACTCCCCACCGGTGAAGGTCTTGCCTTCGGCGACCTCCCGCTCTGTGGCCCTGATGAAGTTGCTGCAGGTGCTGCAGTCGGGGTGACTGACGGCGCGAAGCTGCGTCGTGTCCCCCGTTGCGAAGCGCCGCCTCGAGCACCTCGAGGTAGTACCGCGCGAACGCCGCCGCCCCCTGCGGCGTCGCCTCCTGCGCCTCCGGCGGCAGCGTCGGCGCAGCGACCGCCGACGGCGACGGTGACGGCGGCGCTGACAGCGGCGGAGCGACCGGCGCAGGGTCGCCGCTGCACCCCAGCAGCAGCACGCCCAGCAGCGGGACGAGCGCGACCTTCCGGACCCCGATCACGCGGGCCAGGCTATCGGCGGACGCCGCCCCGCCGTCCCTGCCTGTGGACAGCGGCGCCTACCCTCGACCCGTGCGGACCCGAGCAGCCACCGTGGCCCTCGCCGCCCTGCTCCTGTCCGCCTGCGGCGACGACGTCCCCGAGGCCGCGCCCCTGCCCGCGCCGAGCCCGAGCAGCAGCCCGACGGCGGCTCCCCTGCCCAGCCCGCGGGAGACCGGCACGAAGGGCGAGGTCGAGCGGGCCGTCCTCGCCTACTTCGCGGCGCTGAACACCGCCTTCGCCACCGGCGACACCAGCGGCTTCCCGGCCACGTACGCCGACACCTGCGCGCCCTGCGCGGCCTTCAAGCAGAGCGTCGACGCCATCCTCGCCAAGGGCCAGCGCTTCCAGGGCGCCCGGGACGAGGTCACCGGGCTGCGCGTCACGCTGGGCACGGGCCAGACCGGCTTCGCGGCGGTCGACCTCCGGGTGCCCGCCTACCGGCTCGTCGACGCGTCCGGCAGCACGGTGGCCGACTACCCCGTCAGCACCGGGACCCTGAACGTGACGGTGCTCCGGACGCCGCAGGGCTGGAAGGTCATCAACCTGGCCGACGCCTCGCCGAGCGCCGCGGCGTCCCCGCGATGAGGACGACGGCGGCCGTCCTGGTCGCGCTCGCGCTGCTGACGGGCTCGGCGGCGGCGTCGTCGACCGGGTCGGACGCTCCGTCCTCGAACCCGATCGCGGTCCCGCAGCAGGCGCCGACGGCGACCGCGGAGATCACCGACCAGGTGAGCACGGTGGACCCGTCCGGCACCACGCCGGCGGGGACGACGTCGTCCGGGAGCGGCCCCCGCTACGAGTACCGCACGACCGTGCTGCAGGGCCCGTGCCCCGTCACCCCGCTCGACGCCACGCCGCAGCTGGTGTCCTACGAGCGGCGGCTGCTGCCGAACGGGGCCTGGGAGCCCTACGGGGGCGGCTGCACCGGGCAGGAGCCGGCCGCCGCCGAGCCGGTGCTGGACCTGGGGAGCATCCTCACGACGGCGGTGACGGTCCGGGCGAGCGTGCCGGCCACCCCGCCCGACCTCGCGGTGCAGCCGTCGACGGGCGCCCTGGTGAACCAGCCGGCCATCTTCTCGGTCGCCGACCCGGGGCCGCCGGCGAGCGCCAGCGCCGTGAACCCGCTGTCCGGGCGGACCGTGACCGTCAGCCTTGCTCCCCCGACGTACCGGTGGACCTTCGGCGACGGTGCCGGCACCGGTCCCACCGCGAGCCGGGGGCGGGCCTACAGCGCCGGCGCGACCGTGCCGCAGGAGGGCGGCGGCGCCCCGTGGATCACCCACACCTACCGCGCCCCCGGGACGCGCACCGTGACCGTGACGGCCACCTACCCGGCGTCCTACACGTTCACCGGCAACACCCAGGGCCCGCTGGGGCTCGACTCCGCTCGTCGTGAGCGACAGCGTCGTCCTGCAGGTCCGCGCGGCCCGGTCGGAGCTGGTCCGGGACTAGGCGCCCGGCGGGGCCGTCAGCACCACGCGGTACCCGTCGGGGTCCACCACGGTCACCCCGTAGTCGCGCCAGTACGGGTTCGCCGCCTCCACCGTCGGCAGGCCCTCGGCGAGCGCCCGGGCCCCCGCCGTCGTCGCCAGGTAGAGCACCAGCAGGTCGTCCTCGTGCGTGGGGACGGGCTCGCCGGTCGTCAGCTCGAGCTCGCCGCCGGCCGGCAGGGCGAGGAAGACGCCGTCGTACCCGTCGTGGTCCTCGAAGCCGCCGGTGACCTCGAGCGCGAGGCGGTCGCGGTAGAACGCCAGCGACGCCGCGAGCGAGCGGACCGGCCGCGCCACGCGGGTGCGGACGTACACCGGGCCGGGCAGCTCCTCGAGCACGGAGGTGCCGCTGCCGGTGCGCGACGTCCACTCCCACTGCTCGTCGAGCCGCAGCCGGCCGTCCTCCAGCACCGTCACCCGGTCGCGGGACAGGCCGGACTCGAGGCCCCCGGCGCGGGTGACGTGCGAGTAGCGGAACTCGACGCGCGAGCCGTCGCGGGTGCCGACCAGCGACCCGGCCAGCACCGTCGCCGCCGCTGTAGGTCGCGGTGACGACGCCGGTCAGCCGGTCCTCGGTGAAGCGGAACACCGTGGAGGCCCCGACGTCGACGCCTCCCGAGACGGCGGTGAAGCGCCGGCCGTGCAGCGAGCTCACAGGTCGGCGAGCTCCGCGGCCAGCTGCGGTCCGACCCGCGCCTGCAGGTGCGTGCCGTCGCCGAGGTGCTCCTCGAGCAGGATCTCGCCCTCGTCGTGCACCCGCGACACCAGCGCGCCCTGGTCGTAGGGCACGACGACGTCGACGAGCACGTCGGGGTGCGGGACCTCCTGCTCGAGCAGGTCCAGCAGCGACCCCAGCCCCTCGCCGGTCAGGGCGGAGACCTGCACCAGGTGCTTCTCGCGCCGGGCCAGGCGCCCGAGGACGACGGGGTCGGCGATGTCGGCCTTGTTGACGACGACGACCTCGGGGATGTCCTGCGCCTCGATGTCGGCGAACACCTGGCGGACGGCGGCGAGCTGGCCCTCGGGGTCGGGGTGGGCGCCGTCGACGACGTGCAGGATCAGGTCGGCGCCCTTGACCTCCTCCAGCGTCGACCGGAACGCCTCGACGAGCTGGTGCGGCAGCAGCCGGACGAAGCCGACCGTGTCGGTGAGGGTGAACTCGCGGCCGGTCGGCGTCGCGGCCTTGCGCACGGTCGGGTCGAGGGTGGCGAACAGGGCGTTCTCGACCAGGACGCCGGCGCCGGTGAGCCGGTTGAGCAGCGAGCTCTTGCCGGCGTTGGTGTAGCCGGCGATGGCGACCGACGGGACGGCGTTGCGCGACCGCTCCTGCCGCTTGACGTCCCGCGCGGTCTTCATGAGCGCGATCTCGCGGGACAGCTTGGCCTTGCGGGCGCGGATGCGGCGTCGGTCGGTCTCGATCTTGGTCTCACCGGGGCCACGCGTGCCGACGCCCCCGCCGCCGGCACCGCCGCCGCCGCCGGCGCCACCGCCCTGCCGCGACAGCGACTCGCCCCAGCCGCGCAGGCGCGGGAGCATGTAGGTCATCTGGGCGAGCTCGACCTGCGCCTTGCCCTCCCGCGACGTCGCGTGCTGGGCGAAGATGTCCAGGATCAGCCAGGTCCGGTCGATGACCTTGACCTTGACGACCTCCTCGAGGGCACGCAGCTGGCCGGGCGACAGCTCGCCGTCCACGATGACGGTGTCGGCGCCGGACGACAGCACCGCGTCGCGGACCTCCTTGGCCTTGCCGGAGCCCACGTAGGTCTTGGGGTCGGGCTTGTCGCGGCGCTGCATCAGCCCCTCGAGCACCTCGCAGCCCGCGGTCTCGGCGAGCGCCTGCAGCTCCTTGAGGCTGTTCTCGGCCTCGTCGCCGTAGCCGTACACGCCCATCAGCACGACGCGCTCGAGGCGCAGCTGGCGGTACTCGACCTCGGTGACGTCCTCGAGGTCGGTGCGGATGCCGGCGACGCGCCGCAGCGACCGGCGCTCCTCGAGGTCGAACCCCTCGCCCTCGATGTCGTGCAGGGGGACGTCGGGCAGCGGCAGCAGGGAGTCGTCGAGGCGGATCGGGTCGGCAGTGGTCATCGACCGGTCAACGCTGTGCGCGGGCTTCGTCATCCCGTCCAGCGTGACACGCGCGGGGCCGCCTGTCGTCCGAGTAGTCCAGCCTGCTCAGCGCGGCGTGAGCCCGCGCAGCCCGGCCACCAGCTCGTCGCGCTCGCCGTCGCTGAGCACCGCGAAGGCCGGCTCGACGATCCGGTCGGTCATCGCCTCGGCCGCGGCCATCGCATCGCGCGCGAGCTCGGGGTCGGGCCACGGCTCCGGCCACCCGAAGAAGCGGGCGTTGGCCGCGCCGTAGCGCCCGCTCATGACGGCCTGCAGCGGGTCGACGCCGTGGGCCGCGACGGCGACCAGGTGGGCTCCGCCGCGCAGCTCGCGCCCGACCTGCAGCGCGAGGGCGAGCCGGCCGGCGTCGTCGGTGGGGACCGTGGGGGCGAGCGCGCGCCAGCCCGCGAAGACGGGCAGGCCGGTCAGCGGGGCCGCGGCGTGGACCCGGTCGAGCAGCTCGACGAGGCGCGGCGCGGGGTCCAGCGAGCGCGACCCCCAGTCGGCGCAGGCCTGCGCGTAGAGCCGGGCGGTCTCGGGGGCGGGCCGGACGGCGCGGCCCTCCTCCCACGCCGCGGCCTGCTGCACGGGCGGGAAGAAGCCGAACGCCGCGACGACGACGTCGGCCGGGCCGTCGCCGAGCACCCCGCCGCGGCCGCAGTGGTACCAGGCCCAGGTCGACAGCCCGAGGGCCTCGCCGCGGGCGTGCACGACCGGGTCGAACATCCACGCGCCGCCGAGCTTGCCCAGCGGGCCGGCGCAGCCGCGGACGGCCTCGAGCGGCGTCACGCGCCCGCGCCGACGGGCTGCGCGGACAGCCACCCCGGGCTGAACGACCCGGCGGCGACGAGCACGGCGGGGCCGGCGAGCAGCACGTGGCCGTCCTCCCGCCAGGTCACCTGCAGCCGCCCGCCGGGGACGTCGACGTCGTAGGCGGTGCCGCGCGGCTCCTGCGTGCGCAGGACGTGGGCGACGACGGCGGCGCAGGCCCCGGTGCCGCAGGAGCGCGTCTCGCCGACGCCCCGCTCGTGCACCCGCATCCGCAGGTGCGCCGGGCCGAGGGGTTCGACGTACTCGACGTTGAGGTCCTTGCGGTCGGGGTCGAGCACGTCGGGCGGCGTCGCGTGGACGACGGCGTGCGGGTTGCCCATGTCGACGGAGGTGGCGACGACGCCGTCGACCAGCACGGGGTCGCCGATGACGGCCATCCCCATGTCGACGGTCACGGCGTCGTCCTCCACGAGGACCTGCTTGACGCCGCCACGGGTGGCCAGCGCCAGCGGCCCCGGCGCGGCGAGCCCGGCCTCCACGAGGTAGCGGGCGTAGACGCGCACCCCGTTGCCGCACATCTCCGCGACCGAGCCGTCGGCGTTGCGGTAGTCCATGAAGAACGGCGCCTCGTCGGCGAACTCCGCGGCCTCGGGGGCCAGCGCGGACGGCACGACCCGCAGGACGCCGTCGCCGCCGAGGCCGGAGCGGCGGTCGCACAGCCGCGCGACCAGCTCGGGCGTGAGCTCCAGGGTGCCGTCGAGGTCCGGCAGGACGACGAAGTCGTTCTCGGTCCCGTGGCCCTTGAGGTAGGTGAGCGTCACGGGTCGAGCCTAGGTCTCAGACCGAGGCGCGCGGGCTCGGGACGAAGGGCGCCGCCTGCACGCCCGGCTCGAGCGTCGCGCCACGCCAGCCGCGGCCCTGCTCGAGCAGCCAGCGGGCCTTGTCCGAGCGCTGCGCGGAGGCGTAGAGCCAGCCGTGCGCGCGGTCGCAGCCGAGCTCGAGCAGCCGCACCGCCTCGCCCCACGTCTCGACGCCCTCGGCGACGACGGTGAGGCCGCGGGCGTGGGCCCGGTCGACGACGGTGCTGACCAGGGAGGCGTCGCGCTCGTCGATCCCGCGGACGTGGCGCTGGCCGAGCTTCACGACGTCGACCGGCAGGTGCTCGATGACCGCGAGGGTGGCGTAGAACGTGGTGTCGTCGACGGCGAGGGCGACGCCCGAGGCGCGCAGCTCGGTGAGCAGGGAGGGAGCCTCGTCGCCGAGGTCCTGCAGCGTCTGCTCGCTGACCTCCAGGCCGAGGGCGCCCAGCGGCAGGCCGTGCTCGGCGACGACGCCGGCGACCAGGTCGCTGAAGCCGGGCGCGACGAGCTGGCTGGTGCTGACGTTGAGGCGGAGCTGGCGGGCCGGGCCGCGCAGGCCCTTCCACGCGGCGGCCTCGGCGGCCCCGGTGCGCAGCACCCACTCGCCGATCGCGGGCATCGAGCCCGCGGCCTCGGCGGCGGCGAAGAAGGCGGGCGGCGCGAGGACGCCGAGGTCCTGGGTGTGCCAGCGCAGCAGGCCCTCCATCGCGACGATGGCGCCGGTCGCGAGGTCGACCTCGGGCTGGTACTGCAGCTCGAGGGTGCCGTCAGCGGTGTCGAGGGCTGCGAGGCGGTCGTCCAGAGCACTGGTCATGGACGGAGTGTCGGGCGTGACGCGCGAGCGCCGTATGGCCCGTGCGGATCAGGCGGGGCTACCCGGGCTGACCAGCGCCGCCGGCGGCACCGGCGACCGGAGCCACCCCGGGACCCGCCTCCGCACCGGCCGCCAGCGCGCGCCCGAGCAGGTCCGGGGCGGCGGCGTCGAGCCAGCGCACCCGCGGGTCGCGGCGGAACCAGGCGCGCTGGCGCTTCACGAACCGCCGGGTCTGCACCACGGTCGCCTGCCGCGGGTCCTCCAGCACGCCGTCCAGCCAGGCGAGCACCTGCGCGTAGCCGAGCGCCCGGCTCGCCGTCGGGCTGCCCCGCAGGCCGTTCAGCGCCCGGACCTCCTCGACGAGCCCGGCCTCCCACATGCGGTCGACCCGCAGGGCGACCCGCTCGGCGAGGTCGTCGCGGTCGACGCCCACCCACACCACCGGGTAGTGCGGCACGTACTCGGTCATCGCGCCGGGCATGGCGCCGGTCAGCAGGACGACCTCGAGCGCCCGGACGGTCCGCCGGCCGTTGCCCGGGTCGATCCGGGAGGCCGCCGCCGGGTCGAGGGCCGCCAGCCGCGCGTGCAGCGCCTGCGGGCCGGCGTCCGTCAGCTCGGCCTCCAGCGACGCCCGCAGCGCGGGGTCGGTGCCGGGGAACTCCAGCGCGTCCAGGGCGGCCCGCAGGTACAGCCCGCTCCCCCCGACGACGACGGGCACGACGCCGCGGGCCCGCAGGTCGTCGACGACCCCCCGGCACATCGCCTGGTACTCCGCCGCCGTCGCCGCCCAGCCGACGTCGCGGACGTCGAGCAGGTGGTGCGGCACGCCCTGCCGCTCGGCCGGCGTCAGCTTGGCGGTCCCGACGTCCATCCCGCGGTAGAGCTGCATCGAGTCGGCGTTGACGACCTCCCCGCCGAGGGCCCGGGCGAGCGCCACGCCGAGGTCGGACTTGCCGGCGGCGGTCGGGCCGACGACGGCCCAGACGGGCGGCAGCTGTGCCACGACCGTGACCCTACGGTCGCCCGGAGCCCGGAGGCGTCCGGCTAGGTTCGCCCCCGTGACCACTGCTGCGGGGACCCCGCTGGTCGTGCTCGAGGGCGTCAACAAGTCCTTCGGCGACCTGCACGTCCTCAAGGACGTCGACCTCGAGGTCGGCCGCGGCGAGGTGCTGGTCGTCATCGGCCCGTCGGGCTCCGGCAAGTCCACGCTGTGCCGCACGATCAACCGCCTGGAGACCATCGACAGCGGCCGGATCACGGTCGACGGCGTCGAGCTGCCGCGCGAGGGCAAGGAGCTCGCCCGGCTGCGCGCCGACATCGGCATGGTCTTCCAGAGCTTCAACCTGTTCGCCCACAAGAGCGTGCTCGACAACGTCACGCTCGGCCCGGTCAAGGTCCGCGGCGAGGGCCGCAAGGACGCCGAGGCCCGGGCGCACGAGCTGCTCGACCGCGTGGGCATCGGCGACAAGGCCTCCTCCATGCCCGCCCAGCTGTCCGGCGGCCAGCAGCAGCGCGCCGCCATCGCCCGCGCGCTGGCCATGCAGCCCAAGCTCATGCTGTTCGACGAGCCCACCTCGGCGCTGGACCCCGAGTACGTCTCGGAGGTCCTGGACGTCATGAAGGGCCTGGCCTCCGACGGCATGACGATGGTCGTGGTCACCCACGAGATGGGCTTCGCCCGCTCCGCCGGCGACCGGGTGGCCTTCATGGCCGACGGCCGCATCGCCGAGGTCGCCTCGCCCGACGCGTTCTTCGACGCGCCGCAGACCCCGCGCGCCCAGGACTTCCTGTCCAAGATCCTCACGCACTGACCCGCTGACCGACCGACACCGCCCACGCACGAGGAGACCCCGCATGCGCTTCGCCCTCCGGACGGCCGCCGCTCTGGCCGCCGTCGCCCTCGCCGCCACCGGCTGCGGCTCCGACGACGGCGACGACCTCGCCACCGACGGCGCCGACGCGAAGCCCACCTTCGCCACCGGCACCACCATGGCCCGCATCCAGCAGGCCGGCACGCTCAAGGTCGGCACCAAGTTCGACCAGCCGCTCTACGGCGAGAAGCAGCTCTCCGGCGACGTCGAGGGCTTCGACGTCGAGATCGCCCGGATCATCGCCGACGAGCTCGGCGTCGAGCCCGCCTTCCAGGAGTCCGTCTCGAAGAACCGCGAGCCGTTCATCCAGAACGGCACCGTCGACATCGTGGTCGCCACCTACACGATCAACGACAAGCGCAAGGAGGTCGTCGACTTCGCCGGGCCGTACTACGTCACCGGCCAGTCGCTGATGGTCAAGAAGGACGACGACACCATCAAGGGCAAGGACGACCTCGCCGGCAAGACGGTCTGCTCGGTCGAGGGCTCCACGCCCGCCGACCGCATCAAGACCGAGGCGCCCGAGGCCAAGCTGGTCCTGTTCGACACCTACGGCAAGTGCGCCGAGGCCGTCACCAACGGCCAGGCCGACGCCGTCACCACCGACGAGGCGATCCTGCTCGGCCTGGTCAGCAAGTCCCCCGACGCCTTCAAGGTCGTCGGCGACCAGTTCTCCGAGGAGCCCTACGGCATCGGCCTGAAGAAGGGCGACCAGGAGTTCCGCGACTTCGTCAACGACACCCTCGAGGCCGCCTACGAGGACGGCCGCTGGGAGAAGGCGCTGGACAAGACGGTCGGCACCGTCCAGGACGAGCTGCCCGAGCCGCCCTCGATCGACCGCTACACCTCCGCCGCCGGCGGGGCCGCGCCCGCCCCCACCGCGTCCTCCTGACGCACCCCCCGCACCAGGACTGACGGAGGGACCCCTCGGTGGACCTGTCGACCATCACCGACAACCTCGACGCGTACGTCGAGGGGTTCCTCGTCACCCTGCGCCTGACGGCGATCGGCGCCCTCGGCGCGCTGCTGCTCGGCACCCTGCTCGCCGCGCTCCGGGTCAGCCCGGTGCCGGTGCTGCGGGGCGCCGGCACCGCCTACGTCGAGACGCTGCGCAACTTCCCGCTGCCGGTGCTGGCCGTGCTGTTCGTCTTCGGCCTGCCGAAGGTCGCCAGCCTGCGCTCGCTGTTCTTCTACGTCACCCTCGCGGTCGCGCTCTACCACGCGTCCTTCGTCTGCGAGGCCCTGCGCTCGGGCATCAACGCCGTCGGCGTCGGGCAGGGCGAGGCAGCCCGCGCGCTCGGGCTGCCGTTCCGGCAGGTGCTCACCCTGGTGGTGCTCCCCCAGGCCTTCCGCACCGTCGTGCCGCCGCTGGGCAACGTCCTCATCGCCCTCACCAAGAACACCTCCGTGGCCTCCACGGTCGGCGTCGCCGAGCTCAGCCGGCAGACCAGCCAGATCAGCAGCGCCACCGCCGACGGCCTCGCCGCCGTGCTCGGCGCGGCGCTGTTCTACCTCGTGCTCACCCTGCCGACCGGCCTGCTGCTCGGCCGGGTCGAGCGGCGGACGGCGTTCGCGCGATGAGCCCGAGGAGCGCCTTGAGCCCGAGGAGCGCCTTGAGCCCGAGGGGCGCCTGGTGAGCGCCGGACTCGCCGCCTTCGGCGACCCGCTCGGCCCCCGCGGACGCCGCAGGGCCCAGGCCGCCTCCGTCGTCGGCGCGCTCGTGCTGGCCGGGCTGCTCTACGTCGTGCTCGCCCGGCTGGCCGACCGCGGCCAGCTCGCCGCCGACCGCTGGACCGAGATCCTCAGTGCCGACGGGATCCGCCTGCTCGGCGGCGGCCTCGTCGCCACCCTGCGCGCCGCTGCCCTGGCGGTCACCCTGTCCGTCGTCGTCGGCATGGTCATGGCGCTCGGCCGGATGTCGCGCCTCGGGCCGGTCCGCTGGCTCGCCGGCACCTACGTCGAGGTGTTCCGGGCGCTGCCGTCGCTGCTGCTCATCCTGTTCGGCTTCCTCGGCCTGCCCGAGCTGCTCCAGCTGCTCCCCGAGGGGCTCGGCCTGCCCCGCACGGTGAGCAAGTACGTCGCCCTCGTCGTCGGGCTGACGCTCTACAACAGCGCCGTGATGGCCGAGATCGTCCGCGCCGGCGTCCTGTCGCTGCCGCGCGGCCAGAGCGAGGCCGCGCTCGCCCTCGGCCTCGCCCGCGGGCAGGTGCAGCGGCTGGTCGTGCTGCCGCAGGCGGTCAGCCGGATGCTGCCGTCGCTCATCGCCCAGTCCGTCGTCGTCCTCAAGGACACGTCCTACGGCTTCATCATCGGCTACGAGGAGCTGCTGCGGCGCGGCCAGCTCGCCGGGGAGGTCACCGCCGACCTGCTGCAGGCCTACGTCGTCGTCGCGGTCGTCTACGTCGCGGTCTGCCTGTCGCTGTCGCGGGTGGCCGTGCAGGTCGAGAGCCGGCAGCGACGCCGCTACGGCCGGGCGGCGTCGGGCGGCACCCGCGCCGCCTGAGCGACACTGGGAGCTCCCCCGACGCCGAGGAGCGCTGCTGTGCCGCACGGGACCGTCCGCTGGTTCGACCCCGCCAAGGGCTTCGGCTTCCTGGCCCCGGACCCCTCCGACACCGGCGAGGCCGAGGACCTGTTCGTCCACGCCTCCGAGGTCCAGTCGGGCGGCGGCCCCCGCGTGCTGCGCGAGGGGCAGGCGGTGGAGTTCGAGGTCGGCGAGGGCCCGCGCGGGCCGCAGGCGCTCGGCGTCCGGGTCACCGGCGACGTCGCCGAGGGCGCGCAGCTCGGCGTCCTGGCGACCGTCACCTGGTACGAGCCCGGCAAGGGCTACGGCTTCGCCACCCCCGACGGCGGCGGCGCGGACGTCTTCGTCCACAGCTCGGCGGTCGTGACCGGCGGGGTGCTCGCCTCCGGCCAGCGGGTCGCCTTCCTCGTCGAGCCCGGCGAGAAGGGCCCGCAGGCCACCCACGTGCTGCCGCTCGGCGGCGCCGCCGGCCAGCCCGCCGCGAGCGACGGCGCCGACGGCACGGTCACCTGGTACGACACCGACAAGGGGTTCGGCTTCATCACGCCCGACGTCGGCAGCGAGGACGTCTTCGTGCACGCCCGGGCGCTCGTGGACGGCCTGGAGTACCTCGCCGAGGGCGACCGCGTCGCCTTCGGGGTGGCGGCGGGCGACCGCGGGCCGCAGGCGCGCGAGGTGTCGCTGGTCAGCGAGGCCGGCGGCACGAGCGCGCCGGCGGCCGCCGCGAAGCCCGCCGGCTCCTCCTCGCGCGGCGGGGAGGGCGTCGTCGCCCGGTACGACGCCGACCGCGGCTTCGGCTTCCTCACCCCCGACGACGGCGGCCCCGACCTGTTCGTCCACGTCTCCGTGCTCGGCGGCGCGGAGCCGCTCGTGCCCGGCGAGCGGGTGCGGTTCGGCGTCCGGCAGAGCGACCGCGGCCCGCAGGCCGACAAGGTGCAGCGGGTCTAGCAGCCCGTCAGCCGCAGACGGTCGCCGGGGCCTGCTGCTGCGGGATGCCGACGGTCGGCATGCCCAGCGCCACCCCGGGCGTGCGGGTGGTGGTGCGGGCCTCCCAGGCGTCGCCGGCGGTCGTGCGCCGGTGCGTCAGGACGGCGTCGTCGGCGACGAGGTAGTGCGGGCCGGCCGCCGTCACGACCGTCTCGACGACGTCGCCCGGTCGCACGCCCGGCGACGGCGCGAGGTGCACCAGCCGGTTGTCGCGGGCCCGGCCGGTCAGCCGCCCGGGGGCGTCCTTGCGGCCGGCCTCGCCGACCAGCACCTCCAGCCGGCGTCCGACCTGCGCGGCGTTGCCCTCGGCGGTGATCCGGTCCTGCAGGGCGACGAGCCGCTCGTAGCGCTCCTGCACGACCTGCTTGGGCACCTGGTCGGCGAGCACGGCGGCCGGCGTCCCGGGGCGGGGCGAGTACTGGAAGGTGAACGCGCCGGAGAAGCGGCTCGCCTCCACCACGCGCAGGGTGTCGGCGAAGTCGGCCTCGGTCTCGCCCGGGAAGCCGACGATGACGTCGGTGGTGATGGCGGCGTCGGGGATGCGGTCGCGGACGCCCTCGAGGATCCCGAGGAAGCGCTCGGAGCGGTAGGACCGGCGCATCGCCCGCAGCACGGCGTCCGAGCCGCTCTGCAGCGGCATGTGCAGGCTCGGGCAGACGGCGGGCGTCTCGGCCATGGCGGCGACGACGTCGTCGGTGAAGTCGCGCGGGTGCGGGCTGGTGAAGCGGACCCGCTCGATGCCCGGCACCGCCCCGACGGCGCGCAGCAGGTCGGCGAACGCGCCGCGCTCGCCGAAGGACCGGCCGTAGCTGTTGACGTTCTGCCCGAGCAGCGTCACCTCGAGCACGCCCTGGGCGGCGAGCACCTCGACCTCGCGCAGGACGTCGCCCGGACGCCGGTCCTCCTCCTTGCCGCGCAGGCTCGGCACGATGCAGAAGGTGCAGGTGTTGTCGCAGCCGACGCTGATGCTCACCCAGGCGCTGTACGTGGACTCGCGGCGGGCCGGCAGCGTGCTGGGGAAGACCTCGAGGGACTCCAGCAGCTCGACCTGCGCCGCCTGCTCGACGCGCGCCCGCTCGAGCAGGACCGGCAGCGACCCGACGTTGTGCGTCCCGAAGACGACGTCGACGTACGGGGCCCGCTCCACGATCGTGTGCTGGTCCTTCTGCGCCAGGCACCCCCCGACGGCGATCTGCATCCCGGGCGTCCGGTCCTTGACCGGCTTGAGGTGGCCGAGGTTGCCGTAGAGCTTGTTGTCGGCGTTCTCGCGCACGGCGCAGGTGTTGAAGACGACGACGTCCGGCACGCTGCCCTCGGCGGCCGGCAGGTAGCCCGCCTCGTCCAGCAGGCCGCTGATGCGCTCGCTGTCGTGCACGTTCATCTGACAGCCGTAGGTGCGCACCTCGTAGGTCCTGCTCACGGGTGCCAGCGTAGGCGGGCGTCGGCGCGTCTACAGGGCCAGGACGCCGATCAGGTCGCGGGCGGCCTGCCCGCCCTCGGCTGAGCGCGACCTCCATGGCGCCCGGCACGTCGAGGTCGTCGGCGAGGCCTCCAGCACGGCGGCGCTGCGCGGCCGTCGCTGCGCCGGCCCGCCCGGCAGCGGCGTGCAGCTCGTCGAGCCGCACCGGCGGCGCGCTCCAGCGCGTCGTCGGTGTGGTCCCACGGCTGGTCGTAGCGGCGGTCGAGCAGCAGCATCCGCACGGCCGGGCCGCTGGTGCGCTCGACCAGGTCCTTGACGAACACCAGGTTCCCGGTCGACTTCGCCATCTTCTGCCCGTCGAGCTGCACGGTGCCCACGTGCATCCAGGCCCGCGAGAAGGGCGTGACGCCGGTGGCGGCCTCGGCCTGCGCCGTCTCGTAGGCGTGGTGCGGGAAGCGCAGGTCGGCGCCGCCGGCGTGCAGGTCGAGCGCCGGGCCGTACGTCGACAGCGCCATCGCCGTGCACTCGGCGTGCCAGCCGGGCCGGCCCGGGCCCCACGGGCTCGGCCACGCCGGCTCGTCGGCGGTGCTGGCCTGCCACACGGCCTGGTCCAGCGGGTCGTCCTTGGCGGTGTCGTCGACCCGGCCGCCGTTCTCGGCGAGCAGCCGCAGCGCCTCCTCGCGGTCCAGGCCGGCCCGCTCGACGACGTCGGCGCCGCGCAGGTAGACGCTGCCGGCGCTGGCGTAGGCGGCACCGGCGTCGAGCAGCGCGGAGGCGAGCTCGACCACCTGCGGCACGAAGCTGTGGGCGCGCGGCTCGTGGGCGGGGCGCCGGACGCCGAGCGCGGCCATGTCCTGCTCGAAGTGGAACTGCTGCACCGCCGCGAACCGGTCGTAGTGGGCGCCGGCACGGCTGGCCGCGTCGAACAGGACGTCGTCGACGTCGGTGACGTTGCGGCAGACCTCGACCTGCACGCCGAGCCGGCGCAGCAGCCGGTCGGCGGCGTCGACCCAGACGAAGGTGGCGGCGTGGCCGAGGTGCGTGACGTCGTAGGGCGTGACGCCGCAGACGTAGATGCGGGCCCGGCCGACGACCGACAGGGGCTGGCCGCCGAGGAGACGGGCAGGCGGGGCTGCGGGAGGTCGCTCACCCGGTCAGCCTGCCAGCCCTCAGGCTGTGGCCCGGCGCAGGGCGGCGCAGTAGGCCGTGTACGCGCTCCGCTCCGCCTCGAGCGGCGCGAACAGCTCCACCTCGGCGACCTGCTCGACCTGCCGGAGCAGCGCCCTGTGCGCCTGCCGGCCACGGCGACGGGCGGACAGCCGGGTCAGGGGCCGCACGACGACGGCGAGCAGCGCCCCGGCCAGCAGCCCGCAGACCAGCAGCAGCGTCGGCAGCGGGATCCGCTCGACCCGGGGCAGCGGGACGACGTCGTCGAGCTGCAGGTAGGCCAGGCCGACGAGGGCGAGCAGCCACAGCGCTCCGACCAGCGCGGCGACCAGCAGCAGGGCCTGCAGCGCCCCGACGGCGCCCCACCAGCGGGGCGTGCGGGTCGGCAGCTCGGCCGTCGACACCGCCCGGTCGAGGGCGGGGGCGAGGCGCGCCTGCCGGGCGTCCAGGACGTCGCGCAGGCTGTCGCGCCAGACCTCGGGCAGGTCGGCGCCGACGCCGTCGCGGGCCCGCCGCAGCGCGTTGGCGACCCGGGCCTGCTCGATGCCGCCCGCCGCCGGGAGGCTGGTCGTGCCGCCGGACAGGTGCAGCCGCTCCAGCGGGTCGGGGCGCAGCCGGCCGACCCAGCGCAGCAGCGGCCAGCCCGTCCGCCGCGCCGCCTGCCGCCGCGACGACCGCTCGACGGCGCTCGTCACGGTCGGCACGCCGGCGGCGTCACCGAGGGCCTGCACCAGCGCGGCCCGCTCCTGCTTCCCGACGACGCCGCCCTCGCTGCCGCAGTGCTGCTGCAGCGCCCGGGCGCGGGTGACGACGTCGGCGGCGATCCGGTCGTTGGCCGCCTTCCGGGCGCGCACGCGACGGGCGGTGTCGGCCCGCAGCGCGTCGAGCCCGGCCCCGGTGCGGGCGCTGACGCCGAGGACCGGGACCTGCTGCAGGCCCTCGCTGTCGAGCAGGCCGCGCAGGTCGGCCAGCACCGGGGCGGGGTCGGCCAGGCGGTCGACCTGGTTGAGCACCACGAGCAGCACTCCGGCGTGCGCGGTGTAGGGCTTGAGGTAGCGGTCGTGGACGGCGGCGTCGGCGTACTTCTGCGGGTCCATGACCCAGACCAGGACGTCGACGAGCTCGACCAGCCGCTCGACCTCCAGCCGGTTCTCCAGCCGGGTGCTGTCGTGGTCGGGGAGGTCGAGCAGCACCAGGCCGTCGAGCTCGGCGTCCGGCCGGGCGACGGCGTGCCGGCGCGGGACCTGCAGCCAGTCGAGCAGCGGCCCCGGGTCGCCGCCCCAGGTGGCCGCGTGGGCGACGCCGGTGGTCGGCCGGCGCACGCCCGGGTCGCTCAGCTCCGCGCCGGCGAGCGCGTTGAACAGCGTCGACTTGCCGCTGCCGGTGGAGCCGGCCAGGGCGACCACCGTGCTGTCCCCGAGCGCGGCACGGGCGCCGGCCTTGTCGAGCAGGGCGCGCGCCTCGGGCGCCGGGACGCGGTCGCCCGCGGCGTCGAGCGCCTCGCGCAGGGCGGCGAGCCGGTCGGCTCCGCGGCTCACGGGCGGCCCAGGACGGGGTCGGCCGTGCGGGCGGTGGCGAGGCTGGCGAGGGCGACGCGCAGCTGGGCGGCGCTGCCCGGCGCGGGCGCGGTCGCCTCGACGAGGGCTGCGAAGCGCTCCTGCTCGGCCGCGAGCAGCCGCTGCGCCCGCTCGGCGAGGTCGGCGCGGGCCCTGGCGGCGAGGGTGCGCACCGCGGCGTCGCCGAAGACCGCCTCGAGCAGCTTCTGCCCGACCGCGCTCGTGCCTCCGGCGACGGCGACCTCGCCGCCGGACAGGCCGCCCGTGCTGGCGAAGACCGCGACCATGAGGGCGAGGCCGGCACCGTTGACGCCGAAGCTCATCAGCCGGGCCGTGCTGCGCTTGTCGGCGCCCTCCTCGCGGACGAGCTGCAGGACGCCCGCCTGCCAGGCGCGCACCTCGTCGGCCGCGGTGTCGGCGAAGGGGGCGGTCGCCCGCTCCAGCGCCCTGCGGTCCTCCCCGAGCAGCGCCGAGCCTCCCGGCAGGGCGCGCCAGGCGGTGACCGTCCGCTCGGCGGAGGCGTCGGCGGCGCTGCGCAGCAGCTGCTCCACGCTGCTCTCCAGCGCGCCCTGCAGGCCCGCCTCGGTGGAGGGGCGTCCGGTGACCAGGCTGGTCAGCCGGTCGCGCAGCCTGCCGACCCCGCTCTGGATGCCGCGCATCCACTCCCCCGTGCCGACGAACTCCTGCCAGCGGGCCAGCACCTCGCCGCGCAGCAGGCTGCCGCCGCTGACCCCGGCGTCGACCTCCCGCACGCCCGCCTCGTAGGACGCGGCGACGGCGGCGCGCAGCGCGTCGGCGGTCTGCTCCTGCTGCTCGACGCCGCGCACGAGCTCGGTCACCCGGCCGTCGAGGCTGTCCAGCGCGCCCGCCAGGGTCTGCCGGACGACGGTGCTGCGCGCCTCGGCGTCGGCGGCGAGCCCGTGCAGCCAGCCGCGGACGGGCGCCACCTGGTCCTCCGGCAGGGCGCCGGCCTCCAGCGGCCGCTCCCGGACGACGAACAGCCGGGCGCTCGGCAGTCCGGCGGCGTCGAGCATCTGCTGCAGGTCGGCGCTGACCTCGTCGGCCGCCTCCGGGGGCACCCGGTCGAGCACGACCGCGAGCGCGGTCGCCCGCTCCTGGGCGGTGCGCAGCAGGTCCCAGGGGACGGCGTCGGCGTAGCGGGCGGCGGTCGTGACGAACAGCCACAGGTCGGCGGCGGCGAGCAGCTGGCCGGCGAGGTCGCGGTTGGCCTCGACGACGGAGTCGACGTCGGGGGCGTCGAGCAGGGCGAGGCCGGGCGGGAAGGCGTCGAGCGCGACCAGCCGGACGCCGCCGAGCCCGGCGCCCTCGCCGGTGGACCGGGCCAGCCCGGGCAGCACGCGGTCGCCCTCGAAGAAGGCGCGGTCGGAGGTGGCGCAGACCAGCACGGGGCTGCGGGTGGTGGGGCGGAGCACGCCGGCGGTGCTGACCGGCTGGCCGACCAGGCTGTTGACGAGGGTGGACTTGCCGGCGCCGGTCGAGCCGCCGACGACGGCCAGCAGCGGGGCGTCGAGGTCGCGCAGGCGCGGGAGCAGGTAGTCGTCGACCTGCTCGACGACGGACCGGGCGGACCGGCGGGCGGCCAGGGCGGGCTCGGTGGTCAGGCCGAAGCGGGTCGCGGCGACGCGGTCGCGCAGGGTCTGCAGGGCCGCGGCCAGCTCGTCGGCGGAGCGGGCGACCGGGGTCGGGCCCGTCGCGCCCCCGCTGGGCCCCTGCGGCCGGCCGCCCTTGCGCAGGGACAGGGCGTCGAGCAGGTCGTCGGGGTCGGCCACGCGATCATCCTGCCCGAGCAGGCGCCGCCTGACCCGGCTTGCGCAGCCACGTCTGCGGCGGCGCGACGGGAAGCAGCCGCTCAGCCCAGCGCCGAGAGCCCGTCCGTGTCCAGCTCGAGCTCGAGCCCCTCCTCCGACGCCTCCGCCAGCGCCTCGCGCACCACCCGGTACGCGGTCCCCGCGCCGTGCCCCTTGCGGGCGAGCAGCGAGACGAGCCGCCGCACCCGGACGTCCGGCGCGAGACCGGCCGTGCTGCGCAGCTTCCGCTCGACCAGGCGGCGGGCCGCGGCCAGCTCGGCCTCCGGCGCCAGCGCCTCGACGGCCGCGGCGGTCGTCTCGTCGTCGACCCCGCGCCGGCGCAGCTCCTGCGACAGGGCCCGCCGGGCGAGGCCCTTGCCGGCGCTGCGCTGGGTCACCCAGGCCTGCGCGAAGGCGGCGTCGTCGACCAGGCCGACCTCGCCGAAGCGGCTGAGCACCTGGTCGGCGACGTCGTCGGGCACCCCGCGCCGGGCGCACGCCGCGGCCAGCTCGGCGCGGGTGCGCGCGGCGAAGGAGAGCTGGTCGAGGCACACCTGCCGGGCGACCTCGGCCGGGTCGTCGTCCGGCCCCAGCTCGCGGGCCGGACGACCGCTCACCCGGCGACCGGCCACCCCGCGGTGGCCCGCCACCTACAGGTCGACCGGGACCGGCGCGAGCTCGTCGGCCGACAGCCCGTCGACCTGCGGGCCGACCCCGAGCTTCTCCTTGATGCGCTTCTCGAGCTCGTCGGCGAGGTCGGGGTTGTCGCGCAGGAAGGCCCGCGCGTTCTCCTTGCCCTGGCCGAGCTGGTCGCCCTCGTACGTGTACCAGGCACCGGACTTGCGGACGAAGCCGTGCTCGACGCCCATGTCGATGAGCGAGCCCTCGCGGCTGATGCCGACGCCGTAGACGATGTCGAACTCGGCCTGCTTGAAGGGCGGGGCCATCTTGTTCTTCACGATCTTGGCGCGGGTGCGGTTGCCGATCGCGTCGGTGCCGTCCTTGAGCGTCTCGATGCGGCGGACGTCGATGCGGACCGAGGCGTAGAACTTCAGCGCCTTGCCGCCGGTCGTCGTCTCCGGCGAGCCGAACATGACGCCGATCTTCTCGCGGAGCTGGTTGATGAAGATCGCCGTGGTGCCGGTGCCGGACAGGGCGCCGGTCATCTTGCGCAGCGCCTGGCTCATGAGGCGGGCCTGCAGGCCGACGTGGCTGTCGCCCATCTCGCCCTCGATCTCGGCGCGGGGCACCAGGGCGGCCACGGAGTCGATGACGATGATGTCGAGGGCGCCGGAGCGCACCAGCATGTCGGCGATCTCGAGCGCCTGCTCCCCGGTGTCGGGCTGCGACACCAGCAGCGCGTCGGTGTCGACGCCGAGCTTCTTGGCGTACTCGGGGTCGAGCGCGTGCTCGGCGTCGATGAAGGCCGCGATGCCGCCGGCCGCCTGGGCGTTGGCCACCGCGTGCAGCGCGACGGTCGTCTTGCCCGAGGACTCCGGGCCGTAGATCTCCACGACGCGGCCGCGGGGCAGGCCGCCGATGCCGAGCGCGACGTCGAGCGCGATCGAGCCGGTGGGGATGACCTGGATGGCCGGGCGGACGTCGTCGCCCAGACGCATCACCGAGCCCTTGCCGAAGTTCTTGTCGATCTGGGCGAGGGCCATCTCGAGGGCCTTCTCGCGGTCCGGGACTGCAGGGGGCACGGGGACTCCAGGGTTCGGTGAGGTCGCTGTCCGATCTGCGGTGGACCGTAGGAGCGCCCTCCGACAGGAACGAGGGGGACGGCGCGACCTGGGGACACCCGGACCTGCCGAACGCTAGACCGAACACGTGTTCGAGTCAGCAGACACGCCGAGGCTGACCCGCCGAAGGGCAGGCACGCCGCGGCCGACCCGCCGGACACGGAGCAGCGCCCGAGGACCGGCAGCCCTCAGCGGTCCGACGCCTCCACCTCGGTCGCCGCGCACACCGCGCGCCAGACGTCCTTGACGTCGTCGCCCTCGTCGAGCGCCTGCTGCACGGTCCGCCCGGCGAGCTGGCTGAGCACCATGTCGCGGGCGTAGCTCTCGGCGTAGCCGCGCCCGAACCGGCGCTCCATCCGCGCCCAGAAGTCGGTCAGCCGCACCGCTCCAGCCTAGGACGACGTGCCGTCAGCGCAGCAGCGCCGCCCCGCGCCCGGTCAGCCGGCGCGGCCCCGCCTCGGGGTCGGCCTCCGGGGGCAGCAGCCGGACGCCGCCGTGCAGCACGGTGAGCCCGCGGCCGGCGACGAGCACGGGGTCGAGCAGCACCTCGGCGACCTCCGGGACGTCCTCGGCGAGCCGGGCGACCCGCAGCAGCAGGTCCTCCAGCGCGGCGACGTCGGCAGCGGGCCCTCCCCCGGCGCCGGTCAGCAGCGCGGACCCGCGCAGCCCGCGCACGAGCGCGGCGGCGTCGACGTCGGTGAGCGGCAGGGTGCGCGTGAGCGGGTCGGCGAGCAGGTCGGCGACGACGCCGCCGAGGCGCAGCGACAGCAGCGGACCGGCGGCGGGGTCCTGCAGCAGCCGCACGACGACGGACACCCCGGAGGGCGCCATCGGCTGCACGAACAGCTCGCCGTCGCCGGCGAACGCCCCGACGGCGTCCACGGCGTCGCGCAGCTCCTGCTCCCCGGTGACGGCGAGCCGCACGGCCCCGACGTCGACCCGTCCGCGCCAGCGCTCGTCGCTGCTCTTCACCGCGACGGGCCACCCGAGGCGGCCGGCGGCCTCCAGCGCCTCCTGGGCCCCGCGCACGCGCGCGCTCGGCCACACCGCCACCCCGACGCCGCCCAGCAGCTCGGCGGCCGCGGCGTCGGGCAGCCACGCGCCGTCGTGGGCGTGGGCGGCGACGACGGCGGCGGAGCGGGCGACGTCGACCCGGTCGAGGACGGGGACGACGCCCTGCGGGCGGGCGCGCCAGGCGGCGTGGTCGGCGGCCCGGGCGAGCGCCATCGCGGCGGACTCGGGCGAGGCGTAGGACGGCACGGACCCGCGTCCGGGCGCGCCCCCCGGCCCGGGAACGGCGAGGCCGGGCGGCACGCCGTCGTGGCCGAGGAAGCTCGACAGCACGGGCAGGTCGACGTCACCGCGCGACGGCCAGCACGGCGGCGGCGAGGTCGTCGACCTCGGGGTGCGGCGTGACGAGCGCGAGCAGCGCGTCGACCTCCCCCGACGCCGCCACCACGCGCAGCGCCGCCTCGAGCCGCCCGGGCGCCGACACCGGCCCGAGGTCGACGGGGTTCGCCGTCTCGGTGGTCCCGACCAGGGCGGCGAGGTCGGCCTGCACGAGGTCGGGCAGCACCGGCACCTCCAGCCCGACCGCCCGGCAGGCGTCGGTGGCGAGCGCGGCCAGCGCCGACGACGTCCCGACGACGCCGACCCGGCGCCCGGCCGGCAGCGGCTGGTGCGCGAGCAGCTGGGCCGTGTCGAACAGCTGGGCGAGGGTGTCGACGCGGATGACCCCGGCGCTGGCGAACAGCGCGTCGACGGCGGCGTCGCCGCCACCGCTCTTGAGCGCGACCACCGGCTTGGTGCGGCCGACGCCGCGGGCGATGCGGGCGAACTTGCGCGGGTTGCCGAAGCCCTGCAGGTGCAGCAGCACGACGTCGGTGCGGCTGTCCTGCTGCCAGTACTGCAGCAGGTCGTTGCCGGAGACGTCGGCGCGGTCGCCGATGCTCACGAAGGTCGACAGCCCGAGGGCGCGCCGGTCGGCCAGCGGTGAGGAAGGTGGCGGCCAGCGCCCCGGACTGGCTGAACACGCCCACCCGGCCGGCAGGCGGCGAGCCCTCGGCGAAGGTCGCGTGCAGGGACACGGCCGGGTCGGTGTTCACCACGCCCATCGCGTTCGGCCCGATGAGCCGCATCCCGCCGTCGCGGGCGATGCGCACCACCTCGGCCAGCCGCGCGCGGCCCTCGGGCCCGGCGTCGGCGAACCCCCCGCTGACGACGACGAGCCCGCGCACCCGCTTCTCGGCGCAGGCCGCGACGACCTCGGCGACCTGCTCGGCCGGGACCGCGACGACGGCGAGGTCGACGTCGTCGGGGACGTCGCGCACGTCGGCGTACGCACGGACCGACGCGACGTGCGGGGCGCTCGGGTTGACCGGGTAGACGGGCCCGTCGAAGCCGCCCTCGAGCAGCCGGCGGAAGACCTCGTGACCGGCGCTGCCCCGCTGCCGCGACGCCCCGACGACGGCGACCGCCTTGGGGTGCAGCAGCCGCCCGACGCTGCGCGCCTCCGCCCGGTGCTCCCGGCTGCGGGCGATCTCGCGCGAGGTGGCCGTCTCGGAGATCGGGAAGAACAGCTCGACGTAGCCGTCGGCCATCGCGCGGGTGATCTCGAAGCCGACGGAGCGGAAGACCTCGAGCATCCGCCGGTTGCCGGGCAGGACGTCGGCGACGAAGCGCTGCACCCCGCGCTCGCGCGCGGCGGCGATGAGGTGCTCGAGCAGCAGCGGCCCGAGGCCGCGGCCCTGGTGGGCGTCCTCGACGACGACGGCGACCTCGGCGGCCACCTGCCCGTCGACGGTCCCGGGCAGCCGCTCGTACCGCACGACGCCGACCATCTCGTCCCGCAGCACCGCCACCACCGCAGCGCGCTCGTCGTGGTCGACCTCGGTGAAGCGCTCGACGTCGCGGGCCGGCAGCGTGCGCACGAGGGTGAAGAAGCGGTTGTAGATGGTGTCGTGCGACAGCCGGCCGTGGAAGGCGCGCAGCCGGTCGGCGTCGTCGGGCGTGATGGGGCGCAGGTGGACGGTGCCGCCGTCGGCGAGGACGGCGTCGGCCTCCCAGTGACGCGGGTACGGCGCCGGCTCCTCCACGGCGCCATCCTGCCCGCTGCGCCGCGCCGGACGCGCCTCTGGCCACGGCCGCCGCGGGACGGCAGGCTCGGCGCGTGACCGCAGAGGGCTCCCGCGTCGAGGTCGTCGTCGAGGCGACGGCGAAGAAGGTGTTCGCGAGCGCGCTGGGCTGGCCCGGCTGGTCGCGCGGGCGGCAGGACGGAGGAGGCCGCCCTGGAGGCGCTGCTGGCCTACCGCGACCGCTACGACGTCGTCGCCCGGGAGGCCGGGCTGGTGCTGCCGGGGAGCCCGCAGCTGCACGTCGTCGAGCGGGTGCCGGGCAACCGGACCACCGAGTTCGGCGCGCCGAACGTGTGCGCCGCCGCCGAGCAGGGGCCGGTGCCGGAGCGCGAGCTGGCGCTGCTGGAGGCCTCCTGGCGGCTGCTGGACCGGGTCGCCGTCGAGGCACCGGAGCAGCTGCGCAAGGGGCCGCGCGGCGGCGGGCGGGACCGCGACGCCGTCGTCGCCCACGTGACCGAGGCGCAGCACGCCTACGCCCGCAAGGTCGGGGTGCGGCTGACGCCCGCCGAGCGCGCCGACGCCGGCCGGGCACGGCGCGAGCTGCTGGCGGCGCTGCGCGGGCCGGACGGCGACCGCTGCTGGCTGCGCCGGTCCGCCTGGCACGTCCTGGACCACGTGTGGGAGATCGAGGACAAGTCCGTCTGAGCAGGTTGTGGACGACGGCAGAGGCGGCGGACCGGGTGCCTAGGGTGCCCGTGTGACCACCCTCGTGCTCGACTCCCTGACCAAGGCCTTCGGCCCGGTCCGTGCGGTCGACGACCTGTCGGCCACGGTGCTGCCCGGCCGGGTCACCGGCTTCCTCGGGCCCAACGGCGCGGGCAAGACGACGACCCTGCGGATGCTGCTCGGCCTCGTCACCCCCACCTCCGGCACGGCCACCTTCGACGGCCGCCCGTACGCCGCGCTGACGTCGCCGCTGCGCGAGGTCGGCACGCTGCTCGAGGCCACCGGCTTCCACCCCGGGCGCACCGCCCGCGACCACCTGCGGGTCCTCTGCACCGCCGGCGGGCTGCCGCACGTCGCGGGCCGACGAGGTGCTGCGCCGGGTCGACCTGGGCGGGGCCGCCGGGCGCCGCGTCGGGCAGTTCTCCCTCGGCATGCGCCAGCGGCTCGGGCTCGCCGCCGCCCTGCTCGGCGACCCGCCCGTGCTGGTGCTCGACGAGCCCGCCAACGGCCTGGACCCGCAGGGCATCCGCTGGCTGCGCGACCTGCTCAAGGGCCTGGCCGCGGAGGGCCGCACCGTGCTGGTGTCCAGCCACGTGCTGCCCGAGGTGGAGCTCACCGCCGACGACGTGCTGGTGGTCTCCCGCGGGCGGCTGGTCCGCAGCGGCACGGTCGCCGAGCTGCGCGCCGGCACCGGCGGCGCCCGGGTGCGGACGCCCACGCCCGACCGGCTTGCCGAGGTGCTGCGCGCCGCCGGGCTCGAGGCCACCGCCGACGGCGACGACCTCACCGTGCCGGCCCCGCCGGAGCGGGTCGGCGAGCTGGCGGCGTCCGCGGGGGTGGTGCTGCACCTGCTCGCCGAGCAGCAGGGCGGCCTGGAGGACGCGTTCCTGCAGATGACCGGGCTGGACCGGACGGAGGAGGTCGCATGAGGGCGCTGGTGCAGGCCGAGCTGCTGAAGCTGCGGACCGTGCGGCTGCCCGGGTGGCTGCTGCTGACCACGCTGGCGCTGGTCACCCTGAGCGTCTGCGCCACCGTGCTGACGGCCGGCCGCGAGGGCGCACCGTTCCAGGCGGACGACCCCCAGCTGTTCCGCCTCGGCCTGTCGGCCGCGAGCGCGGGGACCACGATCGCGCTGGTGCTCGGCATCCTGCTGCTCACCCAGGAGTTCCGCTTCGGGACGGCGACGCCGTCGTTCCTGGTCACCCCGCGGCGCGAGCGCGTGCTCGCGGCGAAGCTCGTGGCGGTCACCCTGGTCGGCCTGCTGTTCGCCGTGGTGTCGGTGCTGTGGGCGGCCACCCTGACCACCGCCCTGCTGCGCCTGCGCGGCATCGACGTGCAGCTGCAGGGGCCGCTGGTCGAGACGGTGCTGGGCTCGCTGCTGGCCGTCTCGCTGTACGGGCCGATCGGCATCGCGGTCGGGGCGCTGGTGCGCAACCAGGTCGCCGCCGTCACCGGCGCGCTGGCGTGGACGTTCGTCGTCGAGCAGCTGCTCGTCGCCCTGCTCCCCGACGTCGGGCGCTGGCTGCCCGGCGGCGCGAGCGCCGCGGTGCTGTCGCTCGGCGAGCTGGCGACCAGCCGCGGTGAGCTGCTGCCGGCGTGGGGCGGGGCCCTGCTGCTGGTCGGCTACGCGGTGGGCCTGTCGGCGGTGGCGGCCCGGCTGACCCTGCGGCGCGACCTCGCCTGAGGCCGTGTGACAGACCTCTGACGATCGGCTCCTCGCAGGTGGAGGACCCGTCGCGGGCGGGGACCCCGGAGGCATGTCCTCCTCCACCGCTCTCCGTCGTCTGGACGACCGGGTGCTCGGCACCGGTGCGTACGGACCCGCCCTCCGCTCCGCGCTGCGGGCCGTCGTGCAGGTGTCGCAGCTGGTGCTGCTGGCCCTGGCCGCCGTCCTCGTGCTCGCCGTCGTCTTCGTCGTCGCGCCCGTCAACGAGGCCAACGCCGTCGTGACGGCCGTGCTCGCCGGCGCCGACCAGGTCGCCGGCCCGCTGCGCGACGTGTTCGCGCTCGACAGCCGTCCGCTGCGCGCGACGGCGAACTACGGCCTCGCCGCCGCCGTCTACGTCCTGCTCGCGACCGTGCTGCGCCGCCTGCGTCCCTGACGCCGGGTCGCCCAGCCGGGCGGTGGCAGGGTGGCCGCGTGCGCCCTCCCCCGCCCGGCCGGCGACCGTGAGCAGCCCCTGGTCGCCGCCGCCGGAGCGCGAGCCGGTACCGACCTGCCGCGTGGGCCGGGATGTCCGGCGCGGCCGACCCCGGGCGGTCCCGCCGGCGTCGGCGGACCGCCGGGCTGGTCGTCGTCGCGGTCGTGCTCCTGCCGCTGGCCTCCTGCCGGCTGCTGCTGGTCGGCATCGAGCGCCGCCAGTCCGCGGCGTCCGCCGTCGAGACGCGCTACCTCGAGCACCTGCGCGACGGCCGCTACGGCGAGGCGTTCGACCTGCTGTGCACCCGCGACGTCGACCGGGCCACCTTCGTGCGGCTCGGCGAGCAGGCCGACCGGCAGGACCAGGGGCTCGCCGAGATCGACTTCCTGTTCCGCCGGGTCGAGGGCGGCGTGCAGGTGAGCCACTACGACCTGACCTACGACGACGGCGTCGTCGAGGAGTCGCTGCTGCACCAGGTCACCCGCCCCTGCCTCTACCTGGGGGTCGACCAGGAGCCGGTCGGGACCGACGACCACCCGCGCGGCCGACCCGTCCCCCGCGGGGTCGAGGAGGCGGCGCGGGCGCGGCGCTGAGCGCCGACGGGTGGGATGACCCGGTGCGGGGGATCATGGTCCGGTGACCGCCGTGGACCGCTTCTCCCCCGCCACGCGGGCCTGGTTCACCGGCGCCTTCGCCGCCGCGACCCCCGCCCAGGAGGGCGCCTGGGACGCGATCAGCAGCGGCAAGGACACCCTGGTCGTCGCCCCCACCGGCTCGGGCAAGACCCTCTCGGCGTTCCTGTGGTCGCTCGACCGGCTCGCCAGCACCCCGCCCCCGGAGGACCCGAAGCGGCGCTGCCGGGTCCTCTACGTCAGCCCGCTCAAGGCGCTCGCCGTCGACGTCGAGCGCAACCTGCGCGCGCCGCTGACCGGCATCCGGCAGGCCGCCCAGCGCCTCGACCTGCCGGTCCCCGACATCCGCGTGGGCACCCGCTCCGGCGACACCCCGCCCGAGGAGCGCCGGGCGTTCGCCAAGACCCCGCCGGACGTCTTCATCACGACGCCGGAGTCGCTGTTCCTCGTGCTCACCAGCGCCGCCCGCGAGGCGCTGGCGGGCGTCGAGACGGTGATCCTGGACGAGGTGCACGCGGTCGTCGGGCACCAAGCGCGGCGCCCACCTCGCCGTCACCCTGGAGCGGCTGGACGCCCTGCTCGAGCGGCCCGCCCAGCGCATCGGCCTGTCGGCCACGGTGCGTCCGATCGACGAGGTCGCCCGCTTCCTCGGCGGCCCGCGCGAGGTGACGGTGGTACAGCCGCCGTCGACCAAGACCATCGAGGTCGAGGTCGTCGTCCCCGTGGAGGACATGGGGGCGATCGGCGAGGAGACCGGGCCGGTGCGGGGCGGCTCGGCAGCCGGGGCGGCGCCGCGGTCGAGCATCTGGCCCGCCGTCGAGGAGCGGATCGTCGACCTCGTCGAGCAGCACCGCTCGACCATCGTGTTCTGCAACAGCCGCCGGCTGGCCGAGCGGCTGACCAGCCGGCTCAACGAGATCGCCACCGAGCGGCTGCACGGCGTGCCCGAGCCCGCCCTCCTCGAGCTGGACAGCCCCGGCCTCGACCGGCCCGAGGGCTCCGCCGGCGTCAAGCCGTTCGGGCTCTCCTTCCAGCGCGGGCCCGCCGCCCACCCGGGGGCGTCCGGGACGGGCCTGCCGGTCGACGCCGAGGGCACCGTCGAGATCGCCCGCGCCCACCACGGGTCGGTGAGCCGCGAGCAGCGGTCCGAGATCGAGGAGGCGCTCAAGAGCGGCCGCCTGCCCGCCGTGGTCGCGACCAGCAGCCTCGAGCTCGGCATCGACATGGGCGCCGTCGACCTCGTCGTGCAGGTCGAGTCGCCGCCGAGCGTCGCGTCGGGGCTGCAGCGCGTCGGGCGCGCCGGGCACCAGGTCGGGGCCGTGAGCCGCGGCGTCATCCTGCCCAAGTACCGGGGCGACCTCGTGCAGTGCGCCGTCGTCGCCGAGCGCATGGTCGACGGCGGCATCGAGGCGACCACCTACCCGCGCAACCCGCTCGACGTGCTCGCCCAGCAGATCGTCGCCATGTGCGCGCTCGACTCCTGGACCGTCGACGAGCTCGCCGACGTCGTCCGGCGGGCGGCCCCGTTCAGCGGCCTGCCGCAGTCGGCGCTGGAGGCCACGCTCGACATGCTGAGCGGCCGCTACCCGAGCGACGACTTCGCCGAGCTGCGCCCCCGCATCACCTGGGACCGCGTCACCGGCGTGCTCGCCGGCCGGCCCGGGGCGCAGCGGCTGGCCGTCACCTCCGGCGGAACCATCCCCGACCGCGGCATGTTCGGCGTGTTCCTCGTCGGCGAGAAGGCGTCCCGCGTCGGCGAGCTCGACGAGGAGATGGTCTACGAGAGCCGGGTCGGCGACGTCTTCCTGCTCGGCAGCAGCGCCTGGCGCATCGAGGACATCACGCACGACCGCGTCGTCGTGACGCCGGCGCCGGGACAGCCCGGCAGGATGCCCTACTGGACCGGCGACGCCCCCGGCCGCCCGTTCGAGCTGGGCAAGGCGCTGGGCGCGTTCCTGCGCGAGCTCTCGGCGCTCACCCCCGACGCCGCCCGGGCCCGCCTCACCGAGGCCGGGCTCGACACGCTCGCCGCCGACAACCTGCTGGCCTACCTGGCCGAGCAGCGCGAGGCCACCGGCACGCTCCCCGACGACCGCACGATCCTGGTCGAGCGGTTCCGCGACGAGCTCGGCGACTGGCGCATCGCCGTGCACAGCCCGTTCGGCGCGCAGGTCAACCAGCCGTGGGCGCTGGCCCTGTCGGCCCGGCTGCGCGAGAGCTCCGGCCTGGACGTGCAGGCCATGCACTCCGACGACGGCATCGTGCTGCGGCTGCCCGAGACCGACGACGTCCCGAGCTTCGAGGCGGTGTTCGCGCCCGAGGACGTCGAGCCGTCGGTGCAGGCCGAGGTCGGCGGGTCTGCCCTGTTCGCCAGCCGCTTCCGCGAGTGCGCCGCCCGCGCGCTGCTGCTCCCCCGCCGCAACCCCGGCCGCCGCACCCCGCTGTGGCAGCAGCGGCAGAAGAGCGCGCAGCTGCTGTCCGTCGCCGCGCAGTACGGCACGTTCCCGATCGTCCTGGAGACGATGCGGGAGGTCCTGCAGGACGTGTTCGACGTCCCCGGGCTGGTGCAGCTGATGCGCGACGTCGAGGGCCGCCGGGTGCGGATCGTCGAGGTCGAGACCGCGCAGCCGTCGCCGTTCGCCCGCTCGCTGCTGTTCGGCTACATCGGCGCGTTCATGTACGAGGGCGACAGCCCGCTGGCCGAGCGGCGGGCGCAGGCGCTGTCGCTGGACTCGACCCTGCTCGCCGAGCTGCTCGGGCAGGCCGAGCTGCGCGAGCTCATCGACCCCGACGCCCTCGCCGAGGTCGAGGCCGAGGTCCAGCTGCTCACCCCGGAGCGGCGCGCCAAGGACGTCGAGACCACAGCCGACCTGCTGCGCCGCCTGGGCGACCTCACGACGGCCGAGGCCGTCGAGCGCGGCGGGTCGGTGGAGTGGCTCACCGAGCTGGAGCAGGCCCGCCGGGCGATCCGGGTGCGCGTGGCCGGGCAGGAGCGCTGGGCCGCCGTCGAGGACGCCGGGCGCCTGCAGGACGCGCTCGGCACGGCCCTGCCGGTCGGCGTCGCCGAGGCGTTCACCGAGCCGGTCGCCGACCCGCTGGGCGACCTCGTCTCGCGCTACGCCCGCACGCACGGCCCGTTCCACCCCGCCGACGCCGCCGCCCGCTTCGGCCTCGGCGTCGCCGTCGTCGAGACGGCGCTCGCCCGGCTCGCCGGCACCGGCCGGGTCGTGCACGGCGAGTTCCGTCCCGGCGGCAGCGGGCTGGAGTGGTGCGACGCGGAGGTGCTGCGCTCGCTGCGCCGCCGGTCGCTCGCCAAGCTGCGCAAGGAGGTCGAGCCGGTCCCTCCCGAGGCGCTGGCCCGCTTCCTGCCCCTCTGGCAAGGACTCGGGAGTCAGTGGCAGGGGCTCGTGGGCAGCGGCAGCACGTCGTCGGGGCGCGGGCTGGAGGCGCTGCTGCGGGTGCTGGAGCAGCTCAACGGCGTGCCCGTGCCGGCGTCGGCGCTGGAGACGCTGGTGCTGCCGAGCCGGGTCGCCGGCTACAGCCCGGCGATGCTCGACGAGCTGACCGCCGCCGGCGAGGTGCACTGGGCCGGCGGCGGCTCGCTGCCGGGCAACGACGGCTGGGTGTCGCTGCTGCTGGCCGACTCCGCCGACCTGCTGCTCGCCCCGCCGTCGGCGTACTCGGGCACCCCCCTGCACGACGCCGTCCTGGAGGCGCTCGCCGGCGGGCAGGCGCTGTTCTTCCGGTCGCTGTCCGACCGGGTGGCCAGCCTGGACGACACAGCGCTGCAGGCCGCCGTGTGGGACCTCGTGTGGGCCGGGCTGGTCACCAACGACACCCTGTCCCCGCTGCGCGCCCTGCTCGGCTCGGGCCGGACGTCGCACAGCCTGAAGAAGGCCCCCGTCCGGCAGCGCTCCCGCTACGGCCGCCCGGTGATGCCCACCCGCAGCGGCCCCCCGACGACGGCCGGCCGCTGGTCGCTGCTGCCCGACCGGGACCCCGACACCACCCGGCGGGCGCACGCCCTGGCCGAGGTGCTGCTGGACCGGCACGGCATCGTCACCCGCGGCGCCGTGATGGCCGAGCGGGTGCCCGGCGGGTTCGCCGGCGTCTACGCCGTGCTCAAGGCGTTCGAGGAGTCGGGGCGGGTCCGGCGCGGCTACTTCGTCGAGGGGCTCGGTGCGGCGCAGTTCGCCGCCCCCGGCGCGGTCGACCGGATGCGTGCCCTGGCGGCCGAGCGGCCGAAGGAGGCCGAGCCGCTGTGGACGACGCCCGTGCCCGGCGGCTGGGAGGGCGGCCAGCGCTTCGATGCACGCCCCCAGCGGCAGCGCCGCGACGAGGCGCGCGCCGTCGTGCTGGCCTCCACCGACCCGGCGAACCCGTACGGCGCCGCCCTGCCGTGGCCGCCGCAGGAGTCGGGGCACCGGCCGGGCCGCAAGGCGGGCGCGCTGGTGGTGCTGGTCGACGGCCGCCTGGTGCTCTACGTCGAGCGCGGCGGCAGGACGCTGCTGTCGTTCGTGGACGACGACTCCTGCCTGGCGCCCGCGGTCGACGCCCTCGCCCTCGCCGTCCGCGACGGGGCGCTCGGCAAGCTGACGGTCGAGAAGGCCGACGGCGAGCCGGCGCTCACCAGCGCCCTCGGGCTGGCCCTGGAGACCGCCGGCTTCCGCCCGACGTCGCGGGGGCTGCGGCTGCGGGCCTAGGCGGCACCGTCCCCGGCGACGTCGCCCGCACCGTCGCCCGCCGGAGCCGGCAGGGCAGGCGGCGACGGCCCGAGCCCCCACGACAGCATCCGGGGGAGCTCGTCGTACCAGAAGGCGCCGCCGTGGTCCCCGGCCCGCACGCGCAGGACCACCCGGGCCTGTGCCGCCCGCAGCGCGTCCTGCCAGCGCCGGGCGTTGTCGGCGAAGAACGGTTCCTGGTCGCCGGCCACGAGGTAGACGGACGGCAGCGCGCCGCGGAGCGGTCCGGTGGGACGGAAGCCCCCGCCGGGCGACGCGCAGAGGACGGTGCCGAAGACCTCGGGGTGGCGCAGGCCCATCGCGAGCGCGAACTCGCCGCCGAGCGAGGCTCCCCAGACGGCCGTGCCGCGCGGTCCGACGTCGGGGGCGCACTGCGACCGGACCCAGGCTGCCACCTCGAAGAGGAAGTCCTCGTGCGCGGCGAAGCGGGCGGCGTCGACGCCCAGGACGTACTCCGCGGCGCGCCCCTCGTCGTCGGGCCTGCCGTGCACGGCCACGACCATGGTCGAGGACACCTGCGCGGCCGCCGCGGCGGCGACCAGGCGGGGCAGGTGCCAGCTCGCCGTCGGCGGCGAAGACCACCCGCTCGACCGGCTCCGGGGGGACGTGGACCTCGACGGCGCGACCCCCGTCGTAGGCGAACGAGCGGGTCACCCGCTGCCCGGCGTCGGCTGGCATGCGAGGGACCTCCGGCGGGTGGGCCTGCCAGCCTGCACCAGCAGCGGGGGGGACGGGGCCAGGGCGGGCCTAGGCCTCCGGAGCCCTCGCCTCCTGTGCCGCCGGCGCCGGGCTGCCGGTCGGGTACGGGTCCACCGGACGCCGCGAGGCCAGCCGGGTCAGGCCGTACAGGACGATGCCGAGCAGGAGCAGCAGGGCGCCGAAGCCCCACACCTGGGCGGTCAACTGCGTGGCCAGCAGGACCACGGAGGCGAGCGCCAGGACGGGGACGACGGTCGGCACCCGCACGTGGTCGTGCTCGACCTGCTCGCGGCGCAGCACGAGCACGGCGAGGTTGGTGCTGCCGAACACGACCAGCAGCAGCAGCACGACCGTGCTGGCCAGCGTGGTCAGCGAACCGGCGAGCGCCAGCGCGATGGCCAGGCCGGTGGTGGCCAGGATCGCCGTCCAGGGGGTGCGGCGGCCCGGCAGGACGCGGCTGAGGACCGGGGGCAGCAGGCCGTCGCGGCTCATGCCGAACACCAGACGGCTCGCCATGACCAGGGTCAGCAGCGCGCCGTTGGCGACCGCGATGAGGGCGATGACGCTGAAGACGCTCTCGGGCAGGCCGACGCGGGAGGCGCGGACGACCTCGAGCAGCGGCCCGCTGCTACCGGCGAGCCGCTCGGTCGGGACGGCGGCGCTGACGGCGAGCCCGACCAGCAGGTAGACCACCCCGGCGGTGAGCAGCGCGCCGAACAGCGCGCGCGGGTAGTTGCGGCGCACGTCGCGGGTCTCCTCGGCGACGTTCGCCGAGGTCTCGAAGCCGACGAAGGAGTAGTAGGCGATGAGGCTGCCGCCGAGCACGGCCGCCCCCACGCTGCGGTCGGGCGAGAAGCTGAGCAGCCGTCCGGGGTCGCCGTCGCCGCGGCCGAGCACGAGCGCGCCGAGCACCACGATGAGCACCAGCCCGCCCACCTCGATGCAGGTCATGACGACGTTGGCCCGCAGGCTCTCCTTGATGCCGCGGGCGTTGAGCAGCCCGACGAGCAGCAGGAACACCACCGCGGCCGGGACCTGCGGGACGCCGACGAGCTCGTCGAGGTAGTCGCCCGCGAAGGCGAGCGCGAGGCCGGCCGCCGACACCACGCCGGCGGCGGCCATGCAGAAGCCGACGAGGAAGGCGATGGCGTCGCTGCCGTACGCCCGCTTGGCGAACACGGCGGCGCCGCCGGCCCGCGGGTGCTTGGTGACCAGCTCGGCGTAGGAGCCGGCCGTCAGCAGGGCCAGCAGCAGGGCGAGCACCAGCGGCGCCCACACGGCACCGCCGGTCTCCCCCGCGATGACCCCGATCAGGGCGTAGACGCCGGCCCCGAGGACGTCGCCGAGGATGAACAGGAACAGCAGCGGGCCGGTGATCGCGCGGCGCAGCCCGCTGTCGCTCGCGTTCCCCGCCTCGGTCTGGGTGCTCATGCCGCCAGGGTCCCCACGACCCGGGCTCGGCGAACCCTGCTGTCAGGAGCGGCGTCGGCGCAGGGCCAGCCCGACGACGAACAGCACCAGCACGCCCGCCGCGCACAGGGCGGGGAGCACCGCGCTGCCCGAGGGCGCCGGCGCGGCCCCCGTGGGCACCGCGAGCTGCACGTCCCCCGGTCCCGGGAAGGCGGCGCCGAACACCCCGCCCGGGCCGCGCGTGGTGGCGAGCTCCTCCCAGGGGGCGGCGTCGTCCGGGCGGGCGAGCAGCACGGCGTCGGTCACGGACTCGGTCGGCGCCCGGAGCTGCACGGTGGCGAACTCGCCCTGGGGTGCCAGGTCCACCGGCCCGGCGGCGTCGTCGAGCGCGACCCGGTAGCGGTTCCCCAGCGCCCGCGAGGCCGACGGGCAGGTCCACCGGGGCGAGCGGCTCGACCCGCACGTCGACGGCGTCGCCGGGTGCCGCGAGGCCGGCCGGCGGCAGGTAGACGACGGCCTGGGGCCGCGGCTCCCCGGTGCTGACGGTGAGGCCGGCGACGGTCAGCCCGTCGCGCACCGGCGTGCGGGCGCTCGCCGGCTGCGGCAGCCGCCCGCCGTCGCCCGGCACGTCGATCGGCCGCACGACGTAGCGGTAGGGCTCCAGCACGACCGGCGCCTCCGTGCCCGGCGGCGGGGCGTCCGTGCCGTCGAGCAGCCGCACGACGACGAGGGCGAGCAGCCCGGCCAGCACGAGCAGGACGGCGAGGGCGCGCACGACGGCGCCCGCCGGCCGGGAGCGGCGGGCGGGCGCGTCGGACGGGCCGTCGGGAGCGGTCAGCGCCACACGCCGTTGGTGAGCTTCACGGCGTAGAAGCCGCTGTCGCTGTCGGCGAACCAGACGGTCTTGCGGGCGACGTCGAAGGTCGGGGCCGACATGGCGTAGGAGCCCGACGTCAGCGGCAGCGCGTTCGGGGCCGGCTTGTTGAAGTAGGCGACCTCGCGGGGGTGCAGCGGGTCGCGGACGTCGAACACGCGCAGGCCCGACAGGATCATGCTGCAGGCGACGATGCCCGGGTCCACGGTCTTCGGAGCGGCGCAGTAGTGCGCGGCGTAGCCCTGCACCGGGTACTGGCCCGGGTCGTCCTTCTGGTCGCTGTCGCGGGCCGCCGGCTGGTGCACCGCGAGGCGCAGGTCGCTGACGACCTTCGGGCGCTTCTCGTCCGAGATGTCGATCATGCGGGCCGCGCCGACCGGGCTGGCGCCGTCGGCACCGGTGCCCCGGGCGTACTCGTCGAACTCGAGCAGGTACTGGCGACCCCTGATGGTGAGCGCCTGCGAGTTCTGCGGGATGGAGACCGACGGCCAGGTCAGGTGCGACACCTGCTTCACCACCGGGCTCGCGACGCGGCGCTGCACCTGGCTGACGTCCAGGATCGCCAGGCCGGCGACGTCGCCGAGGTCGGCGCCGTAGAGGCGGGTCCCGTCGGCGTTGAAGCTCATGCCGTGGAAGGTGTACGCGGTGCTGCGCCACACGATCGACGGCACGGCCGGGTCGGTCACGTCGAGCGCGGTGACGCCGGGCTGCGAGGTGGTGGAGATCCACAGGGTGCGGCCGTCGGGCGAGAAGCCGCTCTCGTGGCCCAGGATCCCGAGCGGGGTGGTCGACTTCAGGACCGGGTGGCGGCAGTCCTGGGAGACGTCGTAGACGTCGACGATGCCGGGGGCGGTGGCCGGCGAGCCCATGCCGGCGGCGAGCAGCCCGCGCTTCGCGTTGAGCACCAGCGACTCGTGCGGGCTCTGCATGGCCGCGGTGAGCAGGCGGGCGGTCTGCACCGGGTGGGCCGGGTCGGTCATGTCGAGCACGTGGGTGCCGCCGACCTCGCGGTGCCCGACCAGCGTGGTGCCCACCAGGTTGGTGCCGTCGTAGAAGGCGCAGACCCGGCCGGTGCGGTCGGTGTACCGCAGCGTCTTGAAGCCGCCGGTGGTGCCGATGTGGGAGACCTGCTGGGCGTTGCAGGTGTAGCCCTTGGCGGCCCGGCCGTTGCTGTAGTCGGCCAGCGGCACGCGGCCCTGCCGGCCGGTCTCGGGCAGCGAGCCGGGGCCGCAGACCGCCTTCGGGGTGGCGGCGGGGATGCCCGACGGCGCGCCCGCACGGGCCGCGGCCGCGGCGGTCACGCCCGCGTGGCTCGCGTCGTAGGCCGCGGTCGCGGCGGCCACCACCGGGCTCACGCCGGCGGCCATGGCCACGGCGCCGGTGGCGACGAGGACGCCGGCGGTGCCGGTCAGCAGCAGGCGGGTCGACAGGCGGGGCAGGAGCACGAGGAGCCTTCCGAGCGGGTGCGGGTCGGGTCAGGGTTCGCCTCGCGGCGCCCCGCCCCCTGCAACGAGCCGGAGTGCGATCGGTCACGGCATGCTGCACACCCCGTGCAGGATCTGGCGGAAAGCCGTGGCGCCGCCTCCTAGCGTGGGCGGGTGATCACGGCCCTGCGCTCGCGCGACTTCCGGCTGCTCTGGCTGAGCCAGAGCGCCAGCACGCTGGGCGACGGGCTGGTGCTGGTCGCCGTCGGGCTGTTCGTCACGCGGCTCACCGGCGACCCCGCCGACGTCGGGCTGGTGCTGGCCGGCTACTCCGTGCCGCTGGTGCTGTTCGTGCTGTTCGGCGGCGTGGTCGCCGACCGGCTGCCGCGCCAGACGCTGATGGTCGCCAGCGACGTCGTCCGGGGGGTGCTGCACGGGCTGCTCGCGCTGCTCATCGCCACCGGCGCCGTGCGGGTGTGGCACATGGTCGTGATCGGCGTGCTGTTCGGCACGGCCGAGGCCTTCTTCCGCCCGGCCTACACGGGCCTGGTGCCGCAGACCGTCCCCGAGAGCGACATCCAGGGCGCCCAGGCCCTGACCGGCGTGAGCCGCGAGCTGGCCCAGGTGGTCAGCCCGGCGGTCGCGACCGCCCTGGTGCTCGGCGTCGGCGGCGCGGCGGCCTTCGCGCTCGACGCCGCGACGTTCGCGCTGTCGGCCGTGCTGGTGCTGCGGATCCGCCCGCGGGCCCGCGGCGGGGCGCCCGAGGTGCGCGAGAGCATGGTCGCCGAGCTGCGCGAGGGCTTCGTCGCCCTGCGCGAGCGGGTGTGGGTGTGGGCGGTCGTGCTGACGTTCTCGGCGTCGCTGCTGCTGGCCCTCGGGCCGTTCTTCGTGCTCGGCGCCGCCGTGTCCGACGACGTCTACGGCACCGACGCCGTCTACGGGCTGGCGAACGCCGCGTGGGGCGTCGGCACGGTGAGCGGCGCGCTGTGGGGCGCGCGGTGGCGGCCGCGGCACCCGATCGCCGCCGGGCAGGTGGCGGCGGTCCCGTGGCCGGCCTGCATCGCCGTGTTCGCCGTCGGTCCCCCGCTGCCGGTGCTCTACGCCGCGATGGGCGTGGCCGGGCTCGGGATCGGGCTGTTCGCGGTGTGGTGGGAGACCGCGCTGGCGCAGCGCATCCCGCCGCACCTGCTGTCGCGGATCAGCGCCTGGGACTACATGGGCTCGCTCGCCCTGCTGCCGCTCGGCTACACGCTGTCCGGCCCCGTCGCGGCGCTGGTCGGGCGGGCCGAGGTGCTGCTGTACGGCGGCCTGGCCGCGACCGTCGTCATGGGGCTGGCGCTGCTGTCGCGCGACGTGCGGACGCTGCCGCGGCTGGAGCCGGCGCCCCTGCTGGTGCCCGACCCGCCGCTGCCGCTCGGCACCGCCTGACGGCAGACGGCCCCAGCTGACGGCAGACGGCACCGCCGGAGCCGCGCGCTGCTGACCCCGCACACGCCGGTGGCCCGGGCCCCCGCAGGGACCCGGGCCGCCGGGGCGGAGCAGGTGCGGGCTACGCCAGGGCGCGCCGGCGACGGACGGCGAAGCCGGCCGCGGCCACGAGGCCGAGGGCGAGGCCGCCGAGCAGGCCGGAGCCGCCGGTGGCGGGCAGGCGGCCGGACACCGGCGAGATGCCCGTACCGGGCGCAGCCGTGCCGGAGCCGACGGCCGCGGGGGCCGCCGTCCCGAACGCCTGCAGCTCGGTGATGGTCACCCGGAACGCGTTGTCCGAGCTCGGGCAGTCGGACTCGGTCAGGGGGTCGTTCTCCTGGACGCCGCGGAAGTCCGGCGCCCCCGTGCAGGTGTTGCTGCGGACGACCAGCTTGAGGTGGTCGGCCCGCACCGCCTGGGGCAGCGTCACGGTGCGCAGCTGCAGGTCCGGGGCGACGGCGCGCGGCCGGTCGGCCGGGAAGAAGTCGCCCGGGCTGCGGTAGACCGTCCTGTAGGTCTTGCCGCCGTCGGTGCTGGCCTGCAGGTCGAAGGCCCGGATCCCGAGCAGACGGCCCTGGAAGTCGGTCGCGTCCTCGGCGTCGGCCGGGTGGTGCAGGGCGCTGACGGCGATCGAGCGGACCGTGCTGACCCCGCCGGCGAGGTCGACCACCACGGAACGGCCGGCGACCGGCTTCTGCGCCTCGAGGCCGTCGATGCCCATGTTCGTGGCCTCGTCCTCGTCGAGCAGCTGGGCGGTGCGCACGCTGTCGGCCGCGGTGGCCTTGGCGCCGCGGGTGCCGGAGGCGAGGTTCTGCGCGAGCGTGAGCGTCTGCGTGGTGCGCGCCCCGGCCTTGTAGGTGCCGGTGAAGCGCTGCAGGCCGTAGCCCGGTGCCTGGACCAGCAGCTTGTAGGTCCCGCCGACGAAGGAGGCCGTCGGGCCCGCGTTCTTGCCGCCGAGGGTCGTGGCGATCGGGACCGCACGGGCCTGGTAGGTGCCGACGAAGACCTTGCCCTTGACGGCCTTCTTCGTGGTGGCGTCGACGAGCTTGAACGTCACCGTCGCGTTGTCGGCGGCGGCGGGGCCGGCGAAGCTCGGCGTCGGGTCGGTGTCCTCGGTCGTGTCGCTCCTGGACGCCTTGCCGAGCCCGCGGCTGGCGAACGCGTTCGCCATGACCTGCTGGTCGCCGCCCTTGCGCAGGGTGTCGGCCGCCAGCATCGTGTTCTTGATGTCGACGAAGCTCGGCTCACCGCTGGCCTGCAGGATCATGCCGTCGAACAGGTAGGTCACCCAGCGGCGGTTGCCGGGGCAGCCGTCGAAGGTCGGGGCGACGGCGCCGGTGGCCGTGCGGCCCAGGGCGCAGGCGGCCTGCAGGGCCTTGTTCGTGCTCGGGAAGCGCGCGTCGTACTTCTTCATCAGCGCCTCGCGGACCGTCATCTGGATCGCGTTCCAGATCTCGCCGTCGGCGTGGACCTCGGGGCCGGTGGTGTCGAAGCCGAACTCGGCGTAGTTCAGCGGGTTGCGGCTCGGGCGCAGGTTGTAGTCGCGGATGCCCTCGAGCGTGTCGCCGGTGGCGTAGGCGCCGACGGAGTACGGGTCCTCGCCGCGCTTGCCGGCCAGGTCGAAGGCCTGCAGGTACTCGATGGCGACCAGGTCGCTCCAGCTCTCGCCCATGGAGCCGCCCTGCTGGCCGGACAGGCCGACCGCGGGACCGGCGACCAGGCGGTTGCTGATGGCGTGGGTGTACTCGTGCAGGAAGATCGACGCGTCGAGGTCACCGTCGGTGCAGGGCCCGTAGAAGCCCAGGATGGGCTGGAACAGGTACTGGTTGGTGATGCCGGGGACGCCGTCCTGCAGGGTGATCTGGTTGGCGTTGTTGCGGCCGGTCAGGCCCAGGCCGGCCGCCGGGGTGGTGACCTGGTTGGTCACCTCGAAGGCCGGGTTGGTGGCGGCGGCGTTCTGGGTGTTGCCCAGCTCCGGGTCGCCCTCCGAGCCGCCCTTGCCGAAGTTGTTCACCTGCATCGCCCCCCGCTGCTCGGTGAGGCCGAGGCGGTAGGCGAAGTCGTGGATCCGGTTGTGGCCGGTGAACAGGTTGACGATCGAGGCGTCGACGTCGGCGCGCCTGGTCGGGTCGACGATGGCCAGCGGGTCGCAGCCGCTGGTGTGCCAGCTGTCGGTGAAGGACGGCGCGTAGTCGCGGGTCGGGCTGACCGGGCTGACGACGGGGGGCCCGGGGGTCAGCGAGGTGGAGAGCTGCGCGTTGGTGGTGACGGCGTTGTTGCCGATGGTCGTGAAGGTCGGCAGGCCGGTGGTGGCCTCGACGTCGTAGGGCAGCGGGCTGGTGTCGTTGTAGGTGTAGATGTCGCAGGCCGACAGGTCCTTGGTGGTGGTCTGGCCCTTGGCACCGGAGCACACGGTGGCGCGGTCGTCCGGGCTCGCCGTCGCGCCCCGCGGCAGCGTCGGGTTGCTCGGGAAGTAGCGGAACGTGGCCGGGCCCTGGACCTGGCTGACCGGGAGCAGCTGCCCGGGCAGGGCGGGGGCGGCCGCGGCCTGGTCGGTGACCACGTAGGAGCCGACGAAGGTGAACGGCGCCGTGTTGCTGGCGGCGTCGAACGGACACACCTGCGCGGTGAACGCCTCGCCCGCGGCGGCCGCCGGCTCGAGCGACGCGGTGGCCTGCTCGGGCGTCCCGACCAGGTCCCCGGTGACCAGGGTCTTGCCCCCACGGTTGATCTTGATGGTGATGTCGTTGGCCGGCAGGGCCGCGGTCGCGACGACGGCGATCGTGCGCGCCCCGGCGTTGACGGTCAGCGGGATCGGGTCCGAGCAGGCGGTCGCGCTGTAGGTGCCGCTGATCGGGCCACCGCTGGGCGCGGCCTGCGTCCGCAGGCCGATGCTGCGCATCCCGGCGACGCTGCGCGTCCCGGCCGCGGCGGTGTCGACGGCGTCGCGGCGCAGCAGGACGTCCCCGGTGACGGCGTCGACGAGCGTGGCGGCCGCGGTGGCCCGCCCGCCCGCGACGTCCTGCACGGCGGTCTCCCAGACCAGGCGGGCGCCGCGGTCGGTGGTGGCGACGGCCCGGAGGCGGGCGCGCTGCACCTGGGCCAGGCCCTTGGCGAGCACCTGCGTGAAGCCCGACGCGTCGACGGCCTTGGCGACCTGCAGGTCGGACAGGCCGAGCTGGCTCACGCCGGCGTCCTTCAGCGCGGCCAGGATCCCCTGGCTGGCCGACAGGCGCGGCGTGGCGGAGGCCAGCGTGCCGAGGGTGCTGCGGCCGACGGCGGACGACGTCAGGCTGGCGACCTTGCCGTCGCGCACGCCCAGCGTGATCAGGCCGTCCTCGGCGAGCGGCACGCCGCCGACGCTCTGCTGGAACAGCACCGCGTGGGCCGTGCTGCCGCTGAGCGGGGTGCTGCTGACCAGCTGCAGGCCGGCGACGTCGGCCGCGGTGAGGCCGACGATCCCGGGCCGGGCGGCGAGGAAGGCGCGGGCGGCCTGCTCCGGCGTGCCGGGCAGCCCCTCGGCCAGCCAGCCGCCGGGACGGGTCAGGGTGCGGGGCGTGCCGAAGCGGCCCCAGGAGACCTCGGTGCCGCTGCCCAGGGCCGCGACGGCCGCGCGGGCCGAGGCGAGCGGGGCCAGCAGCGGGCCGCGGGCGTCGCTGTCGCCCAGCGGGACCTCCGAGCCGGGGAAGGTCCCGGAGTCCGCACCGGCGAGCGGGCGGAGCAGGTGGTCGGACAGCGCAGGGGCGGCCGAGGCGGACGGCAGCAGGCCTGCCGACAGGGCGCTGACGGACAGCAGCCCCGTCGAGAGGAGCAGGAGGGGACGACGGCGCACAGGAGTGCCTTCCGGAAGGGCTGAGTGACGTGAGCGCGCGCAGAACTGCACGCGGTGTGCACACACTTCCACGCCGGGAGCCCGATCCCTGCTCCGAACGGACGCCGAGTCCGTTCCGGGAGCACGATGGAGGCGTGCCCGAAGGCGACAGCGTGTGGAAGGCGGCCCGGCGGCTGCGCGCCCAGCTGGTCGGGCGCACCGTCGTCCGCTCGGACTTCCGGGTGCCCCAGCACGCCACCGCCGACCTGTCCGGGCAGGTGGTGACGGCCTTCGACTCCCTCGGCAAGCACATGCTCACGCGCTTCAGCGGCGGGCTCACCCTGCACACGCACTTCGAGATGGACGGCGCCTGGCAGGTCGTCGGGCCGGGCAAGCGGCTGCCGCGGACCTTCGACGACGAGGTGCGCCTGGTGCTGGCCACCGACGGCCCGACGGCGTACGCGCTGCGCATGCCGGTGCTCGAGCTGCTGCGCACCGAGGACGAGGCCGGCGTCGTCGGGCACCTCGGCCCCGACCTGCTCGGGGGCTCCTGGGACGAGGACCTCGCCGTGGCGAACCTGCTGCGCGACCCCGACCGGCCGCTGGTGGAGGCGCTGCTGGACCAGAAGAACCTCGCGGGCATCGGCAACCTGTGGGCGGTCGAGACCTGCTACCTGCGGGGCCACTCCCCCTGGACGCCGGTGCGCGACGTCGACCTGCACGCCACCGTCCGGCTGGCCCGCCGGATGATGCAGCACTCCCTCGAGCACCCCGGCCAGGTCACCACCGGCGACACCCGGCGGGGGCAGACGCACTGGGTCTACGGCCGGGCCGAGCGCCCCTGCCGGCGGTGCGGGACCCCGGTGGGCTTCCGCGACAGCACCGGGGCGCCGTACGCCCGGGAGACCTGGTGGTGCCCGTCCTGCCAGCCCGGGCCGTTCCCGACGCTGCAGGACCGCCCGACCCGGCCGGGCCTGCGCCGCGGGGTGAACGAGGAGTCGTTCGGCTCGCGCACCCGCCGGACGTCGGGCCGGCCCGGGTACGCCCGGTAGTTCGAGAGGCTCACTGTTCGACGCCGGGTTACCGTGCCTGCGTGACCAGGCGGACCGGCGGCGGGACCTTCCGGGCGCTGCGCGTGCGCAACTTCCGGCTCTACGCGAGCGCCAACCTGGTCAGCCAGACCGGCACCTGGATGCAACGCGTCGGGCAGGCCTGGCTCGTCCTGCAGCTCTCCGGCGACGACGGCGTGGCCCTCGGCGTCGCGACCTCGCTGCAGTTCCTGCCGACGATGTTCCTGTCCTTCTACGGCGGCGTGCTGGCCGACCGCTTCGACAAGCGCCGCCTGCTGGTGCTGACCCAGGCGCTCATGGGCCTGCTCGCCCTGGTCCTCGGGCTGCTCGTGCTGACGGACGCCGTCCGGCTGTGGCACGTGTTCGTGCTGGCCGCCGGGCTCGGCGTCGTGGCCTCGTTCGACACCCCGGCCCGGCAGGCGTTCGTGTCGGAGATGGTCGGTCCCGAGCTGCTGACCAACGCCGTCAGCCTGAACTCCACGGTCTTCAACGGCGGCCGCCTCGTGGGCCCGGCCGTCGCCGGCGGCCTCATCGCGGCCTCCAGCGGCGACACCGCCGCCGCCTTCCTGCTCAACGCCGTCAGCTTCGCCTGCACCATCGCCGCCCTCTTGGCGATGCGGACCGGCGAGCTGCGCCCGTCCGCCCTCGTCCCCCGCGCCCGCGGGCAGCTGCGCGAGGCGCTCGCGTACACCCGCGCCCGGCCGGACCTGCGCCTGGCGATGCTGCTGGCCTTCGTGCTCGGGACCTTCGGGTTCAACTCCCAGATCCTCGTCCCGCTCATGGCCCGCGAGGAGTTCGGGCTCGGCGCCAGCGCCTACGGCCTGCTGTCGACCTGCTTCGCCGCCGGCTCGCTCAGCGGCGCGCTGCTGTCGGGACGCCGCACCGAGCGCCCGCGCCGCCGCTTCCTGCTGGGCACCGCCGCGCTGATGGGCGTCGCCCTCATCGTCGCCGGGCTGATGCCGACGTACGCGACCTTCGCCGTCGCGCTCGTCCCCACCGGCGCCATGGCGCTGCTGTTCAGCGTCGCCTGCAACAGCTTCGTGCAGCTCGGCGTCGACCCGCAGATGCGCGGCCGCGTGCTCGCCCTCTACTTCACCGCCTTCATGGGCGGCACCCCGCTCGGCGGCCCCGCCGTCGGCTGGGTGGCCGAGCGGTACGGCGCGCCGTGGGGGCTGATGTCCGGCGGCATCGTCTGCCTGGTCGCCGCCGTGGCCGCGGCCGGCGTGCTGCTGCGCGACCAGCGCCGCACCGTCCTCCCCCCCGACGACGCCGCTCCCGCGGTGCCCGCCGTCGGGCGCGTGCTCGCGGCGCAGTCGGCTGACCGCACCCCAGGCGAGCAGCAGGCGCAGCCCGCGCGGACACTGGCCGGGTGACCCGCCGCCGCAGTGCCCTGACCGGTGCCTGAGGGCGACACCGTCTGGCTGGCCGCCCGCCGCCTGCACGAGGCGCTGGCAGGGCGCGTGCTCACCCGCACCGACTTCCGGGTCCCGCAGCTGGCCACCACGGACCTGTCCGGCCGGGCGGTGCGGGAGGTCGTCTCGCGCGGCAAGCACCTGCTCACCCGGCTCGAGGGCGGGCTCACCCTGCACACCCACTTCCGCATGGACGGCTCCTGGCACCTCTACGCCCCCGGCGCCCGCTGGACCGGGGGTCCGGACTGGCAGGTGCGGGCCGTGCTGTCCAACGCCGAGGTCGACGCCGTCGGGTACCGGCTGCCGGTGATCGAGCTGGTCGACGACGAGGACGCCGTCGTCGGGCACCTCGGGCCGGACGCCCTCGGGCCGGACTGGGACGCGGGTGTCGCCGTGGCGAACCTGCTGCGCGAGCCCGACGCCGAGATCGGGACGGCCCTGCTCGACCAGCGCCACCTCGCCGGCCTCGGCAACCTCTACCGCTGCGAGGTGCTGTTCGTGCGCGGCCTGTCGCCGTGGACGCGGGTGCGCGACGTGCCCGACCTGCCGGTCCTGGTCGAGAAGGGCCGCCGCCTCATGGACGCCAACAAGGAGCGGTGGGAGCAGTCCACGACCGGGTCGCTGCGGCCCGGGGAGGACCACTGGGTGTTCGAGCGCACCGGCCGGCCCTGCCGCCGCTGCGGCACGCGCATCCTCAGCGCCGAGCAGGGCGCGGCCCCGCGGGCCCGGCTGACCTACTGGTGCCCGCGCTGCCAGCCCGGCCCGTCGCCCGCCCCGCTCCCCCGCCGCAGGGGGCCGCGCCCGCTCGGCCGCACGACGTACCGGCCCTGAACCCCTCATCCCCGCGAGGTGTGCTGCCGATCGGGACAGGGAACAGCGGCGTCCGACCGGACGTTGACCCCGTCAGCAGCCCGCACAGCGGCTGCCCGGCAGGCGGTCAGCCCCGGTACCCGGACCTCAGGTCCACAGCACCGCCGCAGCGCACGATCGCACCGCGCGGCACGAGAGAGGAAGACCGATGAACGACTTCGGACCCTGGGACGACTGAGTCCCGCACGCACGCCGGGCCGCCCGCAGCACTGCTGCCGGCGGCCCGCTGCATGTCCGGGCTCAGCCGGGCGGCACCGGTGCGGGCGCTCCCGACGTGAGCGGCGGGTCGACCCGGGTCGTTCCGGCCGCCTCGTCGTGGGTGATCTGCCCGCGCTCGAAGTCGTTGCGCCGCAGGCCGGGCGACGGCGCGTACTCGTCGCTGGTCGGGAAGCCCAGGGGGCCGAGCTCCGCCCCGGTCTGCTCGTACAGCTCGGCGACCGGTCCGCGCGTCCAGTGGGCGCCCGTCCCCGGGCTGCTGGACAGCCGGCCCCGCTCGAAGCGGCTGCTGCGGCCGCCGGGGACCACCTCCTGCTCCCCGGACACCGGGAAGCCCAGCAGCCCCTGCTCCGCGCCGAGCGCCGTGTAGGCGTCCGCGAGGTCGCCGCGGGTCTCCCACGCGCCGGTCCGCGGGTGCCAGGAGATCCGTCCGCGCTCGAGCACGACCGCGAGGCCGCCGTCGCCCACCGGCGCCTCGTCGCCGGTCGGCCAGCCGAGCGGCCCCTGCTCGGCGTCGAGGGCGGCGTAGCGCGCGGCGGTGCGCTCCCCCAGCAGGAACGCGCCCACGCCGGGGCGCCAGGAGATGCGGCCGCGCTGGAAGCGGCTGACCCGGCCGGTCCCCACGGCCAGCTCGGCGCCGACCGGGTACCCGAGCGGCCCGCCCTCCGCACCGGACCGCTCGTAGCGCAGCGTGACGTGCGCGCGGGTCTCCCAGGCACCGGTCTCGGGGTGCCACGAGATGCGTCCCTGCTGGAACCGGCTCGCCCGGCCGACCTGGTCGGGCGCGACGGCCGGGTACGCGGTGGGGAAGCCCAGGCTGCCCGCCTCGCCGCCGAGCACGACGTAGCGCGTGGACACCGGGCCGACCGTCTCCCGCGCGCCCGTCGCCGTCGACCAGCTGATGCGCCCGCGCTCGTAGCGCTGCGCCCGGCCGCCCGCGACGGCGAACTCCCGCCACACGCTCGCGCCCAGGGGGCCCGCCTGGTCGCCGAGGGCCTTGGCGCGGGCCTGCAGGGGCGACCACGCCGTCGGGAGGTAGTCGCTGTTGTGGTCGCGGGTGCGGTTGTCGGTGGCCGGGGCGGTCGAGCAGTCCTCCCACGTCCACGGCGGGGTGCAGGACACGACCCGGCACTGCACGCCGCCGACCTGCCGCACCTGGGTGTTGCACTGGCCGTAGCGGAAGGCGTTGCAGCAGTTCTTGCGCTGGTCGCACGACCCCTTCGGCCCGCCCGTGCAGCCGCACGACCAGCAGCCCGACGCGCAGATGCCCGCCCGGGCTCCGGGCGTGGTGCACCGCGCGCAGGTCGCGTTGCAGTCGACGATGTAGCGGGCGGTGCCGCCGCAGAGCGAGGCGCCGTCGGCCTTCCACCAGCCGGCCGCGATCGACCCGGGCGGGCAGGTGTTCCTGCCCTGGTTGATCGTCGCGCAGAAGACCGTCCAGCCCGAGCCGCGGCCGGTGCCCGGTCCGCAGACGCTGGCGTAGGCCGTGCCCGGGCGCAGCACGTAGCCGGTCGGGTCGACGGCCAGGGCGGTGCCCACCAGCCCCGCCCTGACGCAGGAAGCCCCGCCGGCTGGTCCGCCCGGCCAGCCACCCGGTGACCCGGTCGACCGCCCGCTGCGCCAGCGTGCTCGCCCCGACCTCCCCGACGCCGGCCAGCGCCCGGGCGGTGCTCGTCGTCCCCGTCCCCGTCGTCGCCGCCGTCCCCGTCCCCGTCGTCACCGGGCCTCCACGTCCATGGCCCGGACCAGGGCCGTCACCGTCGCGGCCCCCGCGGCCCGGCGGCTGTGGCTGCCGAGCACCGCGTAGAGGCAGAACGGCCGGTAGGCGACGGTGAAGAACCACTGCGCGCCGCTGCGGCCGGGGAGCTGCTGCTGCATGGCGGACGGGCTGAAGTCGCCCGGCCGCACCACCGGCAGGCCGCGGGCCTCGAACAGGGCGCTGTCGACGTCCTCGCTGTCGTACTCGAGCAGCGCGACGAAGGCGTCGTCGGGGCCGAGCAGCTCCCCGACGCCGCTGCCGAAGTCGCCGCGCTCGGCCGGCAGCGGGACGGTCGCGGCGTGCAGCAGCAGGTTGCGGCTGCCGTCGCGCCCGGACGGCGGCTGCTGCCGCACGCGGACCTCCCAGCCGGGGGGCAGGCGGACCGACAGTCCGCCGGAGGCGAGCATCACGCGAGCAGTCCGATCGTCAGTGCGCCGAGCAGGAGCGCCCCCACGGTCGCACGCCGGGCCGGGCCCGGCCGCGCGCTCGAGCCGCGCCGCGGCGTGGCGCAGCGCCTGCGGGGTGTCGGCACGCCGCAGCGCCAGCAGCGGCAGGCCCCGGGTGACCCCGAACACCGCCCCGACCAGCGCCCCCGTCCACGGCCCGGCGAGCAGCACCAGCACGGCCAGCAGGGCCGGCGTCGCGGCGCTGGTGACGACGGTGACCACCCCGAGGCCCAGCTGGACGCCGTAGCCGCCGCCGTAGACCCACCCGCGGTAGCGGCCGAGCCAGTCCTCGTCGACCTGGCGCCGCCCGATCCGCACCCCCCGCGCGTCGGCCGCCGCTGCCCCCAGCAGGACCGGCACGGCGAGCAGCACCGGCGGGTCGAGCAGCGCGCCGACGCCGCCCAGCACCGCCCCGGTCGTCGCCCCGCCGAGGGCCCCGCCGAGCAGGTGCGCCGCCACCGTCAGGCCGTAGCGCTGGCCGCGTGCCTGCTCGCCGAGCGGGCTGATGCTGGTGAGCATCGACTCGCCTCAAGGGCTCCAGGTCGCCCGCAGCGCGGCGACGGCGGCGAGCAGCAGGCCGACCACCAGCAGCGGGCTCACGAGAGCGACGCGTGGCCGGGCCCGATGCCGGCCTCCCGCAGGGCGGCGTCGTCGCGCGCCTCGTTCCCGCGCCGCCCGGACCGGCGGCTGCGGCCGTCGCGACGGGCCTGCCCGAGCAGGTCGGCGACCTGCGGCCAGGACGCCCCCGACCCCTCCCCGACGACCCGCCCGCCCGAGACGAGCGCGAAGTACGGCGAGCCGGGCACGTCGAAGGTCTCCCACGCCTGCGTCGAGTGCACCAGCGCGACGACGGCCGGGCGGCGCGCGCGCAGGGCGCTCTCGCTCTCCTCGTCGAGGTCGCGGGTGACGACCACCAGCCGCGCCCCGCCGGGGACGTCGTCGACCTGGCCGGCGAACGCCGTCCAGAAGGCCTGGCAGGTGGTGCAGCTGCTCGACAGGAAGGCCAGCAGCACGTCGCCGTCGAGCGACAGCGCCAGCGTCTCGTCGTCCAGCGTGCTGCCGGTCAGCACCGTCGGCACGTCGACCCGGGCGCCGCGGCGCGGGGCGGCGACGCCCTCGCCGACCGCCGGCCCGGCCGGGCCCTCCTGCCGGTCGAGCTCCAGGCCCGCGCCCAGCTCGTGCAGCGCCCGCAGGATCTCGGCGTGGCTGCGCAGCAGGCCGGCGACCAGCACCGACAGCAGCAGCACGGCCACGGCGAGGGCGACGACGGCGGCGGTCACGCCGGCCGCGCCCGCAGCAGCGGCAGCACCGCGAGCACCAGGTACGCCGTGACCGCGACCGCCGCGCTGGCCACCAGCAGCGGCACGGTCAGCGTCGAGGGCGCCGGCGGCTCGACCAGCAGGGCGACGACGGCGAGCCCCGCGGTGACGACGGCGTGCGTGCGGGTCGGGGGCGTGTCCGCCCTGCCGAAGCAGCCGCAGGAGGCCAGGACTCCCCCACGCGCCAGCCCCCGCACGACGACGGCGGTGAACAGCGCGTACGACGCCGCGACCAGCAGCGCTGCCGCCCGGCTGCCCGTGGTCAGGGCCGCCCCGCCGACGACGACCTCCGCCGCGGCACCGGCCCGCACCAGGACGCGCCCCCCGGGCAGGCCGAGGCTGCGCAGCGCCCTGACGAGCGGCGCCGGGTCGAGCACCTTCGCGGCGCCCGCGACCACCAGCAGGGCGGCGGCGGCGAGGAACGGGCCGGCGAGGACGTGCACCCTGTCGAGGGTACGACCGCTGCGGTCCGCCTCAGCGCACCTGGCGCAGGCCGTCGGCCAGGCCGTGCAGCGCGTCGGCGGCGTCCTGCAGGCCTCCGGCGGGGCTGCGCGGGTCGCTGGCGGCGACCAGGTCGGCCAGGGCCGCGACCAGCCGCTCCTGGCAGGCGACACCCTCGACCAGGGCGGCCAGCAGCGCGGGCTCCGCCCCCCGGTGCGGCTCGACGGCGGCCAGGCGCGCGGCCTGCCAGCGCAGCGCCGTCTCGGCCTCGGCGGCGGCCCGCAGCGCGTCGGCGGCGGCCTCCCGGCCGGACGGGCCGACCAGCGGGGCCAGCCGGTCGAGCTGTTCGCGCACCCGGTCGAGCCGGAGCACGGCGGGCGCCGCACTGCTGCCCGCAGGGGGTGCCGGCGGGGCGGTGAGCAGCACCGGCGGCTCGGGCAGCGGCGGCGGGTGCCGCAGGACCGTCACCGCCCGGACGAGCACGACGGCGCTCACCGTCGCGACCGGCCCGAAGACCCAGTCCTCCCAGCCGCTGGCGAGCACCACGACCGCCGTGGCAGCCCCGCCGAGCAGCAGGTGGCGGGGCACCGCCCGGCGGGCGCGCAGCAGCACCCGCTCGCGCCGGGCCACCGCGCGCTCGTGCCGCCGGACGGCCTTGGCCCGCGCCTTCTCCACCACCCGCGCGTCGTGCTGGCGGACCAGCGCGCCGACGTCGACCTCGTAGCGCGGCAGTCCGTCCACGCCCGCAGACTACGAGCCGGTCGTGCCCTGCGGGGTGCCCTCCGACGACGTCGCGCCCTTGTCGAGCGACGGCGCCGCCGCCGCCGGCGGGACCGCCGCCTGGCTGCCGCCGTTGAGGCTGGCCCGGATCTGGTCGAGCCGGTTCGAGCCCGCCATGTCGAGGCTGGAGCGCTGCACCTCGAGCATCCGGCCCTCGACGCTGCTGCTGGCCAGCTCGGCCGAGCCCAGCGCGTTGGCGTAGCGGCGCTCGATCTTCTCGCGCACCTCCGCGAGCGAGGGGGTGTTGCCCGACGCCGTCAGCTCCGACATCGACGCCATCGACGCCGACACCTGCTCCTGCATCTTGGCCTGGTCGAGCTGGCTGAGCAGCTGGGTGCGCTCGGCGAGCTTGGTCTGCACGACCATCGCGTTGTTCTCGACAGCCTGCTTGGCCTGCTCGGCCGCCTTGAGGGCGCCGTCGTGCAGGCCCTTGAGGTCCTCCATCGACTGCTCGGCCGCGACCAGCTGCGTCGCGAAGGCCTGAGCGGTCTGCTCGTACTGCTGCGCCTTGGCCTCGTCACCCGCGGTGCGCGACTGGTCGGCGAGCACCAGCGCCTGGCGGGCCGAGCTCTGCAGCTTCTCGACCTCGCTCATCTGGCGGGCGAGCTTCATCTCCAGCTGCCGCTGGTTGCCGATGACGGCCGCGGCCTGCTGGGTCAGCGCCTGGTGCTGGCGCTGGGCCTCCTCGATCGCCTGCTGGATCTGGATCTTCGGGTCGGCGTGCTCGTCGAGCTTGCCCGACAGCAGCGCCATGAAGTACTTCCAGCCCTTGACAAGGGGGTTGGCCATCGCGGTCTCCTCGTCCTCGCCGACCTCTGCCCAGCGCAGGCGGTCCCGGACTGGCTGCCCACGGTACGCAGTCGGTCCGCCCGCGTGTGCGCGGGACGGGTCTCCGGGGCGCGACGAGCCCGCGGGGCAGGCGCAGGCCCCGCCGCTGGGTGCCGCTCCCCTAGCGGGTGAAGACGAGCGGGGCCCGCTCGAAGTCGCGGGTCAGCTTCAGCCGCAGGTCGGCCGCGTCCTGCACCCCGAAGCCGACGCGGAAGGTCACGGCCTCACCGGCGGACAGGGCCGCCGCAGGGACGCCCTGCACGTCGCCGTCGACGTCCAGCAGCTCGACGCCCGGCTTGCCGCCGCTCTCCAGCGACGCCGCCACCAGCGACGGGTCGAACAGGTCCGCGCCGCCGTTCCGCAGCCGGACCTCGAAGACGACGTAGGCCGGGGCGGGGTCCACGGCCGCGTCCTTCGTCGGCTGGTACGGCCGCGGCTCGCCGACGTCGAGGGTCACGCCGTCGGCGTAGGCGTAGCTCTCGCCGAAGCGCTTCTCGATCGCCGGCGGCGGGCTGAACGGCTGCGCCGTGGGGGGCTGCGGCCGGTCGGTCTCCTCGGCCCCGTCGTCGGACGTGCACGCGACGCCGAGGGTGAGGACGAGGCCCGCGCACAGCAGCCGCAGGGCCGGCCGGCGGAAGGGGGTGGTCGTGGTGGTCGATCGGGGCGCCATGACCACCATCATCCCATGCGGCCAGCGCGCCCCCGTCCGGGCCGTCGCGACCGGCGACGCTCAGGCAGCGGCGACGACGTCGCGCGGCGCGCGGACCGGCAGGGCGGTCGGCGGCGCCACGGGCGCGACCGGCAGCGGTGCCCGGACGGCGGTGCCGATGGTGTCGGGGACGGCCAGCGGGTCGGGCTCGATGACCGACAGCGTCTCGCTGACCTCGCGCAGGACGTCGGACAGCCGGACGCCGAGGGCGCGGCAGATGCTGGCGAGCAGCTCGGAGGAGGCCTCCTTCTGCCCGCGCTCGACCTCGGACAGGTAGCCCAGGCTGACCCGGGCCGCACCGGACACCTCGCGCAGGGTGCGGGACTGCCGCAGCCGCGTCTCCCGCAGGGCGTCACCGATCAGCGTGCGGAGCACTGCCAACCCGCTCACCTCCTGACGTCCCGACGCGGCCACCGTACCTGCGCCCCGGCGGCCGGGCACCTGCACCGCGCGGGATCAGCCCTCAGCACAACGCCCCGCGTGTCGCGCCTACTCCGCCGTGCCCGCCCCGTCGTCCTGCAGGACCCGCCGCAGCAGGTCGAGCCCCAGCGTCACCGCGAGCGCCCGCACCCGCTCCCGGTCGCCGGGCAGCCGCACGGACCGGGTGCGTGTCCCGCGGGGCCCGGCGACGGCGACGTGGACCGTGCCGGGCGGGTGGCCCTCCTGCTCGTCGGGCCCGGCGACGCCGGTGAGGGCGACGCCGTAGGCGGTCCCCGTGCGGTCGCGGACCCCCTCGGCCATGGCCCGGGCGGTGGGCTCGGCGACGGCCCCGTGCTCGGCGAGCAGGGCAGCGGGCACGCCGGCCAGCAGCTCCTTGAGGGCGGTCGCGTAGACGAGCACCCCGCCGGCGAAGCCGGCCGAGGAGCCGGGGTCGGCGGACAGGGCCGCGCCCAGCAGCCCGCCGGTGAGCGACTCGGCCACCGACACGGTCGCCCCGGCCGCCCGCAGCAGGCCGTGCACCACCGAGGTCAGGGTGTCGGCGTCGCGGCCGAACACGTCGGCGCCGAGCACCCGGGCGGCGTCGTCCGCGAGCCGGGCCAGGACGGTGTCGTCGGCGCCGGTGAAGCGCACCCGCACGATGCCACCGCCGGCGAGGTAGGCCAGCTGGACGCCGTCCGGCAGGTCGAGCCCGGCCTCCACGGCCTCCGCGACGTTCGACTCGCCCGTGCCGGCGCAGTGCAGCTGCCGGGTGTGCAGGACGGTGCCGGAGCGGGCGGCCAGCTCGGGCAGGACGGCGGCGCAGACGGCGCGCATCTCGTGCGGCGGCCCGGGGACGGCGAAGACCAGCCGGCCGCCGACCTCCAGGCGCAGGCCGGGGGCGGTGCCGACCGGGTTGTCCAGGACGGTGGCGCCGCGCGGGACGTCGGCCTGGCGCAGCACGGCGTCGGGCATGGCGTAGCCGAAGGCGGCGAACCGGTCGCGCAGCTGCTGCTCGATCTCGGGGCGCCGGTCCTGCCCGACGCCGGCCACCAGGGCGACGGCGTCGCGGGTGAGGTCGTCGACGGTCGGGCCGAGGCCGCCGGTGAGCACGACGACGTCGGCGTCCTCCAGGGCGCGGCGCAGGGCGCGGGCCAGCCGGTCGACGTCGTCGCCGACCATCGCCGAGTGCACGACCTGCACGCCGACGGCGGCCAGCTGCTCACCCAGCCACGCGGCGTTGCTGTTGACGATGTCGCCGAGCAGCAGCTCGTCCCCCACGGCGAGCACGGCTCCGGTCAGCGTCACGCGGTCCCCCTCCGGGCGGCGGTGCGCGCGCTCCCCCGGCGGAGCGCGACGGCCTGCACGACGTAGTCGACCCCGGTGGCCACCGTGACCGCCACCGCGAGCCCCATGGCCAGCTCGGGCAGCAGCCACAGGTCGACCGGCAGCACGTAGAGCCCGATCGCGATGCCCTGCAGCGCCGTCTTCCACTTCCCGCCGCGGCTGACCGGCAGGTCGCCGTGCCGCACGACGACGGCCCGCAGCACGGTGATCGCCAGCTCCCGCCCGACGACGACGGCGGTCACCTCCCACGGCAGCTCGCCCAGGAGCGACAGCCCGACGAGCGCGGCGGTGGTGAGCGCCTTGTCGGCCAGCGGGTCGGCGACCGCGCCGAAGCGGGTCTCCTGGCCGCGCTCGCGGGCGATCCGCCCGTCCACCCGGTCGGTGTAGGCGGCCAGCACGAAGACGGCGAGCGCGGCGTACCGCGAGGGGTCGCCGTCGCGCAGCAGCAGGACGGCGAAGACGGGGACGAGCAGCAGGCGCAGGACGGTGAGGGCGTTCGCCAGGTTCAGCCGGGAGACGCGGGCGCTCACGCGCGGGCTGACACCAGCGCGGCGACCGGGACGGCGACCAGGTCGACGCCCTCGCTGGCGACGACCTCCGCCTCGACGAGCTCGCCCACCCGGCCCCCCGCCACCGTCGTGCTGCCGTCGACCTCGGGCGCCTGGTGCTCGGCCCGGCCCTCGCCGTCGGGCGACTCGACCAGGACGCTCACCCGCTCGCCGACCCGCTCCTCGGCGCGCTGGCTGGTGAGCTGCTCGACGAGGTCCTGCAGCCGGGAGACCCGCTCGTCGACGACGTCCTGCGGCAGGTGGCCCGGCAGGCCCTCGGCCTCGGTGCCGTCCTCGTCGGAGTAGCCGAACACCCCGACGACGTCGAGCCGGGCGGCCACCAGGAAGCGCTCGAGCTCGGCGACGTCGTCCTCGGACTCGCCCGGGAAGCCGACGATGACGTTGCTGCGGACCCCCGCCGTCGGGGCCTTCGCCCGGACGGTGCCGAGCAGGTCCAGGAAGCTCTCGGTGCTGCCGAAGCGGCGCATCCGGCGCAGGACGGTGGGCGAGGAGTGCTGGAAGCTCATGTCGAAGTACGGGACGACCCCGGGCGTGCCGGTGAGGACGTCGACCAGGGAGGGCCGCATCTCGGCCGGCTGCAGGTAGGACAGCCGCACCCGCGGGACGATCGTGGCGAGCTCGGGCAGCAGCGTCTCCAGCAGCCGCAGGTCGCCGAGGTCCTTGCCGTAGGAGGTGCTGTTCTCGCTGACCAGCACGACCTCCTGCACGCCGTGCTCGGCCAGCCAGCGGGCCTCGGCGAGCACGTCGGAGGGGCGGCGCGACACGAAGGCGCCGCGGAAGCTCGGGATGGCGCAGAACGAGCAGCGGCGGTCGCAGCCGGAGGCGAGCTTGAGCGGGGCGACGGGGCCGTCGTCGAGGCGCTTGCGCAGCACCTTCGGGCCGCCGGCGTGGCCCGGGATGCCGACGCTCGCGTCGCCCGGCTCGACCACGGCGGCCCGCTCGACGGGGCTGATCGGCAGCAGCCGGCGCCGGTCGCCCGGGGTGTGGCTGAGCACGGGCGCGCCGTCCAGGACGGCCTGCAGGTGCGTGCTCATGTCGGCGTAGGAGTCGAAGCCGAGGACGGCGTCGGCCTCGGGCAGCTGCTCGGCGAGGTCCTTGCCGTAGCGCTCGGCGAGGCACCCGACGGCGACCACCTTGGCGCCCGTGTCGGAGGCGGCGAGCAGGGTGTCGATCGAGTCCTTCTTGGCGCTCTCGACGAAGCCGCACGTGTTCACCACGACGACGTCGGCGGCCTCGTCCTCGCCGGCGGTGTCCCACCCTGCGGCGTCGAGACGGCCGGCCAGCTCCTCGGTGTCGACCTCGTTGCGGGCGCACCCGAGGGTGACGAGGCGGACGGAGCGGCGGTCGGGCACCTGAGGAGTCTAGGCGCCGGCCCCCGCCGCGGACAGGCCGTCCGGACGGCAGAGGAAGCGGCGGACGGCGCCCTGCGGGCCGGCCGGCGCCAGGTCGCTCGCGCCGCAGCTCAGCGCGAGCGCCGCGGCGTTGCCGGCCAGCAGCCGCACCTCGGCCGGGTCGGCGAAGGCGCGGGCCGGCTGCCCGCTCCGCACGACGCCCTCGAACAGGGTGCGCCCGCCGGCCTCGACCCGCACCCAGCTGGTGCCGGTGACCGCCTGCAGGGACAGCCGCGCGGCCGCGGGCGCCGGGGTCGGGGTCGGGGCAGGGGTCGGGGTCGAGGTCGGGGCAGGCGTCCTCGTCGCCTCCGGCGCGGGCAGGGGGTCGACGAGCACCTCCTCGGCGGCGGCCGGGTCCCTCGGCTCGCCGCCCGTGACGGTCCCGATGCCGAGCAGGACGACGAGCACCGCCAGCGCCGTGGCGACGGCAGCTCCCCACCGCGGTCCGCGCTGCGGCCGCTCCGGCACGAGCAGGGCGCCCTCCGGGAGCGGGTCCGGCACGCGCGCCTCGGCGTCGAAGACGGCCAGCAGCGGTGCCGGGTCGACCCCGAGCGCCGAGGCGACGCTGCGCACGTGGCCGCGGGCGTAGACCTGCCCGCCGCTGCTCTCCAGCCGCCCGGCCTCCAGGTCGCGCAGGACCTGCGGGCGGACCCGGGTACGGGCGCTGACCTGCTCGACGCTCTGTCCGGCGGCCTCCCGGGCCTCGCGCAGGGCCCGTCCGAGCGCCGTCATGAGCGGACCTCCTCCCGGCCGTCCCGAGGCCTGATCGTAGGTCGGTCCGGAGCGCCCGGTCGAGCGACGATCAGGTGACGCCCGGCCCTTCCCGGCGCCCTCCGTGGCGCACCAGGGCGCCCGGTCCGTCGCGCAGGTCGAGGTGGAGCAGGACCTGGTCGAACCGCTCGTCGCCGACGGCGATGTGGTCGGGCCGGCGGCCGCTCACCACGAACCCGAGCGAGGCGTACAGCCGCAGGGCGCCGTGGTTGTTGCCGCGGCAGTCCAGGGTCAGCACCTCGACGCCGGCCGCCCGGGCGTCCTCGACCAGGGCCGCGGTCACCAGCCGACCGACACCCTGGCCGCGGGCGTCCGGGTGGACCATCACCTTGCGCACCTCGGCGTTCTGGCGCAGCACCGCGTAGGCGTGCCGGCTCCACGACCCGCTGCCGACGAGCCGGTCGCCGTCGTAGGCGAAGACGGCGTGCTCGAGGGTGTCGGCCCACGCCCGCACGTCCTCCGGCGCCGGGACCTCCAGCCACCCGACGGCGCCCCCGGCGGCGGCCACGGCCTGCGCGAGGTCGACCAGGCCGTCGAAGGGCAGGACCGGCCCCTGCCGCTCCAGCCGTCACGCCCGTCCGCGCTCAGGCGCCGCCGCCCTTGATCGTGAGCAGCACGGCGTCGACCTCGTCGGGGCGCACCAGCACGTCGCGCGCCTTGGACCCCTCGGACGGCCCGACGACGCCGCGGCTCTCCATGAGGTCCATGAGCCGGCCGGCCTTGGCGAACCCGACCCGGAGCTTGCGCTGCAGCATCGACGTCGAGCCGAACTGGGTGCTGACCACGAGCTCGACGGCCTGGCAGAGCAGGTCGAGGTCGTCGCCGATGTCGCTGTCGACCTCGCGCTCGGCGGCCGGCGCGGCGGTGATGTCCTCGCGGAACGCGGGCTGCCGCTGCCCCTTGACGTGCTCGACGACGGCGGCGACCTCCTCGTCGGTGACGAGCGCCCCCTGCACGCGCAGCGGCTTGGACGCCCCCATCGGCAGGAACAGGCTGTCGCCCTTGCCGATCAGCTTCTCCGCACCGGGCTGGTCGAGGATGACCTTGCTGTCGGTGCCGCTGCTCGTCGCGAAGGCCAGGCGCGAGGGGACGTTGGCCTTGATGAGCCCGGTGACGACGTCGACGCTGGGCCGCTGCGTGGCGATGACCAGGTGGATGCCGGCGGCGCGGGCGAGCTGGGTGATGCGGACGATCGAGTCCTCGACGTCGCGCGGGGCGACCATCATGAGGTCGGCGAGCTCGTCGATGACGACCAGCAGGTACGGGTACGGCTGGTAGACCCGCTCGCTGCCGGGCGGCGCGACGAGCCTGCCCTCGCGGACCGCCCGGTTGAACTCGTCGACGTGGCGGAAGCCGCTGGCGGCGAGGTCGTCGTAGCGCATGTCCATCTCGCGCACGACCCACTGCAGCGCCTCGGCCGCCTTCTTCGGGTTGGTGATGATGGGCGTGATGAGGTGCGGGATGCCCTCGTAGCTGGTCAGCTCGACCCGCTTGGGGTCCACCAGCACCATGCGCACCTGGTCCGGCGTCGCCCGGGTGAGGATGCTGACCAGCAGGCTGTTGATGCAGACCGACTTGCCGGCGCCGGTGGCCCCGGCGATGAGGATGTGCGGCGTCTTGGCGATGTTGGCGCAGACGAAGCCGCCCTCGATGTCCTTGCCGAGCGCGACGAGCATCGGGTGGGGGTCGTGCTGGGCGACGCCGCTGCGCAGGATGTCGCCGAGGCTGACGTTCTCCCGGTCGGTGTTGGGGATCTCGATGCCGATGGCGCTCCGCCCGGGGATCACGTCGATGATCCGGACGTCGGGGCTCTTCACCGCGTAGGCGATGTTGCGCTGGAGGGTCTTGATCCGCTCGACCTTCACCGCGGGCCCGAGCTCGACCTCGTACCGGGTGACCGTCGGGCCGCGGCTGAAGCCGGTGACGCTCGCGTCGACCTGGAAGTCGAGCAGCACCTGGGAGAGCGCGGCGATGATCTCGTCGTTCGCGGCGCTGCGCTTCTTCGGCGGGGTGCCCGTGCCGAGCAGCTCCTGCGGCGGCAGCACGTAGCCGGTGGGGTCGGGCGCCGGGCTGAGCTCGAGCTGCTCGACGGCCGGCGGGACCGGCACGTGGACCGGCGCCTCCTCGGGCTCGGGCTCCGGCTCGCGCGGTCCAGGACCGCGACGGGGGCCCGGGCTCGGGCTCCACGACGACGGGGAAGACGTCCTCGGGCTCGCTCTGCGGCGCGAGCGCGACGCGGCGGCGGGGAGCGCGCGGGGCCGGGACGTCGGCGACGGGCCGCTGGGCGGGGGTGCCGCGCCCGAGGGCCCGCTCGCGCAGGGCGTGCAGCGCGTCGGGCACCTGGTGCACCGGCGTCGCGGTGACGACGAGCAGCCCGAACACGGCCAGCAGCAGCAGCACCGGCACGGCCACCCAGCCGGTCAGCGCCGCCCGCAGCGGGTCGCCGAGGGCGAAGCCGAGCAGGCCGCCCTCCTCCCGGCCCCCGAGCACGTGCAGGACGCCGAGGACGCCGAGCGACAGGGCCGCCCAGCCGACGACGAGCCGCCCGCGGCCGCCCCTGCTCACCGGGTGGCGCAGGACCCGCCACGCACCTGCGGCGCAGAGCACCGGCAGGGCGAGGGCGCCCCGGCCGAAGCCGCCCCGCAGCAGGCCGTCGACGGCGTCGCCCGCTCCCCCGGCGTGCCACCAGACGCCGCCCGCGCTGACGAGGGCGGCGGCGAGCAGCAGCAGGCCCAGGCCGTCGCGGCGGTGCGCCGGGTGGACCTCCGAGGCCGCGCCCTTCGCGCCGCTGGCGGTCGCCCGCGTCGCCGCGCCGAGCCCCTTCGCGGCCGCGCCCCACAGGCCGACCAGCAGCCGGACCAGCGCGCGGACCCCGACGGTGACGGCGTGGCCGGCGGTGGCGACGGCGCCCGGGCCCTGCTGGGCGGGCGCGCCCTTGCGCGCGGCCGGCCGCTTCGCCGGCGCGCGGCCGGGGGTGCGCCCCGGCGTGGCCCGGCTGCTGCCGCCCGAGGAGCGCGGGCGCGGGGGCGTGCGGGTGGCCATGGGCGGAACCTACCGTCGCCGCCCCAGCAGTCACACCTGTCACACGGCGACACGCAGGGGCCGCGTCGGCCCTCAGACCTCCAGGACCACCGGGATGATCATCGGACGGCGCCGGTAGGTGTCGGACACCCACTTGCCCAGCACCCGGCGCACGCTCTGCGCGAGCTGGCGGGCGTCGGTGACGCCCTCGGCCGCGAGCTTGTCGAGCTCGGCGTCGATGAGCGGCAGCACGGCGTTGAACTGCGAGGGGTCGTCGCTGAACCCCCGGGCACTGATCTGCGGCGCCCCGGCGACCTTGCCGGTCATCGAGTCGACGGCCAGCGTGAGGCTGATGAAGCCCTCCTCGCCGAGCACGCGGCGGTCCTTCAGCGTCACCTCCGTGACGTCCCCGACCTCGGAGCCGTCGACGTAGACGTAGCCGCAGTCGACCGCGCCGGTGATGCTGGCCTTGCCGTCCACCAGGTCGACGACGACGCCGTCCTCGGCGAGCACGATCCGCTCGCGCGGCACCCCGGTGAGCACGCCCAGCTCGGCGTGGGCGCGCAGGTGGCGCCACTCGCCGTGCACCGGCATGAGGTTGCTCGGCTTGGTCGCGTTCAGCAGGTACAGCAGCTCGCCGGCCGAGGCGTGGCCGGACACGTGGACCTTGGCGTTGCCCTTGTGGACCACCCGGGCGCCCTCGCGGCACAGCCCGTTGATGACCCGGTAGACGGCGTTCTCGTTGCCGGGGATCAGCGAGGACGCCATGAGCACGGTGTCCTGCGGGGTGATGCGGATCTGGTGGTGGCTCTTGTTCGCCATCCGCGACAGGGCGGCCATCGGCTCGCCCTGCGACCCGGTCGACATGAGCACGACCTTGGCGTCGGGCAGCTGCTCGACGTCGCGCATCTCGACCAGCAGGCCGGGCGGCACGGTGAGGTAGCCCAGCTCGGCGGCGACCCCCATGTTGCGCACCATCGAGCGGCCGACGAACGCGACGTGCCGGCCGTGGCGGTGCGCGGCGTCGAGCACCATCTGCACGCGGTGCACGTGCGAGGCGAAGGAGGCCACCACGACCCGGCCGCGGGCGGTGCGGATGACGTCGTCGATCACCGGGCCGATCTCGCGCTCGGAGGTGACGAAGCCGGCCTGCTCGGCGTTGGTGCTGTCGCTCAGCAGCAGGTCGATGCCCTCCTCGCGGCCGAGCCGGGCGAAGCCCCCGAGGTCGGTGAGGCGGCCGTCGAGCGGGAGCTGGTCCATCTTGAAGTCGCCGGTGTGCAGGACGACGCCCGCGCGGGTCTTGATCGCCACGGCCATCGCGTCGGGGATGGAGTGGTTGACGGCGAAGAACTCGAGCCCGAACGGCCCGTACTGGGCGGTCTGCTCCTCGGCGACCTCGTGCAGCACCGGCGTGATCCGGTGCTCCTTGAGCTTGGCGGCCAGCAGGGCGAGGGTGAAGCGGGTGCCGACGACGGGGATCGAGCGGCGCTCGCGCAGCAGGTAGGGCACCGCGCCGAGGTGGTCCTCGTGGCCGTGGGTCAGGACGATGCACTCGATGTCGTCGAGGCGGTCCCGGATGTAGGAGAAGTCCGGGAGGATGAGGTCGATGCCGGGCTGCTCCTCCTCGGGGAACAGCACGCCGCAGTCGACGACCAGCAGCCGCCCGTCGTGCTCGAAGACGGTCATGTTGCGACCGATCTCGGCCAGGCCGCCCAGCGCGACGACCCGCAGCCCGCCGTCGGGCAGGGGCGGCGGCGGGCCGAGCTCGGGGTGGGGGTGGCTCATGGCGGGGGTCCGATCAGGTCAGGACGCCGGCGTCCTGCAGGTCGTGCCGGAGCACCTCGACCTGCTCGGGCGTCGCGTCGACGAGGGGGAGGCGCACGGGGCCGGCGTCCAGGCCGGCGAGGCGGAGCCCGGCCTTGACCAGGATGGTGCCCTGGGTGCGGAAGATGCCGGTGTAGGCGGGCAGCAGGCGGAAGTGGAGCTCGCGGGCGCGGGCGGTCTGGCCGGCGTCGAACGCGGCGACCATGTCGGCCGTGCCGCGGGCGGTGAAGTGCGTGCTGGTGCCGACGACGCCGGCCGCACCGAGGGCGAGCATCGGCAGGGTGTAGGCGTCCTGCCCGGAGTACCAGGCCAGGCCGGTGCGGGCGAGCACGGCCGACGTCGCCTCGAGGTCGAGCTTGGCGTCCTTCATGGCGACGACCTGCGGCAGCTCGGCGAGCCGGCAGATCGTGTCGGTCTCCATGGCGATGCCGGAGCGGCCGGGGATGTCGTAGAGCATGACGGGCGTGTCGCCCCCGGCGGCGGCGACGGCCTCCACGTGGGCGATCACGCCGGCCTGCGGGGGCTTGTTGTAGTACGGCGTCACCACGAGCAGCCCGTCGGCGCCGGCCTCGACGGCGTCGCGCGCCATCTGCTCGGAGTGCTCGGTGTGGTTGCTCCCGACGCCGGCGACGACCCGGCAGCGCTCCCCGACCGCCTCGACGACCGCGCGCAGCAGCGCGGCCTTCTCGGTGCCCCGGGTGGTGGGCGCCTCGCCGGTGGTGCCGTTCAGGACGAGGCCGTCGTTGCCGTCGTCGACGAGCCGGGCGGCGAGCTCCTGGGCCCGGTCGAGGTCGAGCTCCCCGGAGGCGGTGAAGGGGGTGACCATCGCGGTCAGCACCCGCCCGAACGGTGCGGGGCGGGGGGTCTCGGGCATGTCCCGCAGGCTACCCAGCACCGCCCTGCAGCAGCCGCTCGACCGCGTCGGCCGGCAGCGGGCGGTGCAGCAGGAACCCCTGGGCGAGCCCGATGCCCTGCCCGGCGAGCCAGGCGCGCTGCTCCTCCTGCTCGACGCCCTCGGCGATGCAGCGCATCCCGAGGTCGGTGGTGAGCGACTGCAGGGCCCGCACGATCGCCTCGTCGCGGCGGGACGTGCCGAGCCCGCCGACGAAGGCCTGGTCGACCTTGACGGTGTCGAACGGGACCGCCCGCAGGTGCAGCAGGGAGGTCGCGCCCGTGCCGAAGTCGTCGAGCGCCAGCCGGACGCCGAGCCGCCCGTAGGCGGCCAGCGACGCCTCGACGGCGCCCTCGGCGTCCAGCAGCACGCTCTCGAGCACCTCGACGGTGAGCGCCGCCGGGGGCAGGCCGGCCGCGCGCAGCACCTCGGCGGTGCGCGGGACCCGCTCGGGCCGCTGCAGCTCCTGGGCGCTGACGTTCACCGACAGGCTGAGCTCGGCGCAGCCCGGCAGCAGCCGCCACCGCGCCACCTGCGCGGCCGCGGCCGTCAGCACCTGGTCGCCGAGCTCGACGACCAGCCCGCTGTCGTCGGCGACCCCGAGGAAGCCGGCGGGCGCGAGCAGCCCGAGGCGGGGGTGCTGCCAGCGCACCAGCGCCTCGACCCCCGTGATCCGGCCCGTCGCGAGCTCGACCTGCGGCTGGTAGTGCACGAGCAGCTCGCCGCGCTCCAGGCCGGCCCGCAGGTCGCGCTCGGTCTCCAGGCGCGCGGTCGCCGCCGTCCCGAAGCGCTCGTCCCAGACGACGCTGGTCGCCCGCCCGCGCCCCTTGGCCCGGTACATGGCGACGTCGGCGTCGCGCAGCAGGCTCTCGGCCTCCCGCTCCCCCGCCGCGACGACGGCGCCGATCGAGGCGGTGACGACGAGGTCGTGCCCGCCCACCTGCAAGGGCTCGGACAGCGCGGCGTGGACGACGTCGGCGAGGTCGAGCGCGCGCTCCGGGGCGACGTCGGGCACGACCAGCGCGAACTCGTCGCCGCCGAGGCGGGCGACGAGCGACTGCGCGCCCAGCAGGTCGTCCAGGCGCCGGGCGACCGTGCGCAGCACCTCGTCGCCGGCGCTGTGGCCGAGCGAGTCGTTGACGACCTTGAAGCGGTCGAGGTCCAGCAGCAGGACGGCGAGCGGGACCTGCTCCTCCAGCAGGTCCTCGACGCGCTGCAGCAGCGCCGCCCGGTTGGCCAGTCCGGTCAGCGGGTCGGCCAGGGCGAGGCGGGCGAGCCGCCGCTCGGCCTCGACCCGGACCGTGACGTCGCGGCTGGAGGTCTGCAGCTCCACCGAGCCGTCGGGGGCCGGCCACGGCGCGGCCCGCGGTGTCGACCCAGCGCACCGAGCCGTCGCGGTGCAGCACCCGGTGCCGCAGCGACTGCGCCCGCCCGGTGCGCAGCAGCGAGCCGACGAGCCGGCGGGCGGCCGAGCGGTCGTCGGGGTGGACGAACTCCATGAGGTCGCTGCCGACGAGCTCCTCGGCCTCGCGGCCGAGCAGCTCGCGGGCCGCCGGGGAGCAGTAGGAGCAGGTGCCGTCGGGGCCGCGGCGGGTGATGACGTCGGTGCTCTGCTCGGCGAGCATGCGGAAGCGCCGCTCGGACTCGGCCAGCTGCAGCTGCTGCTCGACGTCGGCGGTGACCTCGGTGAAGGTGCACAGCGCGGCGTACGGGGGCGGGCCGGCGTCGGCGGAGAGCGGCCGCCCGGACACCCGCATCCACCGGGTGCCGCGGCGGGTGCGCAGTCCGAGGACGACGGCGTCGGTGACCCGGCCGGTGAGGACGGCGGCCTGCATCGGGCGGTCCTCGAGCGGGAACGGCGTGCCGTCGGCCCGCACCACCAGGAAGGCGGGCGGGTCGCCGTCGTCGCGCAGGTGCACCGGGCGGGCACCGAGCAGGCGCTCGGCGGCGGCGTCGCAGGCCAGCACCGTCAGCGTCTCGTCGCACACCAGGACGCCGACGCCGAGGGTGGACAGGGCCGCGAGCACGGTCGCGCCCCGGCCACCCGCGAGGGGCCCGGTCAGGTCGACGACGGTCTGCTCCAGCGGACGCACCTCTCCGCGCAGGGTGGTGGCGGGAGCGTACCGCCCCGACACGCGCGAACCCGGCGGAACGCCGCAGCCCGGCGGGCTGCAGCCAGGGCTAGTCGGTGGGCGGGTCGAGCAGGCGGGCGATCGCGGCGTCGAGGTCGGGGGCGCTCGCGGGCTCGCTGCCGGTGGGCACGACCGCGTAGCTGTCGGTGAGGAACTCGACCATCCCGTCCAGCGGCAGCACGACGACGGCCGAGCCGGCCAGCTCGAGCACGACGCTGCGGCCGTCGACGCGGACCTGCACGTCGCCCTCGCCGGTGGGGGCGAGCAGGCCCTCGGTGAGCAGCGACCGGGAGAACAGCCACTCGACGCTCTCGGGGGCCCCGGCGGCGTCGTCGGCGGCGTCGTCGGCGGTGTCGTCGGCGGGGAGCAGCAGCACCAGGCGGACGGCGTAGGGGTCGGTCGCGCTGTAGCGCAGCAGCGCCGGCAGGGCGACGTCGGGGAGGCCGGGCACCTGCAGGACGGCGCCGAGGCCGCGCGTGGTGCGGGCGGGGGCGGAGGGGTCCTGGGTCATGAGGCTCTCCTGACGGTCGGGGCAGCGGGTGGGGCGGTGGCGCCCGGGTCCATCGGCCTGGCCGGGCGGGTCATGAGGAGTTGACCCGAAGTGACTACTCGTGGTCGAGCAGTCACGCAGCGCTGCTACTGGGTGAGGGCCTTGCAGAGCCCGAGGGCGAGCCAGAACACGGCGGGCGACAGGTGGATGCTCAGCACGACGGCCTCCGCGGGGACGGGCCCGCGGGGTGCGGGCGACCCTGTCTGGATCGGTCCCGGCCGCCGGCACTCCTCCCCCGAACGGGTGGCCAGACGTGCGGTCAGCCCTCGCCGACGAGCGGGCTGGAGGCGACCTCGGTGCCGTCCGGGAGCGTGCTGATCACGAAGTCGGCGAACACCGACGGGGCCACGCGCTGCAGCTCGCGCAGGACGGCGATGGCCAGCTCGCGGATCTCGACGTCGGCGTGCTCGCTGGCCCGCATGGCCACGAAGTGGCGCATCGCCCGGTAGTTGCCGGTGACGACGATGCGGGTCTCGGTGGCGTTCGGCAGGACCGCGCGGGCGGCCTGGCGGGCCTGCTTGCGCCGCGAGGTGACGTTCTCGACGTCGGCGAACTTCTTCTCCAGCCCCTCGAGCAGCCCCTCGTAGGCGGCGAGCGCCGCGTCGGAGGCGGCGAGGAACTGGGCGTGCAGCTCGGGGTCCTCGGCGATGACGGCGGGCTCCACCATCGCGGCGTCGCGCTCGGGGACGTACCGCTGCGACAGCTGGCTGTAGGAGAAGTGCCGGTGGCGGATCAGCTCGTGGGTGAGCGAGCGGCTGATCCCGGACAGGTAGAAGGTCACGCTGCCGTGCTCGAGCACCGACAGGTGCCCGACCTCCAGGATGTGGCGCAGGTACCCGGCGTTGGTGGCGGTGGCCGGGTTCGGCTTGCTCCAGCTCTGGTAGCAGGCCCGGCCGGCGAACTCCGCGAGCGCCTGCCCGCCGTCGGCGTCGGTCTCCCACGGGACGTCGGCCGGCGGCGCGAAGTGCGTGTAGCCGATGACCTGGACCTTGAGCGGCGCGAGCGCGGGCATGCGGGGACTCCAGCGGTGGTGCGGGGGCCGCGCGGCGGGGAAGTGCGGCCCGGGCAGCCTACGGCCCGGCGCCCCCTCCGACGGCCCGCTGCCAGCTCGTGTCGACCCCGTCCGGCACGAAGCCGAGCGCCTCGTTGACAGCGATCATCCAGGCGTTGGTGTCCGCGTTGCTGGTGACGACCCGGCGGGCCCCGGGGTGCTGCGCGGCCAGCAGCCGCAGTGCCGCGACCTTGACCCGCGTCCCCAGCCGGTGACCGCGGTGCGGGCCGACCACGAGCGTGTCCCACTGCTCGACCAGGGCGGGCGCGGCGGGCCGCACGCACAGCTCCGTGTACGCCACGAGCGCTCCGGTGGCGCGGTCCTGCGCGGCCGCCGTCAGCAGGCTGCGCTCCTGCTCGGCGAGCAGCCGCTCCCGCTCGCGCACCCGGTCGGCGTCCCAGGCCTCCTCGTGCCAGTCGAGGCTGCCGCTGGGGACGTCGACCGACATGACCCGGCCCAGCTCGGCCCGGGCCGCGACGAGCCCGTCCGGGCAGCGGTCGGCCCAGGCGACCACGTCGTAGCCGGCCGACCGCTCGGCGGCCTGCGCCTCCAGCGCGTCCAGGCGGTCCTCGGGCACGGGCAGGGCCAGCTCCCGGCGCACCTCGGTGAGCGCGCACTCCCACCCGGCGCGCTGCAGGAACGCCCGGCCCGGCGACGGCGCGCCCGGCGGCTCGTCGAGGTCGGTGCTGAGCAGGGTGCGGCCGGCGTCGCGGGCGGCCCGCTCCGCGGCCCGCAGCAGCGCGGTGCCCGCGCCCCGCCGCCGCGCGTCCGGCCGGACGTGCCCCTCCGCCCACACCAGGTGGCGGTTGTCGCGCAGCGGCAGCTCGAGCCGCAGGGCGCCCACCGGGTCGTCGCCGTCGAGCAGCAGCTGCAGGCGCACCAGCTCGCTCGGGTCGCGCTCCGGCAGCCCGGCGAGCGCCCCGGCCCGCACCTCGGCCAGCGGCGGGACGTCGTCGGCCGGACGCAGGTGCCGCAGGCTCGACACGACGACGTCGTGCCAGGCCGCCAGGGCCTCGCCCGACGGATCGACGTCGACGACCCTCACAGCGCGAGCCGGTAGACGGTCGTCGTCGCCGTGACCTCGCAGCCCAGTGCCTCGTTCACGGCGATCATCGGGGTGTTCTCCTCGGCGTTCCAGGTGCTGACGACGCGGGTCCGCGGCCAGGCGGCCGGCACGCGGCGCAGGTTGGCGAGCTTCACCAGGGTCCCGAGCCGGTGGCCGCGGTGCTCGCGGAGGACCAGCGTGTCCCACTGGTAGGCCCGCTCGGGCGCCGCGGTCGGCACGCACAGGTCGGTGAAGGCGACGAGCCGGCCGGAGGCCTCGTGCACCGCCCCCGCCGACAGGCGCACCCGTCCCTGCTCGCGCAGCAGCCGCTCGCCGAAGCGCACCCGGGCGGCGTCCCAGTGCTCCTCGCCGCGGGGGACGTCGCCGGCGGGGGCGTCGGTCGACATGCGCTGCGACAGCAGGGCGCGGTCCTCCAGCAGGTCGGCCGGGCACTCCCCCTCCCACAGCCGCACGGCGTAGCCCTCCGCGTGCCCGCGGCACCGCTCCTCCAGCGCGTCGAGCCGGGCGGCGTCGACGGGCACCCGCAGGTCGCGGCGCACCTCGACCTGCGAGGCCACCAGGCCGGAGCGCTCGGCCAGCGCCCGGCCGCCCGGCGACGGCGCCCCGTGCTCCTCCAGCCCGACGACGAGGTCGCGCCGGCCCTGCTCGCGGGCCGCCTCGACACCGGCCCGCAGCAGCGCGGTCCCGACCCCCTGCCGGCGCCGGGCCGGGTCGACCGACACCAGCGTCAGCTCGGCCAGGTCCCGGTTGTCCTGCGTCGGCAGGTCCAGCCGGGCCGCCCCGACGGCGGCGCCGTCCGCCTCCACCAGCAGCAGCCGGTTGCGGGCCGGGGCCTGCGGGTCGGTGCCCGCGACGGCCATCGCGTGCAGCTCCTGCCGCTGCCAGCCCGGCTCGTGCGGCCGGTCCGCGCGGTGGGCGGCGTCGACCACCCCGAACCAGGCGTCGAAGCGGTCGGGGTCGGCGGGGTCGACCCCGGAGACGGTGAGCACGCGACCAGACTGCTCGCCGGGGCAACCCCGTTACCGGGACAGCACCTCGCGCAGCACCGGCCGGGTCTCGATGGCCGTGACGCCCGGCAGGGCGCGCAGCCGGTTGACGACGTCGTACAGCTCCGGCGGCCCCGCGACCCGCACCCGCACCTGGTAGTCGACCGCCCCGGCGAGGTCCAGGACCTCCACCACCTCCGGCATCGCCGCCATGAGCTGCTCGATCTCCGCGTTCGCCGCGTGCGTGGCGGTGCTCAGCAGGACGACGGCGTCGGTGGCCCGGCCGTCCAGCGCCGGGTCGAGCTGGGCGGTGTAGCCGCGCACCCAGCCGTCGGTCTCCAGCCGGCGCACCCGCTGCGCCACGGCGTTGGCCGACAGGCCCACCTCGTCGCCGAGGTCGCGCCAGCTGGCGCGGGCGTTCCGCACGAGCAGGCGGAGGATCCGCTCGTCCACGGGGTCCGGACGGCGCTTGCTCATCGGTCCCCGGCCACGAGTGGATCGTGGCAGACCCGGTCTGCTGTCCTGTCGTCATGACCGACCTGCTCGACCGCCCGGCCCTGCGCCCCGCCGTCCCCGCCTCCCTGCCGACCCTCGGCCTGCTCGCCGTCACCGCCGCGTGGGGCTCGACGTTCTTCCTGCTCAAGGACGTCGTCACGCGGGTGCCCGTCGCCGACTTCCTGGCCCTGCGCTTCCTGGTCGCCGCGGTCGCCGTCACGCTGCTGGCGCCCCGCGCCGTCGCCCGGCTGACCGCCGGCGAGCGGCGCGCGGCCGTGCTGCTCGGGCTGGTCTACGGCGTCGCCCAGGTGCTGCAGACCGAGGGCCTGCGGACGACGTCGGCGTCGGTGTCGGGCTTCCTCACCGGCATGTACGTCGTGTTCACCCCGGTGCTCGGCGCCCTGCTGCTGCGCTCCCGCACGACGCCGACCACCTGGGTCGCCGTCGGCCTGGCCACCGTCGGGCTCGGGGTGCTGTCGCTGCAGGGCTTCGCCGTCGGCGGCGGGGAGGCGCTGACCGTGGCGAGCGCGGCGCTCTACGCGCTGCACATCCTCGGGCTGGGGCGCTGGTCCCGCGAGGGCAGCGCGCTGGGGCTGACCGTCGTGCAGCTGTGGGTCGTCGCCGCCGTCTGCGCCGTCTTCGGGCTGCCGGGCGGCCTCACCCTGCCGACCCGCACCGACGACTGGGCCGTGCTGGTGTTCATGGCCCTGGTCGCCGGGGCCGCCGCGCTCGTCGTGCAGACCTGGGCGCAGGCCCGGCTGGCCCCCGCCCGGGCCGCCGTGATCATGACGATGGAGCCGGTGTGGGCGGGCCTGTTCGCCGTCGCCCTCGGCGGCGAGTCGCTGACGGTCCGCGGTGCTGGTCGGCGGGTCCGTCGTGCTGGCCGCGATGTACCTCGTCGAGCTCGGCCCGGGGCAGCGGGCGGTCGCCGAGGAGGTCGGCGGCGTCCAGCACGTCGGCCCCGTCTGAGCCGTCGAGGCACGCTCAGCCCAGGGCGTCGCGCAGCGCCCCGGCGAGGTCGCCCCGCTCCCCCACGACGACGTCGTCCAGCCCCTGCCACGCCGCCAGCGACCGCAGCTCGGCGGCGAGCGCACCCGGCAGGTCGGGCCTGCCGCCCGGCTCGGCGAAGGCGCCCAGCACCTGCAGGACCCGGCCCGGCCGGTCGGCCTTGAGGTCGACCCGCGCCGCGAGCCGCTCGTCGTGCAGGAACGGCAGCACGTAGTAGCCGTGCACCCGCTGCGGCGCCGGGACGTAGATCTCGATGCGGTAGCGGAAGCCGAACAGCGCCTCGGTGCGCGCCCGTTCCCAGACCAGGGGGTCGAAGGGGCTGAGCAGGGCGCTGCGGCGCACCCGGCGCGGCCGCGCGGCCCCTGCCGCCAGGTACCACGGCCGCCCCTCCACGCGCACCGGCTGCAGCTCGCCGGCGTCGACGAGGTCGCGGAGGCCGGCGTCGGCCTCGGGGCGCAGCCGGAAGTGGTCGCGCAGGCTCTTCGCCGACGCGACGCCCTGCGCCTGCGCGGACAGCCGCAGCAGCTCGCGCTGGGCGTCCTCGCGGGTCGGCGTCGGGGCGTCCAGGACCTCGCGGGGCAGCACCCGCTCGGTCAGGTCGTAGAGGCGCTCGAACCCACGGCGGCTGTGCGTGGTCACCTCGCCCGACCAGAACAGGTACTCCAGGGCGACCTTCGCCTCGTCCCAGTCCCACCAGGCGCCGCCGCGGCGCGGCCCCTCGCGCAGCTCGCCCGCGCCCACCGGCCCCTGCTCGCGGACCCGGTCCAGCACCCCGGCGACGAAGTCGGGCCGCTCGCGCATCGCCCGCAGCGGGCCGCCCCAGCCCTCCTCCAGCCGCCGGGCCCGCTCCATCCGCCAGCGCAGGAGCGGGTGCAGGGCCACCGGCAGCAGCGACGCCTCGTGGCCCCAGTACTCGAACAGCTCGCGGTCCCGGTAGGCCGCGCGGTCGACCAGCGCCTTGTCGTAGGGGCCGAGCCGGCTGAACGCCGGCAGGTAGTGGGCGCGCTCCAGCACGTTGACGCTGTCGATCTGCAGCAGCAGGGTGCGGCGCAGCACCCGGCGCAGGTGCCGCCGGTCGGGCGCGCCCGACGGCAGCGGGTCGGCGAAGCCGGACGCGGCGAGGGCGACCCGGCGGGCCTGGGCGAGCGGCAGCTGCTCCACCGCAGGCCGCTCAGCTGCTCCGCTTGTCGCGGTACATCGCGGCGTCGGCGGCCTGCAGCACGGCGTCGCGGTCGTGGCCGACCGTGCCGGACCGGGCGGCACCGACCGAGCCGCTGAGCTCCAGCGACCCGGCGCCGGGCACCTCGAAGGGCGACCCGAAGACGGCGTGCAGCCGCTCGACGGCGGCGTCCACCCCGTCCTGCTCCGCGACGTCCTCGCACAGCACCACGAACTCGTCGCCGCCGAGCCGGCCGGCGGTGTCGCCGGGCTGCAGCGAGTCGCGCATCCTGGCGCCGAGCTCGGCCAGGACGGCGTCGCCGGCGGCGTGGCCGTAGGTGTCGTTGACCTGCTTGAAGCGGTCGACGTCGACGAGCAGCACGGCGACGTCGGTGTCGCGGCGGCGGGCCCGCTCGAGGGCGTGGTCGAGCCGGTCGAGCAGCAGCGGGCGGGTGGGCAGCCCGGTGAGGGGGTCGTGCAGGGCCTCGACGACGGCGTCGGTCTCGCGCCGTTCGCGGACCCGCGCCCCGGCCAGCACGTTCGCGACGCCCTGCAGGAGCTGGCGCTGCACCTCGTCGAGCTCGTGCTCGCGCGCCCAGCACGCGACCAGCAGCGCCGACCGGCCCCTCCGGTCCCTCCAGCCGGGCCTCGGCGGTGGTCACGCTGCCGTGCGGCAGGTGCTCCGGCGCGAGCCGTCCGGGGCCGGCCACCAGCGTGCCGGAGGCCCGGGCCTGCCGGCCGTGCTCGCGGGTGAGGCGCAGCGCGCCCTGGGCGTCGCGCTCGAGCAGGGCGAGCGTGTCGGCCTGCAGCATCGCGGCGGTCGAGGCCAGCAGGTGCTCCAGCACGCCGTCGAGGCCGCCCTGGACGAGCAGCCGGACGCCGAGGTCGGCGACCAGGCGCTGGGCCTGCAGCGAGCGCTCGGCCTGCCGGGCGGTCTGCACGGCGTCGTCGACGTCGCGGCTGACGAACACCAGGCCCCCGACGTCGGGGTCGTCGACCCGGTTGACCCCGGTCGTCTCGACGTAGCGGTAGGTCTGGCCGTCGGTCGCGACGCGCACGAGCGTGCGGGTGCGCGCCTCCGGGTCGCCGAGCAGCGTCAGGAACGCCTCGGCGACGACGGCCTGGTCGTCCGGGTGGACCCAGCCCAGGGCGTTCGCCGTGCCGACCTGGGCGTCCGGCTCGACCGGCGCCTGGTTGACCGACAGGACCGTGCCGTCGGGGGCGACGACGGAGACGAGCTCACCGAGGTGCGCGACCAGGTGCGCCGGCGGCCGGCCGATGCGCGCGTCCGACTCCTCGCCCAACTCCGCCTCCCGCGCCGACCCGTCCCCTGCGGACGGCGCTCACTCTGCCCTGTCGGTGCTCGAGTCCGGGCCTCCCTCCCCGATCCAGACCGACTTCACGTTCGTGAACTCACGCATACCGTGCGCAGCCAGCTCGCGGCCGTAGCCGCTCTGCTTCACGCCGCCGAACGGCAGGGGCGGGAAGCTGGCCGTCATGCCGTTGACGAACACGGCGCCGGCCTGCAGGTCGCGCACGAAGCGGTCCTGCTCCGCGGGGTCGCTCGTCCAGGCGTTGGAGCCGAGCCCGAACACGGTGTCGTTGGCCAGGGCGACGGCCTCGTCGAGGTCGGCGACCCGGTGCAGCTGCGCCACCGGCCCGAACACCTCCTCCTGGTGCATGCGCATCTCGCGGGTGACGTCGGCGACCAGCGTCGGCGGGTAGAACCAGCCGGGCCCGCTCGGCGCCGACCCGCCGAGCAGCAGGCGCGCCCCCTTGTCCACGGCGTCCTGCACGAGCTCCTCGACGTCGGTGCGTCCCTGCTCGGTGGCGAGCGGACCGACGTCGGTGCCCTCGGCCTTGGGGTCGCCGACGACCAGCGCGGCCAGCGCGTCGCGGAACAGCTCGGCGAAGCGGTCGTACACGTCGGCGTGGACGATGAAGCGCTTGGCGGCGATGCAGCTCTGCCCGTTGTTCTGGCAGCGGCTGGTCGCGGCCACCTGCGCGGCCTTCTCCAGGTCGGCGCTCGGCATGACCACGAACGGGTCGCTGCCGCCGAGCTCCAGCACCGTCTTCTTGAGCTCCTCGCCGGCGATCTTCGCCACCGACTGGCCGGCCGGCCCCGAGCCGGTGAGCGTGGCGGCGACGACGCGGTCGTCGCGCAGCACCGTCTCGACGTCCTTGCTGCCGATGAGCAGGGTGAGGAAGACGTCGCGCGGGAAGCCGGCCTTCTCGAACAGCTCCTGCATGTACAGCGCGGTCTGCGGGACGTTGCTCGCGTGCTTGAGCAGCCCGGTGTTGCCGGCCATGAGCGCCGGGGCGGCGAAGCGCATCGCCTGCCAGAGCGGGAAGTTCCACGGCATGACGGCGAGCACGGGGCCCAGCGGCTGGTAGCGGGCGTAGGCCTGCACCGCGCCGACGGCGTCCGGGTCGACCGGCTCGTCGGCCAGGAACGCCGCGCCGTGCTCGGCGTAGAACCGCAGCCCCGCCGAGCACTTGCCGATCTCGGCCTTGGCGGCGGCCACCGTCTTGCCCATCTCGGTGGTCATGAGCAGGGCGACGCTCTCGGCGTCGGCGTCCAGCACGTCCGCGGCGGCGCGCAGCCAGCCGGCCCGCTCCTCGTAGGAGGTGAGCCGGTAGGAGGCGAAGGCCGCGGCCGAGCGGGCCAGCCGGTCCTGGAGCTCCTCGGGGGTCAGCGGGTCGAACGTCTTCAGCGTCTCGCCGGTGGTCGGGTCGATCGTCGCGATGGCGGCCATGGTCCTCCCCTGCCCCGGCGCGGACCTCTCCTCACGCCTAACCTCGGCACGTGCCACGGACCGCCTCCGCCCTGACCGTCGACCGCGAGGAGCTGCTGGCCTTCGTCCGGCCCCGCCACCGCGTGCTGCTCGGCACCACCCGGCGCGACGGCCGGCTGCAGCTGTCCCCGGTGACCGCAGGGGTGGACGCCGCCGGGCGGCTCGTCGTCGCCACCTACCCGCAGCGGGCCAAGACGGCGAACGCGCGCCGCGACCCGCGCGCCACCGCCGTCGTGCTGTCCGACGACTGGGACGGCGCCTGGGTGCAGCTGGAGGGCACCCTCGAGGTGCTGGACGTCCCGGAGGCCGTCGAGCCGATGGTCGAGTACTACCGGAGCATCAGCGGCGAGCACCCCGACTGGGACGAGTACCGGGCCGCGATGCTGCGCCAGGGCAAGTCGCTGCTGCGCATGACGATCGCGTCCTGGGGGCCGGTGGCCACCGGAGGCTTCCCGCCGGAGGCCGTGTCGGGGCCCGCCGGTGGCTGACGTCTCCGTCCGCCCGGCCCGGCCCGAGGACGCCGAGCGGGTCGCCGCCGTCCAGCAGGACACCTGGCGGCAGGCCTACGCCGGCCTGCTGCCCGCCGCGGTGCTCGAGCTGCCCCACGAGCGGGCGGCCGCCGTCTGGCTGGCGGCCGTCGAGCGCCCGCCGACCGACCGGCACCGCCTGCTGGTCGCCATGGAGGGCGCCGAGCTGGTGGGCTTCGCGGCCAGCGGCCCCGACGAGGAGGTGCCCGACGCCGCCGAGCTGGTGTCGCTGCTGGTGCTGCCGCGCTGGGGCCGGCGCGGGCACGGCAGCCGGCTGCTGGCGGCGTCCGTCGCGTCCTGGCAGCAGGACGGCTTCCGGCTGGCGACGGCGTGGGCGTTCGAGCGCGACGTCGCGACGCCGCCGTTCCTGCGCGGCGCCGGCTGGGAGCCCGACGGCGCCACGCGGGGCCTCGACACCGGGCGAGCAGGTGCTGGCGCAGCTGCGCTTCCACGCCGACGTCACGGCCTGAGGGAGTCCCTTCGCCCGGCCCGTTCTTGTCGGACCCGGGTGCCACAGCTCGCACTCAGTTCGAACACACGTTCGATCAGGACTCGGAGGAGTGCACCATGGCGGTGGCAGCGCTGGTCGACCAGCCGGTCGCCGACCTGCTCGCCGCGCTCGACGCCGTCCGCGGGACCCCGCCGCCCGTCGGGCTGGAGGCGGAGCGGCTGGCCCTGCTGGCCCACGCGAGCGCCGAGCTGCAGGGCGTCTTCCTGCGCGAGCTCGGCGCCGATCGAGCCGGCCGCACACGGCGCCCGTAACCGCGCTGACCTGCTCGCCGACACCGCGGGCGTGCCCGTGCGTCGGGCCCGCCGGGACGCCGCCCTGGCCGCCCGCCTGGCCGCCGTGCCCGGCCTCGCCGACGTCGTCGCCGAGGGCGGTCTCGAGCTGGACGCCGCCCTGCTGCTGGTCCGCGCGTGGCTCGCCCTGCCCGTCCGCCTGCGCGACGACGACCTCGCCGCCGCCCTCGTCACGCTCGGCCAGCTCGTCGACCACGCCGAGCTGTCGGCCAAGGTGGAGGAGCTGCTCGGCGCGCTCGCCCCGGACGTCACCGACCGCGACCTCGCCGACGCGCGCGACGCGGCGCACCTGACCCTGCGCGACGTCGGTGCCCGGACGGTCCTGGCCGGCGAGTGCGACCGGCTGACCGGCGAGCTGGTCCGCCAGGTCCTGCACGCGGCCGCCGAGGCGGACCGCGGTCTGGCGCCCGAGCAGGGCGGGACCGACGACCGGACCGGACCGCGCCGTGCCATGGACGCGCTGGTGGCGTGCCTGCAGGCGGCGGCGCAGACGCCGGCGGTGCCGGGCGAGCCCCAGCTGGTCGTGGTCGCGACGGTCGACGACCTCGAGCGCGTCGCCGAGGTCCGGCCCGACCGCCCGGCTCCCGACGACGTCCTCGCCGACCTGTTCGACGGGCTGCCCGTAGCGGCAGCCGGCACCGCCGGCGGTGCGGGCGACCGGCCCGGAGCGCCCCGGCGGCCCCGGTGGGGCGCACGGAGCCGGGGCGGGGTGCCGGTGGGCCCGCGCATTCTGGCGGCGCTCACCTGCCAGGCGAGCCTGACGCGACTCGTCCTCGGTCCGCTCGGTCACCCGCTCGACAGCAGCCCGAACGCCCGACAGCTGAGCCGCCGCGGACGGCGCGCCCTGGAGCACCGTGCCGGGTACCGCTGCCAGCGCACCGGCTGCGGACGGCCCGCCTTCGCGTGCGTCCCCCACCACGTCGTCCCCTTCGCCCTCGGCGGACCCAGCACGCAGGCGAACACCGTGCTGCTGTGCCCGAGCTGCCACCACCGGCTCCACGACCGGCAGCAGCCGCTCCTGCTGACCGACGGAAGCCGCATCGGTCCCCGGGGCTGGCTCGACGACCGCCCACCCGGCGCCCCACCTGCTCGTTGATCATCCCGGTGTCCCGCCCGCTCGGTGACCCCGTCGCGCACTTGTCGCTGCTAGTGGGCGACCGCTCCGCACGCTTTGTGCCCGCGTCGCGGCGCGCGCCTGGCCCGTTGGCGCGCGTCCGCATCGCCTGCCAGGCTGGCGCCATGACGTTCGCCGGCTTCCCCGAGCAGGCCCTGGACTTCTACGAGGGCCTGGAGGCCGACAACAGCAAGGCCTACTGGACCGACCACAAGCCGGTCTACGACGATGCCGTCCGCGCCCCGCTGCAGGTGCTGCTGGACGCGTTGGCCCCCGAGTTCGGCGTCGCCAAGGTCTTCCGGCCCTACCGCGACGTCCGCTTCAGCAAGGACAAGACGCCGTACAAGACGCACGCGGCCGCGGCCGTCGGCGACGACGTGCAGGGCGGGCTGTACCTGCAGCTGTCGGCGGCCGGGCTGCTGGTCGCGGGCGGGGCGCACGGGCTGACCACCGACCAGGCGCGCCGGCTGCGGGCGGCCGTGGCGGACGACCTGCCCGGCCCGGCGCTGGTCGGCCTGCTGGACGACCTGCAGGGCGCCGGCTTCGCCGTCGAGGGCGAGCGGCTCAAGCGGGTGCCCAAGGAGCACGCGGACGCGCCGCGGCAGGAGCTGCTGACCCTCAAGACCCTGTTCGCCACCCGCACCCACGCGCCCGCGCCCTGGATGCACACCCCGCGGGTGCTCGACGTCGTGCGGGAGGACTGGCGCGCGGTCGGCCCGCTGAACGACTGGCTCGCCCGCCACGTGGGGCCGCCGCGGGGCTGATGCGTCCGGTCTGCCCGGGTGTGTCCTGCGCGTTGCACGGGCGGTGCAGGAACCCGCCGGGGGACGTCGAAGTGGTCTGCGTGTCGACCTCCCTGCGCGGCCTGCTGGCCGCCTCCGCCGTCGCCCTCGTCGCCGCCGGGACGGGCGCCCTCGCGCTCGCGCCCGCCGCCGACCCCGGCTCGGCCCAGACGGTGCCCTTCCAGCTCGTCCAGGACCGCCCCGTGGACGACCGCCTGCCCGAGCCCGAGGACCGCTACGCGCTGGCGGGCGGCTGCTACGTCCTCGAGGCCCCCGGGCAGGGCTACCTGACCCGCAGCGGCGACACCCTCGGGCTCGGCGCCGCGGCGGCCGCGCTGCCGCTGCACCTGCAGGCGACGAAGCTCGGCGAGTACCTGCTCGCCACCGACGAGGGCCCGGAGACCCGCTGGGCCGGCGCCGACTGGGACGTCCGCAGGTACCTCTCCGGCGCCAGCGCCGCGCCGACCGTCGTCGACACCCCGAGCCCCGACACCGAGTGGAGGGTCGTCGCCGACGGCACCGACCCGGAGCGCAGCAAGCGGGGGCAGGACTACCGGCTGTCGGTCGGCGCGCGCACGCTGTCGGCGTCGGGCGGCGCCCTGTCCATGACCGGCCCGGGCACGGCCTTCGCCGTCCACCTCGTCGACGCCGACAGCCCGCTGCACGACCGCTGCGCCCGCTGGCCCGAGGTCGACACCGGCGCGTCCGGCCGGCCCGCGGCGGTCAAGGGCAGCCCCGCCCAGCGCGTGCAGGGCTTCTTCGAGGCCCACGTGCACGGCATGGCCTTCGAGTTCCTCGGCGGCGAGCTGCGCTGCGGCCGCCCGTGGCACCCCTACGGCGTCGAGTTCGCGCTCGGCGACTGCCGCGAGAAGGGCAACGTCCTCAACAGCGCGCTCGAGGTCGGCCTCGCCGGCCAGAGCCCGACCGACCCGGTGACGACCTACGACCCGGTCGGCTGGCCGACCTTCGGCTACTGGCCGCAGCACGACACCCTCACCCACGAGCAGTACTACTGGCGCTGGCTCGAGCGGGCCTACCTCGGCGGCCTGCGGCTGACGACCAACCTGCTCGTCGACAACACCGCCCTGTGCCAGGCGTACCCGTACAAGAAGAACAGCTGCAACGAGATGGACGGCGTCCGGCTGCAGGCGCAGCGGATGTTCGAGCTGCAGGACTACATCGACGCCCAGAGCGGCGGCCCGGGCGAGGGCTGGCTGCGCGTCGTGACCACCCCGGCGCAGGCCCGCCAGACCATCAACGCCGGCCGCCTGGCGGTCGTGCTCGGCATCGAGGTGTCGACGCTGTTCGACTGCGGCGAGCTCGTGGACGTCCCGCAGTGCACCACCGCGCAGATCGACGAGCGGCTGCAGGAGGTCTACGACATGGGCGTCCGGCAGATGGAGCTGCTCAACAAGTTCGACAGCGCGCTCGCGGGCGTCACCGGTGACGGCGGGACCACCGGCCAGATCATCAACACCGGCAACCGCTACGTCACCGGCCACTACTGGGACATGCGCACGTGCGCCGAGACCGACGGCCACACCGACCACCAGCACGACAAGCAGCAGCTCAACCCCGGCGACGACGTCCCCGCCGGTGCGCCGGCCGAGATCGACGTGCTGGCCGGCCGGGTGCTCGAGCAGTTCGGCCCGACCAAGGGCCTGGTCGCGCCCGTCTACCCCAAGGGCCCGCACTGCAACGCGCGCGGCCTCAGCCCGCTCGGCGCGCACCTCATCAGCTCGATGGCCAAGAAGGGCATGGTCTTCGACCCCGACCACATGAGCGCGCTCGCCCAGCGGCAGGCCCTCGACCTGGTCCAGGGGCAGATCAAGACCGCCGAGCAGGAGGCCGCAGCCGACGGCGGCCGCCCGGCCCGCCTGCCCGCCGTCATCAGCAGCCACAGCTGGGGCAACGACGCGATCTACCAGCGCATCTACGCCGCGAACGGCGTGGTCGCCCCGCGCACCGACGACGCCTCCTCCTTCGTCGACCGCTGGGCCCAGCACCGCGGCTTCGCCGCGAGGAACGCCCCGGCCGGCTACGACTTCGGCATGGGCTACGGCGCCGACACCAACGGCCTCGGCGGCCAGCCCGGGCCGCGTGCCGAGGCCGAGGAGCGGCTGTCCTACGCCGAGCCCTTCGCCGCGCCCATCGGCGGCGTGACCCTGCGCCAGCAGAAGAGCGGCGTGAGGACCTTCGACATCAACACCGACGGCGTCGCGCAGTACGGGATGTTCGCCGACTGGTTCGCCGAGCTCGCCCTCGCCGCCGACGAGCGGCAGCCCGGCCTCGGCGGCGGCAAGGCGATCATCGCCGACATGCTCGACGGCGCGGAGACCTACCTGCAGACCTGGGAGCGCGGCGCCTACGGCGGCGGCAGCAGCTGCGTGAAGGACGGCTCCACCCTGCAGCAGGAGGACCTGCACGCCCTGCTGGGCGGCGACCTCGAGCGCTTCCTCACCGCCGCCGGGATGCCGCAGTCGCGCGAGGGCAGCGCGTACGTCTACTGCGCCGAGGACGACGGCGTGCTGCAGAGCGTCGCCGTCACCTTCGACGACGCCGGCCGGGTGAGCGCGGTGACGCCGCGCGGCGTGGTGCCGCCGTCGCTGTCGGGGGCCGTCTCGGGTGCCGCCCGCGCGGTCGTCCCTGCTCCCGGCCGCGCCGCCGACGGGCACGCCCACGTGCACGGGCCCGACGGCACCGTGATGACCCGCCACGGGCTGGTCCGGCCGCTCTAGCGAGGCGGCCGGCCGCGCCGCTCAGGCGGGTGGCCGCTCCGCTCAGGCGGAGGCGGCCACCCGGGCCGGGGCGACGTCGCCCCCGACGCCGTCCTGCTCGCGCGGCGCCCCGCCGTGCGGCCAGCGCACCGCCGCCTCGGCCCAGCCCGGGACGTCCTCGCGGCCGTGCGCCAGGCGGTGGACTGCAGCACGTCGGCGAGCCGCGGGCCCTGCCCGGCGACCGGGGCGTGGTCGTGCGCGAACGCGCGCAGCGCCGCGACGTCGCGGAAGACCGTGAGCGTCCAGGCCGATCCGCCCTCGAGCAGCAGCCGGCCGCCGAGGAAGCCGGGCGTGGTCTCGAGCCGCGCCAGGACCTCGCCGGTCAGGGCCACCACCTCGTCGCCCGCCCCGGCGTCGCGCGCCCGCAGCCGGGTCACGGTCACGACCGCCATGTCGTCCTCCTCCACACCGTCCGATCTGGACGGTGCACAGCAGACCGCTACGGTCTGCCTGTGTCAACCCCCCTCACCCCGACGTCGTACGTCGTGCTCGGGCTGCTGGCCCTGCTCGGCCCGTCGACGCCGTACGACATGGAGCGCTGGGTCGACGGCTCGCTCGGTCACTTCTGGTCGGTCCCCCGCTCCCAGCTCTACGGCGAGCCGGCCCGGCTGACCGCGGCCGGGCTGCTGGCCGAGAGCCGCGAGCAGACCGGGCGGCGCCGGCGCACCTTCGCGCTCACCGACGCCGGGCGCGCGGCGCTGCAGGCCTGGCTGGGCACGCCGGACGGGCAGGTCGCCGAGATCCGCGACCTCGGCCTGCTCAAGCTCTTCTTCGGCAGCGCCGCCGCCCGCCCCGACGACGTCACCCGCAGCGCCGCGGCCCAGGTCGGCGCCCACGCCGCACAGCTCGCCCTGTACGAGCAGCTCACCGAGGTGGTCGAGGACCCGCACGTCGCCGCGACGCTGCGCCTGGGGGTGGCCTACGAGCAGGCCGCCGTCGCCTTCTGGTCCTCCGTGGCGGAGGGCTAGCTCCCGGTCCGCTCCGCGCGCTCCAGGCGGATCGCCGTCCGCATGGCCCGGCGGCCGCGCGGGGTGTCGCGGGCGAGCCCGTAGGCGTCGGCCAGCCGGAACCAGGCGCGCCAGTCCTGCGGCGCCGCCTCCACCTCGGCCTTGCGCTCGGCGAACAGCCGGTCGGCGGCGTCGCGGGGCACCCGGCCGCTCGGCAGCCGCGGCACGTCGGGGGCGAGCACCGGCAGCCCGCCCTCCTGCCCGAGCCGCTCCCCCAGCCGCTGGCTGGCCATGCCGAAGCGCACCTCGCCGACCACCAGCAGCCCGCCGACGGCGACCAGCAGCAGCACCCCGAGCCCGAGCAGGGCGGCGTCGGCCTGGCCGGTGCGGAACAGGTCGACCGCCCGGACCAGCATGTACAGGCACAGCACCCCGACGACGGCGCAGATGCCCAGGGCTGTGACCTTGGAGCGCACCTACAGGTCCAGCAGGTGCTCGAGCCCCACCGTCAGCCCGGGGCGGGAGGCGACCTCGCGGACCCCGAGCAGCACCCCCGGCAGGAAGGCCGAGCGGCTGTAGGTGTCGTGGCGCAGGGTCAGGCTCTCGCCCTCGCCGCCGAGCAGCACCTCCTGGTGGGCGACGAGGCCCTGCAGGCGCACCGCGTGCACGGGGACGCCGTCGACGTCGGCGCCGCGCGCGCCCTCCAGCGCCTGGGTCGTCGCGTCCGGCATCGGCGGCATCCCCCTGCGGGCCTCGGCGACCATGCGCGCGGTGGTGCGGGCGGTGCCCGACGGCGCGTCGGCCTTGCCCGGGTGGTGCAGCTCGACGATCTCGACGGAGTCGAAGAACCGGGCCGCCTGCGCGGCGAAGCGCATCATGAGCACCGCGGCGATGCCGAAGTTCGGCGCGACCAGCACCCCGAGCGGTGTGCCGTCCAGCCAGCCGCGCACCTCGTCCAGCCGCTCCGGCGTCCAGCCGGTCGTGCCGACGACGGCGTGCACGCCCGGCGTCGACGCAGGCCCGCAGGTTGCCCATCACGGCGTCGGGGTGGGTGAAGTCGACGGCGACGTCCGCGCCCGACAGGTCGACGGCGTCCCCGACGTCGAACGCCCCGGCCAGCGCGAGGTCGTCCGCGGCCTGCACGCCCCGCACCACCTCGGAGCCGACCTTGCCCCGCGCCCCGAGCACGGCCACCCGCGTCAGCCCAGCCACCCGGCCGCCTCGCTCTCGTCGAAGGGCCCGAGCACGCCGAGCGACAGGGGCCGGGTCAGCAGGTCGCCGGCGAGCGCGCGGACGTCGTCGGGGGTGACCGCCTCGATCCGGTCGAGCACCTCCTGCACGCCGAGCAGGTCGGCGTGGACCAGCTCGCTCTTGCCGAGCCGGCTCATGCGGCTGCCGGAGTCCTCCAGGCCGAGCACGAGCGAGCCGCGCAGCTGGCCCTTGCTGCGGGCGACCTCCTCGTCGGTCAGCCCGTCCTCGGCGACGTCGTCCAGCACGGCGCGGCAGAGCTCGACGACCTCCTGCGCCTTGCCGGGCGCGCACCCGGCGTAGACGCCGAACAGGCCGGTGTCGGCGTGGGCGGAGGCGTAGCTGTAGACCGAGTAGGCCAGGCCGCGCTGCTCGCGCACCTCCTGGAACAGCCGGCTGCTCATGCCGCCGCCCACCGCCCCGGACAGCACCTGCAGGGCGAAGCGGCGGGGGTCGTCGCGGCGCAGCGCCTCGCAGCCGAGCACCAGGTTCGCCTGCTCGCTCGGACGCCGCTCGCACACGACGCCGGCCCGCACCGGCACCCGCGCGTCGGCCGGTCGCAGCGGCGCGGGCTCCGCCGGCTCGGCCCGCCCGAAGGCCTCCTGCACCAGCGCGACGACGTGGTCGTGCTCCAGCCCCCCGGCCGCGGCGACGACGACGCTCGGCTGCCGGTAGCGCGCGCGCCACCAGCCCGCGATGCTGCCGCGGCTGAGCTCCTCGATGCTCTGCACGGTGCCGATCACGGGCCGCCCCAGCGGGTGGTCGCCGAACAGCGCGGCGGCGAAGGCGTCGTGGACGACGTCGCCGGGGTCGTCGTCGTGCATGGCGATCTCCTCGAGGATCACCCCGCGCTCGCTCTCGACGTCGTCGGCGGCCAGCAGCGACCCGGTGACCATGTCGGAGACGACGTCGACCGCGAGCGGCAGGTCGGCGTCGAGCACCCGCGCGTAGTAGCAGGTGTACTCCTTGGCGGTGAAGGCGTTCATCTCGCCGCCGACCGCGTCCATGACCGCGGCGATCTCCAGCGCGTCGCGCCGCCCCGTGCCCTTGAACAGCAGGTGCTCCAGGAAGTGGCTGGCGCCCGCGAGCTCCGGGCTCTCGTCGCGGCTGCCGACGCCGACCCACACGCCGAAGGCCGCCGACCGGGACCCGGGCATCTGCTCGGTGACCACGCGCAGGCCGCCGGGCAGCTGGGTCCGGCGGACGGCGTCGTCGCCGCCCGGGGCGGTCGTGGACGGGCCGGGACGAGCGGTGCGCGCGGGCAGGGCGGGCCTCCAGGTCAGGGGGCCCTCAGCCTAGGCGCCCGGCGGCGGCTCAGCCGTCGAGCAGCCGCGCCGGCACCAGCCGCACCGGGAACGGCGCCTGCAGCACCAGCTCCTCGTCGCCCTGCGCGGAGCCGACCTCGACGTACGCCCCGTCGCGCAGCGCCCACGCCCGCACCGACGGCACCAGCGGGTCGACCACCCAGTACGCCTCGACACCGCTCTCGGCGTACACGCCGTGCTTGAGCAGCAGGTCGACCGACCGGGTCGACGGCGACAGCCCTCCACCGCCAGCACCAGCGGCGCTCGCCCGCCTGCGGACACGACGGCGCCCCGCCTCCCGCGAAGGGGACGGGGCGCCGTCGGAAGGGGTGGGGCTACGCGGGCGCGCCCGCGGTCTCCTCGGCCTGCACCGGGGTGAGGCTGATCTTGCCGCGCTGGTCGATCTCGGTGATCTCGACCTGCAGCTTGTCGCCGACGTTGACGACGTCCTCGACCTTGCCCACGCGCTTGCCGTTGCCCAGCTTGCTGATGTGGACGAGGCCGTCCTTGCCCGGCAGCAGGCTGACGAAGGCGCCGAAGGCGGCGGTCTTGACGACCGTGCCCAGGAAGCGCTCGCCGACCTTGGGCATCGTCGGGTTCGCGATCATGTTGATCGTCGCGAGCGCGGCCTCGGCGCTCGGCCCGTCGGTGGCACCGATGTAGATGGTGCCGTCGTCCTCCACGGTGATGTCCGCACCCGTGTCGGCCTGGATCTGGTTGATCATCTTGCCCTTCGGGCCGATGACCTCGCCGATCTTGTCGACCGGGATCTTGACGGTCAGGACGCGCGGCGCGGTCGGCGCCATCTCGTCGGGCTCGTCGATCGCGTCGTTCATGACCGCGAGGATCGCCAGGCGGGCGGTGCGGGCCTGCTGCAGCGCGGCGGCGAGCACGTTGCTCGGGATGCCGTCGAGCTTGGTGTCGAGCTGCAGCGCGGTGACGAACTGCGGCGTGCCGGCGACCTTGAAGTCCATGTCGCCGAACGCGTCCTCGGCGCCGAGGATGTCGGTGAGGGTGGCGTACTCGCCGCCCTCGTAGACCAGGCCCATCGCGATGCCGGCGACCGGCGCCTTGAGCGGCACACCGGCGTTCAGCAGCGACAGCGTGCTGGCGCAGACCGAGCCCATCGACGTCGAGCCGTTGGAGCCGAGCGCCTCGCAGACCTGGCGGATGGCGTAGGGGAACTCCTCCTTGCTCGGCAGGACCGGCAGCAGGGCGCGCTCGGCGAGCGCGCCGTGGCCGATCTCGCGGCGCTTCGGGGAGCCCACGCGGCCGGTCTCGCCGGTGCTGTAGGGCGGGAAGTTGTAGTGGTGCATGTAGCGCTTGCGGTTCTCGGGGTTGAGCGTGTCGACCATCTGCTCCATGCGGAGCATGTTGAGCGTGCTGACGCCGAGGATCTGCGTCTCGCCGCGCTCGAACAGGGCCGAGCCGTGCACGCGCGGGAGCACCTCGACCTCGGCGGACAGCTCGCGGATGTCGGCCAGGCCGCGACCGTCGATGCGGGCGCCGTCCTTCACGATCCGGCGGCGCACGACGGTCTTGGTCAGGCTGCGGAAGGCGGCGCTGACCTCCTTCTCGCGACCGGCGAAGCGGTCGGCCAGGGCCTCGACGACCTTGGCCTTCGCGGCGTCGCTCGCGGCCTCGCGCTCCTGCTTGCCCGCGATCTGCATGGCGGCGGTCAGGTCGGCCTCGCCGACCTCGGTGACGGCCTGCAGGACGTCGTCCTCGTAGTCCAGGAAGACCGGGAACTCCAGCGGCTCCTTGGGCGACTTGGCCTTGAGCTCGTTCTGGGCCTTGCAGATGGCGGCGATGGGGGCCTTCGCGGCCTCCAGGCCCTCGGCGACGACGTCCTCGGTCGGGGCGGTGCCGCCGCCGGCGATGACGTCGAAGACCTCGCGGGTGGCCTCGGCCTCGACCATCATGATCGCGACGTCGCCGTCGTCGAGCAGGCGGCCGGCCACGACCATGTCGAAGGTGGCCTCGGCGAGCTGGCTGTGCGACGGGAAGGCGACCCAGCCGGCGGCGGTGCGGGCGACGCGGACGGCGCCGACCGGGCCGGTGAACGGCAGGCCCGACAGCAGCACGGAGGCGGCGGCGGAGTTGATGGCCAGCACGTCGTACAGGTGGTCGGGGTCCAGCGCCATGACGGTGCTGACGACCTGGACCTCGTTGCGCAGGCCCTTCTTGAAGCTCGGGCGCAGCGGGCGGTCGGTGAGGCGGCAGGTGAGGATCGCGTCCTCGGAGGGCCGGCCCTCGCGGCGGAAGAAGCTGCCGGGGATCTTGCCGGCGGCGTACATGCGCTCCTCGACGTCCACCGTGAGGGGGAAGAAGTCGAGGTTGTCCTTCGGGCGCTTGCTGGCGGTGGTGGCGCTGAGCACCATCGTGTCGCCGAGGTAGATCGTGACGGCGCCGGCGGCCTGCTTGGCCAGGCGGCCCGTCTCCAGGCGGATCGTCGTGCTGCCGCCCGGGTTCTGGATGACGGCGTCGACGAACTCGCTGCCGTAGATGAAGCTCTCGTTCTCGTTCTCGTCTGCCATGTGTGGCGTTCCTCTTCACTGCAGAGCCGGGCCCGGACGCTGTCCCGGGGCCGGTCGTCAGTGGAGGCGTCCGAGGCGGGTCGTGCGAGCCTCGACCGCCACTCCCGAGGACCGGTCCCGGGTCGTGCTCCCGGGGCGGCTCGTGGGACGTCGTCCGGCGGACTGCCGGAGGACGGGTCCTTCACGCAGGAGGGGGAGCGCCCTGGTGGGCACTCCCCCGTCGTGCGGTCTAGCGGCGCAGGCCCAGGCGCTCGATGAGCGTGCGGTAGCGCTGGATGTCGGTCTTCTCCAGGTACTTCAGGAGCCGGCGACGGCGTCCCACCAGGGCGAGCAGGCCGCGGCGGGTGTGGTGGTCGTGCTTGTGCTGCTTGAGGTGCTCCGTGAGGTCGCCGATGCGCTTGCTCAGCATCGCGACCTGGACCTCCGGCGAGCCGGTGTCGTTGGCGACCGTGCCGTACTCGGCCATGATCTGCTGCTTCTGTGCCGTGTCGAGCGCCACGGGGCTCCTTCGAGGTCGAGGTGCGCGCCCGGGGTCGACGACACCTGGGCAGACGGACGCACCGCCGGACGTGCCGGCAGGGCGAGACTAGCAGGGCGACGCCCACCCGCCCGCCGGGACGACGGGCCCCGCGCCGGCAGACCCCGGACGCAGGACGGGCGTGCCCGGACCCCGCCGGCACGACGCTGGGCCGGGAGGGTCCGGGCACGCCCGGGCACGAGGAGGGGGGACGGGTCGGGCTCAGCCGGCGAGCCGGTCCTCGCCCTCGAACAGGTAGGTCAGGTAGCGCAGCAGCTCGTCGGGGTCGAACGGCTTGGCCAGGAAGTAGTCGACGCCCTCGGTCCAGGCCTGCCAGGCCTGCGCGTCGTCGGCCGCGGCGGTGAGCATGACCACCGGCAGGTCCAGCCCGTCCTCGGCGGCCCGGATGCGCTGCAGCACGGCGTGGCCGTCCATCCCGGGCATCATCACGTCCAGGACGACGCAGTCCGGACGGTCGGCCTCGATCATCCGCAGCCCGGCGAAGCCGTCCTCGGCGGCGCGGACGGCGAAGCCCTCGACCTCCAGGACGTCGGTCAGCAGCGAGCGGATCGACGGGTCGTCGTCGATGACCAGGATCTTCGGCATGCCACTGTGATCGGCGTCTCGACCCCCGCGACTGATGCACCCGTCAGGGTGACGGCGTCCCGTCGTCGGCCGCCGCCGGTCGGTGGCCCAGCAGCTCGGCGGCCCGCGCGACGTCGCGCTCCATCTGCTCCACCAGCGGGGCGACGCCGTCGAAGCGGAGCGTGTCGCGCAGCCGGGCGGTGAAGCTCAGCCCGACGTGCTCGCCGTACAGGTCGCCGCTCCAGTCCAGGACGAACGCCTCGACCCGCCGCTCGCGGCCCTGGAAGGTCGGGTTGGTCCCGATGCTGATGGCCGCCGGCAGCTGCTCGCCGCGGCGGACCAGCCGCCCGGCGTACACGCCGTCGGCCGGCACCGCCGACCACGGGACGGGCTCGAGGTTCGCCGTCGGGTAGCCGATCTCGCGGCCGCGCTGGTCGCCCCGCACGACGACGCCCTCGACGCGGTGGTCGCGCCCGAGCGCCGCGGCGGCCGCGGAGACGTCGCCGGCGTCGACGCAGGCCCGCACGTAGGTGCTCGACCAGGTGGTCTCGCCGGTGCCCTGCAGCTCGACGCCCTCGACGCTGAACCCCCAGCGGCGCCCCGCGGCCGCGAGCGCGTCGACGTCGCCGGCGGCCTTGTGCCCGTAGCGGAAGTTCTCCCCGACGACGACGTGGCGGGCGTGCAGGTGCTCGACCAGCACCTTGTGCACGAACTCGTCCGGCGTCAGGCGGGAGAAGTCGCGGGTGAAGGGCAGCACGCACACGACGTCGACCCCGAGGGCCTCGACGAGCTCGGCGCGGTAGCGCTGGGTGGTGAGGACCGGCGGGTGGCTGCCGGGGCGCACGACCTCGCTCGGGTGCGGGTCGAACGTCAGCAGCACCGACGGGACGCCCAGCTCGGCGGCCTTGTCGACGGCCCGGCCGATGATCAGCTGGTGTCCGCGGTGGACGCCGTCGAACACGCCCACGGTGACGACGCACCGCCCCCAGCCGGACGGCGCGCTCTCGACCCCGCGCCAGCGCTGCACCCCGTCAGCCTGCCAGACCGCAGGGCGAGCCCGCCCGACGGTGCAGGCCGGGGCGCGGGCGGGAAGGCTCCGGCCCGTGGAGCTCCCCGACCTGCTGTCCGAGGACGCGCTGCGCAGCGCGGTCGACCTGCTGGTCCGGCTGATCGAGGCGACCGGCGCGCTGGTCATCTTCGTCGGCGCCGCCCTCGCCGCAGGGCGCTTCGTGCTGGCCCTCGCGCGGGGCCGTCGCGACCGCGAGTTCTCCCGGGTGCGCCTCGGGCTGGGCCGCTACCTGGCCCTCGGCCTGGAGTTCCAGCTGGCCGGCGACGTGCTCTCGACCGCCGTCGCCCCGACGTTCCGCGAGATCGGCAAGCTCGCCGCCGTCGCGGCCATCCGCACGGCGCTGAACTACTTCCTGGAGCGCGAGCTCGAGCGGGAGCGGGTGGAGGTCGAGGGCCCGCTGACCTGACGGGCCGCCGCTCAGCTCCCCGCGGGGGCGAACACGACGGTCGGGCGCCCGCCCTCGAGCAGCGCCATGCACCGGCCGTCCGGCGCGAACGCCCCGACGACGCCGTCCGCGCTGTCCGGCTCGAGCCGCTTGCCGTGGGACAGGGCCACCGCCTGCTCCTCGTCGAGCTCGCGCACCGGGAAGGCCGCCCGGACGGCGCCCGCCAGGGGGACGACGGCGGCGTCGTCGTACTGCTCCAGCGGTCGTGCGACGTCGAGGCCGAAGGGGCCGACGCGGGTGCGCCGCAGCGCGGTCAGGTGCCCGCCCACGCCGAGCGCCGCACCGAGGTCGCGCGCGAGCGCCCGCACGTAGGTGCCGGACGAGCAGGAGACGACGACGTCGAGGTCGGGTCCGCGGCGGGCCAGGACCTCGAACTGCTCGACGGTGACCGGGCGCGCGGCCAGGGCGACCTCGCGGCCGGCCCGGACCGCCGCGTAGGACCGGACGCCGTCGACCTTGATGGCGCTGACGCTGCTCGGCACCTGGGCGATGTCGCCGCGCAGGCGGCCGAGCGCCGCCTCGACGTCGTCGTCGGTCACGCCGGAGGCGTCGCGCTCCTGGACGACGTCGCCCTCCGCGTCGTCGGTGACCGTCGTCTGCCCGAGCCGGACGGTGGCCTCGTAGGTCTTGCTGGTCAGCGCCAGGTGGCCGAGCAGGCGGGTGGCCCGGCCGATGCCCAGCAGCAGGACGCCGGTCGCCATCGGGTCGAGCGTGCCGGCGTGGCCGACCTTGCGGGTGCGGGCCAGGCGGCGGGTGCGCGCGACGACGTCGTGGCTGGTCCAGCCGCCCGGCTTGTCGACGACGAGCAGGCCGTCGGGCGCGGAGCCGCTCACGCCCCGGCGGGGGCGAGCGCCGCCCGGAGCGCCGCCATCGTCTCGGCGACCGGCTGCTGCGAGGTGAAGCCCGCCGCGGCCCGGTGCCCGCCGCCGCCGAACGCACCGCACACGGCCCCGAGGTCGACCGCCCCCCTGCTGCGCGTCGACACCCGCAGCGCCCCGCCGGGCTCCTGCTTGAGCACGACCGCGACCTCCGCCTCCCGCGCGGTCCGCAGGACGTCGATGACGCCCTCCACGTCGGCCAGCCCGACGCCGGCGGCTCGCAGGTCGGCGTCGGAGAGGGCGGTCCAGACCAGGCCGAGCCCGCCGACGGCGTCCGGCTCCAGGACCGCGCCCGCGCAGGCGGTGCCGAGCGCGCGCAGGTAGCCGAAGGGGTTGGAGTCCCACACCGACCGGCTGATCAGCTCGTGGCGGATGCCGGTGGCCAGCAGGCGGCCGGCCAGGGCGTGCACCTCCGGGGTGGTGCTGGCGTGCTTGAACGAACCGGTGTCGGTGACCAGCCCGGTGTACAGGCAGGTGGCGACCTCGGCGTCGACCCGCAGGCCGAGCCGGTCGAGCAGCCCGGCCACGAGCACGACGGTCGCGGCCGCCGACGGGTCGACCAGGTGGGCGTCCCCGAAGGGCTCCCCCGCGGTGTGGTGGTCGACGACCAGCACGTCGCCCGCCGTGTCGAGCCGGTCGCGCAGCAGCCCGAGCCGGTCGGGGCTGCTGCTGTCGAGCACGACCAGCAGCGCGGGGGCGGCGGGCACCCGGTCCGGCGGCACGAGCAGGTCCTGCGCGGGCAGGAACGCGTAGGCGTCGGGGACGACGAGCTCGGGCTCCCCCCAGGTCGCGACGACCCGGGTGCCGCGCCGGCGCAGTGCCGTCCCCAGGCCGAGCAGCGACCCGAGGGCGTCGCCGTCCGGGGCGACGTGGCAGGCCAGGACGACGTCGTCCGCGGGGCCGAGCAGGGCGACCGCGCGGTCCCAGTCGAGCAGGGTCACGGGCGAGGGCCCGCGCCGTCCGCCTCGTCGGCCCCGCTGTCGCCCTCGTCGTCGTCGGGGTCGTCGTCGTCGCTGACGACGCGGGGCGCGCGGTACGGGTCCGCCTCGCCCGCGGGGGCGGCGCCCTCGGCGATCTCGTGGACGCGGGCGTCCGCGCGGCGGGCCTTGTCGAGCAGGTCCTCGATGCGCTCGGCGCTCTCGGGCACGACGTCGGCGATGAACATGAGGCTCGGCGTGTAGCGGACCCCGGTCTGCCGGCCGACCTGGCTGCGCAGCACGCCCTTGGCCGACTCGAGCGCCATCGCGCTCGACTGCCGCGCCTCGGCGTCGCCGTAGACGGTGTAGTAGAGCGTCGCCTCGCGCAGGTCGGGGGTCAGCTTGGCGTCGGTGATCGTGACCATGCCGAGCCGCGGGTCCTTGACCTGCGTCTCGAGCGTCGAGGCCACCACCTCGCGGATCCGGACGGCGAGCTTGCGCGCCCGTGCGACGTCGACCACTACTCGTCCTCCGATGACAGCAGCTGCTGGTGCGCCGAGAGCACCTCGAGCTCGGGCCGGTCGGCCACGAGCCGTTCGCACGCGTCGAGCACGTCGCGCACGTGCGCGGCGTCCGCGGCGACGACCGCCACCCCGATCAGCGCCCGCCGGTGCAGTTCCAGGTGCCCCGCCTCGGCAGCGGACACCTCGAACTCCTTCTTCAGCCGCGCGAGGACCGGCCGCACGACACTCCGCTTCTCCTTGAGGCTGTGCACGTCCCCGAGCAGCACATCGAGAGCCAGAGCCCCGGTGAACATGCCTGCGCCCTCATTCACGTGGTCGTGGGCTGGGAGCGGAGCCGGCGGACGGCGGGTCCTCGGAAGGCGCATGGAGCGACGAAGTCCCAGCGCCGGAGAGGACCCGCCGTCCAGAGGCAGACCTAGGTCCGCGGGATCTCCCGCATCTCCCAGGTCTCGATCACGTCCTCCACCTTGATGTCGTTGAACTTCCCGAGCCCGATACCGCACTCGTACCCCTCGCGCACCTCGGTCGCGTCGTCCTTGAAGCGGCGCAGCGACTCGACGGAGAGGTTGTCCGCGACGACGACGCCGTCGCGGAGCAGGCGGGCCTTGGTGTTCCGTCGGATCAGGCCGTCGCGGACGATGGAGCCCGCGATGTTGCCGATCTTCGGGACGCGGAAGACCTCGCGCACCTCGGCCGAACCGAGCTGCACCTCCTCGTAGATGGGCTTGAGCATGCCCTTGAGGGCGGCCTCGACGTCCTCGATGGCGGCGTAGATGACCGAGTAGTACCGGACGTCCACGTGCTCCTTGTCGGCGAGGTCGCGGGCGTTGCCCTCGGCCCGGACGTTGAACCCGAGGATGACGGCGTCGGAGGCCGAGGCCAGCGTGACGTCGTTCTCGGTGATCGCGCCGACGCCGCGGTGGATGATCCGCAGCGAGACCTCGTCGCTGACCTCGATCTTGAGCAGCGCGTCCTCGACGGCCTCGACCGAGCCCGACACGTCGCCCTTGAGGATGAGGTTGAGCTGGGTCTTCTCGCCCTCCTTGAGCCGCTCGAACAGCGACTCGAGGGTGGGTCGGCCACGGCTCGCCGCGAGGCTGGCGGCGCGCTCGCGGGCCTGCCGCTGCTCGGCGATCTGCCGGGCGACGCGGTCCTCGCCGACGACGAGGAAGTTGTCGCCGGCGCCCGGGACGCTGGTGAAGCCCAGCACCTGGACGGGCTGCGCCGGTCCGGCCTCGGAGACGTTCTCGCCGCGCTCGTTGAGCATGGCGCGGACGCGGCCGAAGGCGTCGCCGGCGACGATCGAGTCGCCGACGCGCAGCGTGCCGCGCTGGACGAGCACGGTCGCGACGGCGCCGCGGCCGCGGTCGAGGCGGGCCTCGATGGCGACACCCTGGGCGTCGACGGACGCGTCGGCGGTGAGCTCGAGGGCGGCGTCGGCGGTCAGCAGGATCGCGTCGAGGAGCTCCTCGAGGTTGAGCCCGGCCTTGGCCGACACGTCGACGAACATCGTCGTGCCGCCGTACTCCTCGGCGACCAGGCCGTACTCGGTGAGCTGCCCGCGGACCTTGGCGGGGTCGGCGCCCTCCTTGTCGATCTTGTTCACCGCGACCACGATCGGCACGTCGGCCGCCTGGGCGTGGTTGAGCGCCTCGATCGTCTGCGGCTTGACACCGTCGTCGGCCGCCACGACCAGCACCGCGATGTCGGTGACCTTCGCCCCGCGGGCACGCATGGCGGTGAACGCCTCGTGGCCGGGGGTGTCGATGAAGGTGATCTCGCGGACGCCGCCCTCGACGGGGTGGTGGACCTGGTAGGCGCCGATGTGCTGGGTGATGCCGCCGGCCTCGCCCTTGACGACGTCGGTGGAGCGGATGGCGTCGAGCAGGCGGGTCTTGCCGTGGTCGACGTGACCCATGATCGTCACGACGGGCGGGCGCACCACGAGGACGGCGTCCTCGTCGTAGTCGCCGCCGAAGGTGAGGTCGAAGCGGTCGAGCAGCTCGGCGTCCTCCTCCTCGGGGGACACGATCTGCACGTCGTAGCCGAGCTGGGCGCCGAGCAGCTGCAGCGTCTCGTCGGTGCACGACTGCGTCGCCGTCACCATCTCGCCGAGCTCGGTGAAGACCACCTGCACGAGCGAGCCGGGGTTGGCGTTGATCTTGTCGGCGAAGTCGGCGAGCGACGCGCCGCGCGGGAGCCGGACCGACTCGCCGTTGCCGCGGGCGACACCGCCGCCCATCGACGGCGCGGCGAGGTTGTCGAACTCCTGACGCCTCTGCTTCTTGCTCTTGCGGCCACGGACCGGACGGCCACCGCCGCCACCGCGACCGAACGCGCCGGGCGTCGCGCCACCGCGCGCCGCACCACCGCGGGGACCGCCGCCGGGACGGCCGGCGAAGCCGCCGCCGGGACGGCCGGCGAAGCCGCCGCCACCGCCGGGAGCGCCACCGGGACGACCGCCCGGGGCACCGCCGGGACGCGCGCCCGGCATGCCGGGACGGGCGCCGGGGGCGCGGGGCGGGAACATGCCCGGGCCGGGACGGGGACCGCCGGCACCGGGGCCGGCCGGGCCGCCGGGGCGGGGGGCGAACATGCCGGGGCCGGGGCGCGGGCCGCCGGGCGCACCGCCGGGCGCGGGACGCGCCGCCGGCGGGCGCGGGGGCATGCCGGGGGTGCCGGCAGCGGGGGCGCCGGGACGCGGCGGGAGGCCGCCGGGGCCGGGACGGGGGGCGACCGACGGGCCGGTGGCCGGACCGGGACGCGGGGCGGCCGGGCGCGGCGGCATCGCCACGGCGGGCGTGTCGGCCGGGCTGCTGAAGGGGTTGTTGCCGGGGCGCGGGCCGGGGGCGGGGCGCGCGGGCATGGCCGGCGCGGGGGCGGCAGGGGCCTGGGCGGCCGGCGCCTGAGCAGCCGGAGCCTGGGCAGCAGGGGCCTGCGCGGCGGCCGGTCGGGCCGGGCCGGGCATCGGCGCGCCCGGGCGGGCGGGCAGGCCCGCAGGGGCGGCGGGGGCCGCGGGAGCGGCGGCGGCCGGCTGCTGCGGGGAGGCGGGCGCCGCGGCCGGCGCGGCGGCGGGCTTCGCGGGGGCCGGGGCGGCAGGGGCCGCGCCGGGGAACGCCTCACGCAGCTTGCGTGCGACGGGCGCCTCGATGGTGGAGGACGCGCTCTTGACGAACTCGCCGTTGTCCTTCAACCAGGACAGGACGGCCTTGCTCTCGAGACCGAGCTCTTTCGCGAGCTCGTGGACACGGGCTTTGCCGGGCACTGGACTCCTCGTCTGGGCCCGGGTCGTTCCCGAGGCCGCTGGCTACTGCATTGGGGTGCTGCTGTTCTGGACGTGCTGAGTCATCGGTCGCTCATGCGAACGGAGAGCTCATCGTCGGACCTGCTTCCGGTGGCGGGATCAGGGGTGGTGCGGGGGGTGGTGCAGGGGTCGTGCAGGGGGTGTCAACGCTCGACCTGCTGCAGGAAGTCCCGCACGGGGGCGACGTCGAGCGGTCCGGCCAGGCGCAGGGCGCGGCCGAAGGCCTTCCGCCGCTCGGCGAGGTCGACGCACCGCGGGTCGGGGTGCACGCTGGCCCCCCGCCCGGGCAGCCGGCTCGCGGGGTCGGGGGCCAGGGCCCCCTCGACCGCGACGACACGCAGCAGCTCGGACTTCGCCGCCCGTTCCCGGCACCCCACGCAGGTGCGGACCGGACCCGGGAGGCGGGTCGCGTCCGACTCTACCGCCCGGGCCGCGGCGTCGGGCGCCGCGCGGGCCCGGCCGGCGCGGCGGCCGCTCACGCGTCGCGCGCGGGCGCCGGTCGCGTCGGGGGCCGTGCCGTCGAGCCCGCCGCCGAGCCGGTCGAGCCGGTCGCCGCACCGGCCGAGCCCGCCGAGCCGGCGGGCGGGGCGGTGTCGGAGCGGATGTCGATGCGCCAGCCGGTCAGCCGCGCGGCGAGGCGGGCGTTCTGGCCCTCCTTGCCGATGGCCAGCGACAGCTGGAAGTCCGGCACGACGACGCGGGCGCTGCGGGTGGCCAGGTCGACGACCTCGACGCTGCTGACGGTGGCGGGCGACAGCGCGTTGGCCACGAAGCGGGCCGGGTCCTCGTGCCAGTCGACGATGTCGATCTTCTCGCCGTGCAGCTCGGCGGTGACGGCGCGCACCCGGCTGCCCACCGGCCCGATGCAGGCGCCCTTGGGGTTGAGGCCGCGCACGGTGCTGCGCACGGCGACCTTGGAGCGGTGTCCCGCCTCGCGGGCGATCGCCATGATCTCGACGCTGCCGTCCGCGATCTCGGGCACCTCGGTCTCGAACAGCCCGCGGACGAGGTCGGGGTGGGTGCGGCTCACGGTCACCTGCGCGCCGCGGGGGCCACGGGCGACACCGACGACGCGGCAGCGCAGCCGGCTGCCGTGCTCGTAGACCTCGCCGGGGACCTGCTCGGTGGGCGGGAGGGTCGCCTCGAGGGCGTCCTCCGCCGCGCCGAGCTTGACCATGACGTTGCGGTTCAGCGGCTGCCCGGGGCGCTGCCCGGCCTGCTGGACCAGCCCCGAGACGATGTCGCCCTCGCGGCCGGACCACGCGTCGTGGCTGACCTGCGACTCCGCCTCGCGCAGCCGCTGCACGATGACCTGCTTGGCGGTGCTGGTGGCGATGCGGCCGAAGCCGGCGGGGGTGTCGTCGTACTCGCGCACGACCGTGCCGTCCTCGGCGGTCTCCTGGGCCAGCACGGCGACCTCGCCGGTGCTGCGGTCGAGCTCGACCCGGGCCGACGGCTCCGCGCCCTCGGTGTGCCGGTAGGCGGTGAGCAGGGCGCTCTCGATCGCCTCGCAGACGAGGTCGAAGGAGATGTCCTTCTCGCGCTCGAGCGCCCGCAGGGCGGTCATGTCGATCTTCACGCGTCCTCCTCGTCGTCGTCGGTGTCGTCGTCGTCGCTGTCGTCCACGTCGTCGGGCAGGTCGTCGGTCCCGTCGTCGGCGGGGTCCTCGTCCACGGACCCGCCCTTGCGGTCGAACTCGACCTGCACGAGGCCCTTGGCGACGTCGGCCAGGGGCAGGGCCCGCTCCGCGCCCTCGGCCTCGAGCACGACGACGGTGTCGTCGACCTCCAGCCGCAGCACCCGGCCGGTCACGGTCGCGCCGTCGCGCAGGTGCGCGGTGACCAGGCGCCCGGCGTTGCGCCGCCAGTGCCGCGGCTGGGTCAGCGGCCGGTCGACGCCGGGGCTGCTGACCTCGAGCACGTAGGCGCCGCCGAGCAGGGCGGGCTCGCGGGCGTCGACGTCGTCGAGGGCCTCGGACAGCAGGCGGCTGACCTCGGCGACGTCGTCGAGGCTGATCCCGCCGTCCTTGTCGACGACGACGCGGACGACGCGACGGCGGCCCGCCGGGGAGACGGTGAGGTCCTCGAGGTCGGCCCCCGCCGCCTCGACGACGGGGCTCAGCAGGCTCGAGAGCCGGGCTCCGGGCGCGCTCACGCGGCCTCCCTGTTCTGTTGTCGGACGTGCGGTGGTGCGTCCCCCGCAGGCTAGCGGCCATCCGCCGCCGCTCCGCGCGGCGAACGCCAGGAGCAGGGCAGGCCTGCGACGAGGGAGCGCAGTGGCCGGGCCGAGGACGCGCAGGGCGGGGGTGCGTGGCGCCGGGTGCCTGCTGTCGCTCGTCGTGCTGCTGACCGGCTGCACCTCGCAGGCACCGGCGCGCTCGGGCGGCGTGCCCGCCCCCGCCCCGGCGCCGAGGGGGGCCGGGACGGTCGGCGCCGCCGCCACGACCACCGAGGCCGCCGAGCTGCGGGCCGGGCTGACCTGGCTGGCGGTGGAGCGGGTCGCAGCTGCTCGCCCACGCCCGCGGGGTGCTGCTGGGCGCCGCGGGCGAGCGGAGCGCACCGGCGGTGCGGGCCGTGGAGCAGCGGCTCGAGGACGGCGCGCAGGAGCTGGCCCGCACGGTCGGCGGGAGCCGCAGCGGGCTGCTGGCGGCCCTGCAGGACGAGGTCGACGCGGCGCTGGCCCCGCAGGTCGGCGTGGCCGGCCTCGGCGAGGCCCACGCCGCCGAGGCCGCCCGGCTGGCCGAGCAGGCGCCGTCGCTGCGGGTCGCCGACCTCGCCGCCCAGCTCGACCGGGCGACGGCCGGCCTCGCCGCGGCGGTGCCCACCGGTGACGCGCGGGCGGCCGGCGTCGGGGCGGGCCTGCTGGCCAACGCGCTCGCCGCCGAGCGGATGCTCGGCTCGACCGAGACGTCGGCGGTGGTGCTCCGCAGCGACCTCACGACGCTGCTCGTCGCCCGGGCCCTGCTGGCCGGCGACGCCGCCAGGTCGGCCCTGGCTGGCGGACCTGTCGGAGCGGCTCGCCGCCCGGCTCGCCCCCGGCCTGCCGCGCAGCAGCGTGCTGGCCAGCCTGCGCACGGCCGACTCGGCGCTGCTCGCCGCGGCCTCGGCCCGCACCGCCGGCGACCGGGCGCGGGCGGACCGGGCGCGCGACGCGCTGGCCGCGGCGGACCGGCAGCTGGCCGCCCGGGTCGCGGCCGCCGCGCCCGCCCTGCAGCCGGGCCTGGTGCTGCGCGAGCTCGACCTGGCACGCGGCCCGCTGCTGGCCGCCGCGGGCGCCCGGGCTGCGGCCGACGCCGACGCCGCCGCCCTGTCGCGGGACTCCGCCGAGCGCGCCGTCGTCACCGCTGCCGTGCTGGCCGCCGGGCTCGCCGACGACCGCCGGCTGCGCTGACCGGACCGCTGCCCGCGTCCTCGTGCGAGCCGTTCGGCAGACTGGCTCCCGTGACGCCGACCCGACGCGCCGTGCTGCTCGCGGGCGGGGCCGGGCTGCTGGCGGGCTGCACCGGCGGCGGCGCGCCCGAGCGGCCGGCGCCGGTCGACCCCGACGTCGCCCTGCGGGCCGCCGCCGTCGCGCGCGAGCGCGCCCTGCTGGCCGCCTACGACGCCGTGCTCGCCGCCGACCCGGCTCGCTGACGGAGCGGCTCGCACCGGTGCGGGCGGAGCACGAGGCGCACCTGCTCGCCCTGCAGGGTCCGCCGGGCAGCGGGGGGCCCGCGCCGGTCGCGTCGGAGGGCGCGTCGGGGGTCACGGACGGTCGCCGCGCTGGTCGCCGCCGAGCGCGCCGCGGCCACCGCGCACGCCGAGGCCACGGTCACCGCCTCCGCCGGGCTGGCCGCCCTGCTCGCCCAGCTCGCCGCCTCCGAGGCCAGCCACCCGGTCGCCCTCGCATGAGGTCGCCCGACGTCGACCTGCTCACCGTGCTGCTCGAGGCCGAGCACGCCGCGGTCTTCGGCTACGGCACCCTCGGCGCCCGGCTCGACGCCTCCACCCGGCCCGCGGCGCTCACCGCCTTCGACGCCCACCGCGCCCGCCGCGACAGCCTGGCCGCCCGGCTGCGCGAGCGCGGGGCGCCGGCACCGGTCGCCCTGCCGGCCTACGACGTCGAGGTGGCGGACGCCGCCGGGGCGCTCGCGCTGGCGGTGCGGCTCGAGGAGGGGCTGTCGGCCCGCTGGCTCGACCTGGTGCGGGGTGCGGCGGAGGCGCCGCTGCGGGCGCTGGGCGTGGCCGGGCTGACCGAGACCGCGGTGCGCGCCGCGTCCTGGCGGCGGACCGCGGGCGTGCGGCCGGCCACCGTCGCGCTGCCCGGTCAGGCCTGAGCGCGCTGCCCGGTCAGCGCGCTCGAGCGCGCTCTGCGACCTCGGCCAGCAGGGCCGCGACCTCGGACGGGTCGACCTGCAGGCCGGCCTCCCCCACGGACACCTCGACCGCGCCGCCGCCCTCGCGCGGCCGCACGCCCGTCCCGAGGAACACCCCGCTGCGCTCCGACACCGCCAGCAGCGCGTCCGCCAGCCGCTGCGGGTCGCCCGGCAGCAGCACGTGCAGCAGCGGCGTCCGCGGCCGGACGGCGACGGCGAGCCCGGCCGCCTCGACGGCGTCGGCCAGCGCGACCGCGTGGGCGGTGTACGCGGCCATCCGCGGCAGGTGCACCCGCAGGCCGCGCCGGGCGCCGAGGGCGAGCGGCCACAGCGCGGGCAGCGTGCCGCCGAGCCGGTGCCGCCAGACGCGGGCCGAGGCGACGAGGTCGGCCGGTCCCAGCAGCACCGCCCCCGCGGTGGCGCCGAGGCCCTTGTAGAGCGAGACGTAGACGGTGTCGGCCACGGCGCCGAGCTGCGACCAGGCCTCGCCGTAGGCGGGCGCGCACTCCCACAGGCGGGCGCCGTCGAGGTGCAGGGCGGCGCCCGCGTCGGCGCAGCGGGCGGCCAGCGCGACGACGTCGTCGTAGGGGGGCAGGTGGCCGCCGGTCTCCCGGCGGGGCAGCTCGAGCAGCAGCGCGGCGGCCCCCTCGAGGTCGTCCTCGCCCACCGGCACCAGCCCCTGCACGACCTGCAGGGCGTCGTCCTCCCACAGCAGCGGGTGCGACGTCGGGTGCATCGCGACCCGGCGCCGGCCGCGGCCGTCGGCGTGCAGCCGCAGCGCGACCTGCTGGGCCATCGTCCCGCTGGGCACCAGCACGCCCGCCTCGGCGCCGAGCATCGCGGCGACCTGCTCCTCGACCTCGGTCACCACCCCGCCGGCGCCGTAGACGTCCGCGCCGCCCCCGCGCTCCGCCTCCTCGGCGAGCAGGGCGAGCTCCTCCTGCGGGGTGAGCAGCCCGTGGTCGGACAGCCGGCGCGCGCACCCGGCGCGCACCCGCTCGGCCCGCTCGCGGTCCGCCGACACGACCACTACCGCCACCGCGTCCACCACCTCCAGCAGCCCGTCGAGCGTCGTCAGCACGGCGTCGGGCTCGACGTCGAAGCCCTCCACCGGCCGGCCCTCGAGCAGGACGGTGCGCATCCCGACGCGGGAGGCGCCCCAGACGTCGTCGCGCGGCCGGTCGCCGACGAACACGGCGCGCTCGCCGGGCACCCCGACGGCGTCCAGCAGGGCGCGGAAGGCCTCCGGGTGCGGCTTCATGTGCGTCATCCCGGAGGTGTAGAGCCGGACGTCGAGCAGGCCGAGCAGCCCGGCGTCGGCGAGCCACTGCTCGTGCAGCGCGCGCGGCCAGTGGGTGTTCGACAGCAGCCCGGTGCGCAGGCCGCGCTCGCGCAGGCCGGTGAGCACCGCGACGGCCGCGGGGTCGTGGGCGACGGTCAGCGACCAGGCGTCGTGGTAGGCCGCGAGCGCCCCCTCGACGTCGAGGTCGGTGGCGGCGGCCACCGAGCGGACGAGCTCCTCGGTGGTGCCGCTGCGGTCCCCGTGCTCGACGTTCGCCCGCCACCAGGCGTCCTCGGCCGCCAGCAGCGCCGCCGCCAGCGGGCCGGGGTCGCCGGGCGCCAGCACCCGGGCGGCCGCGCGTCCACATCTCGAGCAGGTCGACGGGGACGTGGGTGCTGCAGGGTGCCGCCCCAGTCGAACAGCACGGCGTCAACGGGCAACGTCGGCCACCACCGCTCCCGTCAGGCGCACCAGGTCGGCCGGGGCGAGCTCCACCGACAGCCCGCGCCGCCCGCCGCTGACGAAGACCGTGTCGAACAGCTCCGCGGTCTCGTCGACGACGGTGGGCAGCCGGGCGCGCTGCCCGAGCGGGCTGATCCCCCCGACGACGTAGCCCGTCGAGCGCTCGGCCACCGCGGGCGCGGCCATGACGGCCCGCTTGCCCCCGACGGCGGCGGCCAGCGCCTTGAGGTCGAGCGTCCCGGCGACCGGGACGACGCCGCACACCAGCCGCCCGTCCGCCTCCGCGAGCAGGGTCTTGAGCATCCGCTCCGGCTGCGATGCCGAGCGCGGCGGCGACCGCCTCGCCGTACGTGCCGGCGTCGTCCTCCAGCACGTACGTGTGCACGGTGTGCGGCACGCCCTCGCGGGCCAGCAGCAGCGTCGCCGGCGTGCCCTTCCCGCTCAGCCGCGGACCTCGGCGACGACGGCGTCGACCGCCTCCTCGACCGGCACGGTGCGGCTCTCGCCGCTGCGCCGGTCGCGGACCTCGACGACGCCGTCCTCCAGCCCCTTGCCGACGACCAGCGTGGTGGGGAGCCGAGCAGCTCGGCGTCCTTGAAGGCGACACCGGGGCTGACCTTGGGGCGGTCGTCGAGCAGCACCTCCAGGCCGCGCGGCCTCGAGCTCGCGCGGCCAGCCGCTCGGCGGTCGGGCCCTGCTCGCCCTTGCCGACGCCGACGACGTGGACGTCGTAGGGCGCGACCGACCGGGGCCACACCAGGCCCTTGTCGTCGTGCGCCTGCTCGGCGATCGCGGCGACCGCCCGGGACACCCCGATGCCGTAGGAGCCCATCGTCACCCGCACGGGCTTGCTGTCCGGCCCGAGGACGTCGAGCGAGAAGGCGTCGGCGTACTTGCGGCCGAGCTGGAAGATGTGGCCGATCTCGATGCCCCGGTCGATGCGGAAGGGCGAGCCGCAGCGCGGGCACAGGTCGCCGTCGCGCGACCTCGGCGGCGGGCAGCACGCCCGACGGCGTGAAGTCCCGCCCCGCGACGACGTCGACGGCGTGCTTGCCCTCGACGTTCGCGCCGGTGGCCCAGGCGCTGCCGTCGACCACCAGCGGGTCGACGACGTAGCGCACGCCCTCGAGCCCCTGGGGGCCGATGTAGCCGCGGACCAGCTGGGGGTGCTTGGCGAAGTCGCCGCCCTCGAAGGGCACGACCTCCGCGGGGGCGACGTTGGCCTCGAGCCGCTTGAGGTCGACCTCGCGGTCGCCGGGCACGCCGACCACCAGGGGCTCGATCCGGCCGTCGGGGTGCTTGAGGTTCACGACGACGTTCTTGAGCGTCTGGGCCGGCGTCGACGTCGTGCCCGAGGCCCCTGCAGGACAGCCACCAGCGTCTCGATGGTGGGCGTGTCGGGGGTGTCGACGACCGTCATCGGGCCGGCCTGCCGCGTCCGCGACGGGGGGCGCGGCGACCTCGACGGCCTCGATGTTGGCGGCGTAGTCGCAGCCGGTGCAGGAGACGAAGGTGTCCTCGCCGGTGGGGGCCACGGCCAGGAACTCCTCCGACGCCGACCCGCCCATCGCCCCGCTGACCGCCGAGACGATCCGGTAGTCCATGCCGAGCCGGTCGAAGACGGCGACGTAGGCCCGCGGTGGGCGTCGTAGGAGGCCTGCAGGCCGGCGTCGTCGAGGTCGAAGGAGTAGCTGTCCTTCATGACGAACTCGCGGCCGCGCAGGATGCCGGCACGGGGGCGCGCCTCGTCGCGGTACTTGTTCGCGACCTGGTACAGCGCTGACGGGCAGGTCCTTGTAGGAGCTGTACTGGCCCTTGACCATGAGGGTGAACATCTCCTCGTGGGTCGGGCCGAGCAGGTAGTCGTCGCCCTTCCTGTCCTTGAGCCGGAACAGGTTGGGGCCGTACTCGTCCCAGCGGCTGGTCGCCTCGTAGTGCTCCCTGGGCAGCAGCGCCGGCAGGATCACCTCCTGCGCGCCGATGGCGTCCATCTCCTGGCGCACCACGCGGGCCACGTTGGCCAGGACGCGCACGCCCAGCGGCAGCCAGGAGTAGATGCCGGGCGCGACGCGGCGGACGTAGCCGGCCCGCACGAGCAGCCGGTGGCTCGGCACCTCCGCGTCCGCCGGGTCCTCACGCAGGGTGCGCAGGAACAGCGTGGTCGTGCGGAGCACAGCGGGGCCTCTCGGTCGTCGGACGGGACCCGACAGTAGCCAGCGCGGCTCGCTTGCCAGAGTGGAAAGCCGGTGGCAGGCTTTCCGACATGGAAAGCCACGAGCCCCTGCCCGACGCCGCCTCCGCCCTCGACCTGGTGTCCGCCTCCCGGGCGCAGCTGGCCGACCGCCTGGTGACGCCGAGGTGGTACCACCCGGCACTCGGGCTGCTCAGCGCCGTCGCCGTCCTGGGCTACGGGAGCGGCTCGCCCCTGGTCGGCGCGCTGGGCGTGCTGGTCTTCGCCGCCGGCACCGGCGTGCTCGTGCAGGCCTACCGGCGCCTCACCGGCGTGTGGGTGAGCGGCTTCCACCCCGGACCCGCCCGCCGCTACGCGGTCGCCCTCGGGGTCGCGCTCGGCGGGGGCATGCTCGTCAGCACCGCGCTGCGCGCCCTCACCGGCGCGCTGCTGGCCCTCGGTCGTGGTCGCCGCCGTCGTCGGGGGGCTCTGCGTCGTGCTGGGCTCCCGCTACGACGACGCCCTGCGGGCGGACCTGCGATCGTGACCGCGCCCCTGTTCGACGCCGTCGTCCACGCACCGCACCGGCTGCAGACCTGTGCCCTGCTGGCACCGGTGGACGAGGTCGAGTTCGGGGTGCTGCGCGACGCCCTCGGGGTCAGCGACTCGGTGCTCAGCAAGCAGCTGCGCACGCTGGAGGAGGCGGGCTACCTCGTGCTGCACAAGCGCGCCGCCCGCGGCCGGGTGCGGACCTGGGCGGCCCTGACCCCGCGGGGCGGCAGGCGTTCACCGGGCACGTCGCGGCGCTGCAGCAGCTGGTGCAAGGCGTCGGCGCTCCCCCGGCGGGCTGAGCGTCAGCGGGGGGCTGGTGCGTCGACCGGCTCGCCGTCCTGCACCGGGAAGTGGCAGGCCTTGAGGTGGCCCGGCGCGCTGCCCGGCACCTGCTCCAGCGGCGGCTCCACAGCGGCGCACAGGTCCTGCGCCCGCGGGCAGCGGGTGCGGAACCGGCAGCCCGACGGCGGGTCGATCGGGCTCGGCACGTCGCCGGTCAGCCGCAGCCGGGCGCGGGCGGCACCCCCGGGCCGGCGCACCTCGGGCACCGCCGACAGCAGCGCGTGCGTGTACGGGTGCCGCGGCACGCCGTAGACGGCGTCGCGCGGCCCGACCTCGACGACCTTGCCGAGGTACATGACGGCGACCCGGTGCGACACGTGCCGCACGACGGCGAGGTCGTGGGCGATGAACAGGTACGACAGCCCCAGGTCGCGCTGCAGCGACTGCATCAGGTTGACGACCTGCGCCTGGATCGACACGTCCAGGGCGGACACCGGCTCGTCGGCGACGATCAGGCGGGGCTCCAGGGCGAGCGCCCGGGCGATGCCGATGCGCTGGCGCTGCCCGCCCGAGAACTCGTGCGGGTAGCGGTTGTAGTGCTCGGGGCTGAGCCCGACCGTCTCGAGCAGCTCCTGCACGCGACGACGCCGTCCGCCGGGCGGGTCGATGCCGTTCACCTCGAGCGGCGACGCGACGATCGTGCCGACGGTCTGCCGCGGGTTGAGCGAGGAGTACGGGTCCTGGAAGACCATCTGCACCTCGCGGCGCAGCGGTCGCAGGGCCCGCGTCGACAGGTGCGCGACGTCACGCCCGTCGAAGACGACCTCCCCGGACGTCGGCTCGAGCAGCCGCGCCACCAGCCGCCCCGTCGTGGTCTTGCCGCAGCCCGACTCCCCCACGAGCCCCAGCGTCTCCCCCTTGGCCACCGTGAGGTCGATGCCGTCGACGGCGCGCACCGCCCCGACCGAGCGGGACAGCAGCCCGCCGCGCAGCGGGAAGTGCTTGACCAGGCCGCGCAGCGCCAGCAGCGGCTCGGCGGTCGCGCCCGGGAGCTCGGTCGGCGCCGTCACGCCGACGGCTCCGTCGCCCAGCGCGGCCGCACGACGTCGTCGAGCAGCCCCTCGCGCACGTCGTCGTCGAGGTGGCAGGCCACCGTCCCCGCGCCGAGCGGGCGCAGCAGCGGGCGCTCGGTGGCGCAGCGGTCGCCCTCGACGAGCTGCGGGAAGTCGCAGCGCGGCCGGAACGGGCAGCCGGGCGGCAGGTCGATGAGGCTCGGCGGCGTGCCGCGGACGGGCACGAGCTCGCCCTCGGTGGAGGCGGACAGCCGCGGCACCGACGACAGCAGGCCCCACGTGTAGGGCATGCGCGGGCGGTCGAGGACGTCGTCGACGGGGCCGGTCTCGACGGCCCTGCCGGCGTACATGACCAGCACCTCGTCGGCGACCTGGGAGACCACCCCGAGGTCGTGCGTGACCAGCACGATGGCCGACCCGAACTCGCTCTGCAGGTCGCCCAGCAGGTCCAGGATCTGCGCCTGCACGGTGACGTCGAGCGCGGTGGTCGGCTCGTCGGCGACCAGCAGCTCGGGGTTGCAGGCCAGCGCCATCGCGATGACGACGCGCTGGCGCATGCCGCCGGAGAACTGGTGGGGGTAGTCGTCCAGCCGCTCGGCCGGGCGCGGGATGCCGACCCGGCCGAGCATGTCGAGCGCGCGGGCCCGGGCCTGCCTGCGGCTGCCTCCGCGGTGGCGCCGGTAGCCCTCGGCGATCTGCTCGCCGACCCGGTAGAAGGGCGACAGCGCCGACAGCGGGTCCTGGAAGACCATCGCCACGCGGTCGCCGCGCAGCGAGGACAGCTCCTCCTCCGACAGCGTCAGCAGGTCGACGCCGTCCAGCCGCACCGAGCCGCTGACCCGCGCGCGCCGGGGGTCGTGCAGCCCGAGCAGCGACAGCCCGGTGACCGTCTTGCCCGACCCCGACTCGCCGACGACGCCGAGGGTGCGCCCCTTCTCGAGGGTGAACGACAGCCCGTCGACGGCGGCGACGACCCCGTCCTCGGTGGGGAAGGCGACCCGCAGGTCCTCGACCTCCAGGAAGCTCACGACAGCCGCACCCGGGGGTCGATGACGGCGTAGGCGACGTCGACGACGACGTTCGCGGCGACGATGAGCGCGGCCGCGATGAGCACCGTCGCCATGATCACCGGCAGGTCCTGGTTGAACACGCTGGTGACGGCGAGCCGCCCCACGCCCTGGATGGAGAACACGCTCTCGGTGATGATCGCCCCGCCGAGCAGGCCGGCGAGGTCGAGGCCGAACACGGTGACCACCGGGGTGATGGCGGCGCGGCCCGCGTGCTTGAAGCGGATCTGCCGCGGGCGCAGCCCCTTGGCCCGGCCGGTGCGCACGAAGTCCTCCGACAGCGCCTCGAGCATGGACGCGCGGGTGAGGCGGGCGTAGTAGGCGGCGCTGACCAGGGCCAGCACGGCCCACGGGAGCAGCAGCCGCGACGCCCAGCGCAGGGGGTCGTCGGTGAGCGGGGTGTAGCCCGGCTGCGGGAGCCAGCCGAGCCGGTCGACCAGCAGCGCGCGCAGCAGCGGGCCGACGAAGTAGATGGGCAGCGCGGACGCCGCGAGCGTCGCGCCGATGGTGACCTTGTCGAGCCTGCTGCCGACGCGCAGCGCGGCCAGGCCGCCGACCGCGAGGCCCCCGACGAGGAACAGCACCGCGGCGCCGACGGCGAGCGAGGCCGTCGCGGGCAGCCGGTCGAGCAGCGTCTCGAAGACCGGCTGGCGGTTGACGAAGGAGTAGCCGAAGCAGGGCGCCGGGCAGTCCTGGACGGTGCCGGCGTCGTCGTAGGTGCGCCCGACGACGACGCCCTTGAGGTACTGGCCGTACTGCACGACGACCGGCTCGTCGAGCCCGAGGTTGCGGTGGATGTCGGCGAGCTTCTCGGGGGTGCAGACCTTGCCGCACGACAGCCGGCCGGGGTCGCCCGGGACGGCGAAGAACAGCCCGAAGGTGACCGCGCTGATGACCAGCAGGATGAGCACCGCGGCCAGGGTCCGGCGCACGAGGAACCGCAGCACGGGTGCCTCTCTCAGGGGTCGGACGGTCGGGGTCAGGACGGTCGGGACGGGCGGGCAGCACGCGGCGGCCGCCCCGCAGGACGGCCGCCGCGGCGCGGTCAGCCCTTGACGAAGACCTTCTGCACGTTCGGCTCACCGAGCACGGTCGACAGCTGGACGCCGCCGATCCCGGAGCCGTACAGGTGGTACGCCTTGTCGTACAGGTACGGGATGTAGGGCACCTTCTCCATGATCTTCTTGTCGAGCGCGCCCCACTCCTGCGCCGCCTTCTCGAGGTCGGTGATCTTCAGGATGCGGTCGATCTCGGCGTTGACCTCGGCGTCGTCGAAGTGCGCGTAGTTCGGCGATCCCTCGCCGATCTTGCGACCGTCGAGCGTCGGCGGGATGACCGTGGCGGCACTCGGCCAGTCGGCACCCCAGCCGCCGGCGTAGAGGTCGAGCGAGTTGTCGACCTTGCCGATGATGTCGTAGTACTCCGTCGACTGGATCGGCTTCTTGACGACCGTGAAGCCGGCCTTCTCGAGCCCGGCGGCGACGGCCACCGACACCTGCTGGCCGCGCGGGGTGTTCACGAAGCCGTAGACGACCTGCTGGCCGAGCTTGCCGGCGTCGGTGAGGATCTGCTTGGCCTTCTCCGGGTCGCCCTCGGGCTTGGCCTGGAACAGGTCGAACTCCTGGTAGCCCGGCACGGTCGGCGACAGCACGGTCGAGGCGAAGTCACCGGCCGACGAGCCGCCGATCACCTGGCGGGCCTGGAAGCGCGGGAAGGCGTAGAGCAGCGCCTTGCGCACCTCGACGTCCTTGATGCGTGTGTTGTTGATGCTGTACTGCAGCACGAACTGCGTGTAGCCCTGCACCGAGCGCTCCTTGAGCTCCGGCGTCGTGTCGACCTGCTGCAGCACCTCCGGCGAGACCAGCGTCGTCACCGACATGGCGTTGACGTCGGGTCCGTTCGCCGCGATGAGGCGCTTGTTGATGTCCAGCGGCTCGGTGCCGAACTGGAACTCCCACGCGTCCGGGTAGGCGTTGCGGATCGGGTCCGTCTCGGGCTTCCAGGCGTCGTTGCGCACCAGCGACAGCGACTTGTCCGCCGTGTGCGAGGCCACCCTGTAGGGGCCGGAGGCGAAGGGCTTGAGGTCGTAGCCGGCCTTGGTGTCCTTGTCCTTGCGCACCGGGGCCGAGCCGGGCAGGGCCATCGCGTACGGGAAGTCCGCGTGCGGCTCCTTGAGCGTGAACACGATCGTGCGGTCGTCCGGTGTGGCGATGGCGTCGAGCGCGCCGCCCTTGTACGGGCCGGCGTAGACGCTGCGGAAGTCCGGCGTGCCCGCCAGCCACTCCTGCACGTACGTCGGGCCCTCGGTGTACTCGGCCGCGAACGTGCGCTCGACGCCGTACTTCACGTCCGCCGAGGTGATCGGGCTGCCGTCCTCGAAGGCGACGCCGTCGCGCAGGCGGTAGGTCCAGGTCTTGCCGCCGTCCTCGGTCGTGCCCGTGGACTCGGCCAGGTCGCCGACGAGGGTGACCTTCTTGCCCTCCTCCTGGTAGCCGTTCAGCGTGCGCGTGATCAGGCCGGAGACGGTCTGCAGGTTGTTGACGTAGATGCGGGCCGGGTCGAGGTGGTTGTAGTCGTCGCGGTCCAGCGAGGTGATCGTCCCCCCGCGCTTCGCGCCCTCGACCTCGGGCGCCGGGCCCTTCGCCTCGTCGTCGACGGAGAAGGCGACGGTGTCGGCCTTCTCCGCGGCGTCCGTGCCGCCGTCGCTGCCGCCGCTCCCGCTGCCGCCGCACCCGGCCACCAGCAGGCTCGCGGCCCCGAGCAGGGCCACGAGCCGGGCGCTCGTCGAGCGTCTCATCGTCCGACCTCCTTGGTCTCCCGGGCGCGCGGTGCGCCCGGGCACGTCATCGAGCGCTCTTCGGGTCCAGCGCGTCGCGCACGGCGTCGCCGAAGAGGTTGAAGCACAGGACCAGCACGAACAGCGCCAGCCCCGGGAAGACCATGTAGGTCGGGTCGGCGACGAAGACGTCGGCGCCCTTGTCGATCATCCGGCCCCAGTCCGGGATGGGCTCCACGATGCCGACGCCGATGAACGCCAGCGCCGCCTCCGTGGTGATCAGCGAGGGCAGGGCCAGCGAGAAGGTCACCAGCACCGGCGACCACAGGTTCGGCAGGATCTCGCGGCGCACGATCCGCCACGTGCCGGCGCCGGACATGCGCGCGGCGTCGACGAACTCCCGCTCCCGCAGGGACAGCAGCTGCCCGCGCACCAGCCGGGCCTGCAGGACCCAGCCGAAGACGCTCAGCACGATGATGATCGTCGCGAAGCGCAGCGCCGTCGGGGTCTCCTGCTCCGGGTCGACGAACAGCGCCTCCACCACCGGGGAGAACGCGATGACGAACAGCAGCCCGGGGAACGCGAAGACCACGTCCATCACGCGGCCGCCGAGCGTGTCCGCCCAGCCGCCCAGCAGCCCGACGACGATCCCGTACAGGACGCCGAACGCCGTGGTGATCAGGGCGACGCTGACGGCGATGAACAGCGAGGTGCGGGCGCCGTAGACGAGCTGGGTCAGCACGTCGCGCCCCAGGCCCGGCTCGAGGCCGAACCAGAACTCGCTGCTGATCCCGCCGAAGCGCCCGACCGGGTTGCCGTAGTCGTTGAGCAGGCCCGGGGTGTCCTGCCCGTAGGTCGTGTACGGGTCCTTGCCGTAGACCTTCGCGATCACCGGGGCGAGGGCGGCCACCACCACGAAGCCCAGAACGACGATGCCCGACACGACGCCCACGCGGTCGCGGCGGAAGCGTGCCCACGCCAGCTGGCTCGGGGAGCGGCCGGGCGTCGCCGCCCTCGTGGCGACCTCGCCGGACGGGCCCGGGGAGGCGGGCGGGAGCTCGGCGGTCGTGGTCGACACAGGCTCACCTCCGGGGACGCGGGGGGACGAGAGGGGACGGACGGGGACACTAACCACGTGGACGCGCCGGGGCGCGCGACGCGGCGGCCGTGACGCCTCCGTGACGAGGACGGCGGGCTCGCTCGATCCGGTGCCCGGCACGGGCAGGAACCGGACGATCGGTGTCGAAAGCCTCTACGAGGCCCTGCGGCGCACCGCCGCAGCGGCCGCGCCCGGCCCCCGACCGAGAGGCACTCCGTGCGTCCCTCCCTGCTCCCGCTCACCGGCCTGCTGCTCGCCGCCCCGCTGGCCCTGGCCGTGCTGCCGAGCGCGTCCGCCCTCGAGCCCGCCGCCGAGCCCGCCGCGGCCCGCGTCGTCGTCGCCGACGTCGACAGCGGGATCAACCCGTACCACGAGCGCTTCCGCGGCGACAACGTCACGCAGGACGTCCTCGACGCGTTCGACATCGACGACGCCCACATCATCGACCTGAGCGCCGACGGCCCCGTGCCGAACGCCGCCGACTTCGCCGACGTCCAGCAGGGCGAGCCCTACTGGTTCCGCGGCACCAACATCATCGGCATCTCCTTCCAGCCGACCGGCCTGCCGATCATGGGCGACCCCGGCGACGAGCACGGCACGGGCACCGCCTCCGCCGTGCTGGACGCCAACCCCGAGGCCGTCGTCGTCATGGTCGAGGGCACCGCGGTGCCGGAGGCCGAGTCGTGGGCGTTCAAGCACCCCGGCGGTCGACGTCGTCACCACCTCCTACGGCTTCCCCGGCAGCCCGCCGCTGGGCCAGCACCTCGTCGGCTCGTACGCCGGCGTCGTCCAGAACGGCAAGCTGCACTTCGGGGCGTCGGACAACTCCCCGGCGCTCTCGCCCTTCGACGGCACCTCCGGCCCCTGGTGGAGCATCGGCGTCGCCGGCTTCCACGAGGGCAGCGGCGAGGGCCGCGAGACGCTGTCGGGCAACGTCGTCGACGTCGTGTCGGACTTCACCCAGGACCTCCCCTACTGCGTCGACTGCCGCACCGGCACGCAGAGCGTCAGCGGCACGTCCTTCGCCACGCCCCGCAGCGCCGGCACCGCCAGCGCCGTCGTCCTGCAGGCCCGCCAGGCCGCCGGGTACTCCGGCGGGATCGAGGAGGGCGCCTTCGTCCCCGGCCCGACGCCGGTGACCACCTGGACCGTCCGCCGCGCGCTCGAGGAGGCCGCGAGCATCCCCGCGCTCGCCGACTACGACCCCGAGACCGCGCTGCTCGGCGACCTCGGCAGCCTGCCCGTCGTCGAGCAGGCCGCCTTCGCCCAGACCGGGTGGGGGCTGGTGAACCCGGCGATCGTGCCCGCGGCGCTCGAGCAGCTCGCCGGCGCCCCGGCCGTCAAGGACGCCACGACCTGCCAGTTCAACCTCGCCGTGTTCGACGCCCGCGTCGCGTACTGGGACAACGAGCCGCTGACCGAGTCCGAGGGCGGCAGCGAGGCCTACCAGCGCTGCGGCTGACCGCTCCCCGCTCGCGCACACGGCCCGCAGGCTCCTAGCCTGCGGGCCGTGCTCGTCCTGCTGCCACCGTCCGAGGGCAAGGCCGTCGGCGGGACCGGCCGGCCGCTCGACCTCGACGCCCTGTCCTGGCCCTCCCTCACGCCCGTGCGGGAGCAGCTGGTGCAGGCCCTGCAGGACGCCGCCCGGCGCGACCTGCCCGCCCTGCAGGCCGCGCTCGGCTGCTCCGCCGACCAGGCCGCCCTCGACGCCGACCTGACGACGTCGCCGACCCTGCCCGCGCTGGCCCGCTACACCGGCGTCGTCTACGACAACCTCGGCTACGCCACCCTCACCGGTGCCGCCCGGCGCCGCGCGAACGGCTCCCTGGTCGTCTGCTCCGCGCTGTTCGGCCTGCTGCGCCCCCGGGACCCCGTGCCGGCCTACCGGCTGTCCGGCGGCACCTCCCTGCCCGGCGTCGGGGGGCTCGCGGGGCTGTGGCGACCCGCCGTCGAACCGCTGCTGGCCCAGGAGCGCACCGTGGTCGACCTGCGCTCCGGGGCCTACGCCGGGCTGGCCCGGGTGCCGCACGCCGTGCAGGTCCGGGTGCTGCGCGAGGCGGACGGCCGGCGCACCACCGTCAGCCACGACAACAAGTGGACCAAGGGGCGCCTGGCCCGCCTGCTGTGCGAGCACGGCGCCCGCCGGCCCGCCGACGTCGCCGAGCTGGGCCGCAGCCTGGCCGACGACGTCGAGGTCGACGGCCTGCAGGTCGACCTCGTCCTGCACGGGCTGGCCAGCGCCCGCCCCACCTGACAGGACGGCGGCAGCCTGACAGGGTGCCGCCCATGTGCTTCGCCGACGGCTCCCTCGCCCCCGCAGCCCCCGACGCCGGCAGCGCCGGGGACTCCCGCGCCCTGACCCTGACCTCCGCCGACGGCTCCACCGTCCTGGCCCACGAGACCCGCGCGGGGACGCCGTCGGGCACCGGCGTCGTCGTGCTCCCCGACGTCCGCGGGCTGCACCAGTACTACCGCGACCTGACCGTCCGGCTCGCCGAGTGCGGCTGGGACTCCGTGGCCGTCGACTACTTCGCCCGCACCGCCCCCGACGAGGACCGCAGCGACGCCTTCGAGTTCTGGCCGCACGTCCAGCAGACGACGCCCGAGGGGGTCGCCGCCGACGTGCAGGCCGCCGTCGCGCACCTGCGCGAGCTCGGCGTCGAGCGCGTGTTCACCCTCGGGTTCTGCTTCGGCGGCGCGTACTCCTGGCGGCAGAGCGGCGACACCCCCGGGCTCGCCGGCTGCGTCGGCTTCTACGGCCGCCCGTCGCTGGTCGAGCCCGCCGTCCCCGGCATGACCGCCCCGCTGCTCATGCTGCACGCCGGGGCCGACGCCCACATCCCGCTCGAGGACGTCGAGGCCGTCCGCGACGCCGCCCCCGTCGACGCCCGCCTGGTCGTCTTCGACGGCGCGCCCCACTCCTTCTTCGACCGCACCGCTCCCGAGCACGCCGACCACTGCGTGCGGGCCTGGAACGAGATCAGGACCTTCCTGGCCTGAGCACCTGCTCCAGCTGCTCGACGCCGGGCAGCGGCGGCGTGCCGTCCTGTGCGGACCACGACCGGCTCAGGCACGCGCGCACGTACCCCCACGCCTGCAGCCGGTCGCGGTCCTGGCCGAGCACCTCGGCGAGCACGCCCAGCCGCCGGTCCGCCTGCCGCGCGAGGTCTGCGGCCAGCGCGTTGAGCAGCAGCGGCCCGACGTCGTAGCCCGGGTCCCCGACGACGCCGTGCGGGTCGATCCCGACCCACCCGTCCGGCCCGCAGAGCAGGTTGCCGTGGTGCAGGTCCCCGTGCAGCACGACGTCCGCCGGTCCGCCGACCAGCAGCTCCCGCAGGACCGCGGCCGCGTCCCCGCTCAGCCGGGCGCACTCCTGCGCGACCGTCGGCAGCGACGTGTCCGCCCGCACGTGCATGCCGACCATCGCCTCGGCCAGCACCCGCGTCATGGCGTCGTCGTCGAGCCCCGACGCCAGCAGCGTCGTCCCCGGCAACACCCGCTCCAGGACCAACGTCCCGTCCGCCGACAGCTCGACCACGCGCACGCACCCCCGCAGGACGCGCAGACCCTCCGCCTCCCGCCCCGCCGCCGCAAGGTCCCGAGCGCGCTTGCGCCAGACGCCGCTCACGGAGGCGCAGCCGCTGCGGGTCCCGGAGGCGCGCAGGCCCGCAGGGTTGCGGAAGGGGCATCGAGGAGCGCAGCGACAGCCCCGGAGCGACCCTGCGGGCCGGAGCGGCCCGACAGCGCCGGAGCGGAGACGGAGGCGGAGACGCTGCGGGTCCCGGAAGGCGCATCAAGGAGCGCAGCGACAGCGCCGGAGGGACCCGCGGCGTCGTAGCCGGGACCTGCGACGTCGCAGCCGGGATGAGCGAGAACGACTCAGACCGTCTCCGGGTACAGCGAGTACGACGGGAAGTTGCCGTACACCTGCCCCTCCCCCTCGGTCACCGCCTGCACGAGCAGGTCCCCGCCGACGAACGCGCCCTTCCACGACGCCCCCTTGCCGCCGAACACCTCCTCGCGGTCTCCTCGCGAGCGCGGCTTGTTGACGCCGACCTTGAACGCCTGCAGCTCCTCGCTGACCCGGGCGGCCATGTCGAGGTCGTCGGTGGCGATGCTGCCGACGAGGGCGCCGTTGGAGGCGTTCATGGCGGCGAGCAGCTCGGCCTCGCTGTCGACCAGGACGATGGAGTCGAGCGGACCGAACGGCTCGGCGTGGCGCAGCGCCCAGGACGACGGCGGCTCCAGGATGCAGCCGGGCGCGACGTAGGCCCCGGTCCCACCGGAGGCAGCCTGCCCGTCCAGGAACCGGCCGGCGTCCAGCGACCCGCGGTACAGCGGGATGCCCTCGCCGGCGACGGCGGACTCGTAGTGCTCGTGCAGCTCGGCGGCCTTGCTCGCGGAGATGACGGGCCCGAAGTTGAGCGACGGGTAGTCGTCGTCCGGGCTCTCGACCGCGAGGGGGTGGCCGAAGCGCAGGCCGCGGACGACCGGGAGGTACATCTCGAGGAACTGCGGGAACAGCGACCGCTGCACGGCGTACCGGGGGTAGGCGGTGCAGCGCTGCTTGGCGTAGTCGAAGCCCTTGGTCAGGTGGGCGCCGAGGGTGTCCCAGTCGGAGAAGTCCCAGACGCCCCAGACGTTGAGGCCCTCCTGCTCGAGCAGGTGGCGCTTGCCGGTGTCGGCGAGGGTGGTGGCGGCCTTGCGCCCGTTGGCGCGGCCGCCGACGAACGCGAGCGCGCCGATCTCGGGGCTGCTGATGAGGGCGTCGCCGAGGGCCGCGCCGACGCCGGACAGCAGGGTGACGGGCAGCCCCGCCCGCTTCATGATCGCGTGGGCGAGGGTGAGGGTGTGGAAGCCGCCCTGCGACGGGGTCTTGGCGACGACGCCGTTGCCGGCCAGGCACTGCACGAGCTCGGCGTGGACCTGCACCGACATCGGGTAGTTCCACGAGGCGATGTTGCTGACCGGCCCGGGCAGCGGCGAGCGGCCCTGCAGCTGGCGCTCGATCTCGCCGAGGTACCAGTCGACGCCGTCCAGGCACCGGTCGACGTCGTCGCCGGCGAGCTTCCAGGGCTTGCCGATCTCCCACACGAGCAGCAGCGCGAGCGTGTCGCGGTGCGCGCGCATCTCGGCGACGGCGGTGGCGACGCGGCGCTTGCGCTCGTCGAGGTCGACCCGCGTCCAGGCGTCGTGCTCGGTGCCGGCGTGCCGGACGGCGGCGACGGCGTCGTCGTGGCTGATGCGCGGCGGCCCCTGGACGGGCGTGCCGTCGACGGGGGTGACGTGCTCGCCGGGCTCGCCGCTGCGCCGCCACTCCCCGCCGTGCAGGTTGAGGATGCGGTCGGCGTCGAAGGCCTCGGGGGCGGCGCTGCGGGCCCGGGCGTAGGCCTCGTCCCAGGACGTCCCCTGCTTGAGCTGCATGCTTCCCGCCTTCCCGGGAGCACCGAGCGGCACTCCCGGGGCAGCAGACCACAGGCGACCGGGGCGCACCGTCCGGGCGCTACGGTCCGCCGGTGCAGGCCGAACCGCGAGTGCCCCTGACCGACGACTACGTGCAGGCGTGGGCCCGGCACGACGCCGTCGGCTTCCTGCGCGCCTGGGCGACGGGCGAGGTGCCGCAGGGCCCGCACGTCGAGCACACCGGCAACCGGGTCGTCGAGGTGCCCGCGCCCGGGCACGTGGTCCAGCACTGGACGCCGACCCCGGCGCTGGCGAACCTGTCGGGCAACGTGCACGGCGGCTACATCGCGCTGGTCTGCGACGAGGCGGCGGGGATCGCGGCGGCCAGCACGGGAGAGCGCTTCGTCCCGGCGATCACGCTGGACCTCGACGTCACCTTCCTGCGGCCTGCGCTGGTCGGGCGGCTGCACCGCGTCGACGGGCAGGTGCTGCACGCCGGGCGCCAGCGCGTCGTGTCCGAGGCGCGGATCTGGACGCCCGACGGCGACAAGCTCGTGGCGACCGCGCGCGGCTCCTACGTGCAGAACACCGCCTTCGTCGAGGTGCTGACGGCCCGCCTCGGGGGCTAGAACAGGACGCTGGTGAAGCGCCCGACCTCGCGGAACCCGACGCGGGCGTAGGCCTTGCGCGCGGCGGTGTTGTAGTCGTTGACGTAGAGGCTGACCACGGGGGCGACGTCGCGCTGGGCGGCCGCGGCGACGGCGGCGACGCCGCTGACGCTCAGCCCCCGGCCGCGCAGCGCCGGGTGCACCCACACGCCCTGCACCTGGCAGACGGCCGGGGTGGCGGCGCCGATCTCGGCCTTGAACAGCACCGCCCCGCCCTCGACCCGGGCGAACGCGCGGCCCTGGCCGATCAGCTCCTGCACGCGGGCGCGGTACAGCGCGCCGCCGTCGCCGAGCAGCGGCGAGACGCCGATCTCCTCGGTGAACATCGCGACGCAGGCCGGCAGCAGGACGTCGACCTCGTCGGGGCGCACCGGCCGCACCAGCGGGTCGGGCTCGGCCTGCGGCGGCCCGTCGAGGGCGAGCAGCGGCTGGCCGGCGCGGACGTCGCGGGCGCGCCCCCAGCTGGGCTCGAGCAGGCGCCACAGGTGGTCGACGGCCTCGCTGCGCCCGACGACCGAGGAGCAGCGGCGGCCCTGGCGGCGGGCCCGGTCGGCGAAGGCGCGGACGGCGTCGGGCCCGGCCTGCGCCGGCACGAGGTTGGCGCCCGAGTAGCAGAGCGCCTCCAGCCGGCCGCGCTCGCCGTAGCCCCAGACCTCGGCGCCGAGCCGCCAGCTGTCCAGCCCGGCGACGTCGACCCGCGAGGCGAGGAAGCAGTCGGCGACCGGGTCGCGCTCGAGCAGCTCGAGCACCTCGGGCAGGTCACGGCTGTCGAGGACGCGGGTGGAGCTCGTCCTCAGCACGGGGCGAACGTAACGCGCGGGGCGGGACGCGGGTCAGCTGACGCCGACCGCGACCTCGCCGCTCGGGCCGTCGTAGCCCTCGGCGAGCCGCAGGGCCTCCTCGATGAGCGTCTCGACGATCTGCGCCTCGGGCACGGTCTTGATGACCTCGCCCTTGACGAAGATCTGCCCCTTGCCGTTGCCGGACGCGACGCCGAGGTCGGCCTCGCGGGCCTCCCCCGGCCCGTTGACGACGCAGCCCATGACGGCGACCCGCAGCGGGACGGTCAGCCCCTCCAGGCCGGCCGTCACCTGCTCGGCGAGGGTGTAGACGTCGACCTGGGCGCGGCCGCAGGACGGGCAGGACACGATCTCCAGGCCGCGCTGCTTGAGGTTCAGCGACTCGAGGATCGCCAGGCCGACCTTGACCTCCTCGACGGGCGGGGCCGACAGCGAGACGCGGATCGTGTCGCCGATGCCCTCGGCCAGCAGCGCGCCGAAGGCGACCGCGCTCTTGATCGTCCCCTGGAACGCCGGCCCGGCCTCGGTGACGCCGAGGTGCAGCGGGTAGTCGCACTGCTGGCTGAGCAGCCGGTAGGCCTGCACCATGACCACCGGGTCGTTGTGCTTGACCGAGATCTTGATGTCGCGGAAGTCGTGCTCCTCGAACAGCGAGCACTCCCAGAGCGCCGACTCGACCAGCGCCTCCGGCGTGGCCTTGCCGTGCTTGGCCATGATCCGCTTGTCGAGGCTGCCGGCGTTGACGCCGATCCGGATCGGGGTCCCCGACTCCCTGGCCGCCCGCGCGACCTCGCCGACCTTGCCGTCGAACTCGCGGATGTTGCCCGGGTTGACGCGGACCGCCGCGCAGCCGGCGTCGATGGCCTTGAAGATGTACTTGCTCTGGAAGTGGATGTCGGCGATCACCGGGATCTGGCTGTGCCGGACGATCTCGGGGAGCGCGTCGGCGTCGACCGGGTCGGGGACGGCGACGCGGACGATCTGGCAGCCGGTGGCCGTCAGGGCGGCGATCTGCTGCAGCGTGGCGTTGACGTCGGCGGTGACCGTCGTCGTCATCGACTGCACGCTGATCGGGGCGCCGCCGCCGACGAGCACGCCGCCGACGTCGAGCTGGCGGGTCGTCCGCCGCTCGGCGAGACGGGCGGGCGGGAGCTCGGGCATGCCGAGGGCGACGGTCACAGGGGTCCCTAGCTGTCGAGCGTGATCGGGTTGACGATGTCGGCGCCCGCGATGAAGACGGTCAGGCCGATGAACAGCAGCACCACCGCGTAGGTCAGCGGGAGCAGCTTGTTGAGGTCGACGCGCTGCAGGGCCCCGCGGTAGCCGAACAGCCGGCGCACCCGGTCGCGGGCCTGCTCGAAGGCGAGCACCGCGAGGTGGCCGCCGTCGAGCGGGAGCAGCGGCAGCAGGTTGAAGACGCCGACGAACAGGTTCAGCCCGGCGATGAGCAGCAGGAAGTCGCTGGCCCGGACGCTGAAGGGCACCTCGTCGGTGCCGAGGATCTCGCCGCTGACCCGGGCCGCACCGACGGCGCCGACCAGCCCTTCGCGGTCGCGGTCGGGGCTGTAGAGCTTGGTGATGGTGCCGAGCTTCTCGGTCAGGCTGACCCAGGTGCCCTTCACGATGAGCCCGAGGCGGTCGACGCTCTCCTGCGCCGACGCGACCGGCCCGAGCCGCTCGGTGACGAGCGCGCGGCCGGCGCCGATCGCGCCGACGGTGACCGTGCGGTCGGCGTCCTGCAGGTCCGGGCGCTGCGCGGCGACGGGCGTGACGGACAGGGTGCGCTCCTGTCCGTCGCGCTCGACGACGACGGGCACCGCGCGGCCCGGGTTGTCGCGGACGGCGGTGACGACGTCGGCGAAGGTCTCGGTGCGGGTGCCGCCGACGGACAGCACGCGGTCGCCGGCCTGCAGCCCGGCGGCCAGCGCCGGGGACGGGACGGTGCCGGGCTCGCCCGCAGGTCGGGAGCGAGGCGGCCGTGGCGTCGGCGCCGATCGCGAGGACGACGCACTCCTGCGGGGCGGCGACGACGGGTGCCTCGGTGTCGACGACGCCGACCGCGTAGGTCACCCCGAACACCAGGAGCACGGCGATGCAGAAGTGGACGAACGACCCGGCGGCCAGCACGACGGCGCGCTGCGGGGCGGGCTGGCGGAAGAAGGCGCGGTCCTCGTCGCCGGGCTCGACCTCCTCGAGCGGCGTCATCCCGACGATCTTGACGAAGCCGCCGGCCGGGATGGCCTTGATGCCGTACTCGGTCTCGCCGCGGCGGCGGGAGTACAGCGTCGGGCCGAAGCCGACGAAGAACTGCGTGGCCTTCATGCCGTAGCGGCGGGCGGTGAGGAAGTGGCCGGCCTCGTGGAGCATGACCGACACCAGCAGCGCGACCACGAAGGCCAGGGCGCCGAGCAGGACCATCAGGACTGCCTCTCTCCTCTGCCGACGCAGAGCTCACGGGCGTGGCGTCGCGCCTCGTCCTCTGTCTGCAACACCTCGGCAAGGGTCGGACGTTCCCTGAACGCGTGGGCGCTCACGACGTCGGCCACCGTGTCGACGACCGCCAGGTACGGCAGCCGCCCGTCCAGGAACGCCGCCACGCACTCCTCGTTGGCGGCGTTCATCGCGGCGGGCGCCGTGCCACCACGCGTGCCGGCCTCGCGGCAGAGCTGCACGGCGGGGAAGGCGGCGTCGTCGAGGGGCTGGAACTCCCACGTCGCCGCCTGCGACCAGTCGACGCCGTACCCCTCGTGCGGCAGCCGGTCGGGCCAGGCGAGGCCGAGGGCGATCGGCAGCCGCATGTCGGGCGGGCTGACCTGCGCCAGGGTCGAGCCGTCGACGAACTCCACCATCGAGTGCACGAGCGACTGCGGGTGCACGACGACGTCGACGCGGTCGTAGGGCAGGTCGAACAGCAGGCTCGCCTCGATGACCTCGAGGCCCTTGTTCATCAGCGTGCTGCTGTTGACGGTGATGACCGGGCCCATGTCCCAGGTGGGGTGGGCCAGCGCCTGTTCCGGGGTGACGTCGGCGAGCTCGTCGCGACGGCGGCCGCGGAAGGGGCCGCCGCTGGCGGTCAGCACCAGCCGCCGGACCTCCTCGCGCCGCCCGCCCCGCAGGCACTGCGCCAGCGCGGAGTGCTCGGAGTCGACGGGCACGAGCTGGTCGCGGTAGGGCGTGACGAGCGGGCCGCCGGCGACCAGCGACTCCTTGTTGGCCAGCGCGACCGTGCGCCCGGCCTCCAGCGCCGCCAGCGTCGGGGCCAGCCCCACCGAGCCCGTCATGCCGTTGAGGACGACGTCGCACGGCCAGGCGGCGACCTCGGTGACGGCGTCGGGTCCGGCGAGGATCTTGGGCAGCGAGAACTCCCCCGCGCTGTAGCCCCGCTGCTGGGCCTGCGCGTAGAAGGCCAGCTGCAGGTCCTGCGCGGCGGTGGCCCGGGAGACCGCGACGACCTCGACCTGCAGGTCGAGGGCCTGCTGCGCCAGCAGCTCGACCCGCCCGCCGGCCGCCGCCAGCCCGACGACGCGCAGCCGGTCGGGGTTGCGCCGCACGACGTCGACCGCCTGGGTGCCGATGGAGCCGGTCGCTCCCAGCAGGACGACGTCGCGGCGGCTCACCCGTGCAGTGTCCCAGGTCGGCCGGCGTCGTGCTGCCCCCGTCGCGGAGGCCTCCGCTCAGCTGGGCGACTCGTCCACGCCGACGCCGCCGTCGACGTCCGCGCTCACCTCCACGTCCGGCACGTCCACGTCCGGCACGTCGACCGAGGGGACGTCCACGTCGACGTCGCCCGGGGTCACCTCGACGTTCGGCGCGTCGACGTCGAGGTCGCCGTCGCCCGAGCAGGCGGTCAGGACCAGCGGCGCGGCCAGCAGGACGGCGGCCAGGCGGGTGCGGTGCAGCACGGTGGGGTCTCCTCGCGGTGGTGTCGGTGGCGGGTCTCAGGGCTGCGTTGCCGCCCCGGGCCGGTCGACACCCGGGACGGCCCGCCGTCGTCGTCCTGTCATCCGCGCGGCGCTGCGATCGCGGCCCAGCGGCGGCTGCGGCAGGCTGGGAGCCCCCAGTCCCCGGAGGTCCCCCGTGGCCCTGCTGCGCGGCTACCGGCTCCGCCGGGGCCCGGCCGTCGTCCTGCTCGTCGTCGTCGGGCTGGTCGGCAGCGCGGTCATCCTGGCCACCCAGCTGCGTCCCTCGCTGGAGGTCTACGCGCCGATCACCGTCGCCGAGGCGTCCACCGGCACCAGCTACGCCGTCGACGACCAGGTCTGCGTGCGGGCGGCCCAGGTGAGCGCCCGCCTCGAGCGGGTCGAGGTCGCCGACGAGGACCTGCTCACCGTCGCCCTGACGCCGCAGGGCCGCCCGCCGGTCATCGCCTTCCCGGTCGACCCGTCCGGCGCGCAGCAGGTCGAGGGGACGGTCGTGCCCGCGCGGGACGACCGCTGCCTGCGCCTGCTGCTGCGCAGCACCGCTGTCGGCGAGTTCCCGGCGCCGAAGGTGACCGTCACCGCGCGCTACGGGCCGTTCGGGCTGTTCACCCGCTCGCTCGACGTCGTCCCGCCGTCGACGCTGGTGGTCACCCGGACGACGCCGGACCCGCGACTCGCGCCGTAGTCCGCCAGGTCAGGCGGGCGGGTCAGACGGGTCAGACGGGCAGGGCGGCGAGCTGCCCGCAGGCGCCGGCGATCTCCCGGCCGCGGGTGTCGCGCACCGTCGTCGGCACGCCCACGGACCGCAGGCGCCGCACGAACTCCTGCTCCACCGGCTTCGGCGAGGCGTCCCACTGCGAGCCCGGCGTCGGGTTGAGCGGGATGAGGTTGACGTGGACGAGCTTGCCCTTGAGCAGCCGGCCCAGCAGGTCGGCCCGACGGGGCTGGTCGTTGACGCCCTTGATGAGCGCGTACTCGATCGACAGCCGCCGCCCGGTCGCCCGGGTGTAGCCGAAGGCCGCCTTCAGGACCTCGCGGACCGGCCAGCGGGTGTTGACCGGCACGAGGGTGTCGCGCAGCTCGTCGTCGGGCGCGTGCAGGCTCAGCGCGAGGGTGACCTGCAGCTGCTCGCGGGTGAGCTTCTCCATCGCCGGCACGAGCCCGACCGTGGAGACGACGACGTTGCGCTGGCTGATGCCCAGCCCGTGCGGCGTCGGCTCGACCAGCCGGCGGACGGCGGCGACCACGCGGGCGTAGTTGGCCAGCGGCTCGCCCATGCCCATGAAGACCACGTTGCTGACCCGGCCGCCGGTGGCCGACTCGGTGCGCTGGGCGGCGACGACCTGCTCGACGATCTCCGCCGTCGACAGGTTGCGGGTGAGCCCGGCCTGGCCGGTCGCGCAGAACGGGCAGGCCATGCCGCAGCCGGCCTGGCTGCTGACGCAGACGGTGGTCCGGTCGGCGTAGCGCATGGTCACCGACTCGACCAGCGTGCCGTCGTGGCCGCGCAGCAGGCTCTTGCGCGTCGCGCCGCCGTCGCAGTCGACGTCGCGGACCGGCGTCCACAGGGTCGGCAGCAGGGGCGCCAGGCGCTCACGGGTGGCCGCCGACAGGTCGGTCATCTCGTCCAGGGCGCGCCCGGCGAACCAGCTGCGCGACAGCTGCTCGGCGCGGAACGGCTTCTCCCCCAGGGCGGCGACCGCCTCCTTGCGCCCGGCGAGGTCGAGGTCGACGAGGTGCTGCGGCGGCAGGCCGCGCTTCGGGGCGTCGAAGACGAGCGGGAGGACGGTCACCGGGTCTGCAACGCCCGCACCCGCCGGGCCTGTTCCGGGCACCGGGCCTGTTCCGGGCACCGGGCGCGACCGGCGCGTCAGCTCGCCGCGACGAAGCCGGACAGCAGCAGCCAGGCCACCGGCGCCGTCGGGAGCAGCGAGTCGAGGCGGTCCATGAGCCCGCCGTGGCCGGGCAGCAGGTCGCCCATGTCCTTGATGCCGATGTCGCGCTTCACCATCGACTCGCCGAGGTCGCCCAGCGTCGCCGTCCCGACGACGGCCAGCCCGTACAGCGCCCCCAGCACCGGGCTGGCGTCGAACAGGGTCGCGAAGAAGACGCCCCCGGCGACGGCGCACGCCAGGAGCGAGCCGCAGAAGCCCTCCCAGGACTTCTTGGGCGACACGGTCGGTGCCATCGGGTGCTTGCCGAACAGCACGCCGGCCGCGTAGCCGCCGACGTCGCTGCACACCACGGTGGCGATGAAGACCGTCACCTTGCGCGGCCCGTCGCCGCCCTGGGCGAGCAGGGCGCAGAAGCCCGGCGAGGAAGGGCACGTAGGCGGCGGTGAACGTCGCGGCGGCGACGTCGCGCAGGTAGCCCTCCGCGGGGTCGGCGAGCCGCCAGACCACGCACGCCAGCACGGTCAGCAGCAGTGCGAGGAACAGCGGCGACGGGCCGTCGCGGTAGGCCAGCACCAGCATCGCGGCGCCGCCCACCACCAGCGGCGGCAGCGGCGGCTCGGCCCCCAGCCGGCGCAGCGCGCTGACGATCTCGAAGGTGCCGACCGAGGCCGCGGCGATCAGCACGCCGATGAACAGCCACCGGAAGGGCGAGAACAGCGGCACGGTGATGACCAGGCCGAGGCCCAGCCCGACGGCGATGGCCGCCGGCAGGTTGCGCCCTGCCCGCCCCGGCTGCCGCTTCGCGGGCTCGCCCTCGACGCTCGGGGCGGTCTCGATCCGGTCGAGCCCCGCCGCGAGCAGCCCCTCCCCCTCGACGTCTGCCATCAGACCTCGAGCAGCTCGGCTTCCTTGTGCTTGAGCAGGTCGTCGACGCTGCGCGACGTACTGCTGCGTCGTCTTCTCGAGCTCCTTCTCGGCGCGCACGACCTCGTCCTCGCCGGTGTCGCCGTCCTTGACCAGCTTGTCGAGCTCGTCCTTGGCCCGGCGGCGGATGTTGCGGATGGAGATCTTCGCGTCCTCCGCCTTGGCCCGGGCGACCTTGATGAACTCCTTGCGGCGGTCCTCGGTCAGCTGCGGGAAGACGATGCGGATGATCTGGCCGTCGTTGGTCGGGTTGACGCCGAGGTCGCTGTCGCGGATGGCGCGCTCGATCAGGCCCAGGCTGCTCTTGTCGTACGGGCTGATGACGGCCATGCGCGGCTCGGGCACCGTCAGCGAGCTGAGCTGGTTGACCGGCGTCATCGCGCCGTAGTAGTCGACGACGATCTTGTTGAACATCGCGGGGGTGGCCCGGCCCGGTGCGGATGCCCGCGAAGTCGTCCTTGGCGACCGTGACGGCCTTCTCCATCTTCTCCTCGGCGTCGAGGAGGGTCTCGTCGATCACTGCGCTGGCTCCCGTTCGGTCACTGCTCACGAGGGTGCCGATCTTCTCCCCGCGGACGGCCCGGCCGATGTTGCCGTCCTCCTGCAGGGCGAACACGATGATCGGCAGCTCGTTGTCCATGCACAGGCTGAACGCCGCGGCGTCGGCCACCCGCAGGTCGCGCGTGAGCACCTCGGAGTAGGTCACGCGGTCGAACTTCACCGCGTCGGGGTTCTTGTTCGGGTCGCTGTCGTAGACGCCGTCGATGCTCTTGGCCATCAGCAGCACCTGGCAGCCGATCTCGAGCGCGCGCTGGGCGGCGACCGTGTCGGTGGAGAAGAACGGCATGCCGGCGCCGGCGCCGAAGATGACGACCCGGCCCTTGTCGAGGTGGCGCATCGCCCGGCGCGGGATGTAGGGCTCGGCGACCTGGCCCATCGTGATCGCCGTCTGCACGCGGGTGTCGACGCCCTCCTTCTCCAGGAGGTCCTGCAGCGCCAGGCAGTTCATGACCGTGCCGAGCATGCCCATGTAGTCGGCGCGCGGCGCGGTCCATGCCGCGCTGCGCGATCTCGGCGCCGCGGAAGAAGTTGCCGCCGCCGACGACGATCGCCACCTGCACCCCGCTGTCGACGACCGCCCGCGACCTGCCGGGCGATGTCGCGCGACGACGTCGAGGTCGAGCCCGACCGCGCCGCCGCCGAAGACCTCGCCGGACAGCTTGAGCAGCACGCGCCGGTAGGGCGGCTCGCACCGCTCGGCACGACCGGAGGCCGCCTCCCTGTCGGTGCTCACGGGGTGGCGGCCTCCTCGGTCGTGCCGGCGGTGCGGTGCGTGCGGTCGGAGCCGAACCTACTGCGGTCAGGCCTGGCCGACCTTGAAGCGGGCGAAGCCCTTGATCTCGACGCCGGCCTCCTGCAGGACCTTCGCGACGGTCTTCTTGTTGTCCTTGGCGAACGCCTGCTCGAGCAGCACGGTCTCCTTGAAGAAGCCGTTCACCCGGCCCTCGACGATCTTGGGCAGGGCGGCCTCGGGCTTGCCCTCCTCCTTGGCCGTGGCCTCGGCGATCTCGCGCTCCTTGGCGACGACGTCCTCCGGGACCTCCTCGCGGCTGACGTAGGTCGGCGAGAAGGCGGCGATGTGCTGGGCGACGTCCTTGGCGATGTCGCGCGTCGTCGCCGGAGAGCTCGACGAGCACGCCCAGCTGCGGCGGCAGGTCGGGGTTGGTCTTGTGCAGGTAGATGGCCGACGTAGGCGCCCTCGAAGGTCGCCACGCGGCGGACCTCGATCTTCTCGCCGAGCATCGCGTTCGCCTCGTCGAGGACCTCGGACAGCGGGCTTGCCGTCGACGTCGACGCCTGCAGCGCGGTGACGTCGTTGCTGCCGAAGGCGGCGTCGACGACGCTGCTCGGCGAGGGCCTGGAACTTCTCGCCCTTGGCGACGAAGTCGGTCTCGCAGTTGAGCTCGAGCAGCGTGCCCTGGCTGGTGCCGTCCAGCTTGGCGACGACGAGGCCGTTGGAGGCCGCCCGGCCCTCGCGCTTGGCGACGCCCTTCAGGCCCTTGATGCGGAGCTGCTCGACGGCCTTGTCGTAGTCGCCGTCGGCCTCGACGAGCGCGTTCTTGCAGTCGGTCATGCCCGCGCCGGTGGCCTCGCGGAGCTTCTTGATGTCGGCGGTGCTGACAGCCATGGTCTGTGCCCTCTTCTGGTCTGGGTGGTCGGGGCGCGCCGCGGCCGGGCCGTCGACGCGGGACCCGGCTCGGCGCGGACGGTCTGCGGGCCGCGCGACGGCGGGTGCCCGGCCGCGGCTGCGGGCTACTGCTGCGGCGCGGTCTCGGCCGGGGCGGCGGCGTCGGCGAGCGGCGGCCTGTCGGCAGCGGGAGCCTCGGCTGCGTCGCGCGGCGCGGTGCCGGCGGTGTCGGCTCTCGCCGGCGGTGGCGCCGGGGCTGGTGGGGGCGGGGCTGGTGTCCTGGCCGGCCTGGGCGCCTCGTCGGTCGAGCCGGTCAGCAGCTGCTGCTCCCACTCGGGCAGGGGCTCGCCCGCGCCGACGCCGGCCTCGGGCTTGTCGTCGTCGGCGCTGGCACCGGCCCGGGCGCGCAGGCCCTCGGCGACGGCGTCGGCGATGACGCGGGTGAGGACGCCGATCGAGCGGATCGCGTCGTCGTTGCCCGGGATCTTGTAGTCGACGACGTCGGGGTCGCAGTTGGTGTCGAGGATCGCGACGACCGGGATGCCCAGCTTGCGCGCCTCGTTGACGGCGAGGTGCTCCTTGTTGGTGTCGACGACCCAGACGGCGCTGGGGGTGCGGGTCATCTCGCGGATGCCGCCCAGGGTGCGGTCGAGCTTCTTGCGCTCGCGGTCGAGGACGAGCGCCTCCTTCTTCGTCAGCACCGTCTGGCCACCGGTCTGCTCGATGAGCTCGAGCTCCTTGAGGCGCTGCAGGCGCTTGTAGACGGTGGAGAAGTTGGTGAGCATGCCGCCCAGCCAGCGCTCGGTGACGAAGGGCATGCCGACGCGGCGGGCGTGCTCGGCGATCTGCTCCTGCGCCTGGCGCTTGGTGCCGACGAACATGATCGTGCCGCCGTGGGCGACGGTCTCCTTGACGAAGTCGTAGGCGCGGTCGATGTAGCCCAGCGTCTGCGTCAGGTCGATGATGTAGATGCCGTTGCGCTCGGTGAAGATGAAGCGCTTCATCTTCGGGTTCCAGCGCTTGGTCTGGTGCCCGAAGTGCGCGCCGCTCTCGAGGAGCTGGCGCATGGTGACGACGGCCATGGGGGCCCTTGTCTGTGCTCGCGCGCGGCCGCGTGAAGCCGTCGCGCTCGTCGGTTGTCGCGCGGCACCGGGTGGCGCCTCGCCCTGGTGCCTGCGAGGCCGCCCCGCTCCTGCCGTGTCGAGCAGCAGGAGACCGGTGGACGGGCCCGTCTTCAGGCACGCGAAGTCGACCGGCGGACCGGTCGCTGGACAGGAGTGTACGACGCGGGCGCCTCCGGCCGCTGCGTCCACAGATCCGCCCCTCGGGCTGCTGCGGCTCCCTGCCCTGACGGACGGTGCTGGCCGGTCGAGGAGCAGCAGGAGGACGGCGTGGAGCGGTGCGGTCGTGAGCGGGCCTTCGGGCTGTCGGTCTGCCGGCGGGGCCCGGTGCTCCGTCGGCGCTGCGACGGTCGGCCCCCAGGGCTCGCGTCCCTGCTGGTCCTCGTGCTGTGCCTGGGCTGTCCCTGGCTGTGGAGCCGGCGTCGGCGCAGCCCGTGGCCCGCGGTCAGGGCGTGTCCGTGGCCACCTCTGCGGCCGGCTCCAGTCCCCTCTCCGGCGGGCGCTGGCGCTGGCCGGTCGACGCCGTCCGCCGGGTCGTCCGTCCCTTCGAGCCCGGGCCCACCCCCTACTCGGCGGGCCACTACGGCGCCGACCTCGCCGGTGCCCTCGGCGGGCCGGTGCGCGCCGTCGGGAGCCGGGCGGGTCAGCTACGCCGGGCTGCTGGCCGGACGCGGCATCGTCGTCGTCGACCACGGCGGGCTGCGGACGACCTACGAGCCCGTGACGGTCGACGTGTCGCTCGGCGACCGCGGTCGGCGAAGGGCGCCGTGGTCGGCCGGCTCTCCTCCGGGCACAGGTGCGGGCTCGGGGCGTGCCTGCACCTGGGGCTGCGGCGGGGCACCCAGTACCTGGACCCGATGCTGCTGTTCCGCCCGGTCCGGCTGCTGCCGCAGGGCGGCCGCGGGCTGCTGGCCGGGCCGGCAGCGGCCCGGGTGGCGGGCCAGGCCGAGGGGGCGCAGCTGCCCACGGCCGCAGGCGGGTCGGCCGGTGCCGGCGCTGACCACGAGGGGGTCGGCGGCGCCGTCGCCGTCCCCGAGCCGGCTCCCGCTCCCGCTGCACGGAGGGCCGCTGGTGCGTCCGGGCCCGCTCCGGCCCGCGCCCGCTCCACCGTCGGTGTGCAGGACAGGACCTCCGGAGTGGACCCGGGCGAGTGGCCGCTGGCGGCGTCGGCGGTCCTGGCCCTCGTGGCCGGGCTGGTGCTGGTCCGCGGCGCGGGCGCGACGCCTCCGACCGGCGGGGCACCGCCCGTCGCGATCGAGCGTCCTGCGGCTCCCGTGGCCGGTCCGTCAGCGCACGTCGACGTCGTGCAGCCCGACGCCGTCCTGTCCGGCGACGTGCGGCCCGGCGTCGTGCCGGAGTCGTGCCGGGAGCCGTGCCGCCCGGGTCGTGCGCCCGGCGTCGTGCCGGGAGCCGTGCCGCCCGGGGCCGTGCCGCCCGGCGTCGTGCCGGGCGCGGTCCAGCCGCGGAGTCGTGCCCGGCGTCGTGCAGCTCGATGCCGAGCGCTCACGCCGGCGCGGCGCCTGATCCCGCCTCCCACACCGGTCGGGGTCGGCTCGCTCCCGCTCGATCAGCCGTTCCGGGACGACCTGCTGCGGATGCTCGCCCCTGGCGCCACGACGTCGCGCAGACCGCGCCGGCTGGTCCGCCGGCGTCGACCGCCCGCCACGTGCCACGCCTCACGGGTGGGGCGGTGGGTCAGTCCTTGCTGTCGGCGAGCTTGCCGCGCAGCTGCAGGACCGCCTTGGTGTGCATCTGGCAGATCCGGCTCTCGGTGACGCCGAGGACCTGGCCGATCTCGGCGAGGGTGAGGCCCTCGTAGTAGTAGAGCGTCACGACGATCTTCTCGCGCTCGGGCAGCGTGTTGATCGCCTTCGCGAGGAGGTACTTGGTCTCCTCGGTCTCGAACGTCGCGACCGGGTCCTCGGCCTTGGTGTCCTCGAGGGTGTCGACGAGCGAGAGCTTGTCGCCCTTCTCGCCGCCGGCCGTGAGCAGCTCGTCGAGCGCGACGACGTTGACGAAGGAGACCTGGCTGAAGATCGTGTGGAGGTCCTCGAGCGCGATGCCGAGCTCGGCGGCGACCTCGGCCTCGGTGGGCGTGCGGTGCAGCTTGGCCTCGAGCGCGGCGTAGGCCTTCTCGACCTCGCGCGCCTTGTAGCGGACCGAGCGGGGGATCCAGTCGATCGAGCGGAGCTCGTCGATGATCGCGCCCTTGATGCGGCTGATCGCGTAGGTCTCGAACTTGATCGCGCGGTCGAGGTCGAACTTCTGGATCGCGTCGATGAGGCCGAAGATGCCGTAGCTGACGAGGTCGGCCTGCTCGATGTTCGGCGGCAGGCCGACGCCGACGCGGCCGGCGACGTACTTGACCAGCGGCGAGTAGTGCAGGATCAGCCGCTCGCGCAGCCGCTCCTCGCCGGTGTCCTTGTACTGGCGCCAGAGCTCGGCGATCGCCTGCTCGATCTCGGCGCGCTCCTCGTCGCTGACGTTCGCGTAGCGACCGCGACGGGGCTTGGCCGGCTCGGGCGCGGCCGCCGGGGCCGCCTCGGCGGCCGACCCGCCGGCGGGCGCGTCGGCGGCGGCGAGCAGCGCGTCGGCCGCGGCGCTGAGCTCCGACGACGACGGCTTGTCGGGCACGGCGGTGAGCGACGGACCGGCGGGCGCCCCGGACGCCGAGCGGTCAGGCTCGGGGGTGCGCACGCTCATAGCTCGTCCTCAGCCGCTCGACGCTGACATGCGTGTAGATCTGGGTCGTCGCGAGCGTAGCGTGGCCGAGCAGCTCCTGAACGCTGCGGAGGTCAGCTCCTCCCTCGAGCAGGTGGGTCGCCGCGGTGTGGCGCAGGCCGTGGGGACCCAGGTCCGGGGCGCCGGGCACGGCGCCGAGCCGTGCGTGGACGAGCGTGCGGACGGCGCGCGGGTCGACCCGGCCGCCGCGGGGTCCGAGCAGCAGCGCGGCGCCTGAGCCGGGCCGCAGCCAGGCGCGGCCGACCGCGCGCGAGCCAGGCGTCGAGCGCGTCCTGGGCCGGCCGGCCGTAGGGCACGGTCCGCTCCTTGCGCCCCTTGCCGAGCACGCGGACGACGGCTCGCTCGGGGTCGACGTCGTCGACGTCGAGCCCGCACAGCTCGGCGACCCGCACGCCCGTGGCGTAGAGCAGCTCGAGGGCGAGCCGGTCGCGCAGGGCTGCCGGGTCGTCGCCGTCGACGGTCTCCAGCAGGCGCACCGCCTCGTCCGGCCGCAGCACGTCGGGCAGCGGGCGGTGGCCCTTCGGCGTGCCGAGCGCCGGGCCGGGGTCGGCCGGCAGCAGTCCGCGCCGGTGCGCCCAGGCCGTGAAGGACCGGGCCGCCGAGCCGCGCCGGGCCAGGGTCGTGCGCGCGGCGCCGCCGGTCCGCAGCCGGGCCAGCCAGCTGCGCAGGACCGCGAGGTCGAGCCCGGCGGGCTCGCGCACCCCGAGGCGCGCGGCGTGCACGAGCAGCGACGCGCACTCGCCCTCGTAGGCGCGGAGCGTGTGGACCGAGCGGTCGCTCTCGTAGCGCAGCGCGTGCAGGAAGCCCTCGAGCGCCTCGGCCAGCGCGGCGGGAGCGGCTCCGCGGCCGAGCCGGGCGCCGGGCCGGAGCGGTGGGACGTCGGCCGGGCACGGGGAGCAGGCTGTGCGGTCGGGGGACGCTCGGTCAAGGCGCCGCGCGGCGCAGGGGCCGGGGGCGCACGGCACGGGACGGCGGCAGAGCCGGGCCGGAGCGAGGGCCGGACGGCAGCGAGCGGCCGCGGGGCGAGGGCCGGCGGCAGCCGAGCGGGCGAGGTCGACCCTCGCCCTACCGCCCCGGGCCGGCGGACACCGGCCGCCCCGCTCCCAGCCCGGTCAGCCGGTAGCCGCCCTCCACCCGCTCGACCAGCCCGGCGACGAGCAGCGGCGGCAGCACCTGCTGCACCACCAGCGTGCTGACCCCGGCGGTGCGGCCGATGCTCGCCTCCCCCGCGGGCCGGCGCACGGGCACCGCCTCCAGGACGGTGCGCACCGTGGCCGGGAGGTCGTCGCGGACGTCGGCGCGGCCCTGCTTCGGCGGGCAGAGGTCCTGCCCCGCGCTCCCCGACCGCCTCCAGCACCTCCGCGGCGCTGGTCACGCAGACGGCGCCGGCGCGCAGCAGCTCGTGGCAGCCGGCCGACGCCGCCGACGTGACGGGTCCCGGGACGGCGAGGACCGGCCGGGACAGCTCCTCGGCCCGGGCGGCGGTCGACAGCGACCCGCTGCGCAGCGCCGCCTCGACGACGACGGTCCCCTGCGTGAGCGCCGCGATCAGCCGGTTGCGCACCAGGAAGCGCGCCGCATCGGCGCGCAGCCGGGAGGCACCTCGCGACAGCAGCAGCCCGGTCGCGGCGATGCGGGCCAGCAGCCGGTCGTGGCCGCGCGGGTAGGCGACGTCGACGCCGCAGGCCAGCACGGCGACGGTCGGCGCGGCCTCGGCGGTCAGCGCCCCGGTGTGGGCGGCGCCGTCGATGCCGTACGCGCCGCCGGACACGACCGCGGCGCCGGCCTCGGCCAGCCCGAGGCCGAGCTCGCCGGGCGACGTGCACGCCGTAGGGGGTCGCGGCGCGCGCGCCGACGACGGCGACGCTGCGCTGCGACGGTGGCGGCGAGCGGCACCGGCCCGCGGACGTAGAGCAGCAGCGGAGGGGCGGCGCGCAGCAGGTCCGGCCGGCCAGTCCAGCCGCTCGGCCGGCCACTCCGTCGTCGCCCGGGCACACCACCCGGCCGGCGACCCGCGTCGAGCGCCCGCAGGTCCGCGTCCGGGTCGGCGCGCTCGGCCCGGGCGGCAGCGCCGTCGACGAGCGCCTGCGACAGGCCGGGCAGCCGGACGCCCCGGCGCAGGGCCTGCCAGGTCTCGACCGCGCCGTGCTCCTGCGACCACCGCCGCGAGCGCCGGCCGACCCCGGTCTCGACCAGCCGGGACAGCGCGACGCGCGCGTGCGACCTCGCTCACGCCGCCACCCGGGTGCGGCTGCCGAGGCGGAAGCCCAGCGCGTGGTCGACGTGGCACGCGCTCGGGCGACGGGCGCACCGGCAGGTCGGCCAGCGTCCACGACAGCCGCAGCACGCGGCCGAACCCGCGGGCGGTCAGGCGCCCGCCGTCGAGCGCCTGCTCGGCGGAGCGGGTCGCCGCACGGGGCACCGGCCAGCTGCCGGCGCAGCTCGGCGGGCGGGACCTCGCCGTTGGTCCGCCACGGCGTGCCGGCGTACCGGACGGCGGCGGCGGTGCGTGCGGCCAGGACGCGCGCGGCCACCTGCGCGCTGCCCTCCACGTCGCCCTCCTCGGCCAGCAGCTCGGCGCGGCTGATCCGGTCGACCTGCACGTGCATGTCGACGCGGTCGAGCAGCGGGCCGGACAGCCGGGCGAGGTAGCGGCGCCGGGCGTCGGGACGGCAGGTGCAGTCGTCGCCCGGCTGGGCGCACGGGCAGGGGTTCGCGGCCAGCACGAGGGTGAAGCGGGCCGGGTAGGTCGCGGTGCCGCCCGCGCGCCGGACGCTGATGCGCCCGCTCTCGAGCGGCTGGCGCAGCGCGTCGAGCACGCCGCCGCCGAACTCGGGTGCCTCGTCGAGGAACAGCACGCCGTGCGAGGCGAGGGACGCCGCGCCCGGCCGGGCGATGCCGCTGCCGCCGCCGACGACGGCCGCGACCGTCGACGTGTGGTGCGGGTCCTGGAACGGCGCACGGCGGACCAGCGGGTGCCCCGCGGGCAGCAGGCCGGCCACCGAGTGCACGGCGGTGACCTCGAGGGCCTGCTCGACCGTCAGCGGCGGCAGCAGCCCGGGGAGCCGCTCGGCGAGCATCGTCTTGCCCGAGCCGGGCGGGCCGAGCAGGAACAGGTGGTGCCCTCCGGCGGCGGCGACCTCGACGGCGGTGCGCCCGGCCGGCTGCCCGGCGACGTCGGCGAGGTCGGGCAGCGGCGCGGCGTCGTCGGGCGGCTCGGGCACCGCGTGGTCGGGGACCGGCTCGCCGCGCAGCAGGGCGAGCAGCTCGCGCAGCGTGGCGACCCCGACGGCGTCGACGCCGGGCAGCAGGCGGGCCTCGGCGAGGTTGGCCCGCGGCACGACGACCCGCTGCACCCCGGCCCGGGACGCGACCAGGACGGCCGGCAGCACCCCGCGGACCGCGCGGACCTGACCGTCGAGGCCGAGCTCGCCGAGCAGCACGACGCCGTCGAGCGCCGCCGCCGGCAGCACCCCGGCCGCGGCGAGCACGGCCGCCGCCAGGGCCAGGTCGAAGCCGCTGCCGCGCTTGGGCAGCGACGCCGGCGACAGCCCGAGGGTGATGCGCTTGGCCGGCCACTGCTCGCCGGAGTTGACGACGGCGGCGCGCACCCGGTCGCGGGCCTGGCTGAGGGCGGCGTCGGGCATGCCGGTGACGGTCAGGCCGGGCAGGCCCTGCGCGAGGTCGGCCTCGACCTCGACCAGCGCGCCGTCGAGCCCGACGAGCGCGACCGACCAGGCGCGGGCGAGCGCCATCAGAACGCCCCGCGCAGGTGCACCAGCTCGGGCGCGTAGCCCGCGGCGACGGACGACCGAGACGACGTCGAAGCGCAGGTCGCCGGCGTCGGGCGGCCGGTGCTCCTCGAGCCAGCGGCAGGCGAGCAGCCGCAGCCGGCGGGCCTTGCGCAGGGTCACCGCCTCGGCCGGCTCGCCGTACCCGGTGCCGCTGCGGGTCTTGACCTCGCAGAACACGACGGTGCCGCCCGTCGCGGGCCACGACGTCGATCTCGCCGTCCCGGCACCGCCAGTTGCGGGCCAGCACCTGCAGGCCGGCCGCCTGCAGGTGCTCCACCGCCAGCTGCTCGCCGTACTTCCCCAGGGCCTGTCGGTCCACGTCGACCACCTCCGGCGACGACGGTCGGGCAGCGGGGGCGCGGGGACGAGGGCCGCGGACCCGGCTGTGGACGACGCGGCCGCTGTCGCACCCGGGTGGTAGCGGCCTAGGGTCCGCGCATGGCACGGGTCAACGACGTCGGCGGCATGCAGGGCTTCGGGCCGGTGGAGCAGGAGCTGGGCGAGCCGGCCTTCCACAGCGACTGGGAGGCGCACGTGTTCGCCATGAACCGGGCGCTGCTCGGCGCGGGCGTGTACGACCTCGACGAGTTCCGCGACGCCGTCGAGCGGATGGACCCGCAGCACTACCTGGCCTCCAGCTACTACGAGAAGTGGTTCTGCGCCCTGCGGACGCTGTGCGTCGAGAAGGGCGTCCTGACGCGGGAGGAGGTCGAGCGTGCGCTTCTCGCCGGGTGACGCCGTCCGCACGACGCGGGCCGACCCGCCGCACCACAGCCGTGTGCCCCGCTACGCCCGCGGCGCCGTCGGCACGGTGGTCGAGCTGAACGGCCTGCACCCGCTCGCCGACCTGCGGGCCCAGGGCCTGCCGGCGGAGCCCGAGCCCGTGTACACGGTGCGCTTCGCGGCGCGCGAGCTGTTCGGCGAGGGCGACCACTGCGTGACGGTGGACGTCTGGGAGTCCCGGTTGGAGGGCGCGTGAGCGACGACCACGACGACAGCACCCTGGCCCGGCAGGTCCGCGGCTTCGAGGCGCTGCTGGAGGACAAGGGCCTGGTCGACGCCGTCGAGCTCGACCGGGCCCTGCAGGCCTACCTCGCCCGGTCCTCCCCCGCCACCGCGGCCCGGATGGTCGCGCGCGCCTGGGTCGACGACGGCTTCCGCGGGCGGCTGCTGGCCGACGCGAACGCGGCGCTGCCCGAGGTCGGCCTGTCGATGGGCGGCGGCCTGCAGGAGCAGCGGCTCAAGGTGCTGGCCAACGGCCCGACCGAGCACCACGTCGTCGTCTGCACCCTGTGCTCCTGCTACCCGATCGCGCTGCTCGGGCCGAGCCCCACCTGGTACAAGTCCGAGGCCTACCGCTCGCGCGTCGTCCGCGACCCGCGCGTCGGTGCTCGCCGAGTTCGGGACCACGCTGCCCGACGACGTCGCGATCACCGTCTGGGACGCCAGCGCGGAGACGCGGTACGCGGTGCTCCCGCAGCGGCCCGAGGGCACGGACGGGCTGGACGAGCAGGCGCTGGCGGCCCTGGTGACCCGCAACGGCCTGATCGGCGTCGCCACGCTCTGAGCGTCAGCGGGTCGGCGACCAGCGCCACGACCCCGCGCTGCGCGCCGGCAGCACCCCGAGCCGGGCCGCGCCGGGCAGCCCGACGACGACGTCCGTGCGGCCGGGGTTGGCCGCCACCAGGGCGCGGCTGCCGTCGGGCAGCTCGGCGGCCACGGCGCTCAGCCTGCCCTGCGGGCCGCTGAGCACCGAAGGCCGCAGCACGGAGCCGGGGGCCAGGACGCGGCCCAGGTGCGCCAGGGCGGCGAGCTCGGGGCCGACCTCGAGCCGGCCGTCGGGGTGCAGCACGAGGGCGCCGCGGCAGTCCTGGCAGCCTCCCGCGGACGGGCCGCCGGACGGGTCGAGGACGGCGTTCCAGGCGCGGGCCGAGGTCGCGCCCGCGGCCAGGCCGGGGACCTCCCACTGGCCGACGGCCCACAGCAGGTCGGCCCAGGGGTCGCCGCCGACGAGGCCGCTGCACTCGGTCAACGCGGTCCGGGTGCCGGCGGGCAGGGCCGCGACCGCCCGCCGCAGGGCGGTGCCCGAGCCGGCGTAGCAGTGCCAGCCGACGGTCGCACCCGGCAGCGCGCGGGCCAGCAGGGCGGCGTCGGCGGCACGGTCGACGTTGTGCTCGTGCACGAGGACCGACGGGCGCCGGCCGGGCGGCAGGAGCCGGGCCAGCTCGGCCTGCAGGGTGCGGCCGCCGAGGACCTGCTGGGGCGCCGACCACAGGGCCGTCGGGTAGTCCGGGTCGGCGTGCGCGGGCTCGTTCTGGACGGCGACCGCGCGCACCGTCAGGCCGGAGCGGGACAGCTGGGCGGCGCGCACGGCCAGGGCCTGCGGCCAGGCGGCGACGCCCTGCGCGGTCACCCGGTCGCCGTCGCGGAGCCAGTCCGGGGGCGCCCAGGAGCTGAGGTCGACGGTGGTCGCCGGCGCGGTGCGGGTCAGGGCGCGGGCCCAGTCCGCCGCCCGCTCGGCCTCGGGGGTCGCCGCGACGGCCCCGCCCGGCTCGTCCTGCACCGTCCACGGGCGTCGGCTGAAGTCGGTCGAGCTCTGCGGCAGCAGCACGGAGGTGACGCCGGCGCCCCGCACCGGGTCGGCGAGCAGCCGCAGCGCCCGGGCCGCCGTCCGGGAAGGGGCCCCCTGCAGCAGCTCGACCGAGGAGTCCGTGAACGCCACCCCGACGCCCTGCCAGGCGCCGCGGCCGGCCGGTGCGCCGAGCCGGGCGTCCAGCCGCACCTGCCCGGGACCGGGCACGACCGTCCGACCGGCCGCGAGCAGCCCGGTCGACGGCCCGCTGACCACCGCCGTCACGACGTGGCCGTCCGCGGCGCCGCGCGGCGGCAGCCCAGGGACGCGCCCGGCCAGGGCGGCGGCCCGCTCGGCAGGAGGGACCGCCGGGCCCGTGGGCACCAGCAGGGCGGCGGCGACCCCGGCGGCGGCCAGCGCGCCCGCGGCGAGCAGGGCCCTCACGCCCGGACGTCGTCGGCCGGGGCAGGGGTGCGCTGGGCGGGGACGTGCACCGGCCGGGCGTCCGCCGCGAGCTCGGGGTAGAACTCGCGCGCCCGGCCGCGGTCGTCCACCAGCAGGCGCAGCCGGGTGCAGGGCAGCTCGACGGTGTGGTGCAGGACGAACGCGAACGCGACCGACAGCGGCAGGAACACTCCCCAGTTCACCAGCATCATCGACTCCTCCCGCGGCAGCAGCCCGAGCCCGGTGAGCGGGTCGATGAGGACCTCGTGGCTGATGTACAGCGCGTAGGTGAGCGCGCCGGCCCGCACCACCCACGGGCGGTCGAGCGCCTGCGCGAGCCGGCCGGGCCGGGTGAGGACGACCGCGCCGAGCAGCAGGCACCACAGCAGGGCGGCGAGGGTGTGGACGTAGGTGCGGACCTCGCCGTCGACCTGCAGCCGGTGCCGGCCGAGCAGGACGAGCCCGGCGACGGCGACGACGCGCAGCCCGACGCCGGCCAGCGGGGGCATCCGGCGCGCCCGGAGCGTCACGAACAGCACGGCCAGCAGGACGCCGAGGCAGAAGGTGTCGGCCTTGGCGGGCATGCCGAAGGTCCACGCCCAGTCGTCGGCGGGCTGCTGCCGCACGTCGTGGACCCACCACTTCCAGGCCAGCGACAGGGCGACGACGCCGAGCACCGGCAGGCACAGCGCGGCGGCCCGTGCGCCCCGCCGCGACAGCCGGCGCACCGGGACGGCCGCGGCCACCAGCAGCAGGGGCACCAGCGGGTACAGCCAGATCTCGACGCCGAGCGACCAGGCGGGCCCGATCGTGTAGAAGATCCGCTCGCTGTCCATCCACTGCGTGAAGGTCAGGTGCTCGAGCAGGTCGCGCCACTCCCCCGGCCAGCCGTAGTTGCGGGTCCCCCACACGACGACGACGAGCAGCCAGTAGATCGGCACCGCGCGGGCGGCGCGCCCGACCGCCCAGGCCCGGATGCTCGGCCGGTCCGTGCCGTCGACGACGCTGCGCACCCAGGGCAGGGCGAGCAGGAAGCCGCTGACGGCGAAGAACAGGTCGACGATGAGGTCGGCGTTGGTCATGCCGGCCTCGAACCAGGCGACCGACTGGTACGGGTAGTCGGTGCCGGGGTGCAGGCCCTGGCGCTCCGGGGCCCACACCTCCACCTGCATGGACTGGCGGACGTGGAAGGCGACCACGAGCAGCGCCGCCAGCACCCGGTAGACCTCGACCTCGCCCCAGCGGGGGCGCAGGCCGCGCCGCTCGGTCACCGGCGCGGGGCCGCCGCGGTAGCGCCGGCCCTGCTCCTCCGGGGTGCGCCGGGTGGTCACCGCGCTCATGCCGGGACCTCCGCGGGCGCGCGCCGGGGTCGGGGCAGCCGGACGCCGCCGCGCGGGCGGGCGAGCGCGCGGGAGCGGACGACGCCGTCGCGGTCGGCGGCGACCACCCGCGGGAGCACGGCCCGCTCCGCGGGGGCGACCGTCTCCGCGCCGCCCTCGCGCGGCTGCGTGCCGCGGCGCGGCGTGACCGTCCAGCCGTCGTCGCCGAGCCACTCGCGCAGGTGCGCGCACCGGTTGACGACCTGCTTGGCCTCCCCGTACGGCGCGCCCCACAGCAGCAGGAAGCCGAGGAACCAGCGGCCGTGCCGGCGCACCTCGGGCACCGACAGCCGCCAGGCGAACAGCGCCTGCAGCGGCCCGACGGCGGTGGTGAACAGGCCGGTGAAGACGAAGAACGGGAGCACCCAGTGGATGTCCTGCTCGTCCCGGACGAACAGCTGGTAGGCGATCACCGGGACCATCTGCAGCGCGACCCACGGGTAGGCCTCGCGCCAGCCGAGCAGGAAGGCCGCCCCGCAGCGCTGCCGCCAGGTGGTGACCGGGCTGGTGAGCATCCGGCGCAGGTAGCGGCGGCTCACCTGGTGCCAGCCCTGCGCCCAGCGGGTCCGCTGCGCCCACAGCGCGTCGACGGTCTCGGGGGCCAGCTCGCGCGAGACCAGCCGGGGGTCGCTGGCGATGCGGGCGCCGTCGAGCACGGCCCGCAGGCTGACGTCGATGTCCTCGGTGAGCATCCAGGGGCGCATCCGCAGCCGGTCGAGCAGGTCGGCGCGCCAGAAGCCGTTGCTGCCGCCGAAGACGCCGAAGCCGTGCAGCCCGGCCCGGCCCGGGTGGGCGACCGCGTAGACCGCCTCGAACTCGACGGCGACCATCCGCTGCAGCCAGCCCCAGGAGCCGTTGCGCACGACGTTGTGGCCCTGCACGACGTCGGCGTAGCCGCCCGCCACCCAGCGGGCCGCCCGGGCGCACGCGCCGGCCCCCAGCCGGTGGTCGGCGTCGAGCACGCCGACCAGGCCGCCCGCCCCCACGGCGCGCGCCGCCGTCAGCGCCGCGTTGACGTTCTCGGCCTTGCTGCGGCTCGAGGGGCACAGCACGACGCGCAGCCGCCGGTCGGTCGCGGCGCGGGCCCGCAGCCAGGCCAGCACCTCCTCGGCGACCGGGCCGGTCCCGTTCGCCGCCACCAGGACGTCGAGCTCGCCGGGGTAGTCGTGGGCGAGCAGGGTGTCGACGGTGGCCGGCACCGTCCCGTACTCGTTGGGCAGGTACGCCGCGACGACGACGGTGACGACCGGCCAGACGCCGGTGACCGCCGGGTCGGTGGCCGAGCAGGCGGGGTCGCCGGGCTCGGGCAGCCGGGAGGGCTCGAGGGCCTGCACGGCCTCGGCGACCACGCTCGTGGCCATCGTGAGCAGGGCGACGAGCACGGCGAAGTACGCGGCGGGCCCGACGTCGACGCCGAGGACCACCCACAGCAGGCTGTAGACGGCGAAGGGCACGCCGAGCCCGAGCACGGTGCCGACCGCGGCGAGCGACCCGCGCTGCCACCAGGGGCTGAGCGCGTCGTAGCGGCGGCGCAGCGCGCGGCGCACCGGCACGGCGGCCCGGGCGGCGCGGCGGGCCCGCTCGTCGAGGTCGTCGGCGACCCCGTGCCCGGCGACCAGGGCCGCCGCGGAGGCCTCGACCAGCGCCTCGGGGTCACCGCCGTCGGCCACCGCGGCACCGAGCAGGGCGGGCGCCACGCCGGCCCGCACGGCCGCGACCGCACCGGAGACCGCGTCCTCGTCGACGTCGAGCAGCAGCAGCGCGTGCGCGGCAGGCCGGGCCGGGCCGGCAGGGGCACCGCCGGCAGCTGCGTGCCGGTCACCTCGGCGGCCACCGCGGCCAGGGTCTGCGGGTCGGCCGTGGTGCGCAGGGCCAGCTGCCGGGTGCTCAGGGCGTGCTCCTCGGGTCGGGGCGCGCAGGGACGCGCGTCCCTCTCCTGTCGGCAGCAGGGCGGCAGACCGGAGCGTTCCGGCCACACCGCCCGCAGGAGACAGCAGTCGGACTCCTGTCAGTACGTCCCGCAGGCCGTCGCCAGCAGCAGCACGAGCGTGCGGGTGACGTCGACCATCTCCTGCACCGCCACGGACTCGTCGGGGGCGTGGGCCTGCCGGACGTCGCCCGGCCCGTAGTGCACCGCGGGGATGCCGCCGAGCCCGGTCAGCAGCCGCTGGTCGCTGCCGTAGGGCGCGCCGTAGACGGCGGGGCGCGAGCCCTGCAGCCGGGTGTGGCTGTCGGAGACGAGCCGGGCGACGGCGGAGTCGGCGTCGACCTGGCCGGGGGCGAACTGCCCGCCCCACCAGGTGACCTGCACGGGGTGCGCGGCCAGCCAGGCGTCGTCGGCGCAGACCTGCGCGACGGCGCGCTCGAGCGCGGCGCGGGCGTCGGCGGGGTCCTCCCCGAGGGCGACGCCGATCCGGCCCTCGGCGACCAGCAGGTCGGGGACGCTGCTGGCCCAGTCGCCGGCGCGGACCGTGCCGACCGACAGCGGGTAGGGCAGCGTGTAGCGCGACATCAGCGGGTGGACGTCGCGGTTGCGCGCGGCCTCGAGCCGGCGCAGCGCCTGGTGCACCAGCAGGTACTTCTCGACGGCGTCGACGCCCTCGAGCCGGGCGCTGGCGTGGACCGAGCGGCCGGGGACGGTGAGCCGGAAGGTGAGCGCGCCGGCGCAGGCCGGGACGAGGTTGCCCGACGTCGGCTCGCAGATGACGGCGAGGTCGCCGGTGTGGCCGCGCTGCAGGGTGGCGAAGGTGCCGAGCCCGCCGTCCTCCTCGCCGACGACGCTCTCGAGCAGCACGCGCCCCCGCAGGCGCACGCCCGCCGACGCGCAGCGCCTGCACGGCCATCACCTGGCAGGCCAGGCCGGCCTTCATGTCGCACGCCCCGCGGCCGAGCACCCGGCCGTGGCGGACCTCGCCGGACCAGGGGTCGGTCGTCCAGCCCTGCTCGCCCGGCGGGACGACGTCGATGTGGCCGTTGAGCACGACGGTCGGGCCGGGCTCGCCGGGTCCGTCGCCGCCCCAGGAGCCGACCAGGCCCCAGGCCTCGGTGCGCGGGGCCTCGGAGCCGGGGAAGTCGGGGTGGGCCAGGGTGCCGGGCAGGTCGACCGACCACAGGTCGGTGTCCATGCCGGCCGCCCGCAGCCGCCTGTCCATCGCGTGCTGGGCGGCGCTCTCGGCGTCCGAGCCGGTCACCGACGGCACGCGCAGCAGGTCCTGCAGCAGCGCCACCAGCGGCCCGGCCTCGACGCGCGCCAGGGCGGAGGCGACGCCCGCCGGCAGCTCGGGGCGGCGCTGCGCGGGCAGCAGCGCGGACAGGTCGGCGACGGGGGCAGTGGTCACGCCGTCAGTCTCGGCACGCCGGCGCTCCGGGAGAGCCCCCGGCGCCAAGATCACCGGTAAGGACCAGCGGGGCGGATGCCGACGGACTACGGGCGGGCGGGGTCCTTGATCCCCTGGGCGGTGCCGGACTCCTCGGAGGTCCCCTGGGCCGCGGTCTCGGACAGCACGGGGACGCCCTGCGCGTCGCCCGGGGCGTCGGTCGGCGGCGCCGAGCGGTCGGGGGCACCGCCGGGTGCCATGCGCGCCGCGCCGGCCGTCGTGTCGCTCTCGACGCTCTCGCCGTCGGGCGTCTCGCCCTGCAGGCCGGGTGCCCGGTGCGCTGTGCCCGTGGACTGCGACTCCGGCATCTCGGGGCCCGCCCCTCGGCCGGTGCTCGACGACGTCCCGGTCCGCGGCCGGTCGTCCGCGGGGACGGTGCCGACCTGCGTCACCCGCGGAGGCCGGCTCGCTCAGCGTGCCCGCCGGCACCACCTGCTCCGTGCTCAGCACCGTCGGGCTGGCGACCTGGGCGAGCGCCCGGCCGGCGCTCATGTCGCCGAGCTCGGGGACCTCGGGCGGGTCGGTGTGGGGCCCGGTGCCGGCGGGGTCGGCGTGCCCCGGCGTCGGGGGCATCGGCTCGGTCTTGCCCTGGTTGGTGTCCGGGGCGCCGTCGCCGAGGCGGTCCTGCAGCCCGATGGTGCCCTGGCCGTCGTCGTACTGCGTGGTGGAGGCGCCCGGCTCGTCGCCCTCGGGGACGTCCTGCGGGTCGGCCTGCGAAGGGGTGCCCATGCAGCGGCCCTACCCGGGCCGGGCCCCGATCTACCGGGCCGGTCTACCGGCCGGGCAGCTCGAGGTCGGGCTTCTCGAGCTTCTCGACGTTGACGTCCTTGAAGGTCAGCACCCGCACCGACTTCACGAAGCGCGCCGGCCGGTACATGTCCCAGACCCAGGCGTCGGACAGGGTCAGCTCGAACCAGACCTCGCCGTCGGCCGTGCGCGGCTGCACGTCGACGGAGTTGGCGAGGTAGAAGCGCCGCTCGGTCTCGACGACGTAGTCGAACTGCCGGACGATGTCGCGGTACTCCCGGTAGAGCTGCAGCTCCATCTCGGTCTCGTACTTCTCGAGGTCTTCTGCACTCATGCCGTCGCCGCCTCCATCCGGACAGTCTGCCGCACGGCCCCCCGCACGTTGACGTACGAGAAGCGGTGCTCCGGGCAGGGGCCGTGCTCGGCCATGGCCGCCGTGTGCTCGGGCGTGCTGTAGCCCTTGTGGACGTCGAAGCCGTACTGCGGGTAGTGCGCGTGCAGGTCGGTCATGATCCGGTCCCGGGTGACCTTGGCGAGCACCGAGGCCGCCGCGACGCACGCCGCGACCCGGTCGCCCTTCCACACCGCCAGCGTCGGGGCGGGCATCCCGGCGACCGGGAAGCCGTCGGTGAGCACGTAGGACGGGCAGGGCGTCAGGCGCAGCACGGCCTGCCGCATCGCGCGGACGTTCATGACGTGCAGCCCGCACCGGTCGACCTCCTGCGGCGGCACGACCACGACCGACGACGCCGACGCGCGGGCCAGCACCTCGTCGTAGGCCGCCTCCCGGGCCCGCGCGGTGAGCAGCTTGGAGTCGGCCAGCCCCGGCACCTCGCCGCGGCGCCCGGGCGGCAGCACGACGGCGGCGACGACCAGCGGCCCGGCGCACGCCCCGCGGCCCGCCTCGTCGGTGCCGGCGACGACGGGGAAGCCGCACCGCTGCAGCACCCGCTCCAGGGCCCACAGCCCGTTCTCGGCCCGCACCACGGGACGCGTCGCCCTCAGCACCAGGCGCCCCCGGCGGCCCGCGCCAGCAGGCCGGCGAGCCCCTCCGGGTAGACGACGGCGTCGGTGGCCCGCAGCTCGTCCGGGGTCCACCACCGGTGCTCGGGCATGGCCAGCACCTCCAGCGCCGTGAAGCCGGCGGTGTCGACGGCGTGGGCCTCGACGCGGACGACGAAGAACTGCTCGCGCTGGCGGTAGGCCTGCCCGTCGAAGACGAACTCGGCGACCCGCTCGTGCACCGGCTCGCCCAGCGACTCCGGCGCGACCCGCAGGCCGGTCTCCTCGGCCAGCTCGCGGGCGGCGCCCTGCGCCGACGTCTCCCCCGGGTCGAGCCCGCCGCCGGGGGTGAGCCACCAGGTGCCGCGCTCGGGCTCGCGCGGGTCCAGGCCGCGGAACAGCAGCACCCGCTCCTGCGCGTCGAGCAGCAGCACGCGCGCGGCGACCCGGTCGAGCGGGTCGGGGCCGACGGCGTCCAGGGGCAGCGCCACCGGGCCAGGCTAGGTGACGGGCGGCCCGTCCCAGGCGTCGTCCGGCTCGTCGACGCGCTCCCCCGCGAGCAGGCGCGGCAGCAGCGACGGCACGTGCCGCGGGAAGAAGCGGCCCGGGTGCGCCGCCAGCTCCTGCCGGCGTCCACCAGCGCTGCCCGAGCAGGGTGCCGACCTCGTGCTCGGTCAGCGCCGTCGGGCGGACCTCGGGCGGCCCGGGCAGCCGGGCGACCCGGCCCTCGTGCCGGGCCTCGTGCCACTGGCCGCGCCACAGGAAGGACGCCGTCTGGGTCCACTGCAGCGGCCCGACGAGCGCCGGGTCGACGACGACGCCGGTCTCCTCGAGCACCTCGCGCACGCGTCGCGGCGACGCCGTCCTCCCCCGGCTCGACGCCGCCGCCGGGCAGCTCCTGCCAGCGCGTGCCGGGACGGGCGGGGTCGGTGCAGTCGAGCAGCAGCAGCCGGCCGTCGGGGTCGAGCAGGAAGAGCTTGGCGGAGACCCGCACGGGCTCAGCGGCGACGGCGCACGGAGCGGACCCGGCGGCGCAGCGCGACGACGGGGACGGCGAGCACGAGCCCGGCGGCCAGCGGGACGCCCTGCGTGGCCAGGCCGAGCGCGCGCTGGTCGAACGTCTCGGGCACCGCCAGCACGGTCGCGCGGCCGACCGGCCACACGACGACGAAGGCCCGCCCGATCACCTTGTCGGCCGGGACGGTGCCCTTGTTCTCGTCGTCGATGTGGTAGCGCGAGTCGCTGCTCTGGCTGCGGTGGTCGCCCAGCACCCACAGCCGGCCGGCCGGCACGAGCACGCCGGGCGCGCCCTGCGGGCAGGCCTGCAGGGTGACGCCGGCCTCGCAGAACGGCATCTGGTTGTCCTCGTACAGGTACGGCTCCTCCAGCGGCACCGGGGTGTCGCTGCCCCGCGGCTGCACCGTGACCTTGCCGTCGGTGCAGCAGGCGACGCGGTCGCCCGGGACGCCGATGACCCGCTTGATGAAGTCCTTCTCGCCGGGCGCGCCGACGCCGATCGCGCTGCTGATGCCGCGCAGCACCTTCTGCACGCCGTTGGCCGGCGGCTGCGGCGGCACCTCGGAGCTGAACGAGTCGAGCCCGTTGAAGACCACGACCTCGCCGCGGTGGATGTCGCGGAAGCGGTAGACGAGCTTGTTGACCAGCACCCGGTCGTCGATCTGGAGCGTCTGCTCCATCGAGCCCGACGGGATGTAGAAGGCCTGGACCAGGAAGGCCTTGATCAGCAGCGCCAGCACGAACGCCACGAGCACCAGGAAGGGCAGCTCGCGGAAGAACGACCCGCGCTGCCGGGCGGGCGGGCGCGGGCGGGTCGCGCCTCGATCGGTCGTCGGTCATCACGCGCAGCCTAACGGGGAGGGGAGCCGGGACGTGCCGGACGCGGACCGCCCGCACGGGGACGGCAGACGGCGGGCGCCCCCGCGTGGGGACGCCCGCCGTCGGGAGCGCGGGGTGGGGCCGCTCGGTCAGGCCGTGGTGGCGCTGGTGCCGCCGGCGCCGGCCGAGGAGCCGGCCGGGGTGGTCGCCGGGCCCTTGGCCTTCGCGACCTGCGACGCGTCGCGCTTCTCCTTGATCTTGGCCTTCTTGCCGCGGAGCTCGCGCAGGTAGTACAGCTTCGCGCGGCGGACGTCGCCGCGGGTGACGACCTTGATCTCCTCGATCACGGGGGTGTGCACCGGGAAGGTGCGCTCCACGCCGACGCCGAAGCTCACCTTGCGGACCGTGAAGGTCTCGCGCACGCCGCCGCCGGAGCGGCGGATGACGACGCCCTGGAAGCGCTGCACGCGCGAGCGGTTGCCCTCGACGACGCGGACGCCGACGTCGAGCGTGTCGCCGGGACGGAACTCCGGGACGTCCGTGCGGAGCTGGCGGGCGTCGAGCTCGTCGAGGATGTGCATCGGGGGCCTGTCCTTCAGGGCGCGCGCGAGGGCAGCGCCGAGGTGTGCCGGGGAGCGGGCGCAGCCTGCGTCAGGGCGGTCGCAACAGCCCTCTACTCTGCCACACCCGGCGACCGGCGCTCCAGCGCTCCGGCGGTCGGCGTCGGACAGCGCGACGCGCTCCAGCAGCTCGGGCCGCAGCGCCGCCGTCCGCTCCAGCGCCTGCTCGCGGCGCCAGCGGGCGATCGCCGCGTGGTCGCCCGACAGCAGCACCGCCGGGACCTCGAGGTCGCGCCACACCGGCGGGCGCGTGTAGGACGGACCCTCGAGCAGCCCGTCGGAGAAGGAGTCCTGCTCGTGGCTGGCCCGGTTGCCCAGCACCCCGGGCAGCAGCCGGGCCACCGCCTCGACCACCACGAGCACGGCGACCTCCCCGCCGGCGAGCACGTAGTCGCCGAGCGAGACCTCGAGCACCCGCATCCGGCGGGCGGCGTCGACGGCGACGCGGCTGTCGATGCCCTCGTAGCGGCCGCACGCGAAGGCCAGCCACGGCTCGGCGGCGAGCTCGGCGGCGAGCTGCTGGGTGAACGGCCGGCCGGCCGGCGTCGGGACGACGAGCACCGGCGCGGGCGAGGGCCCGCCGCGGGCGAGCACGCTGTCGAGCGCCTGCCCCCACGGCTCGGGCTTCATGACCATGCCCGGGCCGCCGCCGTAGGGGCTGTCGTCGACGGTGCGGTGCACGTCGGCGGTGAAGTCGCGGGGGTCGGTGGTGCGGACCTCGAGCAGGCCGGCGGCGCGCGCCTTGCCGACCAGCGACAGGCCGAGCGGGGCGAGGTAGTCCGGGAACAGGGTGAGGACGTCGACGAGCACTAGCCCTCCCCGTCCTCCGGCTCCCCGCGCTCCGGGGCTCGGCGTCCTCGGGCGGCGCCGGCTCCGACAGGTCCAGCAGCCCCTCGGGCGGGGTGAGCACGAGCCGGCCCCCGGCGACGTCGACGACCGGCACCATCGCGGCGACGAACGGGACCAGCACCTCGGCCGCCCCGGGGGCGGCGTCGGCACGGGCGACCGCCAGGACGTCGCCGTGCGGCAGGTGGAGCACCTCCGCGACCACCCCGACGACGGCGCCGTCCTCGAGCTCGGCGCGCAGCCCGACGAGCTGGCCGTCGAGGAAGACGTCGGGGTCCTCGGGCACCGGCAGGGTGCGCGGCGTCGACCTGCAGCAGCGTGTCGCGCAGGCCCTCGGCGGCGGTCCGGTCCGGCACGCCCTCGAAGGTCACCACGAGGCGGCCGTTCTGGTAGCGGCTGCCGGCGACGGTGAGCGTCCCGCCGGCCGGTCAGCAGCACGCTGCCGTCGGCGAAGCGCTGGTCGGGCTCGTCGGTGCGGACCTCGACCGTCACCTCCCCGCGCAGCCCCTGGGGCTTGCCGATGCGGCCGACCACCAGCAGGTCGGGCTCGCCCCCGGGACGCGCGACGGCCGCCGGCGCCGCCTCCGTCTCGGGAGGGGCACCGGCGGCCGGTGCGTCGGGTCGGCGGGGCCGGCCGGCGACGCGTCGTGCCACGAGGCGCTCTAGCGGACTTCGTCGGTGTCGACGACGTCGACCCGCACGCCCTTGCCGCCGAGCGCGGCCACGACGGTGCGCAGGGCCTTGGCGGTGCGGCCGTTGCGGCCGATCACCTTGCCGAGGTCGTCCGGCGCCACGCGCACCTCGAGGGTGCGGCCGCGCCGGTTGCTCACCAGGTCGACGGTGACGTCGTCGGGGTTGTCGACGATGCCCTTGACCAGGTGCTCGAGGACGCTCTCGAGCACTACTCGCTCGCGGGAGCGGCGTCGGCCGCAGGAGCGTCGGCCGCGGGCGCGTCGGCCACGGGGGCCTCGGCGACAGCGGCGGGCGCGTCGGCAGCCGCGGCGTCGGCGGCCTTGGGGGCGGCCTTCTTCTTCGGCGTGGTCGCGCCGTCGGCGGCACCGTCGGTGTTGGCGCGCGAGGCCGCCTCGAAGGCGATCCGCTTGTCGACCTTGGGCTCGGCGACCTGCATCGGCGCGGGGGCGGCCTCGCCCTTGAAGCGCTGCCAGTCGCCGGTGACCTTCAGGATGCGCTCGATCGGCTCGGTCGGCTGCGCGCCGACGCCGAGCCAGTAGGCGGCGCGCTCGGCGTCGACCTCGATGAAGGAGGGGTTCTCCTTGGGGTGGTACTTGCCGATCGTCTCGATGACGCGGCCGTCGCGCTTGGTGCGCGCGTCGGCGACGACGATGCGGTAGTACGGGGCGCGCATCTTGCCGAGGCGCATGAGCTTGATCTTGACTGCCACTGGTGTAGGGCTCCGGTGTCGGGACGGGTTCGGGGCCGGTGCAGCGCGTGGGGGTGCGCGACCGGCCGCGCAGTGCGGACACGCCGTCGACGGGTAGAGGGCCGTCGGCCGGCGGTGGCTCGCCGGACAGTCTGCCAGAAGCCGCGCCCGGGCGGTCCCCGTCCCCGGCAGGCGGTGGGCTACTACTAGGGGCGTGACCGTCGCCGCCCCGCCCGCCCCCGGGCTCTGGCGCTCGCCGGGGCTGGTGACCCTGTTCACGGCCTCGACGACGGCCCGCCTCGCGCAGGAGGCCGCGCGGGTCTCGCTGGTCCTGCTCGTGCTGGACCGCACCGGCTCCCCCGCGCTGGTGGGTGCCGTCGTCGCCGCGCTCGCGGTGCCGGCGCTGGTGACCGGGCCGCTGCTGGGCGCGTGGCTGGACCGCACGCCCCGGCGCCGCCTGGCCTTCGTGGCCAACCAGCTGCTGCTGCTGGTCTGCCTGGGCGGCCTGCTGGCCGCGACCGGCCGGGCGCCGTCGTGGGTGGTCGTCGCGCTCGCCCTGCTCGGCGGGCTCACCACCCCGGTGCTCACCGGCGGCTTCACCGGCCTGATCAGCGCGCTCGTGCCGCCCGCCCTGCTGCGCCGCGCGTTCGGGGCGGAGTCGACCTCCTACAACGTCGCCGGCGTCACCGGGCCCGCCTTCGCGGGCGTGCTCGCCGGGGCGGCCTCCCCCGCCGCGGCCGTGTGGGCGACGGCGGCGCTCGCCGGGCTCGGCCTGGTCGCGGTGCTGCGCCTGCCGATGCCGGCCCCCGCCGACGACGCCCGCGACGTCAGCCTGCTGCGCAGCGTGCTGGGCGGGCTGCGGCTGCTGGTCACGGTGCCGCCCCTGCGCGCGGTCACCGTCGCGACGACGGTCTCCTTCACCGGCATGGGCGCCCTGCCGGTGGTCTTCCCGCTGCTGGCCGAGGAGCTGGGCAAGGACGCCGCGGCCGGCGGCGCGTTCTTCAGCGCGTTCGCCCTCGGGGCCCTGGCCGGCAGCCTCACCGTCAGCGCCCGCACCCCGCGCACCGCCCCCGTCCGGGTCGCCTTCTACGGCGTCGCCGCCCTCGGGCTCGCCTTCGGCGCCGTCGGGCTGGCCCCGACGTTCCCGGCGGCGCTGGTGCTCGTCGCCGTCGCCGGCGCCATCGAGGGGCCGGTGCTGGCCAGCACCCTGATGGTCCGCGCCACCCACTCCCCGGACGCGATGCAGAGCCAGGTCGTCACCACGGCCGCCAGCCTGAAGTTCGGCGGCTTCGCCGTCGGCTCCTCGGTCACCGGGCTGGTCGTCGCGGCCTACGACGTGCGGGTCGGGCTGGCGGCGCTGGCCCTCGCGCAGCTGCTCGGCGTCGCCCTCGGCCTGCTCGCGCTGGGCCGCCGGCGGTGACCGGACCGCACGGATCTGTCCGTTCTGCTGCACGACGCCCGCCGACGGCCGATGGTGTCCCGGTGGCCCTCCCCCGCCCCGCTGCCGCCGTCGTCGCCCTGGTCGCCTCGCTGCTGCTCGGCCTGTCGGTCGGCCTGGGCAGCACCGCCTCGGCGGCGTCGGGCGGCCCGGGGACGACGCAGGACGCCCTGCCGGTGGTCGGCGTCACCACGGACGGCTGGGACGTCGTCCGGCTCGCCGACGGCACGCTGCCCGAGCCGCTCGCGCCGGGCGTGGAGCTGCGCGCCGAGGTGCACTTCGCCTTCGGCGGCCAGGAGCGGGCGGTGCGCCTGCTCGTCCCCGCCGGCGCCGGCCCGGCCGCCCCGCTGCTCGTCGCGCTGCACGGGCTGTACCAGAACCCGCAGGTCGCCGAGCGCGACATGCGCTGGGGCGCGCTGGTCCGGCGCGAGGGCGCGGTGCTCGCCTACGGCGTCGGCAGCGGGTCGTCCTGGAACGCCGGGACCTGCTGCGGCCGGGCGTCGCAGGAGGCCGTCGACGACGTCGGCTACCTCGACCAGGTCGTCACGCTCGCGCGCGCCCTGCACCCCGTCGACCCCCGGCGCACCTACGTCACCGGCTTCTCCAACGGCGCGATGATGGCCTACCGGTACGCCTGCGAGCGGCCCGCCGTCGTCGCCGGGGTGCTGGCCGTCAGCGGGACGGTGACCGCCGACTGCCGCGGCTACCACGACGTCGCCGTGCTGCACGTCCACGGCCTCGACGACCGCACGGTCCCGCTGGCGGGCGTCGGCTGGAGCGAGGGGCTGCGCACGGGGCTGCGGCCGGTCTCCGCGCACCGCCACGATGTTCGGCCCGACGATCACCGCCCGGCTGCTGCCGCGGTTCGGCCACGGCTGGCCGACGACGGCCCGCGGCGGCTACGACGCCACCACCAGCGGCTGGGCCTTCCTGCAGGCCCACCCCAAGCCGTAGGGCGGGCTACCGGGGGCGGCGCAGCCCGAGCGGGTCGGGGCCGGTCTGCGGCGGCAGGCCCAGCGGCGACCGGCCGCCGGGCAGCTGCGGGAAGCCCTGCGGCAGCCCCTGCTGCAGCGACTGCGGGAGCCCCTGCGGCAGCCCCTGGGGCAGGGCCTGCTGCTGCTTGGACGGCCCGCCACCGGCGCGGCCCGGGCCCTTCTTCTTGCCGCCCTTCTTGCCGGCCCGCTTGGCCGCCCGGCTGCCGCCCGCGCCCGGCATGCCGGGCAGGCCGCCCATCTGCTTCATCATCTTCTGCGCCTCGTGGAAGCGGTCGACCAGGCTGTTGACCTCGGTGACCGTGACGCCCGAGCCCTTGGCGATGCGCGAGCGCCGGCTGCCGTTGAGCACCTTGGGGTCGCGCCGCTCCTGCGGCGTCATCGACCGGATGATCGCCGCGATGCGGTCGATGTCGGAGTCCTTGACCTGCGCGAGGGCGTCCTTCATCTGGCCCATGCCGGGGAGCATGCCGAGCAGGCTCGTGATCGAGCCCATCTTCTTGACCTGGACCATCTGCTCGAGGAAGTCCTCGAGGTCGAAGTCCTTGCCCTCCATCATCTTGCCGGCCATGCGCTCGGCGGTGTCCTGGTCGAAGGTCCGCTCGGCCTGCTCGATGAGGGTCAGCACGTCGCCCATGCCGAGGATGCGCGAGGCCATCCGCTCGGGGTGGAAGACGTCGAAGTCCTTGAGCTTCTCGCCCGTGGACGCGAACAGGATCGGCTGGCCGGTCAGGTGGCGGACCGACAGCGCGGCGCCTCCGCGGGCGTCGCCGTCGAGCTTGGTCAGCACGACGCCGGTGAACCCGACGCCCTCCTGGAAGGCCTGCGCCGTGACGACGGCGTCCTGGCCGATCATCGCGTCGACGACGAACAGCACCTCGTCGGGCTGGACGGCGGCGCGGATGTCGGCGGCCTGCTGCATCAGCTCGGCGTCGATGCCCAGGCGGCCGGCGGTGTCGACGACGACGACGTCGTGGTTCATCCGGGCGGCGTGCTCCAGGCCGCGGCGGGCGGCGTCGACCGGGTCGCCGACGCCGCTGCCCTCGTACGGGGCGAACACGTCGACGCCGGCCTGCCCGCCGACCACCTGCAGCTGCTGCACGGCGTTGGGGCGCTGCAGGTCGCAGGCCACGAGCAGCGGCGCGTGGCCCTGGGCCTTGAGCCACAGGCCGAGCTTGCCGGCGAGCGTGGTCTTGCCCGCGCCCTGCAGGCCGGCCAGCATGATCACCGTCGGGCCGGTCTTGGCGTAGCGGACCAGCCGGGTCTGCCCGCCGAGGATCCCGACGAGCTCCTCGTTCACGATCTTGATGACCTGCTGGGCCGGGTTCAGCGCACCGCTGACCTCCGCGCCGCGGGCCCGCTCCTTGACGGCCGCGATGAAGGCCTTGACCACCGGCAGGGCGACGTCGGCCTCGAGCAGCGCGATGCGGATCTCGCGGGCGGTCGCGTCGATGTCGGCGTCCGACAGGCGGCCCTTGCCGCGCAGGGACGTGAAGACCTTGTCGAGCCGGTCGGACAGCGTGTCGAACATGGGCCTCAGCCTAGGCGCGGCCCCCGCGCGGGGCTGCTGCGTGCGAGACTCCGCCACCGCTCGCCCAGCCCACCGCGACGGACCCGGAGGACCACCGTGCCCAAGGACCCGCTGCAGCAGCTCGCCCGCGTGCCGCTGTTCTCCGCGCTCGACGACAAGCAGCTCGCCCAGGTCGACAAGGTGGCCGAGCGCACGCACGCCCGCGAGGGCGAGGTCGTCGTCCGCGAGGGCGAGCCGGGCCACGAGCTCTACGTGCTGGTCGACTGCACGGCCGCCGTCACCCGCGACGGCGCGCAGGTCGCGACGCTCGAGGCCGGGCAGTGGTTCGGCGAGCTCGCCGTCCTCGACGGCGGGACCCGCAGCGCCACGGTCACCATGTCCTCCACCGGCACCCTGCTCGTCGTGCAGCAGCGCGAGCTGTTCGCCCTGCTCGACCGCACCCCGGCGGTCGCCCGGCGGCTGCTCGTCGGCCTGGCCCGCCGCCTGCACGACGCCGACACCGCGGGCTGACCGGCGCTCAGCTGCCCTCCTCATGCGGAGGGCGGCGAGCACGCCCTGCACGACCCGCTCGCGCTGCTGCGGGTCGTCGAGCCCCTGCACGTAGAAGGCGTCCACGAGGTCCGCGCCGAGCGAGCTGACGTGCGCGCTGCGGATGTCGAGCCCCTCGCGGTGCAGCGCCGCGGTGATGCGGTGCAGGACGCCGAGGCCGTCGGGGGCGCGCACCTCGACGACGGTCGCCGAGTCGGAGGCGTCGTCGACGAGGGTCACCGTCGGGGGGGCCGGCGGCGTCGGGTCCGCGCGCCGGTAGGCCGCCTCCCGGGAGGCCAGCTGCTCGCCGAGCGCCAGCCGGCCGTCGAGCGCGGCGCGCAGGTCGTCGCGGACCGGCGCCCAGTCCGGCAGGTCGCCGAACCGGGGGGCCACCCGGAAGACCGTGACGGCGGTGCTGCCGCGGGTCCCGACCCACGCGGACCGGACGTCGAGCCGGTGCAGCGCGAGCACCCCGGCGGCCGCCGACAGCAGGCCGGGCCGGTCGGGGGCGACGACGGTGACCTCCTCGCCGCGGGCCTCCAGGGCCAGCTCGCCCGCCCCGACCAGCTCCTGCTGCCAGGGCGCCAGCGGCGTGGGCGGGGCCGGCTCGTCGCCGCCGAGCAGCGCCCGGGTCCGGCGGACCAGCTCGCCGACCAGCTGCCCCTTCCAGGCGCTCCAGGCGGCCGGGCCGGTGGCGGCGCTGTCGGCCTCGGTCAGCGCGTGCAGCAGGTCGAGCACCTGCACGCTGCCCACGGCCGTCGGCGACCGCCCGGGCCGTCGCGGGGTCCTCCAGGTCGCGCCGCGTGGCGACGTCGGGCAGCAGCAGGTGGTGGCGGACCATCGCGACCAGCACGTCGACGTCGGCGGGCGGCAGGCCGAGCCGCGGGGCGAGCCGGCCGACGACCTCGCACCCCGACGTCGGTGTGGTCGCCGGGCCAGCCCTTGCCGAGGTCGTGCAGCAGCGCGCCGAGCAGCAGCAGGTCGGGGCGGGTCACCCGGCGGGTCAGGGCAGCAGCCGCCGCGGCGGCCTCGACGAGGTGCCGGTCGACGGTGAAGCGGTGGTAGCTGTTGCGCTGCGGCTTGCTGCGCACGCGCTCCCACTCCGGCAGCAGCCGCACCAGCAGGCCGGCCTGGTCGAGCGCCTCGAGCACGGGGACGGCGGCCGGGCCGCCGGCCAGCAGCCCGACGAAGGCGTCGCGGGCGGGGGCAGGCCACGGCAGCGGCAGGTCGGGGCAGCCGCGCAGCCCCTCCAGGGTGGCCGGCGGCAGCGGCAGGCCGGCGCGGGCGGCGGCCTCGGCCACCCGCAGCGGCAGCACGGGGTCGGAGGTGTCGGCGTCGCGGGCGAGCACCACCTCGCCGTCCTGCTCGACGACGTCGTGCGCGAGCGGCCGGCGCACCGGGCGGCGGGAGAACAGGCGGCGCGGGGCGGGGACGGACGCGGCGCCAGGTCGCGTCGGAGGAGAACGCGATGGTGCGGGCCGCCCCGGAGACGGCCGCCATGAGCGCGTCGGCGTCGGGCAGGTCGAGCGCGGCGGCGACGGCGTCCTGCTCCTGCAGCAGCAGCCGGTCGCTCCCCCGCCGGCCGGTCGCCCGGCGGTGCAGCTCGCCGCGCACGTCGAGCAGCAGCCCGTAGGCCTCCCGGACGGCGGGCGCCGGCGGGTCGGCGACCTGCGCGACGGCGAGCGCCTGCAGGGCGTGGACGTCGCGCAGCCCGCCGCGGGCCTCCTTGAGGTCGGGCTCGAGCAGGAAGGCGACCTCGCCGGAGGTCCGGGCCCGCTCCTCCCCCGCCTCGCGCAGCGCGGGCAGCCGCCTGGCCGCCCCGGCCCGCCAGGCGGCGCGCACGGCCGTGACCAGCGCCGCGGTCGCGGCCGGGTCGCCCGCGACGTGGCGGGCGTCGAGCAGGCCGAGCGCGGCCTTGAGGTCGTCGGCGGCCACGGCGGTCGCCTCGGCGAGGGTCCGCACGGAGTGGTCGAGCGCGACGCCGGCGTCCCAGACCGGGTACCAGACGGCGTCGGCCAGCGCGCTCACGTCGCCGGTGCCGGGGTGCAGCAGCACCAGGTCCAGGTCGCTGCCCGGCGCGGGCTCCCCGCGGCCCAGCCCGCCGACGGCGACCAGGGCGACCCCTGGGCCGGCGTCGCCCAGCAGTCCGGTCAGCCAGCCGTCGTAGAGCCCGACCAGGGCCTCGCGCAGGGCGGCGCCGCGCAGGTCGGGACGGGCCAGCAGGGCGGCGCGCTGCTCGGGGAGGGCCGGCGTCACAGGCGGCCCAGGCTGCGGACGCTGCCGAGGTCGTAGGCCTGCTCGGCGTGCAGCGCCTGGTCGAGGCCGAGCTGCTCGTCCTCGGCCGAGACCCGCATGCCCAGCGTCCGGTCGACCAGCGTGGCCAGCAGCCACGACACGACGAACACGAAGGCGGTGACCGCCAGGACCCCGACCGCCTGCCGGCCGAGCTGCGTGAGCCCGCCGCCGTAGAGCAGCCCCTCGGAGGTGACGGCGCCGTTCACCCCGGCGGTGGCCGCGAGTCCCAGGAACAGCATCCCGACGACGCCCCCGACGTAGTGCACGCCGACGACGTCGAGCGCGTCGTCGTAGCCGAGCCGGTGCTTGAGCTGGACCGCGTAGAGGGCGGCCGCCGACGCGACGGCCCCGAGGACCAGGGCGGGCAGCGTGTCGAGGTAGCCGCAGGCCGGGGTGACGGCGACCAGCCCGGCGATCGCGCCCGACGCCGCGCCGAGGGTGGTCGCCGAGCCGGTCCGCAGCCGCTCCAGGGCGATCCAGGCGAGCAGCCCCCCGACGCCCGCGAGGTGGGTGTTGACCAGCGCCTGCACGGCCAGCCCGTCGGCCGCCAGCGCGCTGCCGGCGTTGAAGCCGAACCAGCCGAACCACAGCAGGCCGGCGCCCAGCAGGGTGAGCGGCAGCGAGTGCGGCGGCATCGCCTCGCGCGGCCAGCCGGCCCGCCGCCCGACGACGAGCGCCACCGCGAGCCCGGCGGCCCCGCAGGCGCACTCCACGACCAGGCCGCCGGCGAAGTCGAGCACCCCGAGCTGCAGCAGCCAGCCGTCGGGCGAGAAGACCCAGTGGGCGACCGGGGCGTAGACCAGCACCGACCACAGGGCGGTGAACACGACGAAGGCGCCGAACCGGGTGCGGTCCGCCAGTGCCCCGCTGACCAGGGCGATGGTCAGCACCGCGAACATCATCTGGAAGACGGCGAACAGCAGCGGCGGCACCGACAGGTCGAACCCGGGCACGCCCTCGTCGGCGCCCGCGAAGCCGGCCAGGCCGAGCCCGCCGACGAGGCCCCCGCCGGCGTCGTCGCCGAAGGCCAGGCTGTAGCCGACCAGCACCCACGTCACGCTCACGACGGCGATGCAGACGTAGTTCTGCATGAGCATCGCCAGCACGTTCTTCGCCCGGACCATCCCGCCGTAGAAGAAGGCGAGCCCGGGGGTCATCAGCAGCACCAGGGCGGTGCAGACCAGCACCCAGGCGGTGTCGCCGGTGTCGAGCGCGGACGGGTCGAGGTTCGCCACGCGGACACCCTGCCGCCGCCGGGTCTCCCCCGCGTCTCGTCCGTGTTTCACGGACGTGAACCGGGGCCGGCGGCGGCAGGGTCGCTCTGGCGCGGCGGGGCGGCCTACAGGGCCTCGGCTCCCCGCTCGCCCGTGCGGACGCGGACGACGTCCTCGACCGGCACCGTCCAGACCTTGCCGTCGCCGATCGAGCCGGTGCTGGCCGCCTGCACGACGGCGTCGACCACCCGGGCGGCGTCGGCGTCGTCGACCAGCACCTCCAGGCGCACCTTCGGCACGAAGGAGACCGTGTACTCGGCCCCGCGGTAGACCTCGGTGTGGCCGCGCTGGCGGCCGAAGCCCTGCACCTCGCTGACCGTCATGCCCTGCACCCCGAGGGCCTCCAGGGCCGACTTCACGTCGTCGAGCTTGAACGGCTTCACCACCGCCGTCACCAGCCTCACCGCGACCCCCTCCGGGCTGTCCCTGCGTCGTTCACAGCGCCTCCGCTCCTCGCTCACCGGTCCGCACCCGGACGACGTCGTCGACCGGTGTGCTCCACACCTTGCCGTCCCCGATGCTGCCGGTGTGCGCCGACTTGGCGATCACCCCGATCACGTCGGCGGCGTCGGCGTCGTCGACGAGCACCTCCAGGCGCACCTTGGGCACGAACGAGACGGCGTACTCGGCCCCCCGGTAGACCTCGGTGTGGCCGCGCTGGCGGCCGAAGCCCTGCACCTCGCTGACCGTCATCCCCTGCACCCCGAAGGACTCGAGGGCGGTCTTGACGTCGTCGAGCTTGAACGGCTTGAGGACCGCCGTCACCAGCCTCACGAGAAGACCTTGCTCTGCGCGCCGGTGGTGCTCGTCAGCGTGCCGCCGCCCCCGCCGATGCCGCCGAACTCGTAGGCCGACTCGGCGTGCACCGTCTGGTCCAGGCCGGTGACCTCCTCCTCCTCGCTGGCCCGCAGCCCGATCGTCGCCTTGACCAGCAGCGCGATGACCAGCGTGAGCACGAAGCTGTAGGCCAGCACGGCGCCGGCCGCGAGGGCCTGCTTGCCGAGCAGCACGAACGAGCCGCCGTGCAGCACGCTCTCGTAGCCCGCGGCGAACTCCGGGTCCCCGACGACGCCGATCATCAGCGTGCCGACGAGCCCGCCGACCAGGTGCACCCCGACGACGTCGAGCGCGTCGTCGTAGCCGAAGCGGTGCTTGAACGTGACGGCCAGGCAGCAGGCCCCGCCGGCGACCAGGCCGACGGCGATGGCCCCGAGCGGGGTGACCGCGCCGCAGGCGGGGGTGATGGCGACCAGGCCGGCGACGGCGCCGGAGGCCGCGCCGAGGGTGGTGGCGTGCCCGTCGCGCAGCCGCTCGGTGCCGATCCAGGCGACGAGGGCGGCGGCCGTGGCGACCTGCGTGTTGACGAAGGCCAGCGACGCGAGGCCGTTCGCGGCGAGCGCCGAGCCGGCGTTGAAGCCGAACCAGCCGAACCACAGCAGCCCCGCGCCGAGCATGACCAGCGGCAGGTTGTGCGGGCGCATGGGGTCCTTGCCGAAGCCCTTGCGCTTGCCGAGCACCAGCACGAGGGCGAGCGCGGCCGCGCCGGCGTTGATGTGGACGGCCGTGCCGCCGGCGAAGTCGAGCGCGCCCAGCCGGTTGACGATCCATCCGCCGCTGTTCGCCGCGAAGCCCGAGGCGGCACCCGCGCCGGGCTCCTGGCCCTCCTCGAGCACGGTGCCGAAGCCGAAGACCCAGTGGGCGACGGGCAGGTAGACCAGCGTCACCCACAGGACGGTGAAGGCGACCCAGCCGCCGAACTTCGTGCGGTCGGCGATCGCGCCGCTGATGAGGGCCACCGTGATGACGGCGAACATCATCTGGAAGCCGGCGAAGGCGAGGTCGGGCAGGCCGAAGGTGTTCACCACCCCGTCGGTGGCGCTGTCGACCGTGACGTTGCGGACCAGGTCGTCCAGCCCGAGCAGGCCGGAGGAGAAGCCCAGCAGCCCTCCCCTGCTCGACCCGAAGCTGACCGCGTAGCCGTAGACCACCCAGATCACGCTGACGATGCCCAGCGCGCTGAAGCTCATCATGAGCATGTTGAGCACGCTCTTGCTGCGGCCCATGCCTCCGTAGAAGAAGGCGAGGCCGGGGGTCATGAGCAGCACCAGTGCAGCGCTGATCAGGACCCACCCGGTGTTCGCGCCGTTGACGACGGTCTCGTCCATGTCTCTCCCGCTCCCTGCTCGTCCCGCGTCGTGCGGGTGTCGCAGGCAGCCTCGGCAGCCCGTGTTCCGTCCGGTCGCTCCCGGTGTTGCGGGCGTGTGACAGTGCTGCGCCCCCGTGTCGGTGGTGTTTCACGAGCGGCCCGCCCGGGGCGGGGGCAGCACACTGCTGCGGTGAGCAGGTGGCTGCAGGAGACCGGCGGCGAGCGCGGCGCGTCCTACGACGAGGCGTTCCGCGCGCTCGCCGCGAGCGGCGTCGACGTGCACGGGGAGGCGGCGTACGTCGCGGCCCTGGTCGAGCCCGGCGCGAAGGTCCTGGACGCGGGCTGCGGCACCGGCCGGGTCGCGGCCGAGCTGGCCCGCCGCCGCTACGACGTCGTCGGCGTCGACAGCGACCCCTCGATGCTCGCGGTCGCGGTCGAGCTGCCCGGCGTCGAGTGGCTCGAGGGGGACCTGGCCGCGCTGGAGCTCGACGACCGGTTCGACGTCGTCGTCGCGGCGGGCAACGTGGTCGTGTTCCTGGAGCCCGGCACCGAGGCCGAGGTGGTGCGGCGGATGGCGGCCCACCTGGTGCCCGGCGGGCTGCTGGTCAGCGGCTGGCGGACCGACCGGATGGCGCGCCCGCAGTACGACGCCCTGGTCGCGGCCGCGGGCCTCGAGCCGGTCGCCCGGCACAGCACCTGGCAGGGCGACCCGTGGCACGACGACGCCGACTGGTGCGTCGCCGTCGACCGGCTGCCGCGAGGGGCCCGACCCGGAGGGCTAGTGGGTGTGCCGGTCGAGCGGCGTGTGCACGGCCCGGGTGTCCGCGGTGCGCGCCGAGGGCGGGACGGCCACGGGCGTCGGGGCGGGCGTGCCGGCGAGGTCGAGCGCGGCCGCGGTGTAGTACGCCGACAGCAGGGTGTTGCGCAGCCCCTGGCCGAACGGCTCGCGGCCGCCGGCCGCCTCCTCGATCGTCGCCATGTCGTCGTTCGGCAGGTGGTAGCCCGGGTAGTCGGCCGCCTTGCGCTGCCCCGCCCAGCGCAGGGTCGGGTAGCCGGCGTCGGCCCAGGAGGCCTCGTCGGAGTTGCGGACGTTGGCGCCCTCGATGCTCACCAGGCGCCGGCCCTCGGGGAAGCCGAGGAAGCCGTAGTTGACCTCGGCGAACAGCGCGTCGAAGTCCTCGTCGCGCGCCCCGCGCCACAGGCACAGGCAGTCCTTGTCGCTCGGCACGACCGAGGCGCCGAGCGGCCAGGCGATGCCGACCATGTCGAAGCCGAGGTAGGCCGACACCTTCTTCTCGGCGGCCCGGAAGGCGGCGGCGTGCTCGGCCGAGGACAGCGCGCCCTCCTCCTCGCCGTTGTACCAGCTGAACACCAGCGTCCGGTGGGTCGGGACGTCGCGGAAGGCGCGGGCCAGCTCCATCACCGTGCGCACGCCGCTGGCGTCGTCGTAGGTGCCGGTGACCGTGCCGACCATGGAGTCCAGGTGGCTGCCGAAGACCAGGTGCTCGTCGGCGCGGTCGGTGCCCCGCTTGGTGGCGGTGACGCTGGTGAGCACGCCCTTGTAGGACGTCGTCTCGACGTCGTACCCGAGGCCCTCGGCCTCCGCGGCCAGCGCCTGCGCGCCGACCAGCTGCACGGGGGTCGCGGTGATGCGCAGCGGGTGGCCGGACGCGAACGCCTCCACCCCGTCGGCGAACGCGGCGGCCGTGACCGTCGGCGCCGGGTAGTCCGACAGCTCGTCGAGCGGTCCGTCGGCGGAGGCCGCGGGCAGCAGCGGCAGCAGCAGGGCGAGCCCGGCGAGCGGGACGAGGCGGGTGCGCATGCCCGCCTGCTTCGACGCCGGCCCGTGCGCCTCCTGCCTACGCTCTGCGCGTGACCTCCCCGCAGCCGCCCGAGACGTCCCTGGTGCCCGAGGGCCTGGTCGACAGCCTGCTCACCCAGGACCTCCCCGTGCCGGACGTCCCGCTGCCCGTGTCGGTCACCGGCTCCTCGTTCGCGCCCACCGGCCGGCCGGCCCGCCACGACGACCGCTGGTGGGGCCACCACCTCGCCGAGACGCGCTGGCAGGCCGAGCTGGCCCGGCTGCTCGTGTCGCCGGTCTGGTACGGCGCCGGGGTGCCCCGCGGCGACGGCGCGCCGGTCGTGCTCGTCCCGGGCTTCCTGGCCGGCGACACCTCGTTGACCGTGATGGCGAACTGGCTGTCGCGCATGGGCCACCGGCCCGTTCGGCTCCGGGATGCAGCTCAACGTCGACTGCTCGGACCGCTCGGTCGACCGGATCGAGCGGCGGCTGCAGCAGGTGGTCGAGCAGACCGGCCGCCCCGCCGCGCTCATCGGCCACAGCCGCGGCGGCCACTTCGCCAAGGCGCTCGCCAGCCGGCGGCCCGACCTGGTCAGCCAGGTCGTGAGCATGGGCTCCGGGCTCGACGAGCCGTTCGACATCTCCGTGCCGACCAAGGCCGCGGTCGCGGCGGTGCGCACCGTCCTGCAGCGGACCAGCCGCACGGCCGCCGCCCGCGGCTGCCTCACCGACACCTGCGACTGCCCGTTCGTCCGCGACTACTCGGCGCCCTTCCCGGCGCAGGTGCCGCTGACGTCGATCTACAGCAAGGGCGACGGCGTCGTGCGGTGGCGGGCCTGCCGGGTCCCCTACGCGCGCAACGTCGAGATCACCGGCAGCCACGTCGGGCTCGCCTTCAACCGCCGGGCCTACCGCGTGATCGGCCTGCTGCTCGCCGGCCGCGGCGACGAGGTCCGCGCGGCCGACTGACGCCGCCCCTGGACTCCCGAGGGGCGGGTGCTGCTCAGCGGCGGCGGAGCTGTCCCGCCAGCAGGCCCGCGGCCGTGCGCGGCGCCCGGAGCGCCCCCAGGGGGACGGCGGCCGCGCGCGACAGCCGCTCGGCGTGCCCGGCCAGCCCCGCGAGCGGCTGCCCCGCCGGGACCTCGCCGCGCCGGGCGAGCCAGTCGAGCAGCAGCGACGCCGACCCGCTCCGGCTGCTCCCACAGGTAGGCGTGACCCGCGCCGGGCAGGACGGCGAGCTCGGCGTCGGGGAGGCGCCGGGCCAGGTGCTCGGCGTTCGCCAGCGGCACCAGGGCGTCGTGCTCGCCGTGCAGCACCAGCGTCGGCGCCTGCACCTGCGCCAGCCGGCCGGACGTGTCGTGCGTGGCGCTGGCCCACCAGTGCCCGAGCATCCCGTGCGGCGAGGACCGGTGGGCGCCGAGGGCGACGAGCAGCGCGCGCGCCTGCTGCGGGTGCTCGCGCCGGTAGGCCTCGGAGAACAGCGCCCCGCCGAGCCACTTCGCCCGGGCGCCGCCGGGCAGCGGGTCGCGGCCGAAGCGCGGCGTAGTCGCGCGGACCGGGCAGCACCGTCCCGGGCCCGCCCGCGCCGGTGCCGCCGAGCACGAGGGCCCGCACCCGCTCGGGGAAGCGCAGGGCCAGCTCCTGGGCGACCATCCCGCCCATCGAGATCCCGTAGACGTGCGCGCTGGGCAGGCCCAGCGCGTCCATCAGGCCGGCGGCGTCGGCGGCGAGCTCGGCCGTCGTCGTCGGGCGCAGGTGGGCGCTGGACCGGCCGGCACCGCGGTTGTCGTAGCGGACGCACTCCACCGCCGGCTCGTACAGGTGCAGCACCGGGTCGAACACGGCCGCGCTGATGGTGAAGCCGGTGATCCACAGCAGCGGCTCGCCCTGCCCGCTGCGCTCGTGGTGCAGCCGGGCGCCGCGGACCCGGGCGACGGGCACCGGCTCAGCGCGCCTTCACGTAGGTGCCCGGCGCGGGGTCCAGGGGGCGCAGCCCGCCGCCGCCCAGCTCGGCCGGGGCCGGCCGGTCCTCCCCCGACCGCTCGGCGAGCCACTGCACGTGGTCGGCCCACCAGGTGCCCGGGACGGTGTGGGCGGTGCGCTTCCACTCCTCCGGGTCGTCGGGGCACGACTCGTTGACCGAGAAGGTCGCCTTGGGGTTGCCGGGCGGGTTGACCAGCGCGGCGATGTGGCCCGACGTCGACAGCACGAAGCGGCTGGTCCCGCCGAGCAGGCCGGTGCTGCGGTAGCAGTTCTGCCAGGGGCAGATGTGGTCGGCCACGCCGGCGACGACGTAGCTGTCGACGTCGACGGTGCGCAGGTCGACCGGGGTGCCGAGGACGCGGGCGGCCCCGGGCGTGACGAGCGCGTTGTCGATGCTCATCTCGAGGAAGTCGCGGTGCAGCGCCGCCGGCATGCGCGTCGTGTCGGCGTTCCAGAACAGGACGTCGAAGGCCGGCGGCCGCTTGCCGAGCAGGTAGTTGTTGACCCAGTAGTTCCAGACGAGGTCGTTCGGCCGCAGCCAGGCGAACACGCCCGCGAGCGCCTGCCCGTCGAGGTAGCCCTTGCGGCCGGACTCGGCGATGGCCTGCGCGGCGACCTCGCGGTCGACGAAGGAGCCGAGCGTGCCGGCCCGCTGCTGGTCGAGCACGGTGACGCCGAGGGTGAGCCCGGCGATCCGGCCGAGCCCGCCGGTGGACGCCAGGTGCGACAGCGCGACGCTGCTGGTGATGCCGCCCGCGCAGACGCCGAAGACGTGCGTCCGGGACGAGCCGGTGATCTTCTCGACCGCCTCCAGGCACTCCAGGACCGCGCCCGCGTAGGTGTCGAGCCCCCACGACGCGTGCTGCTTGGTCGGGTTGCGCCACGACATGGCGAACACCTGCTGGCCCTGCTGCACGTAGTTCTCGACCATGCTGCGGCCGGGGGCCAGGTCGGTCACGTAGTACTTGTTGATCATCGGCGGGACGACCATCAGCGGGACCTCGTGCACGGTCTCCGTCTGCGGCCGGTACTGGATCAGCTCGACCACCGGCGTCCGGAACACCACGGCGCCCTCGGTGATCGCCAGGTCGCGGCCGACCTGGAAGGCCGTCTCGTCGACCATCGCGGGGGTCCGCCGGCGGGCGGCGTCGCGGGCCAGCTGCACGCCGCCGCGGACCAGGTTGGCGCCGCCGGTGTCGATGACGGCCTTGAGCGCCGCGGGGTTCAGCACGGGCGAGTTGCTCGGTGCCAGCGCGTCGACGACGTTCTCGGCCAGGAAGCGCACCCGGGCGGCGTCGCGCCAGTCGAGGTCGAGGTCGGCGAGCACGGCGTCGGTGGTGTCGCTGGCCGCCAGGTAGGCCTGGCAGACCCGCTTGAGCAGCGGGTTGGTGCTCCAGGCGGGGTCGGTGAAGCGGCGGTCCCCCTTGGCGGGCGCGACCTCGGAACGGCCGAGGACGACGCGGCCGAGCTCGCCGACCAGGCCGGGCACGTTGCGGACCACGGGCCCGGGCTGGGCCGCCAGCCGGGCCGCGAGCCGGAGGCCGGCGGTGCTCGGCATCCAGCGGCGGGCGGTGCCGGCGCCGGCGTCGGCCAGCATGACGTCCAGGCCCGAGCCGACGTCGGGAGCGCTGGTGCGGTCGGTCCTGCGCGCGGTGGTCACGCTCCGACCCTAAGCGGACGTGGCCCGGGTCACACTGCCCTGGCGCTCACAGCGCGGCCTCGTCGCCCAGCAGGGCGTCGGCGAACGCCTCCGGCTCGAACGGCGCGAGGTCGTCCGGGCCCTCCCCCAGCCCGATGAGCTTGACGGGGATGCCGAGCTCGCGCTGCACCGCCACGACGATGCCGCCCTTGGCGGTGCCGTCGAGCTTGGTCAGCACGATGCCGGTGACCTCGACGGCCTGGGTGAACACGCGCGCCTGCGTGACGCCGTTCTGCCCGGTGGTCGCGTCGAGCACGAGCAGGGTCTCGTCGACCGGGCCGTGCTTCTCCACGACCCGCTTGACCTTGCCGAGCTCGTCCATGAGGCCGGTCTTGGTGTGCAGGCGGCCGGCGGTGTCGATGAGGACCGTGTCGGCCTTCTCGGCGATCCCGAGCTTGACCGCGTCGAAGGCCACGGACGCCGGGTCGCCCCCCTCGGGGCCGCGGACGGTGTGGGCGCCGACGCGCTCGCCCCACGTCTGCAGCTGGTCGGCCGCGGCGGCCCGGAAGGTGTCGGCCGCCCCCAGGACGACGCTGCGGCCGTCCGCGACCAGCACCCGGCCGAGCTTGCCGCAGGTCGTGGTCTTCCCGACGCCGTTGACGCCGACGACCAGCACGACGGCGGGCCGGCCGTCCTCGTGCGGGAGCGTGCGCAGCGAGCGGTCGACGTCGGCGCCGATCAGCCTGACGAGCTCCTCGCGCAGCATCGGGCGCAGCTCGCTCTGCGTGCGGACGGCCTCGACGCGGACCCGGGTGCGCAGCGCCGCCACGAGCTCCTGCGTGGCGGCGACGCCCATGTCGGAGGTCAGGAGGGTGTCCTCGACCTCCTCCCAGGTGTCCTCGTCGAGCGTGTCGCGGGCGAGCAGGGCGAACAGGCCGCGCCCGAGGGTGGTCTGCGACCGGGACAGCCGGCTGCGCAGGCGGGCCATGCGCCCGGCCGTCGGCTCCGGGACGTCGAGCACCGGGGTCTGCGGGTCGACGACGTCGACCGTCGCGGGCAGCACGTCGCCGGGGTCGGTGGGCGTGTCGGGGAGCGTCAGGGTGTCGACGGTGCGCTTGTCGGTGTCGCGCGGGACCTCGGCGTCGTCGCCGGTGCCCGGGCGGTAGTCGATCCCGGGCTTCGGCGCGCTGGGCGGCAGCGCCCTGCGGCCGCGGCCGCTGACGAGGGCGAGCACCGCCACGACGGTGACGACGAGGACGGCGACGAGCAGACCGACGAGTTCCACGCAGCAGTCCTACCAGGGGCGGCAGGCACCGGCCCCTCAGGCGGGTTCGGGCTCCCGCAGCCGCTGGCTGACCACGGCGCTGACGCCGTCGCCGCGCATGGTGACGCCGTACAGCGCGTCGGCGATCTCCATCGTGCGCTTCTGGTGGGTGATGACGATGAGCTGGGAGGTCTGCCGCAGCCCCTCGAACAGCTCGAGCAGGCGGCCGAGGTTGCGGTCGTCGAGGGCGGCCTCGACCTCGTCCATGACGTAGAACGGCGAGGGCCGGGCCCGGAAGATCGCGACCAGCAGGGCGATCGCGGTCAGCGACCGCTCCCCGCCGGACAGCAGCGACAGCCGGCTGACCTTCTTGCCGGCCGGCCGGGCCAGCACCTCGATGCCGGTGGTGAGCAGGTCGTCGGGGGCGGTGAGCACGAGCTTGCCCTCGCCGCCGGGGAACAGGGTGGCGAAGACGCCGACGAACTCGCGCTCGACGTCGGCGTAGGCCTCGGCGAACACGTCGTGGATGCGGGCGTCGACGTCGCGGACGACGGTCAGCAGGTCGCGCCGGGTCGAGGTGAGGTCGTCGAGCTGGGTGGCGAGGAACTGCGAGCGCTCCTGCAGCGCGGCGTACTCCTCCAGCGCCAGCGGGTTCACCTTGCCGAGCAGGGCGAGCGCCCGCTCCGCGGCCGAGGCCCGCTTCTCCTGCTCGGCGCGGTCGTAGGGGACGGCCCGGGCCTCGGCGTCGAGGGTCCCGTCGGCCGACGGCGTCGGGGGGACGTCGACGTCGGGCCCGTACTCGGCCTGCAGCTGCTCGAGCGGGACGCCCCACTCCTGCACGGCGCGCCCCTCGAGCGCCTCGATCCGCAGCCGCTGCTCGGCCCGGGCGACCTCGTCGCGGTGGACGACGTCGGTGAGCCGCTCGAGCTCGGCGGCCAGCTCGCGGCCGCGCAGGCGCAGCGCCGCCAGCTCGCCCTCGGTGACCGACCGCGCCGCCTGCGCGTCCTCGCGCTCCTGGGTGGCCGCCCGCAGCGACACCGCGATCCGCTCCAGCGCGGTCGACGTCGCCGACAGGACGGCCTCGGCGACGGCGGCGCCCTGCGCCCGCTGCGCGCGCAGCACGACCAGCCGCTCGCGGGCCGCGCGCTCCTGCCGGGCCGCCCGCTCCAGCGCCTCGGCCCGCCCGGCGAGCCCCTTGGCCCGCTCCTCCCCCGTCCGCACGGCCAGCCGGGCCTCCACCTCCGCGGAGCGGGCGAGCGTCGCGGACGCGGCCAGCCGGTCGCGGACCTCGGTGCTGGGCTCCTCGTCCGCGGGCGTGGCCTCCGCCAGCGCCAGCCGCTCCTCGAGCTCGGCCAGGCCCGACAGGTCGCGGTCGCGGGCCTGCTCGGCGCCCACCCGGGCCTGCTCCAGCCGCCCCGCCTCGGCCTCGGCCGACCGGACGGCGCTCGCCAGCAGCCCGAGCTGCTCGGCCACCGCCGCCATCCGGGCGTCGCTCTCGTGCAGGACGGTCAGCGCGGCCTCGACCTCGTCCTGCGCGGCCTGCACCGCCGCCCGTGCCCCGGCGACCTCGAAGTGCAGCCGCTCGTGCCGCTGCTGCGCCTCGTCGTGGGACGCCGCCGCCTCGTCGACGGCGGCCTGCACCTCCAGCAGCGACGGCGCGCCGGCCGACCCGCCCGCCGCCCACTCCGCGCCCGAGCACGTCGCCGTCGACGGTGACCGCCCGCAGGCCCTGCTGCGCCAGCCCGGTCGCGACGTCGAGGTCGGGCACGACGACGACGTCGCGCAGCACCCGGGCCACCGCCGACCGCAGCGCCTCGGGCGCCTCGACCAGGTCCAGCGCCCAGGTGCAGCCCTCGGGCAGCGGCCGGCGCTCGGCCCCGACGTCGGGAGCGCCGCCGACCAGCAGGCCGGCCCGGCCGGCGTCGGTGGTGCGCAGCAGGGCCAGCGCCCGCGCGGCCTCGGCGTGACCGGCGACGGCGACGGCGTCGGCGACGGCGCCGAGCGCGGCGGCGACGGCCGTCTCGGAGCCCGCCCGCACGTGCACCAGCGCGGCGACCGTGCCGAGCACGCCGGCGACGTCGCCCGCCAGCAGCGCGCCCGAGCCGTCCTTGCGCTGCAGCGACAGCGACAGGGCGTCGCGGCGGGCCGCCCACGTGGAGCGGTCGCGCTCGGCCTCGCGCTCGTCGGCCTGCAGGGCGACCAGCCGGTCCTGCGCGGCGGCCAGCGCCTCGGCCGCCCGCTCGTGCCGCTCGTCGAGGTCGAGCTCGCCCTCGTCGAGGCCGCCGGCCTGCACCTGCAGCTCCTCGAGCTCGGTGCGCGCGCGGTCGGCCCGCGCGTGCGCCTCGGTCAGCGCCGCGGCCAACCGGCCCAGCTCCGCCTCGGCCGCCAGGGACCGCGACCGCAGCGCCCCGACCTGACCGGTCAGCCGGGCCAGCCCCTCGCGCCGGTCCGCGACCGCCCGCACGGCGGCGACCAGGGCCTTCTCCTCCGCCGCCAGCGCCGCCTCGAGGTCGGTGCGCCGGGCGACGGCGTCCTGCAGCCGCTCGGCGTCGGCGGCCTGCTGCTCGGTGAGGGCGCGCTCGTCGGCCCGGACCTGCGCGGCCTCCGCCTCCAGCTGCTCGGGGTCGCGGCCGGGCCGGCCCTGGTCGGGCAGCGGGCCGGTGAGGTGGCGGCGTCGTTCGGAGGCCAGGTTCGCCGTCCCGCGCAGCCGCTCCTCCAGCGCCGACAGCCGGTACCAGGTCTCCTGCGCCCGGGCCAGCCGCGGCGCCTGCTCGGCGGTCGCGGCCTCCAGCGCCGCCTCCCGCTGCTGCACCTCGGCGAGCGCGGCGTCGACCTCGGCGCGGCGGGCCCGCAGCGCCGTCTCGTCGCGGACCTCCGCCTCCAGCGTGCTGCGCAGGGCGAGCAGGTCGTCGGCGAGCAGCCGCAGCCGGGCGTCGCGCAGGTCGGCCTGCACCTGGCTCGCCCGCCGGGCCACCTCCGCCTGCCGGCCCAGCGGCTTGAGCTGGCGGCGCAGCTCGGCGGTGAGGTCCTGCAGCCGGGTGAGGTTGGCCTGCATCGCCTCGAGCTTGCGGAGCGCCTTCTCCTTGCGCTTCTTGTGCTTCAGGACGCCGGCGGCCTCCTCGACGAACGCCCGCCGGTCCTCCGGGCGCGCCGACAGGACGGCGTCGAGCTGCCCCTGCCCGACGACGACGTGCAGCTCGCGGCCGATGCCGCTGTCGCTCATCAGCTCCTGCACGTCGACCAGCCGGCACTTCGTCCCGTTGATGGCGTACTCGGAGCCGCCGTCGCGGAACATCAGCCGGGTCACCGTGACCTCGGCGTACTCGATCGGCAGCGCGCCGTCGGTGTTGTCGATCGTCAGGGTCACCTCGGCCCGGCCGAGCGGCGGGCGGCCGGGCGTGCCGGCGAAGATGACGTCCTCCATCTTGCCGCCGCGCAGCGCCTTGGCCCCCTGCTCGCCGAGCACCCAGGCCATCGCGTCGACGACGTTGCTCTTGCCCGAGCCGTTGGGGCCGACGACGCAGGTGATGCCGGGCTCGAAGCGCAGCGTCGTCGGGGACGCGAAGGACTTGAAGCCCTTCAGCGTCAGGCTCTTGAGGTGCACGGGGTCCTTCCTACACGGGGCGGAGCGCTGCCCGGGCAGCAGCGACCAGGCGGACGGGCCCGGGCACGACGAAGGCCGGCCCCCGCGCGGGAGACCGGCCTGTCGGCGTGGTGCTGGCTGCGTGCTGCTAGCTGAAGGCGGGCTCGTCGACGCGCTCGTCCAGCGTCAGCAGGCGCAGGTCGTCGTCGGTGACGGAGACGCTCGCCCGCAGCTCGGCCAGCTCGGCCTCGAGCTGGGAGACGCGCCCCCGCAGCCGGCGGACCTCGGCGGCGAGCCGCAGGTCGTTGCCGGCACCGACGTGCCCGAACAGGGCCTTGGCCATGACTGTCCTCCGCGTTGAGGGGTGGTCCCGCACGGCGTCGGCCCCGGGACCCCGGGCGACTGCTGCGTGTGGTGACCTCAGAGTGACACCTGAGCGGGCCCGGGTCAAGGACCTCGTCACGGTCGCGCAACGATGCGGGACGGTCGCGCTACCGCTCGACGAACCCGTCGTCGGGGGACAGCCGCGGCGTCCCCCACTGCTCGGCGACGAAGTCGACGCGGCCCGGCGTGCCCGTCCCGCGCAGCGCGGACAGCAGCGCCTCGCAGGCCTCCCGCGACCCCTCGGCGACGACCTCCACCCGGCCGTCCTGCAGGTTGGTCGCCGACCCGACCAGGCCGAGCTCGAGGGCGCGGGCCCGGGTCCACCAGCGGAACCCGACGCCCTGGACGTGACCCTTGACGTGTGCGGTGAGGCGGTGCGGCACGACGAGCGAGGGTAGGGCCTCGTCCACCCGATCGCCTGGAGGACCGCACCGTGCACCGTCCCGCCGCCCTGGCCCTGTCCGCCGTCGCCTCGCTGGCCCTGCTCACCGGCTGCAGCCAGGGCTCCGACGCGTTCAACGAGAACCTCCCCGACGACCAGGCCGAGCCCGCGCAGCAGCAGGTCGTCCGCACCCCCGAGGTCGTCTCCCCGGAGCTGCCGTACGAGACGCCGCCGCTGGTCGTGCCGCTGCCCGGCCCCACCGGCGGGGTGCCCGGCGACGTCCCCACCGAGGCTGCCCCGGCGAGCCCGGGCGAGGGCGCGCGCGCCGAGCTCGACCAGGAGTAGCGGCCTAGCCTGGTCCGGTGACACCCGCTCCGCTGCGCATCTCGCCCTGCCGCACCCTGTGCGACTGGGGCCCGACGCGCGCCGAGCGGGCCGGCGAGCCGCTGTTCGCCTGCACCGGCTGCGGGTCGCAGTGGGTGCCGAGCGAGCCGTGGACCCCGCGCCAGGCCGACGGCGCCGTGCCCGACGCCGTCCGTGCCGCGCTCACCACCGGCCGGCGCGCGGCCGCGGCTGGCAGCGCGGGCAGCTGAACGAGCTGCGGCCCATGAACGCCTCGCGGCGGATCGGGGTCCCGCAGCGGTCGCACGGCTCGTCCTGCCGGCCGTAGGCGTGCAGCGAGCGCTCGAACAGCCCGCTCACCCCCTCGGTCGACACGTACAGCGCGTCGAAGCTCGTCCCGCCCTGCTCCAGCGACGCCGTGAGCACGTCGCGGACGTGCCCGAGCAGCTCGCGCGCCTTGGGCCGGGTCACCAGCTCGGTGGGGCGGGCGCCGTGCAGCCGGGCCCGCCACAGCGACTCGTCGGCGTAGATGTTGCCGATGCCGCTGACCAGCGTCTGGTCGAGCAGGGCCCGCTTCACCCCGGTCCGCTTGGCCCGCAGCGCCGCGACGAAGGCCTCGTCGTCGAACGACGGGTCCAGCGGGTCGCGCGCGATGTGCGCGATCGTGTGCGGCAGCCCCTCGGGCGTGAGGGACCCCCCGGCGACGACGGCCAGCCCCCCGAAGGTCCGCTGGTCCACGAAGCGCAGCTCGCGGCCGCCGTCGGTGAACACGAAGCGCAGGCGCAGGTGCGTCTCGTCGGGCTGGTCGGCCGGCTTCACCAGCAGCTGGCCGCTCATGCCCGAGGTGCCCGGTGAGGGCGTCGCCGCTGTCGAGCGGCAGCCACAGGTACTTGCCGCGGCGCTCGGCGGACACGACCGTGCGGCCCACCAGCAGGGCGCGGAAGTCCTGCTCCCCCGCGGTGTGGCGGCGCACCGCGCGCGGGTGGTGGACCTGGACGTCGGCGAGGGTCCGCCCGACGACGCCGCGCTCCAGGCCGCGCCGGACGACCTCGACCTCGGGGAGCTCGGGCACGGCTCGGGCGACCGGCTACTGCTGGGGAGCGGCGACGGGACGCGGGGCCGGGTCAGCCGCTGCCACCTGCTCGCGCGCTGCCTGCTCCGCCCGCGGCTGCCTGCTCCGCCCACTGCTGCCTCGCTCCGTCCCCGCCGCCGGCTCCGTCCCCGCCGCCGGCTCGGCCAGCGCCGCCACCGCCGAGCGGGCCGCCTGCTGCTCGGCCTCCTTCTTGCTGCGCCCGCTCCCGTCGCCCCGCAGCTCGCCGGCCAGGCGGACCTCGGCGGTGAAGTGCTTGGCGTGGTCGGGCCCGCTCTCGGCCAGCGCGTAGGCGGGCACGCCGAGCCCGAGCCCGGCGCTGCGCTCCTGCAGGGCGGTCTTCCAGTCGACCGAGGCGCCCTCCTGCGCCGCCGCGCTCATCAGCGGGTCGAACAGGGCCCGCACCAGCACGCGCGCGCCGTCGATGCCGTGCTCGCAGTAGACGGCGCCGATGAGGGCCTCCATCGTGTCGGCCAGGATCGTCGTCTTGTCGCGCCCGCCGGTGGTCTCCTCGCCGCGCCCGAGCCGCAGCCACGGGCCGAGGTCGAGGGCGCGGGCGACGTCGGCCAGGGCCCGGGTGTTGACGACGCTGGCCCGCAGCTTGGCCAGCGCCCCTCGGGCAGCTCGGTGTGCGCGTTGTACAGGGCGTCCGTGACCACCAGGCCGAGGACGGCGTCGCCGAGGAACTCCAGGCGCTCGTTGGTCGGCAGCCCGCCGTTCTCGTAGGCGTAGGAGCGGTGGGTGAGCGCGCGCTCCATCAGGGCGTGCTCGAGCGGCGTGCCGAGGGCCGCCTCGAGCAGGGCGTAGTCGGTCACGGGCGGAGCCCGCGGCGACGGCGACCGGCGCGGGTCACAGCCGGCCCACCGCCAGGTCGACGGCCTCCCCGACGGTCGCGAGCGCGTCGAGCTCCTCGTCCTCGATGTGGAAGCCGGCTGCGGCGCGCGGCGCGAGCGTCTCCTCCACGATCTCGACGATCTCGACGAGGGCGAGCGAGTCGGCCTCGAGGTCCTCGCGGAAGCGGGTGCTTCGGGTGACCGTCCCGGGCTCGACCTCGAGCACGGTGACGACGGCCGACCGGACGACCTCCAGCACCTCCTCCGGCGTCATGCGCGCGCCCGCAGGTCCTCGAGCGCCGCCGCCAGGCGGGGCACCAGCCCCTCCTGCGCGGCCTGGGCCGCGACCGCGATGCAGCTGGCCACCGCCCGCGGCGAGCTGCCCCCGTGCCCCACGACCACGACCCCGTCCACGCCGAGCAGCATGCCGCCTCCGAGCGCGTCCGGCTCGCGGTGGGCCGTCGCCTCGGTGAGGGCCGGCCAGCACGTCGGGGCTGCCGGCGAACGCGTCCCGCAGCGTCCCGGTGACCAGCTCCGCGGCCCCCTCGAGCCCCTTGAGCAGCACGTTCCCGGTGAACCCGTCGGTGACCACGACGTCGGCGACGCCCCCGGCCGGGACGTCGCGGCCCTCCACGTTGCCGACGAAGTGCACGGGCAGGGCCGACAGGACGTCGAAGGCGTCCTTGCGCAGGGGGTCGCCCTTGCCGGGCTCCTCGCCGTTGGTCAGCAGGCCCACCCGGGGGCGGTCCAGGCCCAGGCGCACGGTCGCGAAGGCGGCGCCGGCGAGGGCGAACTGGCCGAGCAGCCCGGGCGAGGCCTCGACGGTGGCGCCGGCGTCGAGCAGGACCAGCGGCCCGGCGCCCGCGGGGACGACGACGCCGAGCGCCGGGCGCGACATGCCCTTGAGCCGGCCCAGGGTGAAGACGGCGGCGGCCAGGGCGGCACCGGTCGAGCCCACGCTGACCATCGCGTCGGCGCCGCCGTCGCGCACCAGCCGGGCGCAGACCCGCACGGTGGCGTCGCGCTTGGCACGGACCCCCCGGGCGGGGTCCTCGTCCATGCCCACCACCTGGGAGGCGGCAACGACAGCGAGCCGCCCGTCGGCCCCCCTCTCGGAGAGCAGGCGAGCGGCGGTGTCGGGCGGCCCGACGAGGACGACCTCGACGTCGGGCTGCTCCGCGGCGGCGAGCAGGGCGCCGTCGACGACCTGCTCCGGCGCGCGGTCGCCCCCGAGCAGGTCGAGGGCGACGCGCGTCACCGCGGGGAGGAGAGCGTCAGACCGCGAGGACGGTGCGGCCGTCGTAGCGGCCGCACTCCGCGCAGACGGTGTGCGGGCGCGTGGTGTGGCCGCGGTCGCAGGTCGTGAGGACCGGGAGGGCGGTCTTCCACTGCGAGCGGCGCGAGCGGGTGTTGCTGCGCGACATCTTGCGCTTCGGGACGGCCATGTCTACTGCTCCTCGGTCGTGCTGCGGGTCTGCGGGCTGGTGGTGCCGGTCTGCTGCGGGCCGGTGTCCTGCAGGAGGCCCGCCAGGGCCCCCCACCGGGCGTCGACCGCGTCGTGCGTGTGGTCCTCCGGGAGGTCGTCGAGCCGTTCGCCGCACTCGGCGCACAGCCCGGAGCAGTCCTCCTGGCACAGCGGGGTCAGCGGCAGTGCGAGCACCACCGCGTCGCGCAGCACCGGCTCGAGGTCGAGCAGGTCGCCCACCATGGTGGGCACCTCGTCCTCGTCGTCGGCCTCCGGGGAGGACGACCTGCCGGCCCTGCTGTCGTGCTTGTCGTGCTTGTCGGCGTAGACGAACAGCTCCTGCAGCGAGACCGACAGCGTGTCGCTGACGGGCTCCAGGCACCGGCCGCACTCACCGGTCAGCGGCCCCGTGACGGTGCCGCTGACGAGCACGCCCTCCATGACGCTCTCGAGCCTGAGGTCCAGGTCGAGCTCGGCACCGACGGGCACGCCGATCAGGTCGACCAGTCCGAGCCCCTCGGGAGCAGGAGCGGTGAAGCCGAGCTCGCGCATCGACCCGGGGCGCCTCCCGAGCTCGCGCGTGTCGAGCACCAGGGGGGCGTGCGGGTCGAGGCGGGGCGGGCTGTTCCTGTCCGTCTGGGTCATGAGGGCACGGGTGTTCTCGTCATCGGCGCACCCGAGCCTACCGGAAGGGCCGTCCCGGACCCTGCGCGCTACTGCGGCAGCGGCTCGTCCTGCTCGCCGCCGGCCAGCGCGTCGAGCGCCGACCGGCCGGCGAGCTTGGCCCGGCCCCGCTCGACCGCCTCCAGCGTCCGGTGCAGGACGACCTCGAAGGTGGCGAGCTTGCCGTCGACGTAGTCGTCGACCTGCACCCGCATCGTCGCGGCCGTCGCCTCGGCCTCCGCCACCAGCCGGGCCGCCTCGGCCGCCGCCTCGCGGTGCACCTCGGTCCGCGACACCAGCAGGTCGCGCTCGCGGAGCCCCTCCTGCACCAGGCGGGCCGCCTCCTGCCGCCCCTGCTCGACGACGTCGTCGCGCGCGCCCAGCACCTCCTCCGCCGCGCCCAGCGCCTGTGCCAGCTGGGTGCGCAGCTGCTCCAGCAGGGCCAGCAGCTCGGGCCGGTGGACGACCGCCGACGCCGACATCGGCATCGTGCGGGCCTGCTCGACCGTGCGGACGACGTCGTCGAGCGTGGCGTGGACCGCCTCGCCCCCGGTGCCCACCGCGGTCAGTCCCTGGCCAGCCGCTCGAGCAGGACGGCGTGCACGTGGTCCGGGACCAGCCCGCTGACGTCGCCCCCGTAGGTCGCGACCTCCTTGACCAGGCTGGAGGACAGGAAGCTGTAGAGCGGGTTCGTCGTCATGAACAGCGTCTCGACGCCGGCGAGCCCGTGGTTCATCTGCGCCATCTGCAGCTCGTAGTCGAAGTCGCTGATGGCCCGCAGGCCCTTCACGATGACCTGCACGTCGTGCTCGCGGCAGAAGTCGACGATCAGCCCGTCGAAGCTGTCGACGACGACGTTGCCGTACGGCGCGGTCGCCTCCCGCAGCAGCTCGGTGCGCTCGTCGAAGGTGAACATCCGCTTCTTGGACTTGTTCATGCCCACCGCGACGACGACCTCGTCGTACAGGCTGCTGGCCCGTCCGATGATGTCGAGGTGGCCGAGGGTGACCGGGTCGAAGGAGCCGGGGCAGACGGCGCGCCTCACGCGCCCGTCCCCGTCGGGGAGCCCGCGCGGACCGCGTACCAGAGCATGGCCTCACCGTACTTGCGCTCGCGGACGCCCTCGAGGCCGCCCGGCCAGGCGACGTCGGGCCCCCGCCGGCGGCGCTCGACGGCGACGACGGCGTCGTCGGCCAGCCACGGCACGAGCGCCTCCAGCACCGGCTGCACGTCGAGCTCGTAGGGCGGGTCGAGCAGGGCGAGGTCGTAGCGCGGCCCGGCGCCCCCGGCCAGGGAGCGCTCGGACAGCAACCGCTCGGACAGGAACCGCTCGGCCCGCTCCCCGACGACGTGCGCGCCCGGCAGCCCGACGGCGTCGGCGTTGGCCTGCAGGACGCGCAGGGTCATCGGGTCGTCCTCGACGAGCGTCGCCGTGCCGGCGCCCCGGCTGAGCGCCTCCAGGCCGAGCGCGCCGCTGCCGGCGTAGAGGTCCAGGACGCGCGCGCCGTCGAGGTCGAGCAGCGACTGCAGGCTGGAGAACAGGCCCTCGCGGGCCCGGTCGCTGGTGGGCCGGGTGCCGAGCCCGTCGGGGACCTGCAGCCGCCGGCCGCGGGCCTGCCCCGCGATGATCCGAGTCACCGCACCACCGTAGGCAGGCCGCCCGTGGCGGTGCCGGGCTCTGGCAGGCTGGGGCGCATGAAGGTCGCTGCGATGTTCTTCGCCGAGAGTGCCGAGCACGTCAAGGACAGGCTGCGCGTGGAGGGCGGCCTGTGGGACGGCGTCGCCGCGACGCGCTTCCCGGCCTCGCACTCCATCCCGGTGGTGCTGGTCCTGCAGCTCGAGCCCGCCGACGTCGGCCAGAGCTACCACCTCGACCTGCACGTCACCGGCCCCGGCGGCGTCGAGGTCGGCCACGAGCACGCCGACGTCACGGTGAACGTCCACCGGCAGCAGACCGCGGTCGTCGTCACCGTGCCGGCCACCTTCACGCAGGAGGGCCCGCACGCCGTCGAGCTGCGCTCCCGGATCGCCGAGCAGACGGTCACGTTCCAGGTCGTCCTGCAGGGCGGCGGGTCGCTCGACACCGCCGTCGAGGGCTACGCGCTGGGCCTCGGCAAGTAGCCCGCAGGAGCGGCTCAGGCCTTCTCGAGGTAGTCGGCCCGCTCCGCGTCGAGCAGGCTGGCGACCGCCCCGGCCAGCGCCGGGTGCCGCTCCAGCGCCGGGTCCTGCCCGACGACGGCCCCGGCCGCCTCGCGCGCGGCCAGGATGACGTCGACGTCGCGCAGCAGCTGCAGCATCCGCAGGCTGGAGCGGGAGCCGCTCTGCGAGGCGCCGAGCACGTCGCCCTCGCGCCGCTGCTCGAGGTCCAGCCGCGACAGCGCGAAGCCGTCGGTGGTGGCGGCGACGGCGTCGAGCCGCTCGCGGGCCGGGCTGCCGCCCTCGGCGTCGCTGACGAGCAGGCACAGCCCGGGGTGGGCGCCGCGGCCGATGCGCCCGCGCAGCTGGTGCAGCTGGCTGACGCCGAAGCGGTCGGCGTCGAGCACGACCATGACCGTGGCGTTGGGGACGTCGACGCCGACCTCGATGACGGTGGTGGCGACCAGCACGTCGAGCTCGCCGCGCGAGAACGCCTGCATCACGGCGTCCTTGTCCTCCGTCGGCATCCGGCCGTGCAGGGCGGCGACCCGCAGGCCGGCGAGCGGGCCCTGCACGAGCATCGGCGCCACGTCCTCGACGGCGGCCGCCGGGCGCCTGCCGTCGTCGGAGGGCTCGGCGTCGTCGCCGCCGATGCGCGGGCAGACGACGAACGCCTGCCGGCCCTCGGCGGCGGCCTCGCGGACCCGCTGCCAGGCGCGGTCGAGCCAGCCGGGGTGCTCGGCGAGCGGCACGACGTTGCTGCGGATCGGCGACCGGCCGCGCGGCAGCTCGGTGAGGGTCGAGACCTCCAGGTCGCCGTAGACGGTGATGGCGACGGTGCGCGGGATCGGCGTCGCGGTCATGACGAGCACGTGCGGCGGGGTCGCGCCCTTGGCGCGCAGGGCGTCGCGCTGCTCGACGCCGAAGCGGTGCTGCTCGTCGACGACGACGAGGCCGAGGTCGGCGAAGGCCACGCCCTCGGACAGCAGCGCGTGGGTGCCGACGACGAGCCCGGCCTCCCCCGACGCGACCTCCGCGAGGGCCGACCGCCGGGCGGCCGCGCCGAGCGAACCGGTGAGCAGGGCGACCCGGGTGGCCTCGGGCGCGCCGTCGAGCTCCCCGGCGCGGGCGAGCGGGCCGAGCAGGTCGCGCAGCGAGCGGGCGTGCTGCTGGGCCAGCACCTCGGTCGGGGCGAGCAGCGCCGCCTGCCCCCCGGCGTCGACCACGGCGAGCATCGCCCGCAGCGCGACCAGCGTCTTGCCCGAGCCGACCTCGCCCTGCAGCAGCCGGTTCATCGGCGCCGGGCGGGCCAGCTCGGCGAGCAGCGTGTCGCCCACCTCGCGCTGCCCCGCCGTGAGCTCGAAGGGCAGGGCGGCGTCGAAGGCGTCGAGCAGCCCGCCCGGCCGGGGGACCCGGGGCGTGCCGGGGCTGGCGGCGACGGCGGCGCGGCGCTGGGCCAGCACGACCTGCAGCACGAACGCCTCGTCCCAGCGCAGCCGGGCGCGGGCGCGCTGCACGTCGCCCCAGCCGGCGGGCGAGTGGATGCCGGCGAAGGCCTCGAACAGCCCCGGCAGCCCGTGCTCCTCGCGCAGCTCCGGCGGCAGCGGGTCCGGCCCGACCTCGACGACGGGCAGCACCGTGCGGACGCTGGTCTGCAGCACGAAGGTGGAGACCTTCGCGGTCGCCGGGTAGATCGGCACGAGCGCGCCGGCGAAGTCGGCGGCGACCGCGCCGTCCTCGTCGTCGACGAGCTGCCACTCGGGGTTGGCCAGCTGCACCTTGCCCTGGAAGGTCTCGACCTTGCCGGCGAAGAAGGCGCGGCGGCCGGGCCGCAGGTCGCGCTCGGCCCACGGCCGGTTGAACACGGCCATGGTCATGGTGCGGCTGCCGTCGCTGACCGTGACGTCGGTCTTGTGCAGCTTGGGCCGCAGCCGGCGGCCGCTGCTCTTGACGACCTCGGCGAACACGGTGGCGTGCTCGCCGACCTCGAGCTCGTCGAAGCCGGTGAGCTTGCCGCGCTCGGCGTAGCGGCGCGGGTAGTGGTGCAGCAGGTCGCCGACGGTCTGCAGGCCCAGGTGCGTCGCGAGGGCCTTGGCGGTGCGGTCCCCGAGCGCCTTGACCAGCGGGGTGTCGAGCCGCACGGCTACTCGGCGCCCAGCAGCAGGGGGTAGTGCGGCTGCCCGCCCGCGTAGACCGTGGTCTCGGCGCCGGCGGCGGCGGCCTGCGCGGCCAGCCGGTCGGCGACGCCGTCGGGGGCGCCCTCCCCGACCAGCACCGTCACCAGCTCGGCGCCGCCGGCGAGCAGCCGGCCGAGCAGCGCGCCCGCCACCTGCTCCAGGTCCGGCCCCACCTCGCACACCTCGCCCAGCAGCAGCCCCAGGGCGTCCCCCGCCCGGCACGGCCCGGCGGGGGTGGTGGCGTCGCGGACGGCGGTGGTGACCTCGGCCCAGCGGGTGGCCTCCGCGGCCTCGGTCATCGCGGCGGCGGTCTGCTCCAGCGGCAGGGACGCGTCGGCGACGGCGAGGGCGGCGAGCCCCTGCACCACCGAGCGCGTGGGCACGACGGCGACCGACAGGGCGTCGTCCTCGCAGGCCTCGCGCAGCGGCCCGGGCGACGGCCAGGACGTTCGGGTCGTTGGGCAGCACCAGCACCTCCCGGGCGCCGGTGGCGTGCACCGCCGCGACGACCTCGGCGGTGGAGGGGTTCGCGGTCGGCCCGCCGTCGACCGGGGTCGCCCCGCAGTCGCGGAACAGCGCGGCCAGCCCCGGGCCGGGGGCGACGGCGACGACGGCCCGGGCCTGCACGGGGGCCTGCGCGCGCGCCGCCTGCTGGTCGGCGAAGCGGGTGACCGTGATGCGCGACGGCCGCCCCGCCTCGACGCCCGCCTCGAGGGCGGCCCCGACGTCGTTGACGTGCACGTGGACGTTCCACAGCCCGCCGTCGTCGTCCTGCTCCCCGACGACGACGAGCGAGTCGCCGAGCGAGGACAGGGCCGTGCAGAGCGCCTCGACACGCTCCTGCGTGCTGTCGGCCAGCAGGTACTGCACCTCGTAGGCGTAGGCGTCGCTGCCGGACTCGCGGCTGCCGGCGACGCCGCTGCGGTCGCGCGGGACGAGCAGGGCGGGCGCCGCGTCGGCCGCCTCGCCGGTGACGACCTGCTCGAGGGCCTGCAGCAGCACGCACAGCCCGCGGCCGCCGGCGTCGACGACCCCGGCGTCGCGCAGGACGGCGAGCTGCTCGGGGGTGCGGGACAGGGCGGCCTCGGCGGCGGCCCGGGCGCTGCGCACGACGGCGGCCAGGTCGCTCCCCTGCGCGCCGTCGGCGGCGCCGCGGGCGACGCTGAGCACCGTGCCCTCGACCGGCGCGGCGACGGCGGACCAGGCGAGGTCGGCCGCGCGGACGAGCCCGGCGCGCAGCTCGTCGCGGGCCCGCGCCCCCCTCCGGCCAGCCCTCGACCAGGCCGCGCAGCAGCTGCGCCAGGATCACGCCGGAGTTGCCGCGCGCCCCCATCAGCCCGCCGCGGGCGACCGCCCGGACGGTGGCGGCGAGGTCGGGGGGCGCCGCCGCGACCGCGTCGGCGACCGACTGCAGGGTCAGCAGCAGGTTCGTGCCGGTGTCGCCGTCCGGGACCGGGTAGACGTTGAGGGCGTCGATCTCCTCGCGCGCGCGCCCGCAGCGCCGTGACGCCGGCGACGACCCAGCGGCGCAGCCCGTCGGCGTCGAGCACCTGCAGCACGCCGCTCCCGCCTCCGTCCGGCCGTCCGCGCGCGGGGCGTGCGGTCCCGCCCTCGCGGGAGTGTGGCGAGGCTAACGTCCGCCACCGTCACCACGGGGCGCTCCGCGGACGACCGGGGCCTCGCCGCGGCCGCTGGTACTGTCGTCGTCTGTCGTCCGGTGGCGCACGCCCCGACGCGCTCGACCCTCGGCTCGACCCCCACCTGATCGTCTGGAGAACCCCGTGGCTGCCACCTGCGACGTCTGCGGCAAGGGCCCCGGCTTCGGCATGTCCGTCAGCCACTCGCACCGCCGGACCCGCCGCCGCTGGAACCCGAACATCCAGACGGTGCGCGCCATGGTCGGCAAGGCCGGCAAGACCCCGAAGAAGCTCGGCGTCTGCACCTCCTGCATCAAGGCCGGCAAGGTCACCCGCGCCTAGCCGGCGCCCCGCTCCCGCTCGACCTCCCGCTGCTGCGGCACCGCCCTGTCCAGCAGCGCGCTGCGTGTGTACGCTCCCGCGCAGTCGCACGCTCTCGTCCGTCCGGACCGGCACGACTCGGTCCCGCGGAGCGTGGGGCCGTCCAGCAAGAGAGAGATTCAGCACATGGCACAGGGCGCAGTGAAGTGGTTCAACGCCGAGAAGGGCTTCGGCTTCATCGCCGTCGACGGCGGCGGCGCGGACGTCTTCGTCCACTACAGCGCGATCCAGAGCGACGGCTACCGCTCCCTCGACGAGGGCCAGCGCGTCGAGTTCGAGATCACCCAGGGCCAGAAGGGCCCGCAGGCCGACCAGGTGCGCCCGATCTAGTCGCCGAGCCCCACCGCAGGCCCGGTCCCCGAGCAGGGACCGGGCCTGCGGCGTGTCCGGGGGCTGGGCCGGAGACTCGGCCGGGGTCCTGGCGGGGTCTGGCCGGGGGCCTGAGCGGGTAGGCCCCGCGCCGGACCCCGAGGAGACTGACGTGGACGCTGCCGTGGACGTGGACCCGATGACCTGGTGGTGGTGCCTGCGCCACGGCAAGGTCGAGCAGGAGCACGACTGCCGCAGCGGCGACCGGCTCGGCCCGTTCGCCACCGAGCAGGAGGCCGCGGGCGCGCTCGAGACCGCCCGCCGGCGCACCGCCGAGCGCGACGCGCAGGACAGGGCCGAGGACGACTGGGGACGCGACTGAGCGACGTCGTCGTCCTCGGGACCGCCAGCCAGGCGCCGACCCGGGAGCGCAACCACGTCTCGGTGCTGGTCCGGCTGGACGGGCCGTGGGGCCGGCTCGGGCTGCTGGTCGACTGCGGCGAGGGCACGCAGCGCCAGCTCGTCCACGCGGGGGTCGCCAGCAGCGGCATCGACGCCGTCTGCGTCACCCACGCGCACGGCGACCACTGCATGGGCCTGCACGGCGTGCTCGCCCGGATGGCGCTCGACGGGCGCACCGCGCAGGTGCCGCTGGCCTGCCCGGCCAGCGCGGTCCCCCGGCTGCGGCTGCTGACCGACTTCGCGCTGGCCGGCGGCTCCCCCTACCCGCTCGTGTGGGCGCCGGCCGCCGAGGACCGCGACGACGTCGTGCTGCGCGGCCCGGGCTGGCGGGTGGAGACCGCCCCGCTGCTGCACCGCGTGCCCGCCGTCGGCTACCGCGTGGTCGAGGACGACGGCCGCCGGCTGCTGCCCGGCGCGCTGGCCGAGGCCGGGATCGGCGGGCCCGAGGTGCGGGTGCTGCAGGGCGGGGGGACGGTCCGCGGCGTGCGGCTGGAGGACGTCAGCGTGCCGCGGCCGGGGCAGAAGGTCGCGGTCGTCATGGACACCGGGCTCTGCGAGGGGGCGCGGCGGCTGGCCGAGGACGTCGACCTGCTCGTCGTGGAGGCGACCTACCTGGAGCGCGACGCGCAGCTGGCGGCCGACCACCGGCACCTCACCGCCGCCCAGGCCGCCCGGCTCGGGCGCGAGGCGGGGGCGCGCCGCGTGGTGCTCGTCCACCTCTCGCAGCGCTACCCGGACCTCGAGGAGCACCGGGCGGAGGCGGCCGCCGAGCACCCGGACGTCGTCGTGGCGCGGGACCTCGACGTCGTGCCGCTGCCCGCGCGCGGGGCTCAGCGCGGGTAGTGCCGCCACCCGCCGTCGGGGAACGGGGCGCCGGACAGGTCGACGACCCCGGTGCCCTCGCGCACCCGCCCGACGCCGGTCAACCCCAGCTCCTCGGCCTGGGCGAGCACGCCCAGCGGGACGGTCGCGAGCAGGCCGTGGTCCTCCCCGCCGTGCAGGGCGTCCTGCAGCGTGGCGGTCGGGGCGAGCGGCAGGGCGGCGGGGTCGAGCTCGACGCGCACCCCGCTGGCCAGGCACAGCCGCCCGAGGTCGACCAGGAGCCCGTCGGACAGGTCGCACATGGCGGTGGCACCCAGGTCGGCGAGCGCCGGCCCGGCCGCGTAGGGCGGCGTCGGCCGGCGGTGCCGCTCGACGACGTCGCCCGAGCGCACCCCCTCCTGCAGCGCGCGCAGCCCGGCGCCGCTGCCGCCCGAGCCCCGCGCTGACGACGACGACGTCGCCGGGCCGGGCGCGCGCCCGCGTGACGGGGGCGCGCCCGCCGAGGTCGCCCAGGGCGGTGACCGCGACCGTCAGCACGTCCCCCCGGACGGTGTCGCCCCCCACCACCGACGCCTCCACCAGGTCGGCCTCGTCGCGCAGCCCGTCGGCCAGGCCGTCGGCCCACTCCGCCGGCAGGTCGGCAGGGGCCACCAGCGCCACCAGCAGCGCGGTCGCCGTCGCGCCCATCGCCATGACGTCGGCCAGGCTGGCGGCGGCGACCTTGCGCCCGACGTCGTAGGCGCTGGACCAGTCGCGGCGGAAGTGCACGCCCTCCACCGCGACGTCGGTCGTGGCGACGACCCGGCCGTCCGGCGCGGCCACCACGGCGGCGTCGTCACCCGGCCCGAGCAGCACCTGCGGGCCCTGGGGCAGCCGCGCCACCACCCGCGCGACGAGCCCGTCCTCGCCCAGAGCGCCTGCGGTAACGTCCGCCACGACCCACCCTCCCCGTCGTCGAAAGGACCCGGTCCTCGTGGTCCAGGCCTACATCCTCATCCAGACCGAGGTCGGGAAGGCAGCGGCCGTCGCCGCGGCCATCGCCGGTCTCGAGGGCGTCGCCCAGTCGGAGGACGTCACCGGCCCCTACGACGTCATCGTCCGCGCCGAGGCCTCCGACATGGACGAGCTCGGCCGCCTCGTGGTCGCCCGCGTGCAGGGCGTCGACGGCATCACCCGCACCCTGACGTGCCCCGTCGTGCACCTCTGAGGCAGGTGCCCGCAGCGCTCGCGCTGCTCCTGCTGACCGCCTGCACCGGCGCGGGGAGCCCCGAGCCGTCCCCGGCCCCGTCCGGGCCGGTCGACGTGCCCGTGCCCAGCCCGACGGCGACCCTGGTCGTGTCGACCTGCAGCGCCCTGCTGCGCGCGCTGCCCGAGGAGATCGGCGAGGGGCTGACCCGCCGCGAGGTCACCGGCGACCCCGGGCGCACCGCCGCGTGGGGCGAGCCCGCCGTCACGCTGGAGTGCGGCGTCGAGCTGCCCGCGCGGCCCGAGCCGCCGGTGGAGGTCGGCCCGAACGACGACGGCCCGCTGGTCGCCTTCACCACCCGCGACGTCGGCGCGGCGACCCGCTTCACCACCAGCGGCGGGGCGGTCACCGTCGCGGTGACGGTCCCCGACGTCTACGACAGCCAGGTGCTGGTCGACCTGACGGGGGCGCTGCGCGCGCTGCCGACGCCCAGCCCCGCCCCCGGCGGCTAGCGCAGCAGGCCGGGGCGGCGGGCCAGCGCGGCCTGCACGAGCGCGTCGACGAGCGCCGGGTAGTCGAGCCCGGAGGCCGCCCACATGCGCGGGAACATCGAGGTGCTGGTGAAGCCCGGCATGGTGTTGACCTCGTTGACCGTCAGCGCTGCCGTCGGGCCCGACGAAGAAGTCGACGCGGGCCAGTCCCTCGCAGCCGAGCGCCCGGTAGGCCGTGAGCGAGGCCTCCTGCACGGCGCGGGTGACGTCGTCGGGCAGGTCCGCGGGGCAGGTCAGCTCGGTGGCGGCGTCGAGGTACTTGGCCTCGAAGTCGTAGAAGTCGTAGTCGCCGACGACCCGCACCTCGGCCGGCACGCTCGCCCGCGGCCCGTCGGCGGTCTGCAGCACCCCGCACTCGACCTCCCGGCCGGTCACCGCGGCCTCGACCAGCACCTTGGGGTCGGCGGCGAAGGCGGTGGTGAGGGCGAGGTCGAGGTCGGCGAGGTCGAGGAGGCGGGTGATGCCGATGCTGGAGCCGCCCCGGGCGGGCTTGACGAACACCGGCAGGCCGAGCGCGGCGACGGCCTCGCGGTCGACCGGCTCGCCCTCGCGCACGAGCACCGACGGCGCCACGGCCAGCCCGGCCGCCTGCAGCAGCACCTTCGCGACGGCCTTGTCCATCGCCGCGGCGCTGGCCAGCACGCCGCTGCCGACGTAGGGGACGCCGGCCATCTCGAGCAGGCCCTGCACGGTGCCGTCCTCGCCGTAGGGGCCGTGCAGGACCGGGAAGACGACGTCGACGGTGCCCAGCACGCTGCCGGGCACGACCGCGCCGTCCTCGAGCGGGATGAGCCCGACGGTCGGGTCGCCGGGCAGCGCCACCGCGGCGCCGTCCTTGACCGCGGGCAGCTCGCGGCCGCTGATGACCAGCCGCGACGGGTCGTCGGGCGCGAGCACCCAGCGCCCCTCGGGGGTGATGCCCACGGCGACGACGTCGTAGCGGTCGCGGTCGAGCGCGCCGAGGACGCTGCCGGCCGAGACGCACGAGATCGCGTGCTCGGTGCTGCGGCCGCCGAACAGGACGGCGACCCGGGTGCGCGTCATGACCGGGACGGTAGCGGGGGCGGGCTCACGCCAGGGAGACCTCGGTCTCCAGCGCGCCGTCGATGACGACGCTGGTCCCGCTGACGTAGGCAGCCTCCTTGCTCACCAGGAAGGCGATGAGGGCGGCGACCTCCGACGGCTGCGCGAGCCGGCCCGCGGGGATGCCCTCCAGCTGCTCGGCGCGCTCCTGCCTCGGTCTGGTCGCCCTGCATCGCCGTCTCGATCGCGCCGGGCGCGACCGACACCACGCGGATGCCCTGCGGCGCGAGCTCGCGGGCCATGACCTTGGTGAGCATCCCGAGGCCGGCCTTGGCGACGCAGTAGGGGGCGTAGCCCGGACGGGGCTGGTGCTCGTGGACGCTCGTGACGTTGACGATCACCCCGCCGCCGTGCGCCGGCCATGTGCGTGGCGGCGGCGTGGGCGACGTAGAAGGCGCCGTCGAGGTCGACCGCCAGCTGGCTGCGCCAGGTCTGCACGTCGGTCTCCAGGAACGGCACCTCCTTCTGCATGCCGGCGTTGTTGACGGCGATGTCCAGGCCGCCCAGCCGCTCGACGACGGCCGCGACCGCGGCCTGGACGGCGTCGGGGTCGGACACGTCGGCGAGCGCGGGGACCGCCTCGACCCCGAGCGCCCGGCAGCGCTCGACGGTGTCGCGCACCGCGTCCTCGCTGCGCCCGTTGACGGCGACGGCGGCGCCGTCGCGGGCGAGCCGCTCGCAGGTCGCCGCGCCGATGCCGCTGCCGCCGCCGGTGACCAGCGCGACGAGGCCCTCGAGCGGCTTCACCGGGCCACCTTGCCGGCCAGCTCGCGCAGCGGCGGTTCGTAGGCCTCGCCGAAGGTCGGGAAGGCGTGGACGACGTCGGTCAGCACCGACAGCGGCACCTGGGCGCGGACGGCGAGGGTCGCCTCGGACAGCCACTCGTCGGCGCGCGGGCCGATCGCCGAGGCGCCGATGAGCACGCCCTGCGCGCGGTCGGCGGTGAGCACCAGCCGCCCGCCGCCGGCGCCCTCGGTCGCGGCGCGGGCGACCTGCGCGAGGTCCATGACGGCGGTCACGGCGTCGATGCCCTGCTCCCGTGCGGTCGCCTCGTCCATGCCGACGCTGGCGACCGCGGGCGAGGTGTAGACGGCCCGCGGGATGGCCCGGTAGTCGGCGGTGCGGTCGCGGCCGAGCAGGTTCTCGCTGACCACGCGCGCCTGGTAGTTCGCGGTGTGGGTGTAGGGCGCGGTGCCGGTGACGTCACCGGCGGCCCAGACGTGCTGCTGGCCCTGGACCCGGCAGTGGTCGTCGGTCGCCACGGCGCCGCTGTCGTCGGGCTCGACGCCGAGGACGTCCAGGCCGAGCCCCTCGACGGTGGGCTTCCGCCCCGTCGCGACCAGCACCCGCTCGACCTCGACGACGCCGGCGCCGTCGGCCAGGTGGACCCGCGCCCCGCCGCCGTCCCCGGCCTCGAAGCGCTCCGCACTGGCCCCCAGCCGGACGTCGACGCCGTCGGCGCGCAGGGCGTCGGCCAGCAGGGCGGCGACGCTCGGCTCCTCCTTGCCCAGCAGCTGGTCGCCGCTCTCGACGAGCATGACGCGGGTGCCGAAGCGGGCGAAGGACTGCGCCTGCTCCACGCCCACCGCGCCGCCGCCGAGGACCAGCAGGCTCTCCGGGCGCTCCTGCGTCGACAGCGCCTCGTCGCTGGTCCAGGTCGGCACGGCGTCGAGCCCGGGCAGGTCGGGCACGACCGCGGTGCTGCCCGTCGCGACCACCAGGTCGGTCCAGGCGAGCTCGCGGGCGTCCCCGCCGTCGTCGGGCTCGACGCGGACGACGCCCTCGCGGACCACCGTGCCGCGGCCGCGCACCAGGACGACGCCGCCCTCGCGCAGCTCGTCCGCGGCGCCGGCGTCGTCGCGGTGCTCGGCGACGTCGTCGCGGCGGACGACGGCGGCGGCGAACGCCGTGGCGTCGTCGTCGAGCGGGGGTGACGAGGAGCTGCCGCCCAGCTCGGTCAGCGAGCGGGCCTCGACCCGGGCCTCGGCGCTGCGCAGCACCGCCTTGCTCGGCATGCAGGCGACGTAGGGGCACTCACCGCCGACGCGGAGCGCCTCGACCAGGGCCACCGAGCGGCCCGCCTCGGCCAGGGCGTCGGCGACGCTCTCCCCCGCTGACCCGGCACCCAGCACGACGACGTCGAAGGTCTCCATGGGTCACCCCTGCCCACTGCGACCTGTCGGGCACACCTGGAGCAGCGGGCAGGCGGTGCAGGACGTGCAGTGGCCGACGCACTTGCGCGGCTCGGCGTAGTCGCGCCTGCCGTGGCCCTGCGCCCGGCAGAGCGGCCGTCCGGTGAGGCAGTGGTGGATGCCGTGCTCGACGACGACGGCGTGCAGCACGTCCCACCGCACTCCCCCCGTGTCGTCGGCGTCCAGCCGGGCGCGGACCGCCGCGTAGGAGGCGTGCGGGTCGACCAGGCCCAGCCGGCCGAGCACGCGGCGCAGGTAGGCGTCGACGACGGGGACGTGCTGCCCGGCGGCGAAGGCCAGCATCGTGTCGGCGGTCTCGGGGCCGACCTGCGGCAGCGCGAGCAGGCGGGCGCGGGCGTCGGGGGCGGCGAGCACGGTCGGCAGCCCGCCGGCGTCCAGCACCGCAGCCGCGAGCCGCGGGAGCAGCCGGGCGCGGGTGGGCGGGTAGGCGACACCGACGAGCAGGGGCTGCAGGACGGCGGGGTCGGCGACGGCCAGCGCCTCCCAGGTGACCAGGCCGGCGGCGTCGAGCCGCAGCAGCGCCTGCTCGACCCGTTCCCAGCGGCTCTGCTGGCACAGGACCACGCCGAGCAGCAGCTCGTCCTCGCGGGGCAGCGACGGGACGAGCACGGGCCACCACCAGGGCTCGTCGCCGTAGTGCTCCAGCAGGGTGCGGGCGACGTGCGCGAGCGTCAGCGCCGCCTCACAGCCGGTCCAGCGCCTGCAGCAGGTCGGCGACCACGTCCTCGGCGTCCTCCAGGCCGACGCTCACCCGCACGGACGCCTCACCGATGCCGCCCGCCCGCAACGCCTCGGGCGGCAGCGAGCGGTGCGTGGTGGTCGCGATGTGGACGGCCTTGGAGACGGTCCCGCCGAGCGAGGTCGCCCGCGCCACCAGGCGCAGCCCGTCGACGAGGGCCATCCCGGCCTGCCGGTCGCCCCGGGGCGTGACCGTGAGGACGGCCCCGTACACGCCCTCGCGCAGCAGCCGCTTCGCGACGGCGTGGTCGCGGTGCCCCGGCAGCCCGGGGTGGTCGACCCGCTGCACCGCCGGGTGAGCGGCCAGCGCCTCCGCGACCGCGAGCGCGGTCCGGCACTGCCGCTCGACCCGCAGCGGCAGGGTGTGCAGGCCGCGCTGCAGCAGGACGGCGTCGTCGGGCGACAGCGCCGCACCGGTGTCGACGCGCACCTTGCGGACGCGGGCCACCAGCTCGGCGGACCCCACGACCACCCCTCCCGTGGCGTCGCTGTGCCCGCCGAGGTACTTGGTGGCCGAGTGCACGACGAGGTCGGCGCCGTGCTCCAGCGGCCGGCAGACCACCGGGGAGGCGAAGGTGCTGTCGACGACCAGCGGCACGCCCGCCGCGTGCGCGACGGCGGACAGCGCGGGCAGGTCGGCCACCGCCATCGTCGGGTTGGACAGCGTCTCGGCCCACACCAGGGCCGTCTCCGGGCGCAGCGCGGCCCGGACCTGCTCGGGGTCGGCGGTGTCGACGAAGGTGGTCTCCACGCCGAAGCGGGCCAGCTGGTGCACCAGCAGCGACCACGTGCCGCCGTAGACCTCGCGCGGCGCCACGACGTGCGCGCCGGCAGAGGTGAGGGCCATCAGGACCCCGGCGGCCGCAGCCGTCCCCGAGGCGAACGACTGCCCGGCCTCGGCGCCCTCCAGGGCCGCGACGGCGTCGGCGAAGGCCTGGGCCGACGGGTTGTCGGTGCGGCTGTAGGAGTGCCCGGGCGCGCCGGCGAACACGTCCTCCATCTCCTTCGCGGAGTCGAAGACGAAGGTCGCCGTCCGGTACACGACCGGGGCCAGCGGGGCCTGGCGCGGCGGGACCGCGGTGGGCGGGTGGACGGCGCGGGTGCCCTCTCCGAGTGTCACCGCCCCAGTCTCACGCACCCGCCACGGTCACTCGCTGCGGGACTCCCGCTGCATCAGCGCCTTGATGACCTCGCGCGGCGACAGCCCCTCGTGGCAGACGGCGACGACCTGCTCGGTGATCGGCATGTCGACGTCGTGCTTGCGGGCGAGGTCGAGCACCGACCGGCAGCTCTTCACGCCCTCGGCGGTCTGCTGCTTCTGCTCCAGCAGCTCGGCCAGCGTCTGCCCCCGCCCGAGCTGCTCGCCGAACGTGCGGTTGCGCGACAGCGGCGAGCTGCAGGTGGCGATGAGGTCGCCGAGGCCGGCCAGCCCGGAGAAGGTCAGCGGGTCGGCGCCGAGGACGACGCCGAGCCGCGCGGTCTCGGCCAGCCCGCGGGTCATCAGCGACGCCTTGGTGTTGTCGCCCAGGCCCATGCCCTCGGCCATGCCGGTGGCCAGCGCGATGACGTTCTTGACCGCGCCGCCGAGCTCGCAGCCGACGACGTCGGTGTTGGTGTACGGCCGGAAGTACGGGGTCTTCGACGCCGCCTGCAGCCGCTCGGCAGCCGCGCCGTCGGTGCACGCGACGACGGTCGCGGCGGGCTGCCCCAGCGCGATCTCCTTGGCCAGGTTCGGCCCGCTCACGACGGCCACCTGGGACGCGGGCACGTCCGCGACCTCCGCGATCACCTCGCTCATCCGCTTGAGCGTGCCGAGCTCGACGCCCTTCATGAGGCTGACCAGCACCGCCCCGGGCGCCAGCGACCCGGCGACCGTGGCCAGGTTGTCGCGCAGGCTCTGCGACGGCACGGCCAGCACGACGAAGTCGGCCCCCGCCACCGCCTCCTGCGCGTCGCCGGTGGCCGTCAGGTTGGCCGGCAGCCGCAGCCCCGGCAGGTAGTCGGGGTTCTCGTGGGTCCGGTTGACGGCGTCGGCCAGCTCCTGCCGGCGCGCCCACAGCACGACGTCGGTGCCGGCGTCGGCCAGCACCTTGCCGAAGGCCGTCCCCCACGAGCCCGTGCCCAGCACCGCCGCCCGCGTCATGCCGACCTCCGCCCGTCGCGACCGGAGGCGTCGGGGCGCGGGGCGTGCCGGGAGCGGGCCGCCTGGCGCTGGTGCACGCCGTCGGGGGCCTTCTCGCCGCGCAGGTCCTCGACGATGCGGGTGATCGCTCCCATGATCTCGTCGGTGACGGCGTCGCAGCAGCTCGGCCGTCTGCTCGCGCCCCTGGAAGGCCGACAGGTCGACCGGCGGCCCGGCCGTGACCTGCACGCGGGCGGGGCACCTTGACCTTGTTGCCGCGGTAGCTGTCGAGCAGCGTCTCGGCGCCCCACTGGCCCACCGGCACGACCGGCGCCCCCGACAGCAGGGCGAGCCGGGCGACGCCGGTCCGCGCCTGCATCGGCCACTTGTCCGGGTCGCGGCTGACGGTGCCCTCCGGGTAGACGACGACGCACTCGCCGCGCCTGCAGCGCCTCGACGGCCGCCTCGAGCGCCCGCGCGGCGTCGGCGGTGCCGCGGTGGACCGGGATCTGCTCGGCGCCCGTCATGACGCGGGCGACCAGGCCGCGACCGGTGAACAGCGTGCTCTTGGCCAGGAAGCGGGCGAGCCGCCCCGATCCGAACACGACGTAGTCGGCCAGCACGATCGGGTCGGCGTGGGAGATGTGGTTCGCGGCCAGGACGACCCCGCCCTGCGCCGGGACGTGCTCCAGGCCGCGCCAGGTCCTGCGGGTGAGCAGCAGGCAGAGCGGCTTGAGCACGCCGATGGCGAAGCCGTAGTACGGCCCGAACTCGCGCAGGGGAACCCGCCGTCGTCGCACCTGGTCTGCTCCTCGCCTGGTCGGTCCCCCGCGGGTCGCCCTGGTCTGTGCCTGCGGGTCGGCAGTGTCGCCCCTGCACGGGGGACGTGTCGAGCAGCCCCGCTGGCAGACTCGCCGGGTGAGCGGGCGGACGGGCTGGGGCGTCGTCGTGCCGGTCAAGCACCTGGCGCTGGCCAAGACCCGGCTGCGCCCCTACGACGACGCCGCCCGCCGCGCCCTGGCGCTGGCCATGGCCGAGGACGTCGTCGCCGCCTGCACGGCCTGCGCCGGCGTCGTCGCGGTGCTGGTGGTCAGCAGCGACCCGGACGTCGCGGCGGCCCTGGGCCGGCTGGGCGCACGCACCGTCCTCGACCCCGACGACGGCCTCAACCCGGCGCTGGCCCACGGCGCCGAGCTGCTGCGCCGCGAGGCCCCCGGCCTCGGCGTCGCCGCGCTGGCCGCCGACCTGCCCGCGCTGCGCCCGGCCGACCTCGCCGCCGCCCTCGCCCAGGTGGCGCCGGGTGCCCGCGGGGTCGTCGCCGACGCCCCCGGCACCGGGACCACGCTGCTCGCCGCCGCTGCGGGGCAGCCGCTGGACGCCGGCTACGGGCCCGGCTCGCTGGCGCGGCACCTCGCCTCCGGGGCGCTGCCGCTCGAGGCCGCCTGCGGGCTGCGGCTCGACGTCGACACCCCGCGCGACCTCGCCCGCGCCCTCGGCCTCGGCGTCGGGCCCCGCACGGCCGCCGTCGCCGCGCGGGCTGCCGTGAGCACGCAGGCCACGGTGCGCAGCTGGGACGGGGCCTCCGGCGACCGTCGTGCGCGACGACGGCACCGGCTCCCCGTCCGCCGCCGGGCGCGCTCGACCCCGCGGTGCGCCTGCTGCGGCCCGGCCAGCGGGTCCGCGCCGAGGTGGCCGACGGCGTCGTCGTGCGGCTCACCCTCGTCGGGCTGCCGTTCACGGAGCCGCCGCCCGCCTGACGGCTGCCCGTGGGGCTGCCGCCCTGCTGAGCGGGCAGGATGCGCAGGTGAGCGCGGACGCGGAGGTCGAGCCGGAGGCCCGGCCCCTGCCTGCGGACGGGCCGCGGCGGAGGCCGCGCGGAGGACAGGCCCCTGCCGGAGGACCGGTTCCTCAACCGCGAGGTCTCCTGGCTCGACTTCAACCGGCGCGTGCTGGAGCTGGCCGAGGACGCGACGCCTGCCGCTGCTGGAGCGGGCGAAGTTCCTGGCCATCTTCGCCAGCAACCTCGACGAGTTCTACATGGTCCGGGTGGCCGGGCTGAAGCGGCGGCAGAGCACCGGCCTCGGCGTCCGCAGCCCCGACGGCCTCGGGCCCCGCGAGCAGCTCGCGCTCATCTCCGAGCGCGCCGGCGAGCTCGCCGGCCGGCACGCCCGCTGCTTCCGCGACGACGTCGGGCCCGCCCTGGCCGCCGCCGGCATGCGGGTGGTGCGCTGGCGCGACCTCGACGCCGGCCAGCGCGCCCCGCTGCACGACTACTTCCGCAGCCAGGTCTTCCCGGTGCTCACGCCGCTCGCCGTCGACCCCGGCCACCCGTTCCCCTACATCAGCGGCCTGTCGCTGAACCTCGCCGTGCTCGTCCGCGACCCGGCGACCGGCACGGAGCACTTCGCCCGGGTCAAGGTCCCGAACAACGTGGCGCGCTTCGTGCCGGTCGAGGGTGCCGACGGCACCAGCTGGCTGCCGCTCGAGGAGCTCATCGGCGCCGACCTGCACGCGCTGTTCCCCGGCCTCGAGGTCCTCGCCTCGCACCCGTTCCGGGTCACCCGCAACGCCGACCTCGAGGTCGAGGAGGACCGCGACGCCGACCTGCTGCAGGCGCTCGAGCGCGAGCTCGCCCGTCGCCGCTTCGGGCCGGCGGTGCGCCTCGAGGTCGGCGAGGACATGGACGACGTCGTCCTGGACCTGCTGGTCCGCGAGCTCGAGATCACCTCCGCCGACGTCGTGCAGGTGCCCGGGCTGCTGGACCTGTCGTCGCTGTGGCAGCTGCACGGCGTCGACCGGCCCGAGCTCAAGGACGAGCCGTTCGTGCCGGCCACGCACCCGCGGCTGGCCGAGGGCGAGCACGCCGCCGACGTGTTCGCGGCCCTGCGCGAGGGCGACGTGCTCGTCCACCACCCCTACGACTCCTTCAGCACCTCCGTGCAGCGCTTCGTCGAGCAGGCCGCCCGCGACCCGCACGTGCTGGCCATCAAGCAGACGCTCTACCGGACCTCGGGCGACTCCCCCGTCGTCGACGCGCTCATCGACGCCGCCGAGGCCGGCAAGCAGGTGGTCGTCCTCGTGGAGATCACCGCGCGGTTCGACGAGCAGGCGAACATCACCTGGGCCCGCGCGCTGGAGCGGGCCGGCTGCCACGTCGTCTACGGGCTGGTCGGGCTCAAGACCCACTGCAAGACCTGCCTGGTGGTGCGCCAGGAGAAGGGCGAGCTGCGCCGCTACGCCCACCTCGGCACCGGCAACTACAACCCGCGCACCGCCCGCACCTACGAGGACCTCGGCCTGCTGACCGCCGACCCCGAGGTCGGCAGCGACCTCACCGACCTGTTCAACACCCTGACCGGCTACAGCCGCCAGACCGCCTACCGGACCCTGATGGTCGCGCCCGCACGGGGTGCGCACCGGGCTGGTCGAGCGGATCGACGCCGAGGCCGAGCACGCCCGCGCCGGCCGCCCGGCCCGGGTGCGGATCAAGGCGAACAGCATCGTGGACGAGGCCGTCGTCGACGCGCTCTACCGGGCCAGCCGCGCGGGCGTCCCGGTCGACCTGCTGGTGCGCGGCATCTGCGCGCTGCGTCCCGGCGTGCCGGGGCTGTCGGAGACGGTGCGGGTGCGCAGCGTGCTGGGCCGCTTCCTCGAGCACTCGCGGGTGATGGCGTTCGGCGAGGGCGAGCGCACCGAGGTGTGGCTCGGCAGCCCCGACCTCATGCACCGCAACCTCGACCGCAGGGTCGAGACGCTGGTGCGCGTCAAGGACCCCGCGGTGCGCGGCGAGCTGCTCGACCTGCTCGACCGGTCGCTCGCGCCCGACGTGCTGCGGTGGGACCTGCGGGCCGACGGCTGCTGGGAGCGCCGCCCGGCGCCGGGCGAGCCGGCGCGCGACCTGCAGACCGAGCTGCTGGGACGCCGCGCCGGCCGCGCCGACGGCTGACCGCTAGCTGTTGCCGCCCGCGTCGCGCCCGTCGCCCTGGGTCTTGGCGGAGCCGGCGGCCTTCGTGGCGACGGGCGCCTTCTTCGCGGCGGGAGCCTTCGGCAGCGGGAGCCTTCGGCGCGGGCGCCTTCTTCGCCGCGGGAGCCTTCGTCGCGGGGGCCTTCGCGGCGGGGCCCGTCTTCGCGGCCGGGGCCTTCGCGCAGCCTTGGCGCGGGGCCTTCGGCCGGCCGCGGCCTTCGGCGGCGAGCCGCCGTCGCCTTCGCCGCCACCCCCGGAGCCGGTGCGGCCTTCGCCGCGGCCGGCGGCTGCTTGCCGCGGCCCAGGCTCGTCGCCGCACCGACCGCTGCCGCCCCGACCGCCAGGGCGGCCGCTCCGGCCTTGGCCGCCGTGCTCACACCGGCCTGCGCGCCCTCGAAGGCGACCGCGGGCAGGGTGCGCGGGTCGGCCACGACCTGCTTGAAGGCGCTGCCCGCGCGGAACTTCGGCACGGCCGTCTCGGCGAGGTCGATGGTCTCCCCGGTGGCGGGGTTGCGACCGGTGCGGGCCGCCCGCTCGACCTTCTCGAAGATGCCGAAGCCGGTGAGGCTGACCTTCTCCCCGGCGGCCACGGCACGGGTGATGACGTCCAGGACGGCCTCGACCGCCGTCCCGGCGACGCGCTTGTCCCCGATGCGCTCGGTGACGGCCTCGATCAGCTCGGCTCGGTTCACGTGCGACCTCCGGTCGGTCCGCGGAGCGCCCTGCCCCGCGCGGACCGTAGATCGCCGGGGCCTGGCCCGCCAGCAGCCGCGCCGCTACTCCGGGGCGACCCGTCCGGCGTCGAGGTCGGCGAGGAACGCCTCCAGCCGGGTCGCCGCACGCCCGACGTCGTGCTTGCTGGCGTCGCTGATCGCGATGAGGCGGCGCGCGGCGCGGCCCTTGTCGTCCGCCGGCAGGCCGGCCTCGCGCAGCCGCCGGTGCGCCTCGAGCAGCCGGTCGGCCAGCGCGTCGGCCTGCTCCTGCTCGTTCACCCGACGCGCGGCAGGAACGAGGGGCGGCGGGCCTCGAAGGCGGTGATCTCGGCCTCGTGGCGCAGGGTCAGCCCGATGTCGTCCAGGCCCTCCATGAGCCGCCAGCGGGTGAAGTCGTCCAGCTCGAAGGCGGCGGTCACGCCCTCGGCCCGCACCTCGCGGGCGACGAGGTCGACGGTGACCTGCGCCTGGGGGTCGGCCTCGACGAGGTCCATCAGGGCGTGGACGGCGTCGGCCGGCAGCTGCACCGGCAGCAGGCCGCCCTTGAGGCTGTTGCTGCGGAAGATGTCCCCGAAGCGCGGGCTGACGACGGCGCGGAAGCCGAAGTCCTGCAGCGCCCAGACGGCGTGCTCGCGGCTCGACCCGGTCCCGAAGTCCACCCCCGCGAGCAGGATGCTGGCGCCCTGCACGCGGTTGAGCACGAAGTCCGGGTCCTGCCGCCACTCGCTGAACAGGCCCTCGCCGAAGCCGGTGCGCTCGACCCGCTTGAGCCAGTCGCTGGGGATGATCTGGTCGGTGTCGACGTCGCTGCGGCGCAGGGCGGCGGCGGTGCCGGTGTGGGTGGTGAACGCGTCCACGGTCAGACCTCCTGCAGGGACGGCAGGTCGGCGGGGGCGGCCAGCCGGCCGAGCGACGGCGGTGGCGGCGGCCACCGGAGGGCTGACCAGGTGGGTGCGGGCGCCCCGGCCCTGGCGGCCCTCGAAGTTGCGGTTGCTGGTCGAGGCGCTGCGCTGGCCGGGCAGCAGGGTGTCGGGGTTCATGCCCAGGCACATCGAGCAGCCGGCGTTGCGCCACTCGAAGCCGGCCGACCGGAAGACCTCGTCGAGCCCCTCGGCCTCGGCCTGCAGCTTCACCAGCATCGAGCCCGGCACGACCATGGCGCGCACGCCGTCGGCGACGGTGCGACCGCGCAGCACGTCGGCGGCGGCCCGCAGGTCCTCCATGCGCGCGTTGGTGCACGAGCCGAGGAAGACCGTGTCGACGGCGACCTCGCGCAGCGGCGTGCCGCTGGTCAGGTCCATGTACGCCAGCGCGCGCTCGGCGGCGTCGCGCTCGCCCTCGGGCAGGTCGCGCGGGTCGGGGACGGTCGCGCCGAGCGGCACGCCCTGCGCGGGGTTGGTCCCCCAGGTGACGAACGGCGTGACGGTGGAGGCGTCGAGGACGACCTCCTTGTCGAACACGGCGCCCTCGTCGGTGCGCAGCGTCTCCCAGTGGGCGACGGCGGCGTCCCAGTCGGCGCCCGCCGGGGCGTGCGGGCGGCCCTGCAGGTAGGCGTAGGTGGTGGCGTCGGGCGCGACCATGCCGGCCCGGGCGCCCCACTCGATGCTCATGTTGCAGACCGTCATGCGGCCCTCCATGGACATCTCCTCGAACGCCTGGCCGCGGTACTCGACGACGTGGCCCTGCCCCCCGCCGGTGCCGACCTGGGCGATGAGGGTGAGCACGAGGTCCTTGGGCGTCGTGCCGGCCGGCAGGCTGCCGGTGACGGTGACCGCCATGGTCCTCGGCCGCACCAGCGGCAGGGTCTGGGTGGCCAGCACGTGCTCGACCTCGCTGGTCCCGATCCCGAAGGCGAGCGCGCCGAAGGCGCCGTGCGTGCTGGTGTGGCTGTCGCCGCACACCACGGTCGTGCCCGGCTGGGTGACCCCCAGCTGCGGGCCGATGACGTGGACGATGCCCTGGTCGGCGTCGCCCATGGCGTGCAGCCGGACGCCGAACTCCGCGCAGTTGCGGCGCAGCGTCTCCACCTGCACCCGGCTGACCGGGTCGGCGATGTCCTGCGTGCCCGCACCGGCGAGCAGGTCGGTGGGGACGTTGTGGTCCTCGGTGGCCAGCGTCAGGTCGGGGCGGCGCAGCGGGCGGCCCGCGAGCCGGAGGCCGTCGAACGCCTGCGGGCTGGTGACCTCGTGCACGAGGTGCAGGTCGATGAACAGCAGGTCGGGCTCGCCGTCGGCGCGGCGGACGACGTGCGCGTCCCACACCTTCTCGGCCAGGGTGCGTGCCACCACTTGATTCCCACAATCTGAGATGCGAGTATCGGACTGTGGAACAGACTAGCGGAGTGGGCGTCCTTGACAAGGCCGTCCTGGTGCTCGGCGCCGTCGAGTCCGGGGCCACCAGCCTGGCCGCCCTCACCGAGGCCACCGGGCTGTCCCGTGCCACCACGCACCGGCTCGCCGTCGCCCTGGAGACCCACCGGCTGCTGGCCCGCGACCGTGAGGGGCGCTGGCGGCTCGGCCCCCGCCTCGGCGAGCTCGCCGGCACCGGCGCGGCCGACCCGCTGCTCGAGCGCGCCCCGGCCGTCCTGGCCCGGCTGCGCGACACCACCGGCGAGAGCGCGCAGCTCTACCGCCGCGCCGGCGACCGCCGGGTCTGCGTCGCCGCCGCCGAGCGCGGCAGCGGGCTGCGCGACACCGTCCCCGTCGGGACGTCCCTGCCGATGACCGCGGGCTCCGCCGCCCAGGTGCTGCTGGCCTGGCGTCCCGCCGACTCCCTGCTCGACACCGCCGCGTTCACCCCGCGCGTGCTCGCCGACGTCCGGCGCCGTGGCTGGGCGGCGTCGGTCGCCGAGCGGGAGCAGGGGGTCGCCTCGGTGTCCGCGCCCGTGCGCAGCCGGGACGGCGGGGTCGTCGCGGCCGTGTCGGTCAGCGGACCGCTGGAGCGGTTGACGCGCTCCCCCGGCCGGCTGCACGCGGAGGCCGTGCTGGCGGCGGCGGCCGAGCTCAGCCGGGGTTAGCGCACCTCGCGCAGCGCGTCGCGCGACAGCTCCCCGACGCTCGCGTAGCCGTCGATGGCCATCGTCAGGTCGATCTCGGCGAGCAGGCACTTGAGCACGTGCTCCACGCCCTCCTGCCCGGCCAGCGCGCAGCCGTAGGCGTAGGGCCGCCCGACGGCGACCGCCGTCGCGCCCAGCGCCAGCGCCTTGACGACGTCGGGCCCGCTGCGGACGCCGGAGTCGAACACCACCGGCAGGTCGCCCGCGGCGTCGACGACCTCGGGCAGGCAGTCCAGCGCGGGCAGGCCTCCGTTGGCCTGCCGTCCGCCGTGGTTGCTGCAGTAGATGCCGCTCATGCCGGCGTCGACCGCGCGGCGGGCGTCGTCGGCCGAGCAGATGCCCTTGAGCAGCACCGGCAGCGTGGTCAGCCCCTGGATCCAGGCGAGGTCGTCCCACGTCAGCCGCTGGTTGCCGAAGATCGACGACCACAGCCCCGTGGCGGCCTGCACGTCCTCCTCGGGAGGCTTGGGCAGCCGGCTGCGGAAGACCGGGTCGCTGAAGTAGTTCTCCAGGCACAGCCCCTTGAGCTGCGGGAAGCTGGCGATCTGCAGGTCGCGCGGCCGCCACCCCAGGGTCAGGGTGTCGAGCGTCAGGACGATCGCGGAGAAGCCGGCGGCCTCGGCCCGGTGGACCAGGCTCTCGAGCAGCTCGCGGTCGTTCGGCGGGTAGAGCTGGAACCAGCCGGGGGTGTCGCCGAGCGCCTTCGCGACGTCCTCCATCGGGTCCTGCGACAGCGTCGAGGCGATCATCGGGACCCCGGACGACGCCGCCGCCCGGGCCGTCGCGAGGTCGCCGTGCTGGTCCTCGCTGCACAGCCCGACGACGCCGACCGGCGCGAGCATCAGCGGCGTCGGCAGCGCGTGCCCGAGCAGCGACACCGACAGGTCGCGGTCGGCCGCGCCGCGCAGCATCCGCGGCACGAGGCCCCAGCGGTCGAAGGCCCGCGGGTTCGCGTCCTGGGTGCGCTCGTCGCCGGCGCCGCCCGCGACGTAGGAGAACAGCTCCTTGCTCATGGTCTGCTCGGCCCGCCGGGCCAGCTCGGCGTAGGACATCGGCAGCTCGGGCTGCACGCCCACCAGGCCGTTGAGGTAGGTCGCGAACTGCCAGTCACCGTGGTTGGGCACCCCTGGACGCTACTGCGCGGCCGCCGGCTCCGTGACGTCCGCCACCTGCGCGCCGAGGGCGGCCAGGGCGGCGTCGGCGTCGACGAGCAGGGCGCTGCCGTGCTCGCCGCTGCCGAGGCGTGACCGCACGGCCGGCCAGCCGCTCGTCGGCGACGACCGGCAGCGGTCGGCGGGTCCCGAAGGGCGTGATCGTGCCGCGCTCGTAGCCGGTGGCCTCGCGCGCCTCGGCGGCGTCGGGCAGCGACATCCGGCTGACCCCGAGCAGGGCCCGCAGCCGGGGCCAGGACAGCGAGCGGTCGCCCGGCACCAGCACGAGCACGTGGTCGCCCTCGCCGCGGCGCACGACGAGGGTCTTGACGACGTCGGCCGGCTCCACCCCGCGGGCCACCGCCGCCTCGGCCAGGCTGCGCACCGGGCCGTGGCGGACGACGCGGACGTCGAGGCCGGCGGCGACAGCGGCAGCGAGCGCGGGCGGGTCGGGCAGCGGCTCGGTCACCGGCCCATGCTCGCAGGCAGGGCTCGCAGGGCAGGGCCCGCGGTGGCCCGCACGGGACGACCCGGACTAGTCCGGCAGAGCGCCCAGAACGGCCCGGCGGGGGGATGGCCTGCCGGGCGGCGGCGGGCGCAGGCTGGCAGCACCGCCCCGCCCCTCCCGGAGGTCCCCGTGCTCGCTGCGCCGCCCCGCCGTCTGCGCCTCGTCCCGACCCCGGCCGAGGACGACCAGGCGCACCCGACGGTGCCGGTCCCGCGCACCAGCGACGCCGCCACCGCCGCGCCCTGGCGCACCGACGGCGACGTCGCCTGGGTGCCGGCGGTCCTGCTGCTCGCCGCGGCGGGACGCTGCTCCTGCGAGGACTGCTGCGCCGTGCTCGTCCGGCAGCAGCGCCGCCGGCACGTCGGCGCCGTCTGACCGACCGCTCCGCCCGTCAGGCGGGGACGCTCAGGCCCCGCAGCTCCTGGGTGCAGCACTTCACCGAGCCGCCGGCCTTGCGCAGCTCCGACGTCGGGACCGGCACGGGCACGAACCCGAGGGCGGTCAGCTGGGCGGCGAACCCCGTCGCCTCCTGCTCCAGCACCACGTGGCGGCCGTCGCTCACGCCGTTGAGCCCGAGCACCAGCGCGTCGGCCTCGGCCACCTCCACGACCGTGCCGACCCGGGCACGCAGCGCCGCCAGACCCTCGGCCGTGAACGCCGGCGGGTAGACGGCGACGGTGTCCTCGTCGAGCGTCATCAGGGCGACGTCGAGGTGGTAGAAGCGCGCGTCGACGAGCTCGAGCGACAGCACCTCGACGCCCAGCGCGGCGCCGGCCTCGTCGTGGGCCTCGCGGCTGGTGCGGAAGCCGTGACCGGCCAGCAGCAGCGTGTCGGTGAGGTAGAGCAGGTCGCCCTCCCCCTCGTTGACGTGCGCGGGCCGGTGCAGGTCGCGCAGGCCGAGCCGGGCCAGGGCGTCGGCGAACGGCTGCTCCTCCCCCGTGCGCTCGGCGTGCCGGAAGCGCGCGCCGTAGCCCCGCCCCCCGACGACGACGGCGCCGTTGGCGGCGAAGACCTGGTCGGGCAGGCCGGCGACGGGGTCGAGCAGGTCGACCCGGTGCCCGAGCGCGAGGTAGGCGTCGCGGAGGCCCTCCCACTGCTGCAGCGCCAGGGCCGGGTCGACGTCGACCCCCACGTGCATCCACGGGTTGATCGCGTAGGCGACGGCGAAGTGCACCGGCGGGCACATGAGCACGTGCAGCCGGGAGGCGGTCCTGCTCGGGGCACGCTGCGCGGGCACGGTCATCGCGTCCACCTCCTGGCTGCCCATCGGCGTCGGCGACGCCGTGCTGAGGCCAGTGTCGGGGACGGCTCGGCCGCCGGGCCCTGCCGCGCTGCAGGACCCCCGGCGGGGGGTGCGACGAGGTCGCCCGACCGGAGGCGCTGCCCGCACACCCGGAGCGGCTCCGTGGGGCGTCGGACCGACACCCGTCCACGAGCCGTCGACGTACCCCCGATGGGATTCGAACCCACGCTACCGCCGTGAGAGGGCGGCGTCCTAGGCCGCTAGACGACGGGGGCCGGACACGCTGTCGTGCTGGTCGTGCACCCTACCCGGCTGGCTGTCGGGACGGGCCTCGCTGGGGTACCTGGACTCGAACCAAGACTAACGGAACCAGAAACCGTCGGGCTGCCAATTACCCCATACCCCATGGGACCCCTGGTCTCCGGAGAGGCTCGGGGCGGGCAAGACTCTAGCGGATCGCTGCCGCGCGCAGGCGCCGCAGGGTGCGCTCCCGGCCGAGCAGCTCCATCGACTCCGGCAGCGGCGGGCTGATGCCCGCGCCGGTCACGGCGACCCGCACCGGGGCGTACGCCTTCTTGCGCGACAGGCCGAGCCCGCCCTCGAGCAGGGCGCCGTCCATGGCCTCCTGCACGGTCGCGGTCGTCCAGTCGTCCACGCCGGCGAGGGCGTCCGCCGTGGCGGTGAGCACCTGCTCGGCACCCTCCCTGAGGTGCTTGGCGGCGGAGGCCTCGTCGACCACGAAGGCGTCCTCGTCGACCAGCAGGAAGCGGCACAGGTCGGGGGCCTCGGACAGCAGGGCGAGCCGGGTCTGCACCAGCGGGGCGAGTCCGCGGACGGCGTGGACCTGCTCGGCGGTCGGCGGGTCGCTGACGAGGTCGCCCAGGTGGGGCAGCACCCGCTGGACGAACTCCTCCTCGGGCAGCGCGCGCAGGTAGTGCCCGTTGAGCCAGCCGAGCTTGTCGAGGTCGAACACGGGGCCGACCGTGTTGACCCGCGCCCAGTCGAAGTCGCGCGACATCTCGGCGAAGGTGAACACCTCGGCGCCGTCGGGCTGGCTGTAGCCGAGCAGGCCGAGGAAGTTCAGCAGCGCCTCGGGCAGGTAGCCCTGCTCCTGGAACCAGGTGAGCCGGGCGGCCGGGTTCTTGCGCTTGCTGATCTTGCTCTTGTCGGTGTTGCGCAGCAGCGGCATGTGCGCGAAGGCCGGCCGCTCCCACCCGAGCTTGTCGAACAGCAGCAGGTGCTTGGGGGTCGAGCTGATCCACTCCTCGCCGCGGACCACGTGGGTGATCCCCATGAGGTGGTCGTCGACGACGACGGCCAGGTGGTAGGTCGGGAAGCCGTCGCCCTTGAGCAGCACCTGGTCGTCCGGGCGGGGCGCGGACACCTCGCCGCGGATGAGGTCGACGAAGGTGAGGGGGACGTCGTCGGGCACGAGCAGCCGCACCACCGGCGTCTCCTGGTACCCGGGCAGCTCCGCCCGCTCCTGCGCGGTCCTGCCGAGGCAGAGCCGGTCGTAGCCGGTCGGCTGCTTGGCCTTCTGCTGCTCCTCGCGCATCTGCGTGAGCCGCTCCCCCGTGCACCAGCACAGGTAGGCGTCGCCCTGCGCGAGCAGCTGGTCGACGAACGGGCGGTAGGTGTCGAGCCGCTCGCTCTGCCGGTACGGCGCGCACGGGCCGCCCTTGTCGGGGCCCTCGTCCCAGTCCAGGCCCAGCCAGGCGAGCGTGTCGTAGACCTGCTGCTCGCTGTCGGCGCGGAAGCGCGCGCGGTCGGTGTCCTCCACGCGCAGCAGGAACTGGCCGCCCTGCTGGCGCGCGAAGGCCAGGTTGAACAGCGACATGTACGCCGTGCCGACGTGGGGGTCGCCGGTCGGGGAGGGCGCGACGCGGACGCGGACGCTCACCGCGACACGACCGGGTTGGTGAGGGTCCCGACGCCCTGCACGCGCACCGACACCGTCTGGCCGGGCAGCAGCGGACCGACCCCCGCAGGTGTGCCGGTGAGGACGACGTCGCCGGGCAGCAGCGTCATGAACGAGGTGATGAAGGCCAGCACCGCCGGCACGTCGTGGATGAGGTCGCGGGTGTTGCCGTCCTGGCGCAGCTCGCCGTCGACCGCGCACTGCACGCCGGCGTCGGCGACGTCGAGGTCGGTCTCGAGCCACGGACCGAGCGGGCAGAAGGTGTCGTGGCCCTTGCCGCGGGTCCACTGCCCGTCGTCCTTCTGGTGGTCGCGCGCCGTCACGTCGTTGGCGGCCGTGTAGCCCCACACGTGGTCGAGCGCGGTGACCGGCGTGAGGTCGCGGGCGGGCTTGCCGATGACGACGGCGAGCTCGCCCTCGTGGTCGACGCGGCTGCTGTCGCGCGGCAGCCGCACCGGGTCGCCCGGCCCGACGACGGAGGTCGCGGGCTTGAGGAACACCGTCGGGGTGCTCCCGGTCGGCCCGCCCGTGAGGTCCTTCATCTCCGCGACGTGGTCGGCGTAGTTCTTGCCGATGCACACGACGTTGATCGGCTGGACGGGGGCGAGCAGCCGCACCGAGGTCAGCGGCAGCACGTCGCCGGTCGGCGTCGGGTCGAACAGCGGGTGCCCCGCGAGCGTGGCGACGACCAGGTCGGCAGGGTCCTCGCCGTCGCCCTGGACCAGGCCGTAGGAGATGTCGCCGGCGAGGGCGAAGCGGGCGATGCGCACGCGGGAGGGCCTTCCGGGCAGCGGGCAGGGGGGCTGCGCCGAGGCTACCGAGAGCCGTCCGGCACCGGCCCCGCCGCCGTCACCCCGCCTGCTGTCAGCCGAAGGCGGCCCGGTGCTCGCCGAGGAACAGCTCCAGCGACCGCGCCGGCGAGCCGGTGGCCTTGTCGACCTCGTCGGTCAGCGCCGCGGCGTGCCCGTCGAGCTGCCACTCGGTGAGCTCGACCAGGCCCTCGACGAGCCACGCGGGGACGCCGTAGCCGCTCAGCTGCTCGCGCAGCGCCGAGGTCGTCACCGGCTCGGCCGCGACCGGCCGGTCGAGCACGCGGGCGAGCGCCTCGGCGGCCTGCCGGCCGGTCACGGCCTCGGGGCCGGTGATCGTGTACGTCGCGCCGTCGTGGCCGTCGGAGGTGAGCACGTGCGCCGCGACCGCAGCGACGTCGCGGACGTCGACCCAGGCGACGGCGGCGTCGGGCGTCGTCGTCGGCAGGGTGCTGCCGGCCTGGACCGCTGACGCCTGCCCGAGCAGGTTCTGCATGAACGACGACGGCGCGAGCACGGTGGTACGCAGGCCGCTCGCGCGCAGCCCGGCGACGACCTGGCGGTGCGCGTCGACCAGCCGGCCCCCGCCGTCGCCGTCGACGCCCGCGGCGGCCAGCGCGACGACGTGCGCGGCCGGCGCGGTCTCCTGCACGGCCTGCACGACGGCCAGCTCCTGCTCGACGAGCCGCTCACCGGGAGGGGCGAGCAGGAACACGCGGTCGACGCCGTCGAGCGCGGCCCGCAGGGAGGCGGCGTCCTCGTAGCTGCCGACGGCGAGGTCGACGTCGTAGCCGCGCAGCGTGTCCGCCCGCTCCGGGCTGCGCACCAGGGCACGGGCGGCGACGCCGTCCATGGACAGGCGCGACAGCAGGGCGCCGCCGACGTTGCCGGTGGCTCCGGTCACGAGGATCACGAGGTGCTCCGCTCTGCAGGGGTGGGTCGTCGCGGAGCCCCTGCCCCGCGCGCCCCGCCGCTACCCCGGCCGGCGGGTCCCGCTGCTGGGGTGGCCGACCTGCAGCAGGCGCGGGACCTCGGCCGCCAGCAGCGGGCGGGCCAGCAGGAAGCCCTGCGCGACCGGGCAGCGCAGCCGCTCCAGCAGCCGCCACTGCCCCGGCGTCTCCACCCCCTCGGCGACCCCGGTCAGCCCCAGGCGCCGCACCAGCCCGACGACGGCGTCGAACAGCGCCAGCGCCGACGGGTCGCCCTCCACGCCGACGAGCAGGCTCCGGTCGAGCTTGACGACGTCGACCGGCAGCCGCTTGAGGTAGGCCAGGGAGGAGTAGCCGGCGCCGAAGTCGTCGACCGCCAGGCGCACCCCCAGGTCGCGCAGCTCCTGCAGCCGCTCGACGGCGTCGTCGACGTCCTTCAGGAGCACGTCCTCGGTGAGCTCGAGCACCAGCTGCCCGGGGGCGACGCCGGTGTCGCGCAGCACCTCGCGCACCGTCCCGACGACGTCGTGGTGCACCTGCACGGGCGACAGGTTCACGCTGATCTGCACGGGCGCGGCGCCCGGCACGGTGTCCTGCCAGGTGCGCAGCTGCCGGCAGGCCCGGTGCAGCACCTGGGCGCCCAGGTCGCTGATCAGCCCCGACTCCTCGGCGAGCGGCACGAACACGTCCGGCGTCAGCTCGCCGCGGGTCGGGTGCTGCCAGCGCACGAGCGCCTCGAGCCCGAGCAGGCGGGCGTCGGCGACGCGGACGACCGGGTGCCAGCGCACGAACAGCTGGTCCTGCGCGTCCAGGGCGGCACGCAGGTCGTGCACGAGTGCAGCCCGGTCCAGCAGCCCGGCCCGCATCTGCGGCTCGAAGACCCGGTAGCGCCCCTTGCCACCGGTCTTGGCCGCGTACATGGCGACGTCGGCGTCGCGCAGCAGGTCGCCGGCGCTGCCGCTGCCGCGCAGGCGCGCGACCCCGACGCTGGCGCCGAGGCGCACGGTCGTCAGGCCGACCTGCAGGGGCCGGGCGAGCACGTCGACGAGCCGCGCGGCGAGGGCCCCGGTGTCGTCGTCGTCGTCGTCGTCGTCGACGTCGTCGGAGCCCTCCCGCAGCACGACGAGCTCGTCGCCGCCGAGCCGGGCGACCAGGTCGCGTGCGCCGCAGGCGGCGACCACGCGCCGGGCGGCCTCGACGAGCACCTCGTCCCCGGCGGCGTGGCCGAGGGTGTCGTTGACCGACTTGAAGCCGTCGAGGTCGAGCAGCACGACGCTCGCGCCCCCGCCGCCCGACGCCGCGCGCTCCAGCCGCGCGGTGAACAGGGCCCGGTTGGCCAGGCCGGTCAGGGCGTCGGTGTGGGCCGCCGCGCGCAGGTCCTCCTCGAGCAGCAGGCGCTCGGTGACGTCCTCGTAGACCCCGATGTAGCCGAACGGCCGCCCGTCGTCGTCGTGCAGGACCGACGACGTGACCTCCAGGTCGACCGGCGTGCCGTCGCGGCGCCGCCGGCGGGCCGACACCCGCACCTCGGGGTGCTCGCGCAGGCGCTGCAGGTCGCGCAGGCGGCCGGCGTGCTCCTCCTCGGCGACCACCGGGTTGCGCCGGCCGACCACCTGCTCGGCGGTCCAGCCGAAGATGCGCTCGGCCGCGGGGTTCCACAGCCGCACGAGCCCGTCCAGGTCGAGCTCGACGATCGCCACCGGCGTGCTGGCCACGAGCGCCGAGAGCCGTCCGAGCGCCTCGGCCCCCTCCTCGTGCTGGGCCCGCAGGGCGGTGTGCAGCTGCGCGTTCTCGAGGGCGACGCTGGCCTGCGCGGCGTACATCTCGAGCAGCTCGAGCTGCTCGGGGCCGGGCCGCCGCCCGTCGACGGGGAGGTCGACGGACAGGACGCCGAGCAGCCCGGAGCGGGCGGTGCGCAGCGGGGCGAACAGCTCGTCGAGCGGGTGCCAGGCGTCGGGGTCGTCGGTCGCCGCGCCGGCCGGCACCCAGGCGGGGACGCCGTCGTCGGCGGGGGCGAGGTGCAGGTAGTCGACCAGCAGGTCGCCGACCGGCTCGCAGACGGCCATCAGGGCGTCCCACTCGCTGCGCGTGGCCCGGGTGCCCAGCAGCGCGTCGCGGGCGTCCTGGTCACCGGCGCAGGCCACGACCTCCAGGACGTCGCCCGGCAGGACGAGGTTGAGCACCGCGACCGAGAAGCCGAGCCCGTCGACGACGCCCTGGCAGACGCTCTGCAGGGTGCGCCCGAGGTCGAGGTCGCCGTTGACCGTCCGCACCAGCCCGTGCAGCCGCTGCAGGGAGGCGGCCCGGGAGGCCGCCGCCGACGGCGCCCGCGGCGGGACCCGGGGCACGGGCAGGCTCACCCTCCCCCATCGGCAGGCCGGCTCAGGTGGTGAAGGGTTCCGCCGCCCGGGACGCGGCGGCGTCGTCGGCCCACGCCGCGATCAGGCCGCGGTAGTGCGGCACGAACAGGTCGTGCTCGTGCGCCGGGAAGGTCGCCTGCACCGTCTCGACCAGCACCCGGTCGAACTCCTCGGAGGTGAAGTAGGCGTGCGCGACCTCGTCGAGGTCGCCGAGCTGCGTGGCGACGAACTCCGCGTACTGCTCGGCCTGGAAGTAGTCGTCGGCCAGTCCCCGGTAGGCCGCCAGCCGCTCCTCGTAGCTGCCGCCGGCGTCGGCGACGTCGAACCACCGGCGCGTGTCCAGGTCGGTGCGCGGCTGCCGGCCCGTGGCGGTGCAGAACAGCGACCACTTGACCAGGGCGGTCATCGCCCAGGGGAAGTAGTAGTGCAGCGAGGTGATGGCGACGTCGGGGCACGCGTTGGCGTAGTCGATCGGGTGCACCCGGCCGTCGCGGACCAGCGTCTCGCAGGAGTTGAACTCCCACTTGAAGAAGGCGTTGACGACCTTGCCGATCGTGACCACCTCCTCGCCCGCCTCGGGGGTCAGGAAGGCGTGGTCGACCGAGTAGCGGTCGTGCATCGGCCGGTCGGGGCTGAAGCGCATGACCATGGTCTCGGCGCCGATCGACAGCGACCGGGCGAAGACGTCGAACCCCTCGACGCTGGCCTGCAGGTGCATGAGCCGCTGGCCGCTCTCGTCGTAGGCCTGCCGCAGGTCGGCCTCGTCCTCGATGCGGCTGACGCCGACCCAGGCGCCGCCGTCGTAGGGCTTCATGTACAGCGGGTAGCCCACCTGCGCGGCGACCTCGCCGAGGTCGAACGGCCGGTTGTACTTGGCCGCCGTGTAGGGGAAGCGCGGGTTGTCCGGCGGCTGCTTGTGCGGCACCAGCCAGGTCGGCGGCACGTCCAGGCCGAGCCGGATCATGGCGCAGTAGGCCGCGTGCTTCTCCATCGCCTGGAACGTGAAGGGGTTGTTCAGCAGGTAGACGTCGTCCATGAGGGCGACCTTCTTCAGCCACTCCCGCGGCACGTGGTACCAGTAGGCGAGCCGGTCGACGACGAGGTCGTAGCGGCTGCTCTGGCGCAGGTCGAAGGGCTCGATGGTGATCCGCTCGACGTCGTAGCGGTGCGTGGTGCCGTCGAGCGACAGGGCGGGGTCGAGCCGGCGCACGAGGTGCTCGAACGCGCGCGGCCAGTCCTCCTCGGTGCCGAGCAGCAGGCCGAGGGTGTGCCGGACGTCAGCCATGGGGCCCCTTCAGACGCGGTGTCCGCCTCAACAGAAGCGCGGGAGGTGGTGGGCGAGCTGGGCCCTCCAGGAGGGCCAGTCGTGGGGCACGTCGTGCCCCCACAGGTCGGTCTCCACCCGCAGCCCCTTCGACGACGCCAGCGCGCCGAGCGCGCGGGTGCTGTCGAGGGCGCCGGTGGTGTCCTCCCACTGCCCCTGCCCGGCGACGAGCAGCAGCGACAGCCGGGAGCGCAGCCAGTCCAGGTGCGCGCCCTCGGCGGCGCCCAGGGACCAGAGCGGGTTGTTGAGGTGGAACGCGGTCCCCCTCTCACCCCAGCCCAGCACGCGAGGTCGTAGACGCCGGACAGCCCGATGGCCAGGGGGAACAGGTCGGCGTGCCGGAGGGCGGTGTTGACGGCGTGGTAGGCCCCGAAGCTGCAGCCCGTGACGACCATGTCCTGCCGGCCGCCGCAGTCGGCGTCGACGAACGGCACGACGCCCTGCACGACCCAGCGCTCGTACGCCTCGTGCAGCCGGGCCCGCTCCTCCAGCGGCAGGTCGCTGCGGTACCAGGAGCCGCCGTCCCAGGAGTCGAGGCAGTAGAGCTTCACCCGTCCGGCGTCGAGCAGCGGCCGGACGGCGTCGACCATGCCGTGCGCGGCGAAGTCGTCCGCGCGGCCCTCGCTGCTGGGGAACACGAGCACGGGCCGCCCGTACGTGCCGTGCACCTGCACGCGCGGCGACCAGCCGAGCTCGGGGGCGTGCAGCGCGACCTCACGCACCGCGCGGCCCGTCCTGGAGCACCCGCTGCACGAGGTCGACCAGGTTCGGGTCGAAGGTGTCGCGCCAGCCGACGTAGGTGTGCACGTCGCGGTTCTCGACCAGCCGGGTGTCGTAGCCCTGCGCGCCGAGGGCGCTGGTCATCAGCCGGTTGTTGTCGACGTTCTCCTCGATCTGGCCGCACGTCATGACCACCGGCACCGCCTCGGGCGAGGTGGTGCTGCGGGTGACGCTGTCGACGAAGGCGGCGATGCGCGCGAAGCGGTCGAAGCCGCTCTCCTGCCCGTCGAGGAAGCGGTGGAAGAAGCTGCTGCTCTGCAGGTAGAGCCCGGCGAACGTGCCCGGGTGCGCCCGCTGCGCCTGCAGCATGGCCAGCCCGCCGAGCGAGGCGCCCATGCCGAGGGCCAGCGTCGTCGGCACCTCCCGGCCGAGCCCGGGCACCAGGCCGAGCGCCAGCGCCCGCCCGTACGCCGGGGACGCCGAGTAGGTCTCGTTGCGGTCGACCGGGGCGAGCAGGGCGGCCCGCATCCCGGGCAGGCGGCCGGCGTCGACCATCGCGTCCAGGAACAGCGTCAGGGACGCCAGGGAGTCGTACTCCGGCCCGTCGTGCACGACCAGCAGCGGCGTGGCCTCGTCGTCGGCGAGGCCCGCCGAGGACCAGAGCAGGCAGGGGACGTCCTGCTCGAGCCCGCGGCTGGACAGCGACAGCTCGCGCCGCTGCCCGCGCGGCGGGTCGGCGGCCAGCCAGTCCGGCGCCCGGTACTCGGGCATCTCCAGCACCGACTTGTCGCCGAAGGCGCCGCTGGTGCGCAGCGGGTTCTCCGGGTCGGTGACCCACTCGCTGCCGCCGCCCGCGTGCTGCAGCTCGAAGGAGTACTCCATCCGGTCGACGCCGGGGCGCGGGACGCGCAGCACCCAGCTGCCGTCGTCGTCGCGCGCGAAGCCGAGCCGGTCGCCGGGCAGCCGGACGTCCTGCTGCAGCCTCACGCCGGACAGCCGCCCCTCGGGGTCGGGCAGGCGGAAGACGACCTCACGAGCAGCGACCTCGGGCACGTGCCGGGAGGCTACGTGACCGGCGTGCTGCTCCAGACCCGGACGAGGTCGCGGACCGACAGCACGCCGACCACCTCGGGGCCCTCGCAGACCACGAGGTGCCGGAAGCCTCCGCGCACCATGGTCGCCGCGGCGGTGGCGAGGTCCCAGCCGGGCTCGGCCGTGACGGCGTCGGGCGTGAGGTGGTCGCCGACCAGCTCGGTCTCCGGGTCCTGTCCGGCGGCGACGGCCTCCAGGACGTCGCGCTCGGTGAGGATGCCGGGGCCGTCGGCGTCCGGGTCCATCACGAGCGCGGCGCCGACCTTGCGGTCGGCCATCTGCTGGGCGGCCTGGCGCAGCGTGTGGGCAGGGCCCACGCTGAGCACGGCGGCGGTCATGGCGTCACGGACGAGCACGGGCACCTCCGGGTCGGGAGGGCGACCGTAGGGCCGGGACGCCCGGGCGTCCAGGGTGCCTACAGGACGCGGTGCACCCAGCCGTGCGTGTCGGGGGTGCGCCCGTACTGCAGGTCGAGCAGGGCGGTGCGCAGCCTGGTCGTCACCGGGCCGGGCTGCCCGTCGCCGGCGACGGCCTCCCCGTCGGGCCAGCGCAGCACGCCGACCGGCGTGATGACGGCGGCCGTCCCGCACGCGAAGACCTCGACGACCCGGCCGTCGGCGGCGCCCTTGCGCCACTCGTCGACGTCGACCCGGCGCTCCTCGACGGTGTGGCCGAGCTCGCGGGCCAGCGTCAGGACGGAGTCGCGGGTGACGCCCTCCAGGATCGTGCCGGTCAGCTCCGGCGTGACGATCGTGCCGTCGTCGAGCACGAAGAACATGTTCATGCCGCCGAGCTCCTCGACCCAGCGGTGCTCGACGGCGTCGAGGAACACCACCTGGTCGCAGCCGTGGCCGATGGCCTCCTGCTGCGCGAGCAGGGACGCCGCGTAGTTGCCGCCGGTCTTGGCCGCGCCGGTGCCGCCGGGAGCCGCCCGGACGTACTCCTGCGACAGCCACAGGCTCACCGGCCGCAGCGGGCCGGAGAAGTAGTTGCCCGCCGGGCTCGCGATCACCAGGAAGCGGGCCGACTCGCTCGGCCGCACCCCGAGGCCCACCTCGTCGGCGAACATGAACGGGCGCAGGTACAGCGACGCGCCCTCGCCGTCCGGCACCCACGCGGCGTCGGTCTGCACCAGCAGCTCGCAGGCCGCGACGAACACGTCCTCGGGCAGCGCCGGCAGGGCGAGCCGCTCGCAGCTGCGCACCATGCGGGCGGCGTTCTTGCCGGGGCGGAACAGGGCGACGCCGCCGTCGGGCTGGCGGTAGGCCTTGAGCCCCTCGAAGACCTCCTGGCCGTAGTGCAGGACGACGTTCGCCGGGTCGAGCTGCAGCGGCGCGTAGGGCACGAGCTCGGCGTCGTGCCAGCCGCGCTCGCGCGTCCACCGGACGCGACCATGTGGTCGGTGAACACGCGCCCGAACGCCGGGTCGGCCAGCACGCCCGCGCGCGTCTCCGCGTCGACCGGCGTGCCGCTGGGCTGCACCTGGAACTGCACGTGTCCTCCTCGACCGCTGGTGGGGAGCACGGTACTGGGGAACGTGGCCGTCGTGGACGCTCTCCCGCAGCCCGTGGTGGTGCTCGTCGACCTGCCGGACGAGCACGTGCGCTCCGTGCGCCGGCGGCTGGCGCTGCCGGAGCTCGACGCCTTCGCCCGCGCCCACCTCGACGGCGCCGGCGGGACGCCCTACCTGGTCTTCCACGCGCCCGTGACGCCGGACGGCGCCGGGCGACGTCGAGGCCTGCTGCCCGTGCCCGCCGGACGAGGGGCCTTCCGCGCCGGCGGCCGCTTCGCCGCGGCGACGGTGCGCGGCGACGACGCCCGGCCGCCTCGGCCTGCCGGCCGCGCACGAGGCGGTCGCCGCGCCGGCCCGCGCCGCCGGGCTGACGCCGGCCGGGCCGCCGCGCGAGCGCTGGCTCGCCGGACGGCGGTGCAGGTGGCCTGGCCGGTGGAGGAGGCCCCGCCCGGCGGCTAGAGCCGGGCCAGCAGGGCGTCCTGCACGACCTGCGGTGCTGCGCGGCCCGCTGCGACCGGCGAGGTCGGCCGCCACCGCCTCCTCGACCCGGCGGGCCTCCTCGCGGGTGGCCGAGGTGCTCGAGCAGCAGGGCGACCGACAGCACGGCGGCGGTGGGGTCGGCGACGCCCTGCCCGGCGATGTCGGGAGCGCTGCCGTGCACCGGCTCGAACATGCTGGGGTTGCTGCGGCTGACGTCGAGGTTGCCGCGACGCCGCGAGCCCGATCCCGCCGCCGATGGCCGCGCCGATGTCGGTGAGGATGTCGCCGAACAGGTTGTCGGTGACGACGACGTCGAAGCGCCCCGGGTCGGTCACGAAGAACATCGAGGCCGCGTCGACGTGCTGGTAGGCCGTCTCGACGTCGGGGAACTCGCGCGCGCGACGTCGTCGAACACGCGCTTCCACAGCCCGCCGGCGTGCACGAGCACGTTCGTCTTGTGCACCAGCGTCAGGTGGCCGCGGCGCTGCTGCGCCCGGCGCGAACGCGTCGCGCACGACCCGCTCGACGCCGTAGGCGGTGTTGAGGCTGACCTCGGTGGCGACCTCCTGGGCCGTCCCGCCGCGCAGGGTCCCGCCGTTGCCGACGTAGGGCCCCTCGGTGCCCTCCCGCACCACGACCATGTCGATGCTCGCGTCGCCCAGCGGGCTGGTCACGCCGGGGAACAGCCGCACGGGGCGCAGGTTCACGTGGTGGTCGAGCGCGAAGCGCAGCCGCAGCAGCAGCCCGCGCTCCAGCACGCCCGGCGGCACGGACGGGTCGCCGATGGCGCCGAGCAGGATCGCGTCGTGGCCGCGCAGCTCCTCCAGCACGCTGTCGGGCAGGGCCTCCCCGGTGCGGGTGTAGGCCTTGGCGCCGAGGTCGTAGTCGGTGCGTCTCCACCCCGGGCAGCACGGCCTGCAGGACGGCGAGCCCGACCGCGGTGACCTCCGGCCCGATGCCGTCGCCGCCGATGACCGCCAACCGGGTGCTCATGGGCTGCGACCCTAGCCGGGGTGGGACGGCCGTCCCGAGCCGTGGGACGGCCCCGGCATCCCGGCGCTGCTGCCAGGATGGCGCGTGATCGCGCTGCGCCTCATCAGCCCGCCGGAGACGACGCCCCTCCTGCTGGAGGTCCTGCGCGACCAGCCCGGCGCCACCCACGTCGTGCTGCTGCCCGGCGCCGCCCTCGAGCCGGCGGGCGACGTGCTGCTGGCCGACGTCGCGCGGGAGGCCGTCACCGAGGTCGTCGGTGCCCTGCAGGCCGCCGGCGAGTGCGCGGTCAGCCTGGAGGCCGTGGACACCACGCTCAGCCGGCACGCCGACCGCGCCGAGGCCGCGGCACCCGGGCTCGGCGTCGACGCCGTGGTCTGGGAGCAGGTGGAGGCCCGCACCACCGACGACGCGAGCCTGTCGCTCACCTTCCTGCTGCTGCTGGTCCTCGCGACCCTGCTGGCGGCCGTCGGGCTGCTGCTCGACAGCCCCGTGCTCGTGGTCGGGGCGATGGTGGTCGGGCCGGACTTCGGGCCGGTGGCCGGGCTGACGGTGGCCGTCGTGCAGCGCCGCCCCGACCTCGCCCGGCGCTCCGCGGGGGCGCTGCTCGTCGGCTTCCCGCTCGCCGCGCTCGCCGCGCTGCTGCTCGGCCTCGTGGTGCGGGCGACCGCCGGCTACCCCGACGCCTACACCGACGGGCTGCTGCCGCTCGCCGCCTCGGTCAGCCGCCCCGACGGCTACGCCGCGCTCGTCGCGCTGCTGGCCGGCGTCGCGGGCGTGGTGTCGCTGACCAGCGCCAAGAGCGCCGCCCTGGTCGGCGTCGCGGTGTCCGTCACGACGGTGCCCGCCGCGGCCGACCTGGGGCTCGCGCTGTCGGCGGGTCGCCGCGCCGAGGCGATCGGCGCCGCCGCGCAGCTGGCCGTCAACCTGGTCGCCCTCGTCGCGGCGGGCGCCGTCACGCTCGCGGTCCGCCGACCGCGGCAGGCGCGGGTGGCGGCCCCGCAGGCGGGCAGGACCGGCGGGTGAGCCCGCTGCCCGCCGACGTGCCCACGCCCGTGCCCACCGACCTGCCCGCAGCCGTCGAGCAGGCGGCCGCCCAGGCGCTCGCGGCCGAGCCCGACGAGCACCGCACCCTGGTCCTGGCCCGGCTCCGTCGCGCCTGGCCCGACCTGCTTGCCGGCCTGACGGAGGCCTACGGCGACGCCGGGCACGAGGTCGCCGTCCGCGCCGCCGCCCTCGCCGTCCGGGCCGCCGTCGAGCGCCCGCAGGAGCTGCGGCTGCTCGACCTGCAGCGGCTCGTGGAGCCCGACTGGTTCCAGTCGCCCCGGATGCTCGGCTACGCCGCCTACGCCGACCGCTTCGCCGGCACGCTGGCCGGCGTCGGGGAGCGGGTCGGGCACCTGGCCGACCTCGGCGTCACCTACCTGCACCTGCTGCCGCTGCTCACCCCGCGGCCCGGCCCGGACGACGGCGGCTACGCGGTCGCCGACCACCGCAGCGTCCGCGCCGACCTCGGCACCGTCGACGACCTGCGCGACCTGACGGCGGTGCTGCGCGGCCACGGCATCTCGCTGGCGCTGGACCTCGTGCTCAACCACGTCGCCGCCGAGCACCCGTGGGCGCAGGCGGCGCGGGCCGGCGACCCCCGCTACCGCGCGTACTTCCACGTCTTCGCCGACCGCACCGAGCCGGACGCGTTCGAGCGGACGCTGCCCGAGGTCTTCCCCGACCTCGCTCCCGGCTCGTTCTCCTGGGACGCCGGCCTCGGCGCCTGGGTCTGGACGACCTTCAACAGCTGGCAGTGGGACCTCAACTGGCACAACCCGGAGGTGCTGCTCGAGCTGGCCGACGTCGTCTGCTTCCTGGCCGAACCTGGGCGTCGAGGTGCTGCGCCTGGACGCCATCGCGTTCCTGTGGAAGCGGCTCGGCACCGACTGCCAGAACCAGCCGGAGGTGCACGCGCTCACCCGGGCGCTGCGCGCGGTCGCCCGCGTCGCGGCTCCGGCGGTGGTGTTCAAGGCGGAGGCGATCGTCGGGCCGGACCAGCTGCCGGCCTACCTCGGCACCGGCCGGCACACCGGCAAGGTCAGCGACCTGGCGTACCACAACAGCCTCATGGTGCAGGTCTGGTCGACGCTCGCCGCCAAGGACACGACGCTGCTGCGCACGGCGCTGGGGCGCTTCGCCGGGCGGCCCCCCGGCACGTCGTGGGCGACCTACCTGCGCTGCCACGACGACATCGGCTGGGCGGTCGACGACGGCGACGCCGCGGCCGCCGGGCTGTCCGGGCCGCTGCACCGCGCCTTCCTGTCCGACTGGTACTCCGGCGCCTTCCCGGGCAGCGACGCCCGCGGGCTGGTCTTCCAGGAGAACGCGGCCACCGGCGACCGGCGGATCAGCGGGAGCGCCGCCTCGCTGCTCGGGCTGGAGGCGGCGGCCGGCGACCCGGAGCGCACCCGGACGGCGCTGGACCGCGTGGTGCTCGCCCACCTCGTGGTGCTCGGCTGGGGCGGCCTGCCGGTGCTGTGGTCCGGGGACGAGCTCGCCCTGCTCAACGACACCGGCTGGGCGGGCGAGCCCGGGCACGCCGACGACAACCGCTGGGTCCACCGCCCCCGCCTGCCCTGGGACCGCGTCCCCCTGACCCGCGAGCCGGGCACCCCGGAGCACCGGGTGTGGTCGGCCCTGCGGCACGCCGCCCGGGTGCGGGCCGGCCTGCCCGCCCTGCACGCGAGCGTCGAGACCGAGGTGCTCGACCCGGGCGACCCGCGGCTGCTGGCGACCGTCCGCCGTTCCGCCGGGCAGGTGCTGGTCGGCCTGTACGAGGTCGGCGGGGCGTCGCGCAGCGTGCCGCGCGACCGCCTGCCGCTCGACGGACCGGTCGTGGACGCGCTGTCCGGCCGGCCCGTCGAGGGCGACGACGTCGTGCTCGGGCCCTACGAGGCCGCGCTGGCTGGTGCCGGCGCGACAGGCCTAGCGGGCAGCCCGGTCGACCGCGCTGACCAGCGCCAGCAGCGAGCTGGTGACGATGCTCGGGTGGACGCCGCAGCCCCACAGCACGCGCCCGCCCACGGCGACCTCGAGGTAGGACGCCGCCTGCGCCTCCTCGCCCGAGCCGGTGGCGTGCTCGGCGTAGTCCAGGACCCGCGCGTCGACGTCGAGCTGCTGCAGGGCGTGCACGAACGCCGCGATCGGGCCGTTGCCCGTGCCGGTGATGGTGCGCCGCGCGCCCTCGTGCTCGACGACGGCCTCGATCGTGTCCCGGCCCTCGCCGTCGGAGGCGGTGCGGTGGCTGACCAGCACCAGCGGCCCGGGCTGCTCGAGGTAGGTCTCCCGGAACAGGGTCCAGATGCGGGTCGGGCTGATCTCGCCGCCCTCGCCGTCGGCGACCTCCTGCACCACCCGCGAGAACTCGATCTGCATGCGCCGCGGCAGGTCGAGGTGGTGGTCGTTCTTGAGCACGTAGGCGACGCCGCCCTTGCCCGACTGGCTGTTGACGCGGATGACCGCCTCGTACGAGCGGCCGACGTCGAGCGGGTCGATCGGCAGGTACGGCACGCCCCACGGGTGCTCGCGGACCTCGTGCCCGGCGTCCTTCGCGTCCCGCTCCAGGGCCTCGAAGCCCTTCTTGATGGCGTCCTGGTGGCTGCCGGAGAAGGCGGTGTAGACGAGGTCGCCGGCGTAGGGGTGGCGCGGGTGCACGGGCAGCTGGTTGGCGTGCTCGACGGTGCGGCGCACCTCGTCGATGTCGCTGAAGTCGACCATCGGGTCGACGCCCTGGCTGAACAGGTTCAGCCCCAGCGTGACCAGGCAGACGTTGCCGGTGCGCTCGCCGTTGCCGAACAGGCAGCCCTCGACGCGGTCCGCTCCGGCCAGAACGCCGAGCTCGGCGGCGGCCACGGCGGTGCCGCGGTCGTTGTGCGGGTGCAGCGACAGGACCACCGAGGAGCGGCGGTCCCCCAGCGCGCGGCAGAACCACTCGACCTGGTCGGCGTAGGTGCTCGGCACCGACATCTCGACCGTGGCCGGCAGGTTCAGCACGACGGGGCGCTCCGGCGTCGGCTGCCACACGTCCATGACGGCGGTGCAGACGTCGAGCGCGAAGTCGAGCTCCGTGCCCGTGAACGACTCGGGGCTGTACTGCCAGCGGACGTCCTGCCCGGGCAGCAGCTGCTCGACGTACTTGGCGCACCACACGGCACCCTGCACGGCGATGTCCTTGATGCCGTCGCGGTCCAGGCCGAACACGACCCGGCGCTGCAGCGTGGAGGTCGAGTTGTAGAGGTGGACCAGCGCGGTGCCGGAGAAGCCGACCAGCGACTGCACGGTGCGCTCGATCAGCTCCTCGCGCGCCTGGGTGAGGACCTGGATCGTGACGTCGGGCGGGACCAGGTCCTGCTCGACCAGCGCGCGGACGAAGTCGAAGTCGGTGGAGGAGGCGGCCGGGAAGCCGACCTCGATCTCCTTGTAGCCCATCGCCACCAGCAGGCGGAACATGGCGAGCTTGCGGTCGGCGTCCATCGGGTCGATGAGCGCCTGGTTGCCGTCGCGCAGGTCCACCGAGCACCACGTCGGGGCCTGCTGGACCACGGCGTCCGGCCAGGTGCGGTCGGGCAGGTCGACGGGCGGGAAGGGCGTGTACCGCTGGAAGGGCATGCGGCTGGGCTGCTGACGGTCGTGCTGTGCGGTCATGCGGGGCTCCTGAGCAGGAGAGGGGGCGGCGGCCAGCGCGGAGGGGGACCCGCGACGGGGAGCCGGCCTGGGCTCAGACCCCGTCGCGGCACCGAAGCTCGAGCAGGCGCCACAGCGGCGAGAGGCTCAGCGTCATGGCCCCACCTTAGCCAGCCACCCGCCGACGGTGGAGCGGAACGCCTCGGCGTCGTCGACCCAGGGGAAGTGGCCGGCGTCCGGCAGCACCACGGTCTCGGCCGCCGGGAAGGCCCGCGCCGTCAGGTGCACCGCGTCGACGCCGGTGAGCGCGTCCCGCGCTCCGCCGAGCACCAGCACGGGAGCGGTGACCTGCTGCAGGCCCGCGACGATGCCGGGCACGTCGACGTCCTCGATGCCCGCCCCGAACCCGAGCTCGGCGCGCTTGCTGCTCTGCCGGTCGGCGGTGGCGGCGTGGGCCTGGGTGCGCTCGTCCCAGCGGCCGTAGAAGAACGGCCGGGTGGCGCGCACGAGCGACTGCTGGGAGGCCGGTGGGGCGCCGTCCTCCAGCGCCTGCTGCGCCTCGGCGGCGTCGGCGTACCAGGGCTGGCCGGCGAAGGACTCCCGGATGCGGGGGACGTCGGCGCGGTCCCCGCCGTGCAGGCGAGCGCTCGGCGTGACCAGCACCAGGGAGCGCACCCGCTCGGGGTGCCGCGACGCCCAGGCCTGCGCCACCAGGCACCCCGCGGAGTGTCCGAGGACGTCGGCGGTCTCCAGCCCGAGGTGGGCGCGCAGGGCCTCGAGGTCCTCGGCGAGCCGGTCGAAGCGGAGGCTGGACGGGTCGGCCGGGACCTCCGAACGGCCGGTGGCCCGGGTGTCCAGCACGACCACCGTGCGCTCGGCGGTGAGCCCGCCGAGGTCCTCCAGGTACGCGCCGGCACGGCCGGGGCCGCCCGGCTGGCACAGCAGCGGCGGACCGTCGCCCGCGCTCGTGTAGGCGAGGGTCGTGCCGTCGGGGGCGGAGAAGGTCGGCATCAGCGGCTCCTGCCCGGCTCGCGGTGGGCGGTCACGACAGGTCCACCGCGCGCACCGACTCCGCCCCGACGGCGGCCCCGATCTGCTCCAGGACCTCCGGCGGGACCGGGCTGTCGACGGTCAGGACCATGAGCGCCGCTCCTCCCTGCTCGTGGCGCGCGACCTGCGCGCTGCCGATGTTCAGACCTGCCTCGCCCAGGGTCCGCCCCACGCTGCCGACGACGCCCGGCCGGTCGGCGTAGGTCAGGAAGACCAGCGACCCGGCGGGCGGCACCTCGACGTCGAAGCCCAGCACCTCGGTGAGCCGCTCGGACTGCCGGGTGCCGACCAGCGTCCCGGACACCGAGACCGGCTCCCCGCCCGGCAGCACGCCCCGCACCGTCACGAGGTTGCGGTGGTCGGGGCTGACCGGGTCGGTGGTGAGGGCGACCTCGACGCCGCGCTCGGCCGCGAGCGCCGGCGCGTTGACGAACGTGACCTGCTCCTCGACGACGTCGGCGAAGACCCCCTTGAGGGCCGCCAGCTCCAGGACGGCGACGTCGAGCGCGGCGATCTCCCCGCGCACCTCGACCGTGACGCTGGCCGCGACCCCGCCGGCCAGGGCGGTGAACACCCGGCCGAGCTTCTCGGCGAGCGGCAGCGCGGGACGCAGCACGTCGGCCACCGGCCCGCCTCCGGAGACGTTGACGGCGTCGGGCACGAAGTCGCCCTGCAGCGCGAGCCGCACGCTGCGCGCCACGGCGATCCCGGCCTTGTCCTGCGCCTCGACGGTGCTGGCGCCCAGGTGCGGCGCGACGACGACGGAGTCGAAGGCGAACAGCGGGCTGTCGGTGCACGGCTCGGTCGCGAAGACGTCGAGCCCCGCGCCGGCGACCCGGCCCTCGGCCAGCGCCCTGGCCAGCGCGTCCTCGTCGACCAGCCCGCCGCGGGCGGCGTTGACCAGGCGCAGCGAGGGCTTGCAGATCGTCAGCTCGTGGTCGCCGATCAGCCCGACGGTCTCCGGCGTCTTGGGCAGGTGCACCGACACGAAGTCGCTCTCGCGCATGAGCGTCTCGAGGTCGACGAGCTGCACCCCGAGGGCGTCGGCCCGGGCGCTCGTCACGTAGGGGTCGTAGGCGAGCAGCCGCACGCCGAAGGCCGCCATCCGCTGGGCGAACAGCACCCCGATGCGCCCCAGCCCGACGACGCCGACCGTCTTGTCGCCCACCTCGACGCCGGTCCACCGGGTGCGCTCCCAGCGGCCGGCCTTGAGCGCGGCGCTGGCGGGGGCGGTGTTGCGCGCGCAGGCCAGCAGCAGGGCGACGGCCTGCTCGGCGGCGCTGACGACGTTGGACAGCGGGGCGTTGACGACGAGCACCCCGCGAGCGGTGGCGGCGGGGACGTCGACGTTGTCCAGGCCGATCCCGGCCCGGGCGACGACCTGCAGCCGGGGCGCCGCCGACAGCGCCTCGGCGTCGACCTGCGTCGCGCTGCGGACCAGCACGGCGGCGGCGTCGGCGAGCGCGGCCAGCAGGGCCGGACGGTCGGTGCCGTCGACGTGCCGCACCTGCACGCCGTCGCCCAGGGCGGACAGGACGGACGGCGCGAGCTCCTCCGCGATGAGCACGACGGGCAGGTCGGGGTCGACGGCGGTCTCCTGGTGCTCGGGCAGGGTCGGGACTGCGGACCCTACGCACCCCCGTCCAGCCGCCCCGCGGGACCCGCCGGGCTGCCAGGATGGCGCTCCTGTCCCGGCTCGAGCGTCCCGAGAGCGAGTGCCCGTGCACCGTCCGTCCCCCCGCCTGGCCCGCACGCGACCGTCCCGGGCGCTGCCCGCGGCGGCGCTGCTCGCGCTCTCCCTGGGGGCGTCGGCCCTGCCGGCGCTGCCCGCCGCGGCGCAGGAGAGCGCACCCGCCTCGCGCTTCACGGTGACCTACAGCGGTGTCGACGCCGCGACGCAGGCCGCCGTCGAGCGGGCCACGGCCGTGCTCGGCGCCAGCCTGGCCAGCGTCGTGCCCGTGACGGTCGCGGTCGACCGGGCGCCGCTGCCGCAGGGCGTCCTGGTGACGGCGACCCCCGGCACCTACGCCGTCCGCGACCCGGACGGCACCTACGACCCCACCGACACGCTGTACCCGGTCGCCCTGGCCAACGCCCTGGCCGGCCGCGACGTCGACCCCGGCCGGCCCGACGTCACGGTGTCGCTCAGCAGCACCGCGCCGTTCTCGACCGGGGCCGGGGCACCCGCGGTCGGGACCTACGACCTGACCAGCGCGGTGCTGCACGAGCTGGTGCACGCCGTCGGCCTCACCGCGTCGCTGCGCGAGGAGGCCGGGTTCGGCTACTGGGGCGTGACCGGCGACCCCGTCGGCCCGACGCCCGTCGTCTACGACCGCTTCCTCGTCAACGCCACCTCCGCCGACGCCGCCACCAGCAGCCCCGTGCTGCGCCGCTCCATCGGCACCCGCGAGCTCGGCGAGGCGCTCGAGGCCCCCGTCTACTGGGACGGCCCGCAGGCGCGCGCGGCGCTGGCCGGGGCCCGCCCGCGGCTGGAGTCCGGCCCTGCCTTCCTCCCCGGCGTGAGCCTCGTCCACCTCCGTGAGGCCGACCACCCGGCGGGCACCCCCGACGCGCTGCTCACCCCCGACCTCGCCCTCGGCGAGACCGCCCGCACCCTCGGGCCCATCACGCTCGGGATGCTGGCCGACACCGGCTGGGCCGTCCCCGCGCTCCCGGGGTCCCGCTTCACCGCGGTCGCTCCCCGCCGGCTGCTCGACACCCGCACCGGGCTCGGCCAGGGCGGCGTCAAGCGCACGCTCGGCCCCGGCGCCGTGCTCGACCTGCAGGTCGCCGGTGAGGGCACGGGCGTCCCGCTGGACGCCACCGCCGTCGTCCTGAACGTCACGGCCGTCGCGCCGAGCGGGGCCACCGACGTGCGCGTGTACCCGACGCCGCGCACCCGCGAGGCCGTGCCGGAGGTCAGCAACCTCAACCTCGTCAAGGGCGTCACCCGCGCGAACTCGGTGACCGTGCCGGTCGGCCTGGACGGCCGCGTGCGGATCCGCAACGCCGCGGGCACCGTCTCGGTGCTCGCCGACCTGCAGGGCTTCTACGCCCGCGACGCCGCCAGCCTGTTCCACCCCGTGGACCCGGTGCGCCTGCTCGACACCCGCACCACCCGCGCCCGCACGCTCGGCCCCGGCCAGGTCCTGGACCTGCGGGTGGCCGGCGCCCGTGGTGTCCCGGCCGGGGCCTCGGCCGTCGTGCTCGGCCTCACGGCGCTGGGCGCGACCGCCCCGACCGACGTGCGCGTCTACCCGACGCCGTCCGGCGCTGCCCCGGTCCCCGTCGTCAGCAACCTCAACCTGCGCCGGGGCGGACCGGTGGCCGGCGTCGCCGTCGTCCGGGTGGGGGCCGACGGCAGCGTCCGGCTGCGCAACAGCGCGGGCGCGACGGCCGTCCTGGTCGACCTGCAGGGCTGGTTCGACGAGGCCTCCCCCGGCGGCCTGACCTTCCGGCCGGTGACCCCGCAGCGCGTCGTCGACACCCGCGACCTCACGCCGCCGAAGCTCCCCGCCGGGGGCTTCCTGGACGTCGCGCTGACCGGCCGGGCGGGCGTCCCGGAGTCCGCCCGCGCGGTCGTGCTCACCCTCACCGGGATCGCCGCGACGGCCGGCACCGACCTGCGCGCCTACCCCTCCCCGGCCGGCGCCGGGCGCGTCCCCGTCGTCAGCAACCTCAACCTCGTCCGCGGCCAGACCACCGCGGACGCCGTCGTCGTCGCGACCGGCCTGCAGGGCCGCGTGCGCGTGAGGAACCAGTCCGGCACCACCGCCGTGGCGGTAGACACCGCCGGCTGGTTCGGCCCCTGACGCCCTCAGCCCCACCCCGACGACGCGGGGTGGGCTGAGAGCCGAGCCGCAAGGGGCGGCACTCCCGGAAGGCGCATGGAGCGACGAAGTCGCAGCGCCGGAGGGAGTGCCGCCCCTGGAGGCGGTCAGCGAACGCTCACTCCCCCGCGTCGTCGATCCACGCCATCATCGGCCGCAGCTTCGCCCCGGTGACCTCGATGGGGTGCGACTCCCCCTGCTGGCGGTACGCCTTCATCCGCGGCCCGCCCTGGTCGTCGTCGTCGATGAGCGCCTTGGTGAAGGTGCCGTCCTGGATCTCGGCGAGGACCTGCTGCATCGCCTTCTTCGTCTCCGCCGTGATGATCTTCGGCCCGGTGACGTAGTCACCGAACTCGGCGGTGTCGCTGATGCTCCAGCGCATCTTGCCGATGCCGCCCTCGTACATGAGGTCGACGATGAGCTTGAGCTCGTGGAGGCACTCGAAGTAGGCGACCTCGGGCTGGTAGCCCGCCTCGATGAGGACCTCGAACCCGGTCTGCACGAGCGCGCTGGCCCCGCCGCACAGGACGGCCTGCTCGCCGAACAGGTCGGTCTCGGTCTCCTCCTTGAACGTGGTCTTCAGGACGCCGGCCTTGGTGCCGCCGATGCCCTTGGCCCACGACAGGGCGAGCGCCTGCGCCTGACCGGAGGCGTCCTGCTCGACGGCGATGAGGCACGGCACGCCGCGGCCCTCGAGGTACTGGCGGCGCACGAGGTGGCCGGGGCCCTTGGGGGCCACCATGGCGACGTCGACGCCGGGCGGCGGGGTGATGAGGCCGAAGCGGATGTTGAGGCCGTGACCGAAGAACAGGGCCGCGCCGTCCTTGAGGTTCGGGGCGACGTCGGTCTCGTAGAGCTTCCGCTGGACGGTGTCGGGCGCCAGGATCATCACGACGTCGGCCTCGGCGGTGGCTTCGGCGGGGGTGAGGACGCGCAGGCCCTCGGCCTCGGCCTTGGCCCGGCTCCCGGAGCCCTCGGGCAGGCCGATGCGGACGTCGACGCCGCTGTCCCGCAGCGACAGCGCGTGGGCGTGGCCCTGGCTGCCGTAGCCGAGGACGGCGACCTTCTTGGCCTGGATCAGGCCGAGGTCGGCGTCGTCGTCGTAGAAGATCTCGGCCACAGGAGTGGGGCCTCTCTGTTCGGTGGGTGGGTGGGTGCCTAGGCGCTGACGGCGCGCAGGCGGGGCTCGGAGCCGGTCATGGAGCGGGGGCCGCGGCCGACGGCGACCATGCCGGACTGCACCATCTCGCGGATGCCGAACGGCTCGAGGACGCGGACCAGGGCGGCGAGCTTGTCGCGGGTGCCCGTGGCCTCGACGGTGACGGCGTCGGCGGCGACGTCGACGACCTTGGCGCGGAACAGCTGGACGGTCTCCAGGACGTGGCTGCGGCTGGTGAGGTCGGCCTTGACCTTGATGAGCAGCAGCTCGCGCTGGACGCTGGCGTCGGGGTCGAGCTCGACGATCTTGAGCACGTTGATGAGCTTGTTGAGCTGCTTGGTGACCTGCTCGAGCGGCAGGCCCTCGACCGCGACGACGATGGTCATGCGGCTGACGTCGGGGTGCTCGGTCGGCCCGACGGCGAGGCTCTCGATGTTGAAGCCGCGGCGGCTGAACAGGGCGGCGACGCGGGCGAGCACGCCGGGCTTGTCCTCGACGAGGACGGACAGGGTGTGACGGGTGGTCATCAGACGTCGTCCTCTCCCCAGACGGGGCGGGTGTCGCGGGCGGCCAGGATCTCGTCGTTGCTCGTCCCGGCGGGCACCATCGGCCAGACCATCGCGTCGGCGCCGACGACGAAGTCGATGACGACCGGCATGTCGTCGATCGCCATCGCCTTCTCGATGGCCGCGTCGACCTCGCCCTTGCTCTCGACCCGCAGGCCGACGCAGCCCATGGCGTCGGCGAGCTTGACGAAGTCGGGCACGCGGCGCTTCTCGACGCTCTCGTGCGTGCCGAGGCCGGTGTTGGAGTAGCGGCCCTCGTAGAACAGGGTCTGCCACTGCCGGACCATGCCGAGGTTGCCGTTGTTGATGACGGCGACCTTGATCGGGATGCCCTCGACCGCACAGGTGACGAGCTCCTGGTTGGTCATCTGGAAGCAGCCGTCGCCGTCGATCGCCCAGACGGTGGCGTCCGGCCGGCCGACCTTCGCGCCCATGGCCGCGGGCACCGAGTAGCCCATGGTCCCGGCGCCGCCGGAGTTCAGCCAGGTGTAGGGGTTCTCGTAGCTGATGAACTGCGAGGCCCACATCTGGTGCTGCCCGACGCCGCTGGCGATGATCGCCTCGGGGCCGGCGATCTTGCCGATCCGCTCGATGACGTACTGCGGCGCGAGGGCGCCGTCGGCCGGCTCCTCGTAGCCCAGCGGGTAGGTGGTGCGCCAGCCGTCGCACTGCTGCCACCAGCCGGTCAGGTCCGCCCGCGTGCCCTGCCCGTAGACCTCCTGCACGGCGACGACGAGGTCGGCGATGGTCTCGCGGCAGTCGCCGACGATCGGCACGTCGGCGGCCCGGTTCTTGCCGATCTCGGCCGGGTCGATGTCGGCGTGGATGACGGCGGCACCGGGGGCGAAGCTGTCGAGCTTGCCGGTGACGCGGTCGTCGAAGCGGGCGCCGAGGCAGATGAGCAGGTCGCTCTTCTGCAGGGCGGTGACGGCGGCGACGCTGCCGTGCATGCCCGGCATGCCCAGGTGCTGCGGGTGGCTGTCGGGGAACGCGCCGCGGGCCATCAGCGTGGTGACGACGGGGATGCCGGTCAGCTCGGCCAGGATGCGCAGCTCGGCGGCCGCGCGGGCCTTGAGGACGCCGCCGCCGACGTAGAGCACGGGCCGCTTCGCCGCGGCGATCAGCCGGGCGGCCTCCCGGACCTGCTTGGCGTGCGGCCGCGTCGTCGGGTGGTAGCCGGGCAGCGACGAGGGTCGGCGGCCAGGCGAAGGTGCCCTGCGCCTGCAGGACGTCCTTGGGGATGTCGACCAGGACCGGGCCGGGGCGGCCGGTGCTGGCCAGGTGGAAGGCCTCGGCGATGACGCGCGGGATCTCGTCGACGTGCTGGACGAGGAAGTTGTGCTTGGTGATCGGCATCGTGATGCCGACGATGTCGGCCTCCTGGAAGGCGTCGGTGCCGATGGCCGCGCTCGGGACCTGGCCGGTGATCGCGACGATCGGGACCGAGTCCATGTAGGCGTCGGCGATCGGGGTCACCAGGTTGGTCGCACCCGGGCCGGAGGTGGCCATGCAGACGCCGACCTTGCCGGTGGCCTGCGCGTAGCCCTCGGCGGCGTGCCCGCCGCCCTGCTCGTGGCGGACCAGGATGTGGCGGACGGTCGGGGAGTCGAACAGCGGGTCGTAGGCCGGCAGGATCGCGCCGCCCGGGATGCCGAAGACGACCTCCGCCCCGACGCTCTCGAGCGAGCGGACCAGGGACTGCGCACCCGTCACCGGGGTGCTGGCGGGGCTGCTGCCGGGATCGGGCATCTGCGGGGCTCTCTCTGTCTCTGCGTGGTCGCTGCGGGGTCTCTGCGTGCGGAGGGGTGCTGGTGCCTCGTGCCCGGAGGACCCCCGGACACGAGAAGACCCCTCGTGCGGGAGGGCACGGAGGGGTCAGCGCGTCGGCGGGGCTGCGGGATCAGCAGCGGCCGGCGCGCTGGGAGGCTACGAGGAGGTGACGCACCCGCACAGCGTGCGCCACCCCGCTCGCCCTGTCAAACCTGGTGGGACGGCCGTCCCAGCACTCGGGACGGTCAGCCGGTGACGGCGCCCTGCGCCGCCGAACCGACCAGCTTGGCGTACTTGCCGAGCACCCCGGTGGTGTAGCGCGGCTCGAGCGGCTTCCAGCCCGCCCGGCGGCGCTCGAGCTCCTCGGGCTCGACCAGCAGGTCCAGGGTGCCGGCGTCGAGGTCGAGCCGGATCCGGTCGCCCTCCTGCACGAGCGCGATCGGCCCGCCGTCGGCCGCCTCGGGCGCCACGTGGCCGACGCACAGGCCGGTGGTGCCGCCGGAGAAGCGCCCGTCGGTGAGCAGCAGGACGTCCTTGCCGAGCCCGGCGCCCTTGATGGCCCCGGTGACCATGAGCATCTCGCGCATGCCGGGCCCGCCCTTCGGGCCCTCGTAGCGGATGACGCAGACGTCGTCCTTGCCCAGCGTCCCGTCGACGACGGCGTCCATGCAGCCCTGCTCGCCGTCGAACACCCGCGCGTTGCCCTCGAAGACCTGCGCCTCGAAGCCGGCGCTCTTCACGACGGCGCCGTCGGGGGCCAGCGAGCCGCGCAGGATCGTGATGCCGCCGGTGGCGTGGATCGGGTCGGTGAGGGCGCGCAGCACCTCGCCGTCCAGCGGCGGGACGTCCAGGGCCTCGAGGTTCTCGCGCATGGTCCGCCCGGTGACCGTGAGCACGTCGCCGTGCAGCAGGTCGACGTCGAGCAGCGCCTTGAGCACGACGGGGATGCCCCCGATGCGGTCGATGTCGGTCATGACGTAGCGCCCGAACGGCTTCACGTCGGCCAGGTGCGGCACCTTCTTGGCGATGCGCGTGAAGTCGTCGTAGCTCAGCTCGACGCGGGCCTCGTGGGCGATGGCCAGCAGGTGCAGCACCGCGTTGGTCGAGCCGCCGAGCGCCATCACCACGGTGATGGCGTTCTCGAACGCCTCCTTGGTGAGGATCTGGCGGGCGGTGGTCCCGGCGTCGACCAGGCGGACGACGGCCTCACCGGAGGCGACCGCGTACGCGTCCCGGCGCCGGTCGACGGCGGGCGGCGCCGCGCTGCCGGGCAGCGACATGCCCAGCGCCTCGGCGGCGCTGGCCATCGTGTTGGCCGTGTACATGCCGCCACAGGCGCCCTCGCCCGGGCAGGTGGCCTTCTCGATCGCGTCGAGCTCCTCCTTGGTGATGAGCCCGCGGGCGAGCGCGCCGACGCCCTCGAAGACGTCGATGATCGTGAGGTCACGGTCGACGCCGTTCATCCCGGCGAGCTTGCCGGGCAGGGTCGAGCCGGCGTAGAGGAAGACGCTCGCGAGGTCCAGGCGGGCCGCGGCCATGAGCATCCCGGGCAGCGACTTGTCGCAGCCGGCCAGCGTCACCGAGCCGTCCAGCCGCTCGGCGAACATGACCGTCTCGACGGAGTCGGCGATGACCTCGCGGCTGACCAGCGACGCGCGCATGCCCTCGTGGCCCATGGAGATGCCGTCGGAGACCGAGATGGTCCCGAACTCCATCGGGAAGCCGCCGGCCCGCCGGACGCCCTCCTTGGCCGCCTTCGCGAGCCGGTCGAGGGACAGGTTGCAGGGCGTGATCTCGTTCCAGCTCGACGCGACGCCGATCTGCGGCTTGCTCATGTCCTCGTCGGTCATCCCGACGGCGCGCAGCATGGCGCGGGCCGGCGCCCGGTGGTCGCCCTCGGTGACGTCGGTGGAACGGGGCTTGCGGGTGCTCACGGGGCCTTCTCGATTCACGGCAGACGGGCCGGCCGGGTGGGGCCGGTGCACGACGAGCGGTGCGGCGAGCGTACGTGGGGCGGGCTGCAGGACGGCCCGCGTGGGAGGATCGGCGCGTGGCGTTCGAGCGGCGGCAGGACCCGGTGTCCCCCGACGGCCGGCACCGCTTCGGGCCCGGCAAGATCTCGCTGGCGCCGGTGATGGTCCTGGCGCTCGGGACGGTGCCGCTGGCCGGCACCGACCGCCGCCTGCTGTGGCTGCTGGTGGTGCCGCTGCTGTGCGCCGTGTGGGTGGTGCGGGCCCGGGTCGTGGTCTCGCCGCGCGGGCTGCAGGCCTGCGACGGGCTGCGCACCCGCACCGTGGTCTGGGAGCGCGTCGAGGGCTTCGACGTCCCGCCGAAGGGGCGCGTCTCGGTGCTCACCCCCGACGGCCCGGTGCGGCTGGTCGCCCTCCCCCGCGAGCAGCTGCGCCGCTTCCTCGAGACCTGCCGCGAGGTGTCGGCCCCCGGCCGCTAGCGTCGTCCGGTGACCGCTCCCCCGACCGTCCGCAGCGCCGACGGCACCCTCCTGCGCACCTGGTCCAACGGGGCCGACGGCGTGCCCCTGGTCGTGAGCAACGGCCTCGGCAGCGTGCCCGGCGCGTGGCCGGCGCTCGCCGACCCGGCCTGCGGCTACCGCGCCGTCAGCTGGTACCACCGCGGCACCCTCGGCTCGGCCCGCCCGGCCGACCCCTCGCGCGTCCGTGTGCAGGACCACGTCGACGACCTCGTCGCCGTGATGGACGACGCCGGGATCGAGCGCGCCGTCGTCGCGTCGTGGTCGATCGGCGTCAACGTCGCGTTCGAGGCGGCCCTGCGCCACCCCGACCGGGTCGCCGGCCTGCTCGCGGTCGCGGGCGTCCCGGGCGGCACCTTCGACACGATGGGCGGGCCGCTGCGGGTGCCCCGGCTGCTGCGCTCCCCCGTCGCCCGCACCGTCGCGCGCGGCGCCCGGCTGGCCGGGCCCGCTGCTGACCGGCCTCACGCCGCACGTGCCCGTCGACGCCCGCACCGCCTGGCTGCTGGCGCACTCGGGCTTCATGCTGCCCGGCGCCCGCACCGAGCACCTGGTGCCGATGCTGCGCGAGTTCCTGCGCCAGGACTGGGGCTGGTACATGACCCTGGCGCTCGGCGCCGCCGACCACGCGCGGATGGACGTCGCTGCGCTCGACTGCCCGGTCGTCTTCGTCGCCGGCCGCTCCGACGTGCTGACGTCCGTGCACGACGTCGTCGCCGCGGCCGCCCGCATCCCGCACGCCGACGTCGTGACCCTGCCCGGCAGCCACTTCCTGTCGCTGGAGCACCCCGGGCGCGTGCACGACGCCCTCGACCTGCTCACGTCCCGCACCGACCTGGCACCACCTGCGGCCGCTGCGCGTTGACCCTGGCATGACCTCCCGCAGCCTGACCTCCTGCGCCCGCGCCTCGCTGGCCCTGCTCACCGCCGCGGCCCTGGCCGCCTGCGGCACGGACAGCCCGACGGCCGCACCCGCCGCTCCCTCCCCTGCTGCCGCCTCCGCTGCCGCCGCCGCCCCCACGACGCCGGCCTCCCCCGCGGCCGGCAGCGTCACGGTCGTCGCCGACGGCCTCGAGGTCCCCTGGGGGCTGGCCTTCCTGCCCGGCGGCGACGCCCTGGTGAGCGAGCGCGACAACGCCCGCGTCCTGCGCGTCCCCGCGGCCGGCGGCGAGCCCCGCGTCGTCCGCGAGGTGCAGGAGGCCGAGCCCGACGGCGAGGGCGGCCTGCTGGGCCTGGCCGTCGCCCCCGACGACCCCTCGACGGCGTACGCCTACGTCACCACCGCGCGCGACAACCGGGTCGTCCGCTTCGCCGTCGACGGCAGCGGCGGCACCACCCCCGTCCTCACCGGCATCCCCAAGGGCACCATCCACAACGGCGGCCGGCTCGCGTTCGGCCCCGACGGCGCGCTCTACGTCGGCACCGGCGACACCGGGAACACACGGCTGGCCCAGGACCCCGACAGCCTCGGGGGCAAGGTGCTCACCGTCGACGTCGCCAGCGGCCGCGCGACCGTGTTCTCCGCCGGCCACCGCAACGTGCAGGGCCTGGCCTTCGACGACGCCGGCCGGCTGTGGGCGACCGAGTTCGGGCAGAACCGCTTCGACGAGGTGAACCAGGTGGTCCGCGGCGAGAACGGCGGCTGGCCCGAGGTCGAGGGCGCGGGCACCGGCGGCGGGCGCTTCGCGGCCCCCGAGGTGGTGTGGTCCACCGACGAGGCCTCCCCGAGCGGGGCCGCGGTCGTCGGCGACACGCTCTACGTCGCGGCGCTGCGCGGACGCCGGCTCTGGCAGGTCCCGCTGGACGGCAGCGGCGGCGCCGGCGAGCCGGTGGCGACGCTGCGCGGCGACTACGGGCGGCTGCGCACCGCCGTCGCCGCTCCCGACGGCGCCCTGTGGGTGACGACGTCGAACCGGGACGGCCGCGGCGACCCGCAGCGCTCCGACGACCGCATCCTGCGCCTGGTGCCGTAGAGGGGCCACACTGGTCGGGTGACCTCCCTGGACGAGATGCCGCCGTGGGAGGGCGTGAGCCAGCGGGCCACGCTCGTCCGCGCGGCGGCCACCCGCGCGGAGGCCGAGCGGCCGCCGGCGGGCAGCGCCGTCCGCTGGGTGGTCCGCCTGGTCGCCGACATCGTCCGCAAGGCCGACCGCGACCGGCTGCTGGCGCTCTCGGCCGAGACGGCGTTCTTCGCGGTCCTGACCCTGTTCCCGGCGCTGCTGGCCGCCACGGCCGTGCTGGGCTCCCTCGGCTCGATCGTGGGTGCGGGCACGGCCCGCCGCGTCGAGCGCGCGGTCCTGGACTTCCTCGACCAGCTGCTCACGTCCTCGGCCGACGGCGTCATCGAGACCGTCCGCGAGCTGTTCGACAGCAGCGGCAACGCCCTGACCGTGGCGACCCTGCTGGCCCTGGTGTCGGTCTCCACGGCGTTCGCCACCATGGTCAACACGGTCACCATCACCTACGACGTGCCCGAGACGCGCGGCTGGTGGCGACGGCGCTGGCTCGGCCTGCTGCTCGGCACCGGCACGATCATCACCGGAGCCATCGCGGTGACGCTGCTGGTGGTCGGGCCGCTGTTCGGCCAGGGCCTCGACGTCGTCGCCCGGGTCGGGCTCGACGACACCTACGCCGTCTTCTGGGACTGGTCGCGCTACCCGGTCGCCTTCGCCGCGCTGGTGTTCTGGGCCGCCACGCTCTACAACCTCGCGCCCCCGGTGCGGGCCACCTGGATCGGCGAGCTGCCCGGCGCCGTCCTGGCCGCCACGCTGTGGCTGCTGGCGACCGCCGGGCTGAACGTCTACCTGGAGGTCGTCGTCGTCCGGTCGCCGATCCTCGGCGCCCTCGGTGGCGGGCTCATCCTCATGACCTGGTTCTACCTGCTGTGCGCCGCCCTGCTCATCGGCGGGGAGCTCAACACGATCCTGCGCGCCCGCCGCCGGCAGCGCCGCCTCGTGCAGGACGCCCGCCGCGACGCCGAGGCCGCGACGGCCGCCGCCCCGGCACCCGCTCCGGCACCGGCTCCGGCTCCGGAGCCCGTGCGCGAGGAGCCGGCCGCGGCCCGGACGGCGCTGCTGCGGCCGCAGGACTCCCGCTAGCCCTCGACGCCCAGCCGCTCCAGCACGAGCGTGCGGACCTTGGCGGCGTCGGCCTGGCCGCGCGTGGCCTTCATGACGGCGCCGACCAGGGCGCCGGCCGCGGCGACCTTGCCCGCCCGGACCTTGTCGGCCACCGCCGCGTTCTCGGCGATCGCGGCGTCGACGGCCTCGCCGAGCGCGCCCTCGTCGGACACGACCGCGAGCCCGCGGGCGGCGACGACCTCGTCGGGCCCGCCCTCGCCGGCGAGCACGCCGTCGACGACCTGGCGGGCCAGCGTCGTCGTCAGGGAGCCCGACGCGACGAGCTCGACGACGCGGGCGACCTGCTCCGGCGTCACCGCCAGCTCGTCCGGCGCGACGCCCTCGGTGTTCGCGGCCTGGGCGAGGTGGCCGAGCCACCAGTTGCGCGCCTCGGCGGCGGGGGCGCCCGCCTCGACGGTGGCGAGCACGAGGTCGAGCACCCCGGCGTTGACCATGGCGGCGCTGTCGAGCTCGGACAGCCCGAGCTGGGCGACCAGCTGCCGACGTCGCACGCTCGGCGCCTCGGGCAGGGAGGCGCGCAGCTGCTCGACCCACGCGGGGTCGGGGGCGACCGGCACGAGGTCGGGCTCGGGGAAGTACCGGTAGTCGGTCGCCTCCTCCTTGCTCCGGCCCGGGCTGGTGGTGCCCGTCTGCTCGCTGAAGTGCCGCGTCTCCTGCACGATGCGCTCGCCGGCCTGCAGCAGCGCGGCCTGCCGCTCGACCTCGCTGCGGACGGCCCGCTCGACCGACCGCAGGCTGTTGACGTTCTTGGTCTCGGTGCGCGTGCCCCAGGCATCGCCCGGACGGTTGAGCGAGGTGTTGACGTCGCAGCGCATCGAGCCCTGCTCCATGCGCACGTCGCTGACGTCGAGCCCGCGCAGGACGTCGCGCAGCTCCGTGACGTAGGCCTTGGCGACGGCGGCCGCCTCCAGCCCGGTGCCGACGACCGGCCGCGTGACGATCTCGACGAGCGGGATGCCGGCGCGGTTGTAGTCGACCAGCGAGTGCGACGCGCCCGTGATGCGCCCGGTGGCGCCGCCGACGTGCAGCGTCTTGCCGGTGTCCTCCTCGAGGTGCACCCGCTCGATCTCGACGCGGACCGTCTGGCCGCCGACCTCCACGTCCAGGTAGCCGTCGGTGCACAGCGGCTCGTCGTACTGCGAGGTCTGGAAGTTCTTCGGCATGTCCGGGTAGAAGTAGTTCTTGCGCGCGAAGCGGCACCAGGTGGCGATCGTGCAGTGCAGCGCCAGCCCGATGCGCACCGTCGACTCGATGGCCTTCTCGTTCACCACCGGCAGCGCGCCGGGCAGGCCGAGGCAGACCGGGCAGGTCTGCGTGTTGGGCTCGGCGCCGAAGCCGGTGGCGCAGCCGCAGAACATCTTGCTGTTCGTCCCGAGCTCGACGTGGGTCTCCAGGCCGATGACCGGCTCGAACGCGGCGAGGGCCTGCTCGTAGGGGACGGTCACTGCTCCACCAGCTCCTGGATGCGGTCCATCGTGCGCTTCATGCTCAGGCGGGTCAGCGGGGCGAGCGGGGCGACCAGCAGCCGGTGCTGCTCGTCGTCGGTGTCCCACGTCTCGCGCACGCGCGTGCCGCCGTCGACCGGCTCGAGCTCGTAGCGCCAGATGCGCCCGCCGACGTGCTTCGCGACGCCGGGCATCCCGTCGGGGCGCGGCCTGCCAGGCGATGCGCCGGTCCTGCTCGAGCTCGATGACGGTGTTGGCCATCCGGTAGCGGCCGCCCGCCTTCATGTCCATGCCGAACACGTCGCCCAGCTGCAGGCGCCGCGAGCCCCCGACGGCGTCGCGCACGGTGCCGCTGCCGTCGATGTCCCGGTGCCGGCTGGGGTCGGCCAGCAGCGCGAACACGGCGGACGCCTCGGCCTTCACGACCCGCTCGACCGACACCTTCATGCGCGTACCTCCAGCTCGGGTGCCGAGGCGAGCAGCGGCCCGCCCCAGCGGTCGTGCAGGGCCGCCTCGAGGGCGGCGCCGACGCGGTAGAGCCGGTCGTCCTGCAGGGTCGGCGCCATCACCTGGAAGCCGACCGGCAGCCCCTCGGACAGCCCGCACGGCACCGACATCGCGGGGCCGCCGTAGAGGTTGCTCGGGATGGTCGCGAGGTCCTGGCGGTACATGGCGAGCGGGTCGGAGAGCTTCGCGCCGAGCGGGAAGGCGACGGTGGGCGCGGCCGGCGAGACCAGCACGTCGGCCTGCGCGAACGCCGCGGTGAAGTCGCGCGTGATGAGGGTGCGGACCTTCTGCGCCTGCCCGTAGTAGGCGTCGTAGTAGCCGCTGGACAGCGCGTAGGTGCCGAGCACGATGCGCCGCTTGACCTCTGCGCCGAAGCCCTCCGCGCGGGTGCGCGACATGACCTCCTCGAGCCCGGCGACGCCGTCGTCTCCGGCGCGCAGGCCGAAGCGGACGCTGTCGAAGCGGGCCAGGTTCGAGGACGCCTCGCTCGGCGCGATGAGGTAGTAGGCCGGCAGCGCGTAGACGAAGTGGGGGCAGCTGACCTCGACGACGGTGGCGCCCAGGCCGGTGAGCACCTCGACGGCCTCGTCGAACCGGGCCTGCACGCCGGCCTCGTAGCCCTCGCCGGAGAGCTCCTTGACCACGCCGATGCGCATCCCGGCGACGTCGGCCTGCCGGGCGGCGGCGACGACGTCGGGCACCGGCTGCGGGATGGAGGTGGAGTCGGCCGGGTCGTGCCCGGCGATGACGGCGTGCAGCAGCGCGGCGTCCAGCACGGTGCGGGCGCAGGGCCCGGCCTGGTCGAGGCTGCTGCTGAAGGCGACGAGCCCGTAGCGCGAGACCCCGCCGTAGGTGGGCTTGACGCCGACCGTGCCGGTGACGGCGGCGGGCTGGCGGATGGAGCCGCCGGTGTCGGTGCCGATCGCCAGCGGCGCCTCGTACGCGGCCACCGCCGCGGCGGACCCGCCGCCCGAGCCGCCGGGGATGCGGCCGAGGTCCCAGGGGTTGTGCGTCGGCCCGTAGGCGCTGTGCTCGGTGGAGGAGCCCATGGCGAACTCGTCCATGTTCGTCTTGCCGAGCAGGACGACGCCGGCCTCCTTGAGCCGCCGCGTCACGGTGGCGTCGTAGGGCGGGCGCCACCCCTCGAGGATCTTGGAGCCGACGGTGGTGGGGACACCCTCGGTGCAGAGCACGTCCTTGAGCGCGAGCGGCACGCCGGCCAGCGGGCCGGTCAGCTCGCCGGCGTCGACGCGGCGGGCCTGGGCGAGCGCGCCCTCGGTGTCGACGTGCAGGAACGCGTGGACGTCGCCGTCGACCGCGGCGATCCGGTCGAGGTGGGCCTGCGCGACCTCGACGGCGGAGGCCTGCCCGCCCTCGATCGCCGCGCGGGTCTCGACGGCGGTGAGCCGGGTCAGGTCGGTCGGGGCGGTCACGCCGTCACTCCTCGTCCAGGATGCGCGGCACGCGGAAGCGCCCGTCCTCGGCCACGGGGGCGCCGGCGAGCACCGCCTCGCGCGGCAGCGACGGCCGCACGACGTCGGGGCGGACCACGTTCTCCAGCGGCACGGCGTGCGACGTCGGGGGCACGTCGGCGGCGTCCGTGACCTCGCCGATGGTGGCGACGGCGTCGAGGATGACGTCGAGCTGCGCGGCCAGGCCGTCGAGCTCGTCGTCGTCCAGGGCCAGCCTGGACAGCCGCGCGAGGTGCGCGACCTGCTCGCGGTCGATGCCGCTCACGGGGTGCCTCCACAGGGTCGGGTCGGGACGCCCAGACCCTAGTCGGGAGCGTCCCGGCAACGCCGCCGCAACAGCCGGGACACCTGCGTGCGGCAGGCTCGCCGTGTGCCCTACCTGCTGCGCGTCGTCCTGCCCGACCGGCCCGGGATGCTCGGCGCCGTCGCCACGGCGATCGGCACCGTCGGCGGCGACATCGTGAGCCTGGACGTCGTCGAGCGCGGGCCCGACGGCGCCGTCGACGACCTGCTCGTGCAGCTGCCCCCGGGCGGCCTCGCGGACGTGCTCATCACGAGCGCGCAGTCGGTGCCGGGGGTGCAGGTCGAGTCGCTGCGGCCCTACCTGGGCGCGGACGACCTGCACCGCGACCTCGAGCTCGTCGACGCGCTGGCCGCCTCCCCCGACGACGCCCGGCGGCTGCTGGTGCACACCCTGCCCGGGGTGTTCCGGGCCAGCTGGGCGCTGCTGGTCGACGCCTCCGGCGTGGTGGCGGTGAGCCCGGGGGCGCCGCAGAGCGAGGGGCTGACGACGCCGTGGCTGCCGCTGGAGCGTCCGGCCCGGCTGCCGGGGACCGCGGCGTGGGTGCCCGAGCCGTGGCGCGACCTGGGCACCGAGCTGGTCGCCGCCCCCGTGGGGTCGCCCGGGCTGGCCGTGCTGGTCGGTCGCAGCGGAGGGCCGCGCTGGCGCGACGGGGAGCTCGCCCGGCTGGCCCACCTGGCCGGCATCGCGGCGACGGTGGGCGTGCGCCCCTAGGGCCGACGCCCGAGCGCGGGCGCGGCGCGGGCTGCGCGGGCACCGTCGGCAGGTCGCGGGCCCGGCGGGCCAGCAGCCAGGGGGTGAGCACGTCGGCGGGCTCGGCCCGGCTGAGCCACCACCCCTGCGCGCTGTCGCAGCCGAGCGCGGCGAGCCGGCGGCACGCGGCCTCCGTCTCGACCCCCTCGGCCACGACCTGCAGGCCGAGGCCGAGCGCCAGGTCGATGACGCTGCGCACGATGGCGAGGTCGCGCGGGTCCTCCTCCATGCGCAGCACGAAGGAGCGGTCGATCTTCACCTCGCTCACCGGCAGGCGGCGCAGGTGGGCCAGGCTCGAGAAGCCGGTGCCGAAGTCGTCGAGCGACAGCGTGACGCCGAGCGCCTGCAGCCGGTGCAGCGTGGTCGAGGCGCGCGCCGGGTCGGAGAACAGGGTCCCCTCGGTGACCTCGAGCCGCAGCCGCGACGCCGGGACGCCGTGCCGCTCCAGCGCGGACGCGACCCGCTGCTCGAGCCCCCCGCCGCAGAGGTCCTTGACGCTGACGTTCACGGCGACGTCGAGGTCGAGCCCCTGCACGCGCCAGGCGGCGACCTGCGCGAGGGCGGCGTCGAGCACCCACGTGGTCAGCAGCTGCACCAGGCCGCTGCGCTCCGCGAGCGGGATGAAGTCGTCCGGCGGGACCAGGCCGCGCTCGGGGTGGCGCCAGCGCACCAGCGCCTCGACGCCGAGCACGCGGTCCAGCCGCAGGTCGGCCTTGGGCTGGAAGTGCAGCTCCAGCTCGTCCTCGGCGATGGCCCGCCGCAGCTCGCCCAGCAGGGACAACCGGCCCGTCGTGTTGCGGTCGCGCTCGGGGGCGTACGCCTCGACGCCGCTGCCGCTGTCCTTCGCGACGTACATGGCGACGTCGGCGTGCTGCAGCAGCTCCTCGAGGGTCGTGCCGTGGTCGGGCGACACCGCCACGCCGACGCTGGCCCCGACGTCGACGAGCAGGCCCTCGAGCAGCACCGCCTCGCCCAGCAGGCCGCGCAGCCGCTCGGCCGTCGCGACGGCCGACAGGGCGTCGGGGACGACGGGCAGCAGCAGGGCGAACTCGTCGCCGCCGAGCCGGGCGACGGTGTCGCCGGGGCGCACCGCGTCGCTGAGCCGCCGGGCGACGACGGTCAGCAGGGCGTCCCCGACGTGGTGCCCGAGGGTGTCGTTGACCTCCTTGAACCGGTCGAGGTCGAACAGCAGCAGCGCGACCCGCTCGCCGCCCGCCAGCGCGGCCTCGGTGCGCTCGCGCAGCCGGGTGCGGTTGGGCAGGCCGGTGAGGGCGTCGGTGAGCGCCTGCTCCTCGCGCAGCCGGGCGACGGCGGCCACCTGGTAGACGGCGAGCAGGGGCGGCAGCAGCAGCGGGACGAACAGCACGCCGCTGCTCGACGGCGAGGGCGACCAGCGGGGCCAGCGCCAGCAGGGTGCCGTTGGTGAGCGCCTCGTAGCGCAGGTCCTCCGCCAGCATCCGCCGCGTCCGCACCCTCGACCGCAGGGCGATCGCGTGGGTGACGAGCACCTGGTTGCACCCGAAGTAGACGAGCGCGCCGACCAGGGCGACGAGCAGGTCGCCGCTGCGCAGGGCCAGCGGCTCGCTCAGCGACGCCTCGTGCCCGAGCAGGTGCATCACGCCGGCGGCGGCCGCCCAGGACAGCGAGTACTGCGCGACGTTGAAGGCGATGCGCCACAGCGCCTTGCGCTTGGCGAGGTCGACGACCGTGGTGGCCAGCGCCTGCAGCAGCAGGGCCGCCACGACCCCGTGGCCGAGCAGGACGGCGTAGACGAAGGCCGTGGTGACGACCAGTCCGTCCTTGGTGCCCCCGCCCGTCAGCAGCGGGCGCAGCTCGCCGAGCAGCAGCAGGGAGCAGACCAGCCAGAACGCGGCGCCGGCGGCCGCCAGCTCACCGAGGTCGAAGCCCCGGGCGACGACGCCCAGCACCAGCAGCCCGACGACCGTGACGGTCGCGACGTACCGGCGCAGGCGGCCGGACGGCAGGGCGTCACGGTCGAGCACTCCACCTCCGCAGGGCTGCGCCCCCGGTCGTCCGACCAGGCGTCCAGTGGCCCATCGGCAGCAGGGGCCGCGGACTGGAGGAGTTCTACGTCCCGGCTTCGCCGGTGGTCGCGACCGCGCGTGCGGCGTCCGGCCCCTGCTCGAGCAGCACCCGGAAGCCGTCGTCGTCGAGCAGCGGCAGGCCGAGCTTGACGGCCTTGTCGTGCTTGCTGGCCCCGGGGTCCGCCCCCACGACGACGAAGTCGGTCTTCTTGCTCACGCTGCCGACGACCTTGCCGCCGCGCTCCTGCACCGCCTCGGTCGCGCCGTCGCGGCTGTAGGACGGCAGGGTGCCGGTGACGACGACGCTGAGCCCCTCGAGCGGGCGCGGCCCCTCCTGCTCCCCGTCGTCGGCCAGCCGCGCGCCGGACCTGCGCCACTTGTCGACGACGTCGCGGTGCCAGTCGACGGCGAACCACGCGTGCACGGTCTCGGCGACCACCGGCCCGACGCCGTCGACGGCGGCCAGCTCCTCGACGCTCGCGTCCATCAGCCGGTCCATCGAGCGGAAGTGCCGGGCGAGGTCGCGGGCGGTCGGCGCCCCGACGTGGCGGATCGACAGCCCGACCAGCCACCGGTAGAGCGGCCGCTCCTTGACCACCTCCAGGCTGGCCAGCAGCTGGCGCCCGGCGGCCGACAGCGCGCCGCCCTTGGTCGTGTAGAAGGCGCTGCGCAGCAGCTGCTCCTCGTCGAGCAGGAGCACGTCGCCCTCGTCGGTGACGATCCCCTCCTCGGTCAGGCTGCGCGCGGCCTCGTAGCCCAGTCCCTCGATGTCCAGGGCCGACCGGCCGGCCAGCGAGAACACGCGCTCGCGCAGCTGCGCCGGGCAGGAGCGGTTGTCGGGGCAGCGCAGGTCCTTGTCGCCCTCGCGGGCCTGGCGCAGCGCGGTGCCGCACTCCGGGCAGTGCGTCGGCATGACGAACTCCCGCTCGCTGCCGTCGCGCAGGGCCACCACGGGGCCGACGACCTCGGGGATGACGTCGCCGGCCCGCCGCACGACGACGGTGTCGCCGATGAGCACGCCCTTGCGACGCACCTCGTCCTGGTTGTGCAGGGTCGCCAGCTTGACCATCACGCCGCCGACCTGCACCGGCTCCATGTAGGCGAACGGGGTGACCCGGCCGGTGCGGCCGACGTTGACGCGCACGTCGAGCAGCTTCGTCGTCACCTCCTCCGGCGGGTACTTGTGCGCGATCGCCCAGCGGGGGGCGCTGCTCGTCGCTCCCAGCCGCCGCTGCAGCGGGACCTGGTCGACCTTGACGACGACGCCGTCGATCTCGTGCTCGACGTCGTGGCGGTGCTCGCCCCAGTGGGCGATGTAGCCGAGCACCCCGTCGAGGTCGTCGAACACCTCGGCCCGGCTGCTCACCGGCAGGCCCCACTGCTGCAGCTGCGCGTACGCCTCGCTCTGCGACGCCGGCTCCCACCCCTGCCGGGCGCCGATGCCGTGCAGGGTCAGGCTCAGCGGCCGGCCGGCCGTCGTGCGCGGGTCCTTCTGCCGCAGGCTGCCGGCGGCGGCGTTGCGCGGGTTCGCGAAGGGCGCGCGGCCGTCGGCGACGAGCTGCTCGTTGAGCCGGGTGAAGTCGGCGGTGGCGATGAAGACCTCGCCGCGGACCTCGAGCAGGGCGGGGACGCCGTCGCCGACCAGCTGCTGCGGGACGCTGCGCAGGGTGCGGACGTTCGGGGTGATGTCCTCGCCGGTCCGCCCGTCCCCGCGGGTGGCCGCCCGCACGAGGCGGCCGTCGCGGTAGACCAGGGCGACGGCCAGCCCGTCGATCTTCAGTTCGCACAGCCAGCGTGCCGCCGCGGCCTCCTTCTGGGCGCGGGCGGCCCAGGCCCGCAGCTCCTCGGCGTCGAACACGTTGCCCAGGCTCATGAGCCGCTCGAGGTGCTCGACCGGCGCGAAGTCGGTGCTGTACGTGCCCATGACCTTCTGGGTCGGGCTGTCGGGGGTGCGCAGGTCGGGGTGGTCGTCCTCGAGGGAGCGCAGCTCGCCCATGAGCCGGTCGTACTCGGCGTCGCTCACGGTGGGCTGGTCGAGCACGTAGTAGCGGAACCCGTGCTCCTCGAGCTGCCGCGACAGCTCGGCGTGCCGCGCGCGGGCGGTGTCCTGGGCGCTGTCGGGGGCGCTGTCGGGAGCGGGCTCGGGCGCGGTCATCTACAGCGGCTCCTCTGCCAGTGCGGCGCCGGCCTCGACCAGGCGCTCCAGGACGGCCCGGGCGTACCCGCTGCTCGCGCCGGCCAGGCCGCACGACGGCGTCAGCACCACGCCCTGCGGCAGCAGCTCGGCCGCCACCCCCAGCCGGCGCCACAGCGCGCGGACGGGGGCGAGCACCGCGTCGACGGACGGCGGGGCGGTGCCGGTGGACGGGGCGACGCCGAGGAACAGCCGCGTCCCGGCCTCGGCCGCCTCGCCGAGCTGCTGCTCGTCCTGCGGCAGCGCCAGGTCCAGGCTCACCGCGCTCGTCCCCGCGCCGCGCAGCAGCCGCACGGGCACCGACGGCGCGCAGCAGTGCACGACGCTGTGCCCGGCGACGCCGAGCACCTGCTCCAGCCGGTCGCTGACCAGCCGCGGCTCGGGCACCCGGTAGGTCCCGAAGCCGCTGGGCGTCGGCACCCGGCCGAGCAGCACCGACGGCAGCGCCGGCTCGTCGAGCTGCAGCAGCAGCTCCACCCCGGGGAAGCGGCGTCCGAGGTCGGCCAGGTGCAGGGCCAGCCCCTCGGCGAGGCTGGCCTGCAGGTCGCGGACGGCGCCGGCGTCGGACAGCACCCGCTCGCCGCGCTGCAGCTCCAGGGTCGCCGCCAGCGTCCACGGCCCGGCCGACGACACCTTCAGCCGCTCCAGCCCCTGCCCGCCGACGGCGTCCTCGAGGGCGTCGAGGTCGCGGGCCAGCAGGTCGCGCGCCCGGGTGGCGTCGCGGGACCCGCGCTCGGTCAGCCGCCAGCCGCTGGGCTGCAGGTCGACCGGCATGCTGCTCAGCAGCGCCGTGGTGCGGCCGACGAGGTCGGCGTAGGGGCCGCGCCCCGGCAGCTCGGGCAGGTGCGGCAGCGCGGGCAGCAGGCCGAGCACGAGCCGGGCGGCCTCGGCGGGGTCCGTGCCGGGCAGGCTCCCGACGCCGGTGGCCGTCCCGGGCGGGAGGTCGAGCGGACCGCTCACGCCCGGGCGCGGGACGTGCGCGCCGGGGCGGCAGCCGTGCCGGACCCGCCCTTGCCGGACGCTGCTGCCCTGCCGGACGCCGGGGTCCTGGCCGACGCCGTGGACGCTGCCGTCGCCCTGGTCGAGACGGGCTTGGTAGGCGCGGGCTTGGTGGACGCCGGCTTGACCGTCGCGGGCTTGGCCTTCCCCGCCTGCGGCGCGGCGGCCGGCTCCGGGGCCGGGGCCCGGCGTGCGGGTCCGCTGCGGCCGGTGCCCCGCAGCGCGGCGAGGTCGGCCTCCAGGGCGGCGATGACGGCGGCCCGGGGGGCCGTGGCCGCGCGGACGGCCAGGCTGAACTGCGCGATCACCTCGAGGTCGGGCAGGGAGACGTCGTCGGCGGCCATGCGCGGACCCTAGTTGCCCACCGGGGTGCCGACCGGACGCAGCCGGCTCGACGCGACGGTGCCGCTGCCGAGGACGCGGTCGCCCTCGTAGAGCACGGCGGCCTGCCCGGCGGCGACCCCGCGGGCGGGGACGTCGAGGGTGACCGTCCAGCCGTCGCCGTCGGCGGTCACCGTGCAGGGCCGGGGAGCGCCGTGGGCCTGCAGCTGCACGGTGCAGGAGAGCGGCAGCGCCCGCTCCCCCGCGGTCCACACCGGGCGGGCCGCGACGACCTCGTCGACGTCGAGCGCCTCCACCGGCCCGACCGTGACGGTGCGGTCGACCGGCGACAGGGCCAGCACGTAGCGGGGCCGGCCGTCGGGCGCGGGCACCCGCAGGTCCAGGCCGCGGCGCTGGCCGACCGTGTAGGCGTACGCGCCGTCGTGCCGCCCCACGACGTCGCCGGTCAGCGCGTCCACCACCGGGCCGGGCTGCGACCCGAGCCGGTCGCGCAGGAACCCGGCCGTGTCGCCGTCGGCGATGAAGCAGACGTCGTGGGAGTCGGGCTTGTCCGCGACGCCGAGGCCGCGCTCGGCGGCGAGCGCCCTCACCCGGGCCTTGGTCATCCCGCCGAGCGGCAGCACCGTGCCGGCCAGCTGCGCGGGGGTGAGCACGGCGAGGACGTACGACTGGTCCTTGGCGGCGTCGACCGACCGCCGCAGCACCCCGGCGTCGAGGCGCGCGTGGTGGCCGGTGACGACGGCGTCGAACCCGAGCGCCAGCGCCCGGTCGAGCACCGCCGCGAACTTGACCTTCTCGTTGCAGCGCAGGCAGGGGTTGGGCGTCCGGCCGGCGGCGTACTCGGCGACGAAGTCCTCGACGACGTCCTCGCGGAAGCGGTCGGCCAGGTCCCAGACGTAGAACGGGATGCCGAGCACGTCGGCGGCCCGGCGCGCGTCGTGGGCGTCCTCGCGCGAGCAGCAGCCGCGCGAGCCCGACCGCAGCGCGGCCGGCGCCGTCGACAGTGCGAGGTGCACGCCGGTGACGTCGTGGCCGGCGTCGACGGCGAGCGCGGCGGCGACGGCACTGTCGACGCCGCCGGACATCGCGGCGAGCAGCCTCACCGGCGCGGGACCCTCCGGGCGCGCTCGACGACGGCGGGCAGGACCTCGAGCAGGGCGTCGACGTCGGCGGCGGTGGACGGGTGGCCGAGCGAGAAGCGCAGCGAGCCGCGCGCCCGCTCGTCGTCGGCGCCGAGGGCCGTCAGCACGTGGGAGGGGCGGGCGACGCCGGCCGAGCACGCGGAGCCGGTCGACACCTCGACGCCGCGGGCGTCCAGGAGCAGCAGCAGCGAGTCGCCCTCGCAGCCGGGGAAGGAGAAGTGCGCGTTGCCGGGCAGCCGGTCGGTGGTGCAGCCGTTGAGCACGGCGTCGGGGACGGCGGTGCGCACCCGGGCGACGAGGTCGTCGCGCAGGGCGGCCAGCCGGACGGCGTTCTCCGGCTGCCGGGCCACCGCCACGGCAGCGGCGGCGGCGAAGCCGGCGGCACCCGCGACGTCGAAGGTGCCGGAGCGGACGTCGCGCTCCTGCCCCCCGCCGTGCAGCAGCGGGGTGAGGGCGACGTCGCGGCCGAGCAGCAGCGCCCCGACGCCGATGGGACCGCCGAGCTTGTGGCCGGTGACGGTGAGGGCGTCGACGCCGCTGGAGGCGAAGTCGACCGGCAGGGCGCCGACGGCCTGCACGGCGTCGCTGTGCAGCGGGACGCCGACGGCGTGGGCGACCTCGGCGAGCCGCCGCACCGGTTGCACCGTGCCGACCTCGTTGTTGGCCCACATGACGGTCACCAGGGCGACGTCCTCGCCGGTGCCGAGCGCCTCCTCGAGCACCTCCGGGTGCACCCGGCCGACCTCGTCGACCTCCAGCCACGTCACCTGCGCGCCCTCGTGGGCGGCGAGCCACTCGACGGCGTCGAGCACGGCGTGGTGCTCGACGGCGGAGGCGAGCACCCGGGTGCGGCGGGGGTCGGCGGCGCGGCGGGCCCAGTACAGGCCCTTGACGGCCAGGTTGTCGCTCTCGGTGCCGCCTCCGGTGAGGACGACCTCGGAGGGGCGCGCGCCCAGCGAGTCGGCCAGCGACTCGCGCGCCTCCTCGACGAGGCGGCGGGCCCGGCGGCCGGAGGTGTGCAGGGAGGAGGCGTTCCCGGGCACCGCGAGGGCGGCGGTCACCGCGGCCAGCGACTCCGGCAGCAGGGGGGTCGACGCCGCGTGGTCGAGGTAGGCCACGCGGCGAGCGTAGCCCTCGGGCGGGCGGCCGGGCGGGCTCAGGCCGGTCCGTCCTCCGGGTCCGGCTCGACGAGCACGCGCCGCGACAGCGGCGCCCCGCCGGGGCCGGCCGACGGCAACCCGCCGGCCGCGGACAGCACCACCTGCGACGGCAGCACCCCGGAGGACGTGCGGACGTCGCGGGCGACCGAGACGGCGACGTCGGCGGCGCTCTCCTGCTCGGGCACGGCGACGTGGACGAGCAGCTGGTCGTCGCCGCTGCGCGGGCTGCGCCGCAGCACGACCCGCCAGTCGGTGACGTCGGGGCGTCCCGCCAGCGCCGCGGTGACCCCGCGCAGGTCGACCCGGCGGTCCCCCGCGCGCAGCAGGAGCCGCGGCACCAGCGCGCTGCGCTCCACGCCGACGACCCGCGGCGCCGTCCGCCCGCAGGCCGGGCAGGCCGTCGTGGCGACGGCGTCGGCGAGGTCGCCCGTGCGCCAGCGCAGCAGGGCGCTCCCGCGCAGGCCGAGCTGGGTGAGGACCGGCTCGCGCGGACCGGCGGCGGTGCTGTCGAGGCCGGTCTCGGGGTCGACGAGCTGCACGACCTCCAGGTCGGGCTGGGTGTGCAGTCCGACGGGCCGCCCGGCGGAGGCGCGGCACTCGGCCCACAGCAGGCGCGAGCCGCTGGGGGCGTGCACGGCCAGCACCTGCGCCCGCTCGGCGCCGGCGGCCTGCAGGGCGTCCAGCGCGTCGGCGCGCTCGTCGTCGTCGGGGGCACCCACGAGCAGCAGCACCGAGAGCGCGCCGAGGGGGGCGCCGAGGTCGGCGAGGTCGTCGAGCAGGTCGGCCGCGCCCTCGACCGGGACGGCGAGCACGGTGGCCGGCAGCAGCCGCAGGGCCTCCAGCAGCGCCTCCGGGCTGTCGCCGGGGAAGGCCGCCGGAGCGCCCGCACCGAGCGCCGCGAGCTGCAGCGCCTGCAGCTCGGCCGAGGGGGCGGTCGGCAGGCCGGCGACCAGCACGTCCGCGCCGGTGAGGCCGAGCAGCTGCCAGACGCGGGCGCCGGAGCGGGCCAGCAGGTCGAGGTCGCCCCGGGTGCTGGCCAGCGGGAAGCGCACCCCGAGCCCGCTCCACACGTAGGAGGTCGGCCGGGTGTCGGCCTCGACGGTCGCGCGGTAGCCGCGGGGGGACAGCACCCGCTGCACCAGCGCCCGCCGCAGGACCGGGCCCGGCGCGTGCAGCGCGTAGCCCTGCTCCCCCGCCTGCAGCACCAGGGCGGACGCGCCGGCGGGGTCGCCGTCGGGGCACAGGTCGCGCTCCCCCACCGCGGGCAGGCCGCTCAGCCCGGCCAGGGTCCCGACCTGCGCGGGGCTCCTGCCCAGCGCCTTGAGGCGGTCGCGCCACCACGGGGAGAACGGCCCGACGGCGTCGACCACCTGGCGGCGCAGGGCCGCCTCCTGCGCGGCGCGGGTCCGGTCAGGCGTCGCACGGTCCCAGGCAGCCACGGTCGGCGAGCCTAGGGGGCGCGCCGGGCGCCGCTGCGGCAGGCTGCGCGCATGACCGTGCCGCGCTGGACCGACGCCCTGATCCCCGACCAGAGCGGCCGGACCGCGCTGGTCACCGGCGCCAACTCCGGGCTCGGGTTCGCCACCTCCGTCGCCCTGGCCCGCAAGGGCGCGCGCGTCCTGCTCGCCTGCCGCGACACCGCGCGCGGGCAGGCCGCCCTGGCCCGGCTGCGCGGCGAGCTGCCGTCGGCGACCGCCGAGCTGGTGGCGCTCGACCTGTCGTCGCTGGCGAGCGTCCGCAGGGCCGCCGAGGAGGTCGCCGGGCGGGTGCCCGCGCTCGACCTGCTCGTCAACAACGCCGGCGTCATGGCCATCGACCGGCAGCTCACCGAGGACGGCTTCGAGCGCCAGCTCGGCACCAACCACCTCGGGCACTTCGCCCTCACCGGGCTGCTGCTCCCGACCCTGCTGGCCGCGCCCGCGCCGCGCGTCGTCGTCGTGTCCAGCACCGCCCACAAGGCCGGCCGCATCGACCTCGACGACCTCATGGGCGAGCGCTCCTACGGCCGCTGGAGCGCCTACGGGCAGAGCAAGCTGGCCAACCTGCTGTTCGCCCGCGAGCTGCACCGCCGGGCCGCCGACACCGCCCTGCTCGTCGCCTCGGCCCACCCGGGCTACGCCTCGACCAACCTGCAGAGCGGGCAGGGCTCGTTCGTGCTGGAGACGGTGATGCGCCTGGGGAACCTGGTCGTCGGGCAGCCCGAGCACAAGGGCGCCTGGCCGCAGCTCTACGCCGCGACGATGCCGGACGTGCAGGGCGACGACTACCTCGGCCCGGGCGGGCCGGGCGAGCTGCGCGGCCACCCGAAGCTGGTCGGTCGCACGAGCGCGGCGCAGGACGGCGCCGTCGCCCACCTGCTCTGGGACCGCAGCGAGGAGCTCACCGGCGTCCGCTACGAGGCCCTGGACGGCTGACGACCCCCCGCGACGCTGACCCCCCGCGACGACGGCGGCCCGGCACCCCCTCGCGGGGGCACCGGGCCGTCGGGTCCGCCCCGGGCAGGGGCGGCGGGGTCTAGCCCTTGCGCTTGCCGATCTCCTCGGTCAGCTGCGGCACGACGGTGAACAGGTCACCGACGAGGCCGTAGTCGGCCAGCTCGAAGATCGGGGCCTCGGGGTCCTTGTTGATGGCCACGATGGTCTTGCTGGTCTGCATGCCGGCGCGGTGCTGGATCGCGCCGGAGATGCCGACGGCGATGTACAGCTGCGGCGACACGGTCTGGCCGGTCTGGCCGACCTGGTTCTGGTGCGGGTACCAGCCGGCGTCGGTGGCCGCGCGGGAGGCGCCGACGGCGCCGCCCAGGCTGTCGGCGAGCTGCTCGACGATGCCGAAGCCCTCCGCCGCACCCACGCCACGACCACCGGACACGACGACGGAGGCGTCGCCGAGGGCCGGGCGCCCGCCCTTCTGCTCGATCACGCGGTCGACGACCTTGGCGGCCTTGTCGGCGTCGCTGAAGGTCGCGGTGACCTCCTGCACGGTGCCGGCACCGGCCTGCTCGACCGGGGCGGTCGAGTTGGCGCGCACCGTGATGATCGGGACGCCCGTGGCGACCTTGGACTGCACGGCCACGGAGCCGCCGAAGATCGGCTGCTCGGCGACGAGCTCGGGGGTCACGGCGACGGCGTCGGTGACGATGCCCGAGCCGGTCTTGACGGCCGCGCGGGCCGCGACCTCCTTGCCCTCGGCGTTGCTCGGCACGAGCACCGCGGCGGGCGAGGTGTCGGTGATGAGCTGGGCCAGCACGGCGGCCTTGGGGCCGACGAGGTAGGCGTCGAGCTCCTCGGCCTCGCAGACGTAGACCTTCTCCGCGCCGTACGCGGCGAGCTTCTCGGCCGCGGCCGACGCGCCCTTGCCCAGCGCGACCGCGGAGGGCGTGCCGAGCGAGCGGGCGAGCGTGAGCAGCTCGTAGGTGACCTTCTTGGGCGCGCCGTCGACGTGGTCGACGACGACCAGGACCTCTGCCATGTTCTCGATCCCTCTCAGACGAGCTTCTGCGACGCGAGGAACTCGGCGATCTTCACGCCGCCGTCACCCTCGTCCTTGACGACCTGACCCGCCTGGCGGGGCGGCTTGTTCGCGAACTCCACGACCTGCGACGGCGCGCCGGAGAGGCCGACCTGGCCGGCCTCGATGCCGGCGTCGGCCAGCGTCAGGGTCGTGAGGGGCTTCTTCTTCGCGGCCATGATCCCCTTGAAGGAGGGGTAGCGCGGCTCGTTGATCTTCTCGACGACGCTGACGATCGCGGGCGTGGGGGCCTCGACGACGTCGTAGCCGTTCTCGGTCTGCCGCTCGATGCGGACGGTGCCGCCCTCGACGGTGACCTTGCGGGCGCCGGACAGCTGCGGCTGGCCGAGGCGCTCGGCGAGCAGCGGGGCCATGATCGCCATGCGGCTGTCGGTGGCCTCGGAGCCGGAGATGACCAGGTCGTACTCGAGCGTCCCGAGCACCTTCGCCAGGGCGTAGGACGTCTGGATCGCGTCGCTGCCCTTGAGCGCGTCGTCGGACAGGTGCACGGCCTTGTGGGCACCCATCGACAGCGCCTTGCGGATGGTCTCGACGCCGCGGTCGGGGGCCATGGACACGATGGTGACCTCGCCGCCCTGGGCCTCCGTGATGCGGAGCGCCTCCTCGACGGCGTACTCGTCGATCTCGTTCATGACGACGTCGACCGACGCGCGGTCGAGGGTCTTGTCGGTCGGGTCGAGCTTGCGCTCGGCCCAGGTGTCAGGCACCTGCTTCACCAGTACGACGATGTTCATGCTCGGTGCCGACCTCCGTCAGCCTCGGGCGCGGGAGGTGCCCGCGCGCTCTTGGGTCGAGGGTGACGGCCACGGTAGTGCGGGGCAACTCGGAGCCCGCGACCGCCCTCGGTGCCGGGAGGCTACCCAGGCGGGGCAGGGGCGCGCCCTGTGGGGAGCGCCACAGCGCAGCGGTCCGGCCGCGGCCGCTACCGCCCGGTGAACTGCGCCTTGCCGGGCCCGTTCTCCAGGAACGACTGCATGCCGGTCTTCTGGTCCTCGGTGGCGAACAGGCCCGCGAACAAGCTGGTCTCCAGCCGCAGGGCGCTGTCGAGGTCGAGCTCGAGGCCCTCGTCGACGGCCTGCTTGGCGTGCCGCAGGGCGATCGCCGGGCCCGACGCGTACTGCTCGGCCATCGCGACCGCGGCGCTGTGCACGTCGGCGTCGGGGACGACGAGGTCGGCGATCCCGAGGGCGAGGGCCTCCTCGGCACCGACGTGGCGGCCGGTGAACACCATGCCCTTGGCCTTGGCCGGGCCGACGAGGCGCGTGAGCCGCTGGGTGCCGCCGGCGCCCGGGATGACGCCGAGCTGGATCTCCGGGACGCCGACCTTGGCCCGCTCGCCGAGCACGCGGAAGTCGGCGGTCAGGGCCAGCTCGAAGCCGCCGCCGAGGGCGTAGCCGGTGACGGCGGCGACGACGGGCTTGGGCAGCTTGGCCACCGTCTTGAAGGTGTCCTGCAGGGCCGTGCCCCAGCTGACCATGTCGGCGTAGGACAGCGACGACATCTCCTTGATGTCGGCGCCCGCGGCGAACACCCGCTCGCCGCCGTAGAGCACGACGGCGCGCACGTCGCTGCGCTCCCCGGCCTCGAGCGCGACCTCCCGCAGCTCGGCGGTCAGCTGCCCGTTGAGGGCGTTCATCTTCGGCCGGTCCAGCCGGATGGTGCCGACCGCACCCTCGACCTCGAGCCGCACGAACTCGCCCACAACTGTCTCCTGTCTCCGGGTGTCCTGCCGGACCCTAGTGTTCCGGGGATGTTCCGCGACTCCCGCGGGGTGGTGCACACGGTCTCGGCCGGGGACCCCCTCGACGACCTCCCGGCCGGCGCGGCCCGCGCGCTGGCCGAGGCGCTGCTGCGCCCGGTCGGCGGGGACCTCGGCGGGGCGCTGGAGCGCTGCGAGGCGGTCCGCGAGCTGGTCGAGCGCTGGCAGGACGCGTTCTTCGCCACCCTGCCCGACGACGTCGACCTCGACGAGGAGGCCCGCTGGGCCGCCGAGGCCGGCCTGTCGCTCGACGACGTCGAGGCCGCCTACGAGGACGACGACGAGGACGACGACGACGAGCCCTCGCCGTTCCTGGTCGAGGACGAGGGCGCCGTCGACGAGGAGCTGGCCGCGCTCGACCTCGTCGACCCCGTGTCGGGCGCCCGGCTGCCGACCGACCCCGACGACCCGCGGGCCGCCCTCGGAGAGGAGCTGGTCGGGGTGCTCGAGCGCGAGCTGCTGCTGCTGCCGCTGCGGGTGCGCCTGGAGGCGCTGGTGGCGGCGTCCGAGCTCGCCGGGGAGTGGGCGGACCTGTTCGCCGACCACGAGAAGGCGCTCGGCCACCTCGTGCTCGCCCACGGCCACCGGCCCCTGGACGACGCCGCCCTGGCGCACGAGGCGCTGGTCGACGCGCACGCCGCCCTGCACGCCGCAGCCGGCCCCGGGCACCCGGACGGTCCGGGTCAGCCGCGGTCGTCGGCCGCCAGCAGCTGAGCCACCGCGTCCGGCCCGGGCGGGACCGCCCCGGGCACGTCGCGACCGGTCAGCACCAGCAGCCGCGCGACGCCTGCCCGGCGGGCGGCCTCCTGCACGGGCGCCAGCGTGTCGGCAGGCTCCGCACCGGCTGCGTGCACCACGGTGTGCGCACCCTGCAGGACGACGGCCAGGACGTCGACGTCGTCGAGGTCGACCAGGGCCGTGCGGACGCCGAGCGCGACCAGCTCGCGCTGCGCCGCCCTGCTCGCCACGACCGCCCGGCGCTCCCCCGGCAGCGCGTCCAGCAGGGCCCGCCCGACCGCCGTCTCCCCGCCCAGCACCACCACCGGCACGTCCCGATCGTGTCACTCCACCGCGCGGCAGCGCTGCCGATGGTGGGGTGAGCACTCCCCCCTGCCCCCTCAGGAGTCCCGTGAGCACGACCCGCCTGCCCGCCCCCACGTGGCGCGACGTCGACGTCGACGGCGCCCGCGTGCGGCTGCTCGAGGCCGGTGAGGGCGACCCGCTGCTGTTCCTGCACGGCTGGGGGCTGTCGCCGCGGTCCTACGCCGAGGGCGTCCTGCGGCTGACCGCGGCCGGCGTGCGGGTGCTGGCGCCCTGCCTGCCCGGGTTCGGCGGCAGCGACGGCCCGCCGCTGTGGGGCCACGGGAACGGGTGGCAGCACGGCGTCGACCTGCCCGCCTACGCCGAGCGGATCGGGCGCCTGCTCGACGTGCTGGAGGTGGAGACGCCGGTGTTCGTCGCCGGGCACTCCTTCGGCGGCGGCGTCGCCCTGCAGCTGGCCACCGACCGGCCCGAGCGCGTCCGGTCGCTGACCCTGGTGAACCCCGTCGGCGGGGCCCCCGGCGTCCGGCGGGGCATGGTCGACACGTCGTGGCTGCGCTGGGCGGTGGGCACCGCCGGCGAGCTCGACGGCCGCGACCTGCTGCGCAGCGCCCCGAAGGTGCTGCGCGACTTCGTCCCCAACGTGCTCCGCAAGCCGGTGACGCTGGCGCTGACCGCCCGGCTCGCCCTCACCGCGTCGCTGTCGACGCAGGCCGAGGCGCTGGTCGCGCGCGGCCTGCCGGTGCTGTTCGTGTGGAGCGACGACGACCGGGTGATCGCACCCGGCGCCCTGGCCGACGTCGTCAGCGCCCTGCCGGCGGAGGTCGTGCACGGCCACCACGGCTGGCTGCTCAGCGAGCCGGAGGAGTTCGCCACGCTCCTGCGCAACGCGCTCGTCGTGCACGCCATGCTCGAGCGCAAGAAGCGCGGCAACGCCGTCGTGCTGCCCAAGGGCACCAGCCTGGCCGACCTCATCCCGCACGAGCGGCGCTCCGCCGTCCGCCTGCCCGCGCAGCGCGCCGCCACCGACGCCTGACCGCGCTCACCCCTCCCGGGGCCGACCGGGCAGACTGCCCGCGTGCCCGACCCCTCCCCCGCTCCGCGCCCCTGGCCCGGCCGCCCGTCGCCGCTCGGGGCCACCTGGGACGGCGAGGGCACCAACGTCGCGCTGTTCTCGCCGGCGGCCGAGGCCGTCGACGTCTGCCTGTTCGACGAGGCCGGCCGCGAGACGCGGGTGCCGCTGGAGGAGTCGACCCACCACGTCTGGCACGGCTACCTGCCCGAGGTCGGGCCGGGACAGCGCTACGGGTTCCGCGTCGACGGGCCCTTCGAGCCGGGGCGCGGCCTGCGCTTCAACCCGAGCAAGCTGCTGGTCGACCCCTACGCCCGCGCGATGGAGGGCGACTTCCGGCTCGACCCCTCGGTCTTCGGCGACCGCGGCGGCGTGCAGGACCACCGCGACAGCGCCGCCCACGTCCCGCGCTCCGTCGTCGTGCACGACGCGTTCCCCTGGGGCGACGACCGCCGGCCCGGGACCGCCTGGTCCGACACCGTCGTCTACGAGCTGCACGTCAAGGGCTTCACCGCCCGCCACCCCGGCGTCCCCGCGCACCTGCGCGGCACCTACGCGGGCCTGGCGCACCCGGCCGCCATCGAGCACCTGCAGTCGCTCGGCGTCACGGCCGTCGAGCTGCTGCCGGTGCACCACTTCGTCTCCGAGCCGCACCTGCTGCGCAGCGGGCTGACCAACTACTGGGGCTACAACACGCTCGGCTACTTCGCGCCGCACGCCGGCTACGCCGCCAGCGGCAGCCGCGGCGAGCAGGTGCGCGAGTTCAAGGCGATGGTCCGCAGCCTGCACGCCGCCGGCATCGAGGTGCTGCTCGACGTCGTCTACAACCACACCGCCGAGGGCGACGAGACCGGGCCGACCCTGTCCTTCCGCGGCATCGACAACCCGAGCTACTACCGCCTCGAGCAGGACCGGGCGCGCTACCGCGACTACACCGGCTGCGGCAACACCCTCGACGCCCGCAACCCCCACGTGCTGCAGCTGCTCATGGACTCGCTGCGCTACTGGGTCACCGAGATGCACGTCGACGGCTTCCGCTTCGACCTGGCCTCGGCGCTCGCCCGCTCCTTCCACGACGTCGACAAGCTGTCGGGCTTCTTCGACGTCATCCAGCAGGACCCGGTGGTGAACCAGGTCAAGCTCGTCGCCGAGCCGTGGGACGTCGGCGAGGGCGGCTACCAGGTGGGCGAGTTCCCGCCGCTGTGGACCGAGTGGAACGGCAAGTACCGCGACACGGTCCGCGGCGTCTGGTCCGGCCAGGAGAGCGGGGTGCGCGAGCTCGCCTACCGGCTGTCCGGCAGCAGCGACCTGTACCAGGACGACGGCCGCCGCCCCTACGCGTCCATCAACTTCGTGACCGCGCACGACGGCTTCACCCTGCGCGACCTCACCACCTACGAGACCAAGCGCAACGAGGCCAACGGCGAGGACAACCGCGACGGCGAGTCGCACAACCGCGGGTGGAACTGCGGGGTCGAGGGCGAGACCGACCGGCCGGACGTCGCCGCGCTCCGCCGCCGCCAGGCGCGCAACGTGCTCGCCACGCTGCTGCTGTCGACGGGCGTGCCGATGCTGTCGATGGGCGACGAGGTGCGGCGCACCCAGCGGGGCAACAACAACGCCTACTGCCAGGACAACGACGTCTCGTACATGCCGTGGGTGCCGGACGCGCCGGCCGCGGACCTGCTCGCGTGGACCACGGCCCTGCTGCGGCTGCGGCGGGCCCACCCGGTCTTCCGGCAGACCGCCTTCTTCTCCGGGCGGCCCGTGCGCGAGGACGTGGTCAAGGACCTCGCCTGGTTCTCCCCCGGCGGCGAGGAGCTCGGCGGCGAGCAGTGGTTCAGCCAGCGGGCCGCCGACCCTCGGCATGTACCTCGACGGCCGCGGGATCCGCACCCGGGGCGCGCGCGGCGAGGCCGTCGTCGACGACTCGTTCCTGCTGCTGCTGCACGCCGGCCCCGAGGCGCTGGACTTCGTGCTGCCGTCCGCGCCCTGGGCGACCGGGTACGGCGTGGTGCTCGACACGGCGACCGAGCAGCCCGTCGCCGGCCCGCGCTTCGACCCGGGCGCGGCCTTCCCGCTGGTGGGCCGCAGCGTGGCCCTGCTGCGGGCCGACCGGGCCTGACCCTCAGCCGCCCAGCGCGAAGCGCTCCCCCGGCAGCCAGACGCCGTCGCGCTGCACGGTCAGCTCCAGCTCGGTCACCTCCGCCCGCAGCGGCAGCAGCGGGGCGACCGCCGCGAGCACCTGCCCGACGTCGCCGGTGCGCCCGACCCGGGCCACCGACAGGTGGGTCTCGCGCAGGTCCGCCCCGAGCGCCCGGGCGAGCGTGCGCACCGGGCCGTCGTCGTCGGGCAGCAGCCGGACGAGCACGCGGCCGCGCGGGTCGGGGGCGAACGTGCCGGCCGCCGCGAACAGCAGCGGGACCGGTCGCGCCGACGCCGCCACCGAGGCCACCAGGTCCGGGTCGGCCTCGGCGGCGGGCCGCCACGGGTAGCCGAGCGAGACGTGGGCGGGCTCCAGCAGCCCGACGCCGGGCCGCCCCCGGACGGCGTCCAGGAGCGGCTCGGCGGCCGGGACGAGCAGCTGCAGGGAGCAGACGTCGGGCACGGTCGGGCGCCGGCCTCAGGCGGTGGTGAGCAGCCCCAGGTCGGCGTCGGCCGGCAGCAGGTCGTGGTGCGGCAGGACCCGGACGGTGTAGCCGAACGATCCGGCGCGCTCCAGCGGCACGGAGCCCTCGAAGCGCGGGAGCCCGTCCTCGCCGGGGGCGGTCGGGGCCAGCGGCAGCACCTTGGGGCTGCGCAGCTCGTCGGCCTCGTCGACCCGCCCGTAGGCGACCGACACCTGCACCGCCGACGGGTCCAGGCCGCCGAGGTCGATGCTCGCGCGCACCGTGAGCACGGCGCCGACCTCGGGCTGGTCGCCCGCACCGCTGGCCTCGACGTGGGCGACGTGGACGGACGGCCAGCGGCTGCTGACCTCGCTGCGCCACGTCGACAGCTCGCGGGCCGGCCCGAACGACGACGCCGCGAGCGCGCGGCTGCTCTGCGCCGACGGCGTGTACAGCTCGTGCACGTAGTCGCGCACCATGCGGCTCGCCAGCACCTTCGGGCCGAGCGACTGCAGGGTGTGGCGCACCATGTCGACCCACCGGCCGGGGACGCCGTCGGCGCCGCGGTCGTAGAACCGGGTGCGGACCTGCTTCTCGACCAGCTCGTACAGCGCGGCCGCCTCGAGGTCGTCGCGCCGGTGCGGGTCCTCGACGCCGTCGGCGGTGGGGATCGCCCAGCCGTTCTCGCCGTCGTACATCTCGTCCCACCAGCCGTCGAGGATCGACAGGTTCAGGCCGCCGTTCAGGGCCGCCTTCATGCCCGACGTGCCGCAGGCCTCGAGGGGCCGCAGCGGGTTGTTCAGCCAGACGTCGCAGCCGCCGTAGAGGTAGCGCGCCATGCCGATGTCGTAGTCCGGCAGGAACACCATGCGGTGGCGGACGTCGGCGGCGTCGGCGTAGCGGACGATCTCCTGCACCAGCTGCTTGCCGCCGTCGTCGGCGGGGTGGGCCTTGCCGGCGATGACGAACTGCACCGGCTGCTCGGGGTGCAGCAGGATCGACCGCAGCCGCTCGGGGTCGCGCATCATCAGGGTGAGGCGCTTGTAGCTGGGCACACGGCGGGCGAAGCCGACGGTGAGCACGTCGGGGTCGAAGACGCTGTCGACCCAGCCGAGCTCGGCCGACGTCGCGCCGCGCTGCAGCCACGACGCGCGCAGCCGGCGGCGCACCTCCTGCACGAGCCGCTCGCGCATCACCCGGCGGACCGCCCAGACGTCGCCGGCGGGCACCGACGCGATGGCCTCCCAGCCCTGCGCCTCCTCCGTCAGGCCCTTGCCGACGGTCCGCTCGCCGAGCGCGAAGACCTCGCGCTGCACCCAGGTGGGGGCGTGGACGCCGTTGGTGACCGAGCTGATCGGCACCTCGCTGCTGTCGAAGCCGGGCCACAGGCCGCTGAACATCCCGCGGCTGACGACGCCGTGCAGCTTGGCCACGCCGTTGCGGCGCTGCGCCATCCGCAGGCCCATGTGGGCCATGTTGAACACGCCGGGGTCGTCCTCGACGCCGAGCTCGAGGATGCGGTCGACGGGGACGCCGGGCACCGCGTTGTCGCCGCCGAAGTAGCGGGCGATGAGCTCGCGCGGGAAGCGGTCGATGCCGGCGGGGACGGGCGTGTGCGTGGTGAACACGGTGCCGGCGCGGACGGCCTCGCGGGCCTCGTCGTAGGACAGGCCCTGCACGACGAGCTCGCGCACGCGCTCCAGGCCGAGGAAGCCGGCGTGGCCCTCGTTGGTGTGGAACACCTCGGGCTCGGGGTCGCCGGTCAGCGCCGTGTAGGCGCGGATGGCGCGCACGCCGCCGATGCCCAGCAGCATCTCCTGGTGCAGCCGGTGGTCGGTGCCGCCGCCGTAGAGCCGGTCGGTGACCTCGCGCATGCCGGGGTCGTTCTGCTCGACGTCGCTGTCGAGCAGCAGCAGCGGCACCCGGCCGACCTGCGCCTTCCACACCTGCGCGTGCAGCGTGCGGCCCTCGGGCATCCCGATGCCGATGAGCACCGGGGCGCCGTCGGCGTCGACGACCTGCGACAGCGGCAGGCCGTACGGGTCGAGCGGGGGGTAGCGCTCCTGCTGCCAGCCCTCGGCGTTCAGGCTCTGCTTGAAGTAGCCGGCCCGGTACAGCAGCCCGACGCCGAGGATCGGCACGCCCAGGTCGCTCGCGGCCTTGAGGTGGTCACCGGCCAGGATGCCGAGGCCGCCGGAGTACTGCGGCAGCACCTCGGTGATGCCGAACTCGGGCGAGAAGTAGGCGATGGACGCGGCCGCGCCCTCGAGCCCCTGGTACCACTTGTCCTCGGTCAGGTACTGCTGCAGGTCCCCGTGCGCCTCGGCGAGGCGGGCCAGGAAGCCCGCGTCGGCGGCGAGCTCGGCCAGGCGCTCCGGCGCGACCTCGCCGAGCAGCCGGACCGGGTCCTTGTCGACGGCCTGCCAGACGTCGGGGTCGACGGAGGCGAACAGGTCCAGCGAGGGGCTGTGCCAGGACCAGCGCAGGTTCAGGACGAGCTCCCCCAGCGGGGCGAGCGGCGCGGGCAGCGCGAGGCGGACGGTGAACCGGCGGAGAGCTCTCACGGACGGGGACCCTAGGCCAGCCGCCGCGGCGTCGGCAGGCGGTCGGCGGAGTCGTGTGACGCCAGGGCGCGTGGGTAGGGGCGCTGCGATGATCGGACGCATCGCAGTGACGGCTGTCAGGCCCACCGTGTCCTGCGGGGACTACCCCGCACGCGCGGTCACGGGCGAGGAACTCACGGTGAGGGCGAGGGTGTTCCGCGAGGGGCACGACGCCGTCGGCGCCGACGTGGCGGTCACCCGCCCCGACGGCTCGCCGGCTGCCCTTCCTGCGGATGGAGCCCGGGCGAGACCGGGACCGACGAGTGGTCGGCCCCCGTCGTGCTCGACGCGGAGGGCCTGTGGACCTTCGTCGTCCACGGGTGGGACGACCCGCTCGGGACGTGGCTGCACGACGCCCCCCTGAAGGTCGAGGCGGGCGTCGACGTCGACGTCATGCTCGAGGAGGGCGCCCGGCTGTTCGACGAGCTCGGCGAGGCCGCGCTGGCCGCGACCCTGCGCGACGGCGCGCTCGACCCGCTGGAGCGGCTCCGCGCCGCGACCACCGAGGACGTCCGGCGGCTGTGCCACGAGCGCCCGATCCGGCGCCTGGTGAGCGACGGGCCGGTGCGCGAGGTGCTCGTCGACCGGCAGCGCGCGCTGTACGGCGCCTGGTACGAGTTCTTCCCGCGCAGCGAGGGCGCCGCCCCCGACGCCGACGGCGTCCTGCGGTCGGGCACCTTCCGCACGGCGATGGAGCGGCTGCCGGCCGTGGCGGAGATGGGCTTCGACGTCGTCTACCTGCCGCCGATCCACCCGATCGGCAAGGTCAACCGCAAGGGCCCGAACAGCCCGGAGTTCCCGGGCGGCAAGCCCACCGACATCGGCCCGGACGACCCCGGCTCCCCCTGGGCGATCGGCTCGGACGAGGGCGGCCACGACGCCGTCCACCCCGACCTCGGCACGATCGACGACTTCGACGCCTTCGTCGCGCGCACCGTCGAGCTGGGCATGGAGGTCGCCCTCGACCTCGCCCTGCAGGCCGCGCCCGACCACCCCTGGGCCAAGGACCACAAGGAGTGGTTCACGACCCGGGCCGACGGCTCGATCGCCTACGCGGAGAACCCGCCGAAGAAGTACCAGGACATCTACCCGATCAACTTCGACAACGACCCCGAGGGCATCTACGCCGAGGTGCTGCGCGTCGTGCGGCACTGGACGGGCCACGGCGTGCGGATCTTCCGCGTCGACAACCCGCACACCAAGCCGCTGGCCTTCTGGCAGCGCCTCATCGCCGAGGTGAAGTCGACCGAGCCCGACGTGCTGTTCCTCGCCGAGGCGTTCACGCGGCCGGCGATGATGCACGAGCTGGCCAAGATCGGCTTCACCCAGTCCTACACGTACTTCACCTGGCGCACCGGCAAGACCGAGCTGCAGGAGTACGCGCTGGAGCTGGCCGAGGCGGCCGACCACATGCGGCCGAACTTCTTCGTCAACACCCCGGACATCCTGCACGCGTCGCTGCAGTACGGCGGCCCGCCGGTGTTCAAGATCCGCGCCGTCCTGGCCGCGCTGCTGTCGCCCACGTACGGCGTCTACGCCGGCTTCGAGCTCTACGAGCACGTCGCCGTCAAGCCCGGCAGCGAGGAGTACCAGGACTCCGAGAAGTACGTGTACCGGCCGCGCGACTGGTCGCGCCCCGAGCACACGCTCGCGCCCTACCTGACGATGCTCAACCGGTTCCGCCGCGAGCACCCCGCGACGCACTGGCTGCGCAACATCGTGTTCCACGACGTCGACAGCCCGGACGTCCTGTGCTGGAGCAAGCGGACGCGCTGCCCGACGGGACCGACGACGTCGTGCTCGTCGTCGTCAACCTCGACCCCCACGGCGCGCGCGAGGCGACCGTCCACCTGGACCTGCCCGCCCTCGGCAGCGACTGGGACCGCACCGTGCAGGTCACCGACGCCGTCACCGGCGCCGTCTACACGTGGGGCACCTCCAACTACGTGCGGCTCGACCCGTTCTCCGAGCCCGCCCACGTCTTCACCGTGACCCACCCGAGCAGAGGAACCGACGCGTGACCGCCTCATCGCACTTCGAGCACGGCGAGCTGGTCAGCCTGGAGGAGTCCCGCGACCCGCTGTGGTTCAAGCGCGCCGTCTTCTACGAGGTGCTGATCCGCGGCTTCAAGGACAGCAACGGCGACGGCACCGGCGACATCAAGGGCCTGACCGAGAAGCTCGACTACCTGCAGTGGCTGGGCGTCGACTGCGTCTGGCTGCTGCCGATCTACGAGTCGCCGCTGCGCGACGGCGGCTACGACATCTCCGACTTCCTCAAGGTGCTGCCGGAGTTCGGCGACCTGGGCGACTTCGTGCAGCTCGTCGACGAGGCCCACAAGCGCGGCATGCGCATCATCGCCGACCTCGTCATGAACCACAGCTCCGACCAGCACCCGTGGTTCCAGGCCTCCCGCAACGACCCCGAGGGCCCCTACGGCGACTGGTACGTCTGGTCCGACACCGACGAGCCGTACTCCGAGGCGCGCATCATCTTCGTCGACACCGAGACGTCGAACTGGACGTGGGACCCGGTCCGCAAGCAGTACTACTGGCACCGCTTCTTCTCCCACCAGCCGGACCTCAACTACGAGAACCCGGCCGTGCAGGAGGCGATGATCGACGTCCTGAAGTTCTGGCTGGACCTCGGCATCGACGGCTTCCGGCTCGACGCCGTGCCGTACCTGTTCGAGGAGGTCGGCCACAACGGCGAGAACCACCCGAAGACGCACGAGTACCTCAAGCGCGTGCGCAAGGAGGTCGACGAGCTCTACCCCGACCGCGTGCTGCTCGCCGAGGCCAACCAGTGGCCGGCAGACGTCGTCGAGTACTTCGGCGACCCCGAGCTCGGCGACGAGTGCCAGATGGCCTTCCACTTCCCGCTGATGCCGCGCCTGTTCATGGCGGTGCGCCGCGAGTCGCGCTACCCGATCACCGAGATCCTGGCGCAGACGCCGGCGATCCCGAAGAACTGCCAGTGGGGCATCTTCCTGCGCAACCACGACGAGCTGACCCTGGAGATGGTCACCGACGAGGAGCGCGACTACATGTACAGCGAGTACGCCAAGGACCCGCGCATGAAGTCCAACGTCGGCATCGCCCGGCGGCTCGCCCCCCTGCTGGAGAACAGCCGCGACCAGATCGAGCTGTTCACCGGCCTGCTGCTGTCGCTGCCGGGCTCGCCGGTCCTGTACTACGGCGACGAGATCGGCATGGGCGACAACATCTACCTCGGCGACCGCGACGGCGTGCGCACCCCCATGCAGTGGAACGCCGACCGCAACGCCGGCTTCAGCCAGGGCGACCCGCACGCGCTCTACCTGCCGACGATCCTGGACCCCGAGTACGGCTACCAGGCCATCAACGTCGAGGCGCAGATGCGCTCGAGCAGCTCGCTGCTCAACTGGACCCGCAAGATGCTGTCGATCCGCAAGCAGCACCCGGTCTTCGGGATGGGGACCTACGAGGAGGTCGGCGCCTCCAACCCCTCGGTCCTGGCGTTCCTGCGCGAGTTCGGCGACGACAACGTCTTCTGCGTCAACAACCTCTCCCGCTTCCCGCAGCCGGTCGAGGTCGACCTGCAGCGCTTCGCGGGCAACGTGCTGGTCGAGCTGACCGGGCTGGTGCGCTTTCCCGTGATCGAGGAGCAGCCCTACCGCCTGTCCCTTCCCGGCCACGGCTTCCTGTGGTTCGCGATCCGTCCGGAGGACGCCCCGTGACCTTCCCGTCCACCCGCGAGGAGCTGCTCCGGCAGTGGCTGCCCGCCCAGCGCTGGTTCGCCGGCAAGGGCCGCGACATCACCTCGCTGACCGTCACCGCGGAGACGCCGCTGTCCACCGACGCCGGGGACGTCGCCCACCTGCTGCTCGCCGTGGCGCAGGAGGGCGGCAGCACCGACACCTACCAGCTGCTGCTGGGCAGCGTGGCGGGCGAGGTGCCCGCGCGGCTGGAGAAGGGCGTCGTCGGCGAGCTCGACGGGCGCACCCTCTACGACGCGCTCCACGACCCCGACGCCGCCTCGACGCTGCTGGCCCGGCTCGCCGCCGGGAGCGACGAGGGCGGGCTGTCGTTCCGCTCGACCACCGCGCTCGACACCGACAAGCCGAGCCGCGTGCTCGGCGCCGAGCAGAGCAACACCTCGCTCGTCTTCGGCGACGAGTACATCCTCAAGCTGTTCCGCCGGGTGCAGCCCGGCACCAACCCCGACCTCGAGCTCTCCCGGGCGCTGGCCGACGGCGGCAGCCCGTTCGTGGCCGCGCCCTTCGGCTGGATCGAGGGCGAGGTCGAGGGGCAGCCGACGACCCTCGGCATGCTGCAGTGCTTCCTGCGCGGGGCCAGTGACGGCTGGGCCACGGCGACCGCCAGCGTCCGCGACCTGTTCGCCGAGGAGGACCTGCACGCCGACGAGGTCGGTGGCGACTTCGCGGGCGAGGCCGAGCGCCTCGGTGCCGCGACCGCCGAGGTGCACGCCCTGCTGGCCGGCGTGCTCGAGAGCCGCACCGCCGGGCCGGAGGAGTCGCAGGCGACGGCGCGCCAGCTGCACGAGCGGCTCGACGCGGCGCTCGCCGAGGTGCCGGAGCTCGCGCCCTTCGCCGACGCGCTGCGCGCCGCGTACGACGCCGTCGGCGCCCTCACCGCCGACGTGCCGGTGCAGCGGGTCCACGGCGACTACCACCTCGGGCAGGTCCTGCGCACGCAGGACGGCTGGGTGCTGCTGGACTTCGAGGGCGAGCCGGCCCGGCCGCTGTCGGAGCGGACGGCGCTGATGAGCCCGCTGCGCGACGTCGCAGGGATGCTCCGCTCGTTCGACTACGCAGCCCGCCACCTGCTCGCCGAGCGGGCCGGGTCGGGCGCCGGGACGCAGCCGCACCTGGCGTACCGGGCGACGGAGTGGGCAGAGCGCAACAGGTCAGCGTTCTGCGACGGCTACGCCCGTGCGGCCGGCACCGACCCGCGAGACGCGACGGTGCTGCTGCGGGCGTTCGAGCTCGACAAGGCGGTCTACGAAGTGGTGTACGAGGCACGCAACCGGCCGACCTGGCTGGCCATCCCCCTGGGGTCGATCGAGCGGCTCGCCGCTCCTGGAGAGGGGTCCGCGTGAGCACTCCCGACACGCCGAAGCGGGCGCCCCGCAAGAAGGCCGTGCCCAAGGACGTCGCCGCCGAGACGACGGCACCGGTCGTGGCCCCCGACAGCCCGCAGCCGGCCGGCACGCCGGTCGACCCGCAGGTCGCTGCCGAGACGACCGCCCCGGTCGTCGCCCCCGACGACCTCGACACGCCGGGCAGCGACGACGGCGGCCCCGTCAAGGCCGTCAAGAAGGCCGCCCGCAAGGCCGTGAAGAAGGTGGCGGACGCCGTCGACGCGCCCGCCGCCGCCGACACCCCTGCCGCACCGCGCAGCCGGGCCAGGAAGGCCGCGCCGACGACGGCCGGCGACACCCAGCCCGACACCGTGAGCGCGGCCCCCACCGCCGCCGCCGTCGGGCTGCAGGAGGACGCCGCCGCGCCGGCCGGCGCCGCGCAGCTGTCGCTGTCCGGGCCGCCGCGCGAGGAGCTGCAGCGGCTCGCCGGGGGCGCGCACCACGACCCCCACGGCCTGCTGGGCGCGCACCCCGTGCCCGGCGGCCTGGTCCTGCGGGCGCTGCGCCCGGAGGCCGAGAGCGTCGTCGCCCTGGTCGACGGCGAGCGCATCTCGCTCAGCCACGTCGTCGACGGCGTCTGGGAGGTGCAGCTGCGGCGCACCACCGTCCCGGACTACCGGCTCGCGGTCACCTACCACGGCCAGGAGCACGTGCAGGACGACCCGTACCGCTACCTGCCGACGCTCGGCGAGGTCGACCTGCACCTCATCGGCGAGGGCCGGCACGAGGACCTGTGGAAGGTCCTCGGCGCCCACGTGCGCCGCTACGACAACGGCGTCACCGGCACGTCCTTCGCCGTCTGGGCCCCCAACGCCCGCGGCCTGCGCGTCGTCGGCGACTTCAACGGCTGGGACGGCCGTTCGCACGTCATGCGCTCGCTCGGCAGCAGCGGCGTGTGGGAGCTGTTCGTCCCGGACATCGGCGAGGGCACGCGCTACAAGTTCTCGGTGCTCGGCGCCGACTCGGTCTGGCGCGAGAAGGCCGACCCGATGGCCCGCCGCACCGAGGTGCCGCCGCTGACGGCCAGCGTCGTCGAGGAGTCGCACTACACCTGGGACGACCAGGAGTGGCTGGAGCAGCGGGCCGCCCAGCCCGCGCACGCCCGGCCGATGAGCGTCTACGAGTGCCACCTGGGCTCCTGGCGCCAGGGCCTGTCCTACGTCGAGCTCGCCGACCAGCTGGTCGAGTACCTGACCTGGCTGGGCTACACGCACGTGGAGCTCCTGCCCGTCGCCGAGCACCCGTTCGGCGGCTCGTGGGGCTACCAGGTCACCGGCTACTTCGCGCCCACCGCCCGGTTCGGCACGCCCGACGAGTTCAAGTTCCTCGTCGACCGGCTGCACCAGGCCGGCATCGGCGTCATCGTCGACTGGGTCCCGGCGCACTTCCCCAAGGACGAGTTCGCGCTGGCCCGCTTCGACGGCACGCCGCTCTACGAGCACGCCGACCCGCGCCGCGGCGAGCAGATGGACTGGGGCACGTACGTCTTCGACTTCGGCCGCAACGAGGTGCGCAACTTCCTCGTCGCGAACGCCCTGTACTGGCTCGAGGAGATGCACGTCGACGGGCTGCGCGTCGACGCCGTCGCCTCGATGCTCTACCTGGACTACTCGCGCAAGGAGGGCGAGTGGCTGCCGAACCAGTACGGCGGTCGCGAGAACCTCGACGCCGTGGCGTTCCTGCAGGAGATGAACAAGGTCGTCTACGAGCGCGTGCCCGGCATCACCACGATCGCCGAGGAGTCCACCGCGTGGCCGGGCGTCAGCCGCCCCGTCCACCTCGGCGGCCTCGGGTTCGGGTTCAAGTGGAACATGGGCTGGATGCACGACTCGCTCGACTACGTCGCGCGCGAGCCGGTGTACCGCGGCTACCACCACCACCAGATGACCTTCTCCATGGTCTACGCGTACTCCGAGAACTACTGCCTGCCGATCAGCCACGACGAGGTCGTGCACGGCAAGGGCAGCCTGCTGCGCAAGATGCCGGGCGACCGGTGGCAGCAGCTGGCGAACGTGCGCGCCTACCTGGCGTTCATGTGGGCCCACCCCGGCAAGCAGCTGCTCTTCCAGGGCCAGGAGTTCGCCCAGGAGTCGGAGTGGAGCGAGGAGCGCAGCCTCGACTGGTGGCTGCTCGACCTGCCCGACCACCGCGGCGTCGCCCTGCTGGTCAAGGAGCTCAACGAGGTCTACAAGGCCACCCCCGCCCTGTGGACGCTCGACCACGAGGCGGCCGGCTTCGCCTGGATCGACGCGAACGACTCCGCCGGCAACGTGTTCTCCTTCCTGCGCTACGGGGCCGACGGCTCCGCGGTGGCCTGCATCAGCAACTTCGCCGGCATGCCGCACGAGGGCTACCGCCTGGGCCTGCCCTGGGCGGGCACCTGGCGCGAGGTCGTCAACACCGATGCCGAGGGCTACTACGGCAGCGGCGTCGGCAACGGGGGCGAGGTCGAGGCCTCCGGCGACGGCTGGCACGGGCAGCCGGCGTCGGCGGTGCTGCGGGTCCCCCCGCTCGGCACCGTGTGGCTGGCCAGCGACGGGCCCGCCGCGTAGGGCTCTCCCTGCTCCGCGGACGGCGGGCCCCGGCCTAGGGTCGGGGTCCGTCGTCGTGCTGGAGGTCCCCCGTGCCCGCTGTCCCCGTCGAGCAGGACCCCGGTGCGCTCGGGTTCGACGCCGCCCGCCTGGGCCGCCTGGACACCCACCTCGGGCGCTACGTCGACGACGGCCGGCTCGCCGGCTGGCAGGTCGTCGTGTCGCGGCACGGCCAGGTCGTGCACAGCGCGGTCGGCGGCCAGCGCGACAAGGAGGCCGGGCTGCCGGTCGAGCAGGACACGCTCTGGCGCCTGCACTCGATGACCAAGCCGATCACCTCGGTCGTGGCGATGAGCCTGTTCGAGGAGGGCGCCTTCTCGCTGAACGACCCGGTCAGCCGCTGGCTGCCGGAGTTCGCGGACATGCAGGTGTTCATCGGCGGCAGCGCCGCCGCGCCGCAGACCCGCCCGGCCGCCGAGCCGGTGCGGGTGTGGCACCTGCTGACGCACACCGCGGGCCTGACGTACGGCTTCCTGCACAGCGGTCCCGTCGACGAGATCTACCGGGACGCGGGGTCGGAGTTCCAGCCGCCGACCGACCTCGCCGGGGCCAGCGAGCTGTGGGCCTCGCTCCCCCTCGCCTTCGAGCCCGGGACCTCCTGGGGCTACAGCGTCGCCACCGACGTGCTCGGCCGGCTGGTCGAGGTGCTCACCGGGCAGTCGCTCGACAAGGCCGTGCTGGACCGCGTCCTCGGCCCCCTCGGCATGGACGACACGTGCTGGTGGGTCGAGCCGGAGCGGGCCGGGAGGCTCGCGGCGATGTACGTGCCGGGCGCCGGCCAGGTCGCGACCCGCTTCGACGCGATGGGCGCCGGCGCGCTCCGGTCGCCGCGGATGCTGTCCGGCGGGGGCGGCCTGGTCGGCTCGGCCCACGACTACACGCGCTTCACCCGGATGCTCGTGCAGGGCGGCGAGCTCGACGGCACGCGCGTCCTCGGGCCGCGCACGCTGGCCTACATGGGCCGCAACCACCTGCCGGAGGGCAAGCCGATCACGGCGTTCGGCACCGGCCTGTTCGCCGGAGCGGGGTACGACGGCTACGGCTTCGGGCTCGGCTTCGCCGTCCAGCAGGACCCGGTGGCCATGAAGGTCCCGGCCAGCCGCGGCGAGATGACCTGGGACGGCCTGGCCAGCACCAGCTTCTGGGTCGACCCGTCCACGGGCGTCAGCGTCTCGTTCTTCACCCAGCTGATGCCGTTGGGCACCCACCCGCTGCGCCAGGAGCTGCGCACGCTGGTCTCCTCCGCGCTGGTGCAGGCGTGAGCGCCCTCGACGTCCAGGTCGACCCCGCCGAGGTCGGCGTCGACGCGGCCCGCCTGCGCACCATCGACCGCCACCTGTCCCGGTACGTCGACGACGGCCGGCTCGCGGGCTGGCAGGTCGTCGTCAGCCGGCGCGAGCAGGTCGTGCACAGCAGCGTCTACGGGATGCGCGACCAGGAGGCCGGGCTGCCCGTCGAGCAGGACACCCTCTGGCGCATCTACTCGATGACCAAGCCGATCACCAGCGTCGTGGTCATGCAGCTCCTCGAGGAGGGGCAGCTGTCGCTCAACGACCCGGTGAGCCGCTGGCTGCCCGAGTACGCCGAGGCGCAGGTCTGGGACGGCGGCACGCCGCTCGTCCCGCAGACCCGCCCGGCCGCCGAGCCGATCCGGGTGTGGCACCTGCTCAGCCACACCGCCGGGCTCACCTACGGCTTCCTGCACTCCGGACCGGTCGACGAGATGTACCGGGACGCCGGCGCCGAGTTCAACCCCGACCTCGACCTGGCGGAGGCGTCCCGGCTGTGGGCCCGGATGCCGCTGGTCTTCGAGCCGGGCACGGCCTGGAACTACTCGGTCGCCACCGACGTGCTCGGCCGGCTCATCGAGGTCGTCACCGGCCAGACCCTCGACGCCGCCTTCTCCGAGCGGGTGCTCGGGCCGCTGGGGATGACCGACACCTGCTGGTGGGTCGAGCCCGAGCGCGCCTCCCGGCTGGCCGCCCTCTACGCCGTGCACCCCGTCACGGGCAAGGCCGTGCGGCACGACGCCTTCGGGGCCGGCGCCCTGTCCCCGCCCCGGATGCTCTCCGGCGGCGGAGGGCTCGTCTCGACGGCGCACGACTACGAGCGCTTCACCCGCATGCTGCTGCGCGGCGGCGAGCTCGACGGCACCCGGCTGCTCGGCACCCGCACGGTCCGCTACATGGGGACCAACCACCTGCCGGGCGGCGGCCTGCTGAGCACGCTCGGCCGCGGCCAGTTCGCCGAGACCGCCTACGACGGCATCGGCTTCGGGCTCGGCTTCGGCGTGCTCGTCGACCCGGTGGCGATGAAGGTGCACGCCTCCGCCGGCGAGATGACCTGGGGCGGCCTGGCCAGCACGGCGTTCTGGGTCGACCCGGCCGAGCAGCTGACGGCGCACTTCTTCACCCAGCTGATGCCGTCGAGCACCTACCCGGTCCGCACCGAGCTGCGCCAGCTCGTGTACAGCGCGCTGGTCGACTAGAAGAGGGCGTTCGCCAGCTGCCGGCGGCCCTGCACGACGCGGGGGTCCTCGGGGTCCAGCACGGTGAACAGGCCGAGCAGGTGCGTGCGCACGCGCTCGCGCTCCGGCCCGGCGGTCGCCCGCACCAGGGCGACCAGCCGGGCGACGGCCTGCTCGACGCGGTCGGCGAGCACCTCGAGGTCGGCGGCCTGCAGGGCGGCGTCGACGTCGGCGGGGTCGCCAGTCGCGCGCTGCAGGACGGCCTGCGGGTCCAGCCCCTCGGTGCGGCGGATGAGGTCGACCCAGGCGCGGCCGCCGGTGGCGACCGGGTCGCCGGGCTTGCGGGCGAGCAGCCGGTCGTAGGCGTCCTGCGCGGCGTCGAGGTCGTCGCGGGCGATGGCGTCCTCGGCCTCGAGCAGCTCGGGGTCGGCCGGCGGGCCCTGCGGACCGGCCTCCGGGTCGCCCCCGGGACCGGGGAGCCCGGCCTGCTGGGCGGCGGCCAGGACCTGGTCGAGGAACGAACGCACCTCGCGCTCGGGCAGCGCGCCGGTGAACCCCTGGATGAGCCGACCGCCGAGCGCGAGCAGCACCGTCGGGATGCTCTGGATGCCGAGCTGCCCGGACAGCGCCTGGTTGGCGTCGACGTCGACCTTGGCCAGCACCCACGCGCCGCCGTCGGCGGCGGCGAGCCGCTCCAGGACCGGCGACAGCTGCTTGCAGGGGCCGCACCAGTCGGCCCAGAAGTCCACGAGCACGGGGACCTGCATCGAGCGCTGCAGGACCTCGGCCTCGAAGGTGGCCTCGGTGACGTCCAGGACGTGCGCGCTCGGGGTGCCGGCAGCAGCACCTGCAGCAGCGCCCGCCGGGGCAGGCGCGGGGGCCCGCAGCGACGACAGGTCGACGGCACCGGCGATGTTCAGGTCAGTGGGACGCCTCTGCATGCCAGCATCCAACCGCAGCGGTCCCGGACCCCTTCCCGGAACCGGACGCGCGGGAGCCGGACGCACGGGAGCCGGACGCACGGGAGCCGCCGTCCCCGGGAGGGGGCGGCGGCTCCGGAGCGCGTGCGCGCCGAGGTCAGGGGGCCTCGGGCAGGCAGTACGAGCCGTTGACCGGCAGCGCCGTGCCGTTGATCGAGCCGTTGATCGTGACACAGGACTCGGCGCTGGCGGGAGCGGCGAGGGCGAGGCTGGCGATGGTGCCGAGGGCCGCGACGGCGAGAGCGATGACGCGCACAGGGATCTCCTTCTCCGGGGAGCCGGCGGGTGAGCCGGTCACCTGTCCCTACGGACGAGCCGGCAGATCCTCGCGCGGCTCGCGCAGGTCGTCGGTGGCGCGCGCCCGGGCGGCCACGAGGGCAGCGCCCGCCGCGAGCGCCCCGGCGGCAGCGAGGGTGCCGCCGGTGGCCGGGAGCTGGTCGCGCGCCACCGGCGCGGCGGCGGCCGCCGGAGGGCGCGTCGGCGTCGGCGCGCTCGCCCGGGCGGCGCTGCGCGGCCGGTCGGAGCGGGCGCCGACCGGCGCGGCGGCCTGCACCAGCGACCGTGTCCCGGCGGCGCTGCGCCAGCTCGCCTCGTGGCGGACCGTGGCCCGCGGGTCCTCCCGGTCGCTGATCGAGAAGAAGTCGCACTGCACGGCCTCGGGCGTGACGTCCAGGACGGAGAAGCCGTGGTAGACGCCGTCGATGTAGCGCACGTGCGGGTTGCCGGCCTGGATGCCCCGCACCAGCGCCTCGCCGCCGGCGGGGCTGCCGGTGACCTCGGCGAAGCCGTCGCTGGTCACCGACGGGCAGACGAACTCGACCGCGACGCTGTTGTTCGCCGGCTCCACCGGCACGTAGCTGCCGCTGTCGAGCGGGACGTCGTTGGCCCACGCCGAGTGGATGTCCCCGGTCAGCACCACCGGGTCGCCGCCGGCCTCGGCCATGGCCTGCAGCACCTGCAGCTGGTCGTCCTGGTAGCCGTCCCACTGGTCGGTGTTGACCGTGGTGGCACCGAGGCCGAGCCGGCTGAGGCTGTCGCGGCCGGGCAGGTCCTTGCCGAACGACACCCGGGTGAAGACCGTCTGGTTGCCGATCAGGTGCCACTGCGCGCTCTTCGCCTTGAGCCCGTCGGTCAGCCACTGCATCTGCTCGGGCTCCATGAAGACCCGCTCGGGGTCGTTGAGGGCTTGCGTCTCGACGCCGAACAGCGCGCCGGAGAGACCGGCCACCGGCTCGCTGCGGTTCTGCCGGGTGTCGATGACCGACAGGTCGGCCAGCGGGCCGAAGGAGAAGCGGCGGAAGAAGCGGATCCCGCGGTGGGCCACCGACTGGTCCGGCATCCGGATCGGCATCCACTCCAGGTAGGCCTGGTAGGCGGCCCGGCGTCGGGCCAGGAAGTCGCCCTCCCCCGCCTGGTGGTTCTCCGCCCCGCCCGACCAGCTGTCGTTGGCGACCTCGTGGTCGTCGAAGATCACGATCCACGGGGTGCGGGCGTGCGCGGCCTGCAGGTCGGGGTCGGTCTTGTACTGGGCGTGGCGCTGCCGGTAGTCCGCGAGCGTCGTCATCTCCTTCGCCGGCACGTGGTCGCGCTTGCCGACGAGCGACGCGGGCCCGTAGCGGTCACCCGCGTTGCCGTACTCGTAGACGTAGTCGCCCAGGTGCAGCACGACGTCGAGGTCGTCGCGGGCGGCCAGGTGCCGGTAGGCGCTGAAGTAGCCGCCGGTCCAGTTGGAGCAGCTGACGAAGCCGAGGCGCAGGGCGTGGACCCCGTCGGTGCCGGCGGTCTGGGTGAGCCCGGCCGGGCTCGTCTGGCCGAGGGCCGTGAAGCGGTAGTGGTAGCGCGTGTAGGGCGTCAGGCCGGCGACGTCGACGTTCACGGTGTGGTCGCGGCTGGCGTCGGTGCGCACCGTGCCGCGGCGGACCACCTGCCGGAACGCCGGGTCGGCGGCGACCTCCCAGTCCACCGCCACCGCGGGCCCCTTCCCGCTGCCGGGGGTGGCGGCGTCGTCGGGCGTGACGCGGGTCCACAGCACGACGGCGTCGCCGAGCGGGTCGCCGCTGGCCACCCCGTGCCGGAAGACGGCGCCGGCCGCCGACGCGGGCCGCGGCAGGCCGGTGACCCCGAGGGCGGCCGCGCCGACGGCGCCGGCCTTGAGGACGGTGCGACGGCGGACCCCGGCGCGGGGCTCGTCGGGGGCAGCAGCAGCGCGGTCGCGCACGGGTCCTCCTGGTCGGGGTCGGGCCGGTCGGCGCGACAGCGCGCCGAGCCTGCCACCTGCAGGTGGACGGCGGGTGTCCGACCGGTGAGCCCGGCGCGCCACGCCTACAGTCGGGGGATGGAGCCGGCTGTGCGCGACCGACGGGGACGCCCGCTGCGCGACCTGCGGATCTCGGTCACGGACCGCTGCAACTTCCGCTGCCCCTACTGCATGCCGCGCGAGCTGTTCGGTCCCGACCACGCCTTCCTGCCGCGGACCGAGCTGCTGAGCTACGACGAGATCGGCCGCGTGGTGCGGGCCTTCGCCGCGCTCGGCGTGACCAAGGTCCGGCTGACCGGCGGGCGAGCCGCTGCTGCGTCGCGACCTCGCGGTGCTGGTCGGCATCGTCGCCGGGACGCCGGGCGTGCAGGACGTCGCCCTGACCACGAACGGGTCGCTGCTGGCCGCCCAGGCGCAGGCCCTGCGCGACGCGGGCCTGCGCCGGGTCACCGTCAGCCTCGACAGCCTCGACCCGGTGGTCTTCCAGCAGATGGCCGACTCCAAGGTGCAGCTGTCGGCGGTGCTGGGCGGCATCGAGGCGGCCCGCGACGCCGGGCTGGGGCCGGTCAAGCTCAACACCGTCCTGCGGCGGGGCGTGAACGACGACGAGCTGCTCGACCTCGTCGGCTACGCCCGCGACGGCGGCCACCTGCTGCGGGTCATCGAGTTCATGGACGTCGGCGAGACCAACGGCTGGCTGCCGGACGAGGTCGTCCCGGCCGCCGAGGTGCTGGAGCGGGTCGCCGCCGTGCACCCGCTGGAGCCGGTCGGCCGGGTCGAGCGCGGCGAGGTCGCCGAGCGCTACCGCTTCCTCGACGGCCGCGGCGAGCTCGGCCTGATCACCAGCGTCACCAAGCCCTTCTGCGGCGACTGCACGCGCGCCCGGCTGTCGGCCGTCGGCGAGCTCTACACCTGCCTGTTCTCCTCCCGGGGCACCGACCTGCGGGCCGTGCTGCGCGGCGGGGCCGACGACGAGGAGCTGTTCGCCGCCGTCGCCGGGCGCTGGCGGGTGCGCGACGACAACTACAGCGAGGTCCGCGGCACCGACCTGGCGCTGCAGCCCAAGCCCGAGATGTCCTTCCTCGGCGGGTGAGCGAGCCGCCGCGCGACCACTGCGCGTTCTGCGGGGGCCGGCTGGACGACGCCGTCCCGGTGCGCTCCTGCACCGGCTGCGGGCGCGCCGCCTACCGGGACCCGAAGGTCGGCGTCGGGGCGGTCGTGCGCGACGACGCCGGCCGGCTGCTGCTGGTGCGGCGCGGCATCGCCCCGGCCAAGGGCCTGTGGTCGCTGCCGGCCGGCTTCGTCGACGCCGACGAGGACCCGCGCGCCGCCGCCGCCCGCGAGGCGCTCGAGGAGACCGGGCTCGTGGTCGAGGTCGGCGACGTCGTCGACGTCTGGGCCGGCGGGGGCGGCCGGGCGTCGTTCTTCCTGGCCTTCACCGCCGTCGTCACCGGCGGCACCCTGCAGGCCGGCGACGACGCCGACGAGGCCGCGTTCTTCGCCCTCGACGACCTGCCGGAGCTGGCCTTCGCGAGCACCCGCGCCGTGGCCGACCGGCTGGGACCCGCCCGCTAGGAGCGGCGTCCGGCGCGCTTGCCGGCCCGGTAGGCGAGCACCAGCACGAGGAGCCCGGCGAGCACGGGCGCGGCCCGCTTGAGGACCGGCAGCCCGGCGGTCTCCATGAGGTCGATCGGCTCGGCCTCGCGGACCGGCCGGCGCGGGGCGGTCGCGGTGGCGGGCGCCCCGGTCGCGGTGGCCCCGGTCGCGGTGGCCCCGGTCGCGGTCGACGCGGCCGCGGCGGTGGCCGCGCCCTGCGTGACCGGCGCGGTCGGCTCGGCCGGGCCGGTGCCGGCGTCGACCGCCACGTCCTGCGCCGGGCCCGCCCCGTCGCCGACGCTGAAGGAGGGGCCCGCTCCCCCGCCGACGGGCGCCGCCGGCGTGGCCTCGCTGGACGCCGGGGCCGGGTCGCCCGCCTCGATCTCCTCCGACAGGCACGCCGCGAACCGGTCGACCAGCTTGGCGCTCACGTCCGCCAGCACGCCGCGCCCGAACTGCGCCGGCTTTCCGGTGACCGCCAGGTCGGTCTCGACCATCACGTCGGTGCTGCCGCCCTTCTCGACCAGCCGGCAGGTGATGAGCGCCTTGGCCGTGCCGGTGCCTCGGGTCTCCTTGCCCGAGCCCTCGATGACGGCGACGCCGCCCGGCTCGTCGAGGGACACGAACTTCGCGGTGCCGCCGTAGGTCAGGTTGATCGGGCCGACCTTGACCTTGACGGTGCCGGTGAAGGCGTCGCCGTCGCGCGAGGTCAGCGTGGCGCCGGGCATGCAGGGCGCGATGCGCTCGACGTCCATGAGCACCTTCCACGCGTCCGCCTTGGGGACGGGGACGGTGAACGAGTTCTCGAGCTTCACGGTGCGCTCTCCAGGAGTCGTAGGGCTTCGGGGGTGTCGACGTCGTCGGGGCTGCCGGTGTCGTCGCAGGGCACGGCGGTCACCTGCTCGGGGTGGGCGCGCAGCCAACCGCGGGCGCCCTCGTCGCCGACGGCGGCGCGCCGGACGTCCGGCCACACGGCGCGCGCCAGCAGCACGGGGTTGCGCGGCCGGCCGCCGTAGGTGGCGACGGCGGCGGTGCCGCCCGTCGCCAGCAGCCGGGCGACGGACTGCGCGCCGAGCCGCGGCTGGTCGACGAGGGCGACCACGCAGGCGTCGTGCGGGCCGGCCTCGAGCGCCTCCAGGCCGGCGCGCAGCGACGCCCCCATGCCCTCCGCCCAGCCCTCGCAGCGGACGACGTCGACGTCGGGCAGCAGCGCCGCGACGGCGTCGGCCTGGGCCCCGACGACCACCAGGACGTCGTCGCAGCCGCCGTCGCGCAGCAGCCGGACGGCGCGGCGCACCAGCGGCTCGCCGTCGAGCTCGACGAGCGCCTTGGGCCCGCCCATGCGGCGCCCGGCACCGGCGGCCAGCAGCAGCCCGGCGGCGGTCACGCGTGGATCGGTCCGGCCGTGCTGCCCAGCGGCTGCCCGCTGCCGCCCCAGCGCGACTGCACGAGCTCGGCGGCGACCGAGACCGCGGTCTCCTCAGCGGTGCGCGCCCCGATGTCCAGGCCGACGGGCGAGCGCATCCGGCCGAGCTCGGCCTCGGTCAGCCCGGCCTCGCGCAGCCGGGCGAGCCGGTCGTCGTGGGTGCGCCGGCTGCCCATCACCCCGACGTAGGCGGCGGGGGTGCGCAGGGCGACCTCCAGCAGCGGCACGTCGAACTTCGGGTCGTGGGTGAGCACGCAGATGCGCCGTGCGCTCGTCGACGAGCCCCTCGGCGCTGCCTCCGCCAGGAACTTGTGCGGCCAGGCGCACACCACCTCGTGCGCCTCCGGGAAGCGCCGCGGGGTGGCGAACACGGGCCGGGCGTCGCAGACGGTCACCCGGTAGCCCAGGAACACCCCGATGCGGCTGACCGCGCCGGCGAAGTCGGTGGCGCCGAAGACGAGCATCCGGGGCGGCGGGACGAAGGAGGAGACGAAGACGCTGACGTCGTCGACCCGGCGCTCGCCGTGCGCGCCGTAGTGGCGGGTGCCGGTCTGGCCGCCGCCGAGCATGCCCCGGGCGTCGGCGAGGACGGCGTGGTCCAGGCCGGGGTCGCCGAGCGTGCCGGCGGCGGCGTCGGGGGCCACGACCAGCTGGGCGCCGAGCGGGGCCGGCCCCCCGACGACGGTGGCGAGCGCGACGGGCGCGTCGGCCAGCACCCGGTCGAGCAGGGGCTGCAGCACGGCGAGGTCGGCCGGCTGGACGAGCACGTCGAGCACCCCGCCGCAGGTGAGCCCGACGGCGAAGGCGTCGTCGTCGCTGAAGCCGTAGCGCTGGCGCTCCGGCTCGCCGCTGGCCAGCACGTCGGTGGCGGTCTCGTAGACGGCGCCCTCGACGCAGCCGCCGGAGATGCTGCCGACCGCCGCGCCGTCCGCCCCCACCGCCATCGCCGCGCCGGCCGGACGGGGCGAGCTGCCGGAGGTGCCGATGACGGTGGCCAGGCCGAAGGGGGTGCCGGCGCGCACCCACTCCTGCAGCTCGGCGGCGATGTCACGCACGGACGCGCTCCCCCCGTGCGCGCCCGAGGACGACGTCGGCCAGGTGCTCGTAGGCGGCCAGGCTGTGGCCCTCGACGAAGTCGTCGACGCTCGGCAGCGCCGCCGCCATGCCCGCGGCCACGGGGGCGTACCCGGGGGCGGCCTTGCGCGGGTTGGCCCACACCACGCGGTGGGCCAGCCGCTGCAGCCGGGCGGTCTGCTCGCCCAGCAGCCCGGCGTCGCCCCGCTCCCAGCCGTCGGACAGCACGACGACGACGGCGCCGCGGGCCGTGCCGCGCTGGCCCCAGCGGTCCAGGAACTGCTTGAGCAGCTCGCCCAGCCGGGTGCCGCCCCCGGCGTCGGGGAGCGCGTCGGCGACGGCCCGCATGGCGGCGTCGGGCTCGCGGTGCGACAGCTCGCGGGTCAGGCGGGTCAGCCGGGTGCCGAGGGCGAACACCTCGGTCGGGGCGCCGCGACGGGCGGCGGCGTGGGCGAAGCGCAGCAGGGTGTCGGCGTAGACGTCCATCGACCCGCTGACGTCGACGAGCAGCACCACGCGGCGGGGGCGGACGGTGGTGGTCCGGCGGCGCAGCCGGGCCGGCTCGCCCCCGGCGCGCAGGACGGCGCGCAGCGTGCGCGACGGGTCGACGTCGCCGCGGCCGGAGGGGTGGCGGCGGCGCGAGCGGCGCGGCTCGCCAGGCAGGCGCAGCCGGGCGAGCAGCCGGCGCACCTGCTCGCGCTCGGCGGGGGTGAGCTGCCCGACGTCGCGCTCGCGCAGCTGCTCCAGCGTGCTGGCCGCGGGCACGTCGGCGGCCGCCCCGCCCTCGCGCTCGTCGAGCCCGGCGTCCCCGCCGCCCTCGGTGAGGGTCTGCAGCTTCTGCACCTGGACGCGCTGCTGCCGGGCGACCTGCCGGGGACGGTCGCCGAACCAGGCGGCGAACACGCGGTCGAAGCGCGGCAGGTCCTCGGGCCCGCCGCACAGGGCCAGCCGGCAGGCCCAGTAGACCTGCTCGTGCTGCGTGCGGTCGACCGCCTCGACGGCGCGGACGGCGGCCTGCACGCGGTCGGCGGAGGCGGCCACCCCCGCGTGGCGCAGGGTGCGGCCGAGGCCGACCACGCTGTCGACGACGTCGTACGGGGCGGAGGACGGGGCGGACACCTGGGCGGACACCGGGGCGGTCACCGGGTGGTCAGCGCCACGTCGAGCAGCCGCCCGACGTCGACCTTGGCGCGCTCCTGGTCCTCGCGGTACTTCAGCACCGCGCCGAGGGTGGCCGTCGCGGTGTCGGCGTCGAGGCGCTCGGCCCCGAGGGCGAGCAGGGCCTGCGTCCAGTCGATCGACTCGGCGACGCCAGGAGGCTTGAGCAGGTCCTCGCCCCGCAGCGCCGCGACCGCCCGGGCGACGTCACGGGCCAGCGCCTCGGTCGCCTCGGGCACCCGGCTGCGGACGACGGCGACCTCGCGCTCGAACTCCGGGTGCTCGACCCAGTGGTAGAGGCAGCGCCGCTTGAGCGCGTCGTGGACCTCGCGGGTGCGGTTGCTCGTCACGACCACCACCGGCGGCACCTCGGCGCGGATCGTGCCGAGCTCGGGGACGGTCACGGAGAAGTCGCTCAGCACCTCGAGCAGGAACGCCTCGAACTCGTCGTCGGCGCGGTCGACCTCGTCGACCAGCAGCACCGCGGGCGAGGACTCCAGGGCGGCCAGCAGGGGGCGGGCCAGCAGGAAGCGGCGGTCGTAGACCTGCGCCTCCAGCGCGTCGGTGCCGCCGGTCTGCCCGGCGGCCTCGGCGGCCCGCAGGTGCAGCAGCTGCCGCGGGAAGTCCCAGTCGTAGAGCGCCTGGCTGGCGTCGATGCCCTCGTAGCACTGCAGCCGCAGCAGCGGGACGTCCAGCAGCGCCGCCAGCGCCACCGCCAGCGAGGTCTTGCCGACCCCGGCCTCGCCCTCCAGGAACAGCGGGCGCGGCAGGGCGAGCGCCAGGTAGGCCGCCGTCGCCGTCCCGGTGTCGGGCAGGTAGCCCAGGGCCTCCAGGCGCGCGGCGAGCGCGGCGGGGTCCGCCACCCCCTCGGGCAGCAGCCCCCGCCGGCTCGTCGTCGTCATGCGTCCTGTTCTACAGGCCCGCGGCGGCGGCCACCGCGCGGGCGGTCAGCACGCGGGCCAGGTGCTGGCGGTAGTCGGCCGCGCCGTTGAGGTCCGACGGCGGGTTCGTGCCGTCGGCCGCGTGCGCCGCCGCCTCCTCGACCGCCGCGAGGTCGGCGCCCGTGCCGGCCAGGGCCTGCTCGGTGCTGCTCGCCCGGACCGGCGTCGAGCCCATGTTGGTCAGCCCGATGCGGGCCTCCGCGATCGAGCCGTTCTCGCGCCGCACGGCAGCCGCGACGCCGACGATCGACCACGCCTGGGCGACCCGGTTGAACTTCTCGTAGTGCACGCCCCAGGTGCCGGTCAGCTTGGGCACGCGCACCTCGACGAGGATCTCGTCCGGCGACATCGCCGTCTCGAGGTAGTCGACGAAGAAGTCCGACGCCGCGATGGTGCGCCGCCCCCCGGGACCCTCCACGACCAGCTGCGCGTCGAGGGCGAGGGCGACGGCGGCGAGGTCACCGGCGGGGTCGGCGTGGGCGAGCGCCCCGCCGAAGGTGCCGCGGTGGCGCACCGCCGGGTCGGCCACGGTGGCGGTGGCCTTCGCGACCAGGGCGGCGTGCTCGTTCACCAGCGGGTCGCGGACGACGTCCTCGTGGCGGGTCATCGCCCCGATGACGAGGGCGTCGCCGTCGTCGCGGACACCGCGCAGCTCCGACACCTTCCCGAGGTCGACGAGCACGGTCGGGAACGCCAGGCGCAGCCGCAGCACGGGGATGAGCGACTGCCCGCCCGCCAGCAGCTTGGCGTCCTCCCCGGCGTCGCCGAGCGCGCGGACGGCGTCGGCGACCGAGGTGGGGGCGGTGTAGTCGAACGAGGCCGGGATCACTGGTCGGCTCCTGCCGTGGTGGACGTGGACGTGCCGCCGTAGGCGACGGTCCCCTCGGGCACCCGCTTGGTGCCGTCGGCGTGGATCGCCCGCCAGACCCGCTCGGGGGTGGCCGGCATGCGGACGTCGTTCACGCCCCAGGGCCGCAGCGCGTCGACGACGGCGTTCATGACCGCCGGCGTGCTGGCGATGCAGCCGGCCTCGCCGACGCCCTTGACCCCGAGCGGGTTGCTGGTGGCCGGCGTCTCGGTCCGCCCGGTGTCGAAGTGCGGCAGGTCCGCCGCGCTCGGCAGCAGGTAGTCGACCATCGAGCCGGTCACGAGGTTGCCCTCGGCGTCGTACACGGCCTCCTCGTAGAGGGCCTGCGCGATGCCCTGGGCCAGGCCGCCGTGGACCTGCCCCTCCACGATGACCGGGTTGACGATCTTGCCGATGTCGTCGACGCAGACGTACTTGCGGATCGTGGTGAACCCGGTGTCGGTGTCGATCTCGACGGCGCACAGGTGGGTGCCGTGGGGGTAGCTGAAGTTCTCCGGGTCGTAGACGTGGTCGGAGTCGAGCGTCGGCTCCATCCCGTCGGGCAGGTTGTGCGCGGCGAACGTGGCCAGCGCGACCTCCTGGATCGTCAGCGAGGCCTCCGGGGAGCCCTTGACGCTGAAGGTCCCGCCGTTGAACTCCAGGTCGGCCTCGGACGCCTCGAGCAGGTGGGCGGCGACCCGCTTGGCCTTGTCGAGCACCTTCTCGGTGGCCTTGTGGATGGCGACGCCGCCGACCACCAGGGAGCGCGACCCGTAGGTGTCCATGCCCTTGGGCGAGGAGTCGGTGTCACCGGTGATGACCTCGATGTCCTCGAAGGGCACCCCGAGCGCGTCGGCGACGATCTGGCTCCACGCGGTGTGGTGGCCCTGGCCGTGCGGCGTCGCGCCGCTGGTGACCTCGACCTTGCCGGTCGGCAGCATGCGGATCTGGGCGGCCTCCCAGCCGCCCGCCCCGTAGGACAGCGAGCCCAGCACGCGGGACGGCGCCAGGCCGCACATCTCGGTGAACGTCGAGATGCCGATGCCCAGCTGCACCGGGTCCTGCCGCTCGCGGCGCTCGGCCTGCTCGCGGCGCAGCTCGGCCATGCCGAACATCTGCTCGGCCTTCTCGGTGGCCGCCTCGTAGTTGCCCGAGTCGTAGGTCAGCCCCGCGACCATCTCGTACGGGAACTCCTCGTGCTTGATCCAGTTCTGCTTGCGCAGGTCCATCGGGTCGCGCCCGAGCACCACCGCCAGCTCGTCCATGATCCGCTCGATGGCGTACGTCGCCTCCGGGCGGCCCGCGCCGCGGTAGGCGTCGGTCGGCGTCTTGGTCGTGAAGACGCCGGTGCAGGCGAAGTCGTAGGCCTTCATCTTGTAGATCGCCGGGTACATGAACGCCCCGAGGATCGGCACGCCCGGCGTCACCAGCTGCAGGTAGGCGCCCATGTCGGCGAGCAGCCGGACCTTGAGCCCGAGCAGGGTGCCGTCGGGCGTGCTGGCGATCTCGACGTCCTGGATCTGGTCGCGCCCGTGGACGGTGGCCTGGTAGTGCTCGCTGCGCGACTCGGTCCACTTCACCGGCCGCCCGAGCTTCTTGGCGACGACGAGGCAGAGCACCTCCTCGGCGTAGACGTTGAGCTTGAGGCCGAAGCCGCCGCCGACGTCGGGCGCGATGACACGGATCTTGTGCTCACCGATGCCGGTGACCAGCGCGAGCATCACGCGCAGGATGTGCGGGATCTGGGTGGCCGAGTAGACGGTGTACTCGTCGGCCGCGGCGATCGGCGCGACGACGACGGCGCGCGGCTCCATCGGCGAGCCCATGAGCCGCTGCTGCACGAAGCGGCGCTTGACCACCACGGCGTCCGGGTGGGCGGCCAGCGTCTCGTCGTAGGGGTCGCCCGAGGCGAAGGGCCAGACGAAGGAGGTGTTGGTGCCCTTGTCGCTGTGCACCAGCGGCGAGCCCTCCTTGATCGCCTCCTCCATGTCGACGACCGCGGGCAGCTGCTCGTACTCGACGACGATCGCCTCGAGCGCGTCGGCCGCCAGGTAGCGGTCGCGGGCGATGACCACGGCGACGCCGTCCCCGACGTGGCGGACCTCGTCGACGGCGAGCGGGTGGTGGTCGGGGTGGACCATGTCGGGCGTGACCGGCCAGGCGCACGGCAGCGCGCCCTGCACGTCGGCGAGGTCGGCGCCGCTGTAGGCCGCGATGACGCCGGGCATCTCCAGCGCCGGCGAGACGTCGACGCTGACGATCCTCGCGTGCGCCATCGGGCTGCGCAGGACCGCCATGTGCAGCAGGCCCGGCAGGGTGATGTTGTCGGTCCAGTTGGTCTGGCCGGTGAGGAGCTTGGGGTCCTCCTTGCGGCGGCGCCCGCGGCCGAGCTCGCCGCCCGCGTACGGCTGGCTGAGGTCGTCCTCGGAGATCTGCCCGGCGACCAGGCCGGCGTCCAGCTGCTCGGTCATGCGCCCGCCCCCACGGGTGCGTCGCGGAACGACCCGGGGATCGGGTCCTCACCGCGCAGGACCGCGGCGGCCGACAGCACGCTCTTGACGATGTTCTGGTAGCCGGTGCAGCGGCAGAGGTTGCCCTCCAGGCCGTGCCGCACCTCGTCCTCGGTCGGGCTCGGGTTGTTGTTCAGCAGGTCGACGGCGGCCATGACCATCCCCGGCGTGCAGTAGCCGCACTGCAGGCCGTGGTGCTGCTGGAAGGCCTGCTGCACGGGGTGCATGTCCTCGACGCCGGTGCCGGAGGCGAGCCCCTGGATCGTGGTGATCTCGCTGCCGTCGGCCTGCACGGCCAGCACCGAGCAGCTCTTCACGCTCTCGCCGTCGACGTGCAGGATGCAGGCGCCGCAGTTGCTGGTGTCGCAGCCGATCGGCGTGCCGACCTTGCCCAGCTTCTCGCGCAGGTGGTGGACCAGCAGGGTCCTCGGCTCCACGTGGTCCTCGTAGACGACGCCGTCCACCTTCATGCTCACCGGCTGCGCTTGCGCCACAGGTCCTCCTCGACTCCGGGCCGGCGGGGCGCCGTGCGGCGCTCCGCGACAGGGCGGGGGCTACGAGGGGGCGGCTGCGGGACGTGCCGGGGGACGGGTCAGAGGTCCCGTGCCGACCCGTTGCGGCCGACGCTCTGCGGTGCGACGGACCGTGTGACCCGCCTCACAACGGACACTGTCACGGGCTCTGTGACGGCGCAACAGCCGGTCAGGCGGCGTGCCGCGACCGCCGCTGCTCGAGGGTCGCCTGCACGGCGAAGTGCGCCCCCGGCGACAGCACGGTGACCACGAGCAGGGTGAACAGCACGCCCCACCGCAGCCACGGCAGGGCCGCGAGCACCAGCACGACCAGCAGCACGAACAGGCTCCCGTGCACCGGGCCGAGCACCGGCACGGCGTCGAACGACGTCGTCCGCTTCAGCACGCTGGACACCAGCAGCAGGACGAACGACAGCCCCTCCAGCAGGGCGACGACCCGCAGGGCGCGCACCGCCAGGGGCAGCCTCACGGGGCCTCCAGCTCGAAGTCGGCGAAGTCGAAGCCGGGGCTGACGACGCACGCCACCAGCACCGCCTGGTCGCGGGCGGGGGCGGCCGCCTGCCACTCCCCCGGCTGCACGAGGTGGGAGTCGCCCGGGCCCGAGCTCGACGACGCCGGTCTGCTCCGGCCGGCCGGCGGTGCCGCCGAGGCGCAGCGCCAGCGGGCCCCCGGCCTGCCACAGCCACATCTCGCCCGAGCGCACCCGGTGCCAGCGCGACGCCTCCCCCGGCAGCAGCAGGAAGGAGATGCAGGTGGCCGGGCTGCGGTCGCCGTGCGGGGTGCTCACCGAGCCGGGGACGCGCCAGGTCTCCCGGTACCAGCCGCCCTCGGGGTGCGGCGCCAGGCCGAGGGCCTCCGGCGACAGGCTCACGCGGTGAGCCCGGCGACGAGCTCGTCGGCCGCGGCGTACGGGTCGAGCTCGCCGGCGACCACGCGGCCCGCCAGCCGGGCCAGCGACTCGGTGCCGCGCAGGTCGCCGATCCGCTCGCGCAGGGCGGTGAGGGCGATCGCCTCGACCTCGTCGGCCGCCCGGCGGGCCCGCCGCACCTCGAGCTGCCCGGTGTCGGCCAGCCACTGCCCGTGCTGCTCGATGCGGTCGACGACGTCGTCGGCGCCCTCGCCCTTCGCCGCCACCGTCTTCACGATCGGCGCCACCCAGCGGCCCTCCACCCGGGCCTGGCTGGGGGCGGTGTCCCCGAGCGACTGCATGTACCGCAGGTCGCGCACGACCGTGTCGGCGCCGTCGCGGTCGGCCTTGTTGACGACGAACACGTCGGCGACCTCGAGGATCCCGGCCTTCGCGGCCTGGATGCCGTCGCCCATGCCGGGCGCCACCAGCACCAGGGTCGTGTCGGCCAGCGACGCCACCTCGAGCTCGGACTGCCCGACGCCGACCGTCTCGACCAGCACGACGTCGCAGCCGGCCGCCGACAGCACCCGCAGCGCCTGCGGCGTCGCCCAGGACAGCCCGCCCAGGTGCCCGCGGGTGGCCATCGAGCGGATGAACACCCCGGCGTCGGTGGCGTGGTCCTGCATGCGCACGCGGTCGCCGAGCAGCGCGCCGCCGGAGAACGGCGACGACGGGTCGACCGCGAGCACGCCGACCCGCATGCCGCGGCGGCGGTAGGCCCCGACGAGCGCGCTGGTCGACGTCGACTTGCCGACGCCGGGCGAGCCGGTCAGCCCGACGACGCGGGCGTGCCCGGCGTGCGGCGCGAGCAGCGCCATGACCTCGCGCAGCGCCGGGGACGCGTCCTCGACGAGGCGAGATCAGGCGCGCGACGGCTCGCGGGGAGCCGTCGCGCGCCTGCTCGACGAGCGTGGGGACGTCTGCGGCGCGCCGGGAGCGCGCCGTCGTCACGAGCTCTTCGGCGCCTTGAGGATCAGCGCGTAGCCCTGGCCGCCACCGCCGCACAGCGCGGCCGCACCGGTGCCGCCGCCGCGGCGCTTGAGCTCGAGCGCGAGGTGCAGCGCGATGCGGGCGCCGCTCATGCCGACCGGGTGGCCCAGGGAGATGGCGCCGCCGTCGACGTTGACCTTGTCCTCGGCCAGGCCGAGCTCGCGGGCGGACTGGATGCCGACCTGGGCGAAGGCCTCGTTGAGCTCGACGAGGTCGAGGTCGGCGGTGGTCAGGCCCTCCTTGGACAGGGCCTGCTCGATGGCGCGGGCGGGCTGGCTCTGCAGGCTGGCGTCGGGGCCCGCGACGTTGCCGGCGGCACCGATCTCGGCGAGCACCTCCAGGCCCAGGGCGGCGGCCTTCTCGGCGCTCATGACGATGACGGCGCAGGCGCCGTCGGAGATCTGCGAGGCCGAGCCGGCGCGAGATGGTGCCGTCGGCGGCGAAGGCCGGGCGGAGCTTGGCCAGCGTCTCGGCGGTGGTGCCGGGGCGCACGCCCTCGTCCTCGGTGACCAGCACGGGGTCGCCCTTGCGCTGCGGGATCTCGACCGGGACGATCTCGGCGTCGAAGCGGCCCTCCTTCATGGCCGACGCGGCGCGCTCGTGGCTGCGGGCCGAGAACTCGTCCTGCTCCTCGCGGCTGATGCCCAGCTTCCTGCCGTAGCTCTCGGTGCTCTCGCCCATCGCGACCTGGTCGAACGCGCAGAACAGGGCGTCGTGGGCCATCGAGTCCAGCAGGGTGGCGCTGCCGTACTTGAAGCCCTGCGCGGCTGCCCGGCAGGACGTGCGGCGCGTTGGTCATCGACTCCATGCCGCCGGCGACGACGATCTCGGCGTCGCCCGCCCGGATCGCCTGCGCCGCCATCGCGATGGCCTCCAGGCCCGACAGGCAGACGCTGTTGACCGTCAGGGCCGGCACCGTCATCGGGATGCCGCCCTTGACGGCGGCCTGGCGGGCGGTGATCTGCCCCTGCCCGGCCTGGATGACGTGGCCCATGATCACCTTGTCGACCTGGTCGCCCGTGAGGCCGGCCCGCTCGAGCGCCCCCTTGATGGCGATGCCGCCGAGGTCCATGGCGGTGAAGCCCTTGAGGGCTCCGGCGAGCTTGCCGATCGGGGTGCGAGCGCCGGCGACGAGGACGGGTGCGGCCACGGGGAGCCTCCAAGACGAAGTGGTGAGGCTGCAACGATAACGAGACGCCCTCCCCTTCCCGAAGGAGCCTCCCGTGTCGCTCGCCTCCGCCCCCGGCGTCCTCGCCATCGACCACGTCGGCATCGCCGTCGCCGACCTCGACGCCGCCATCGCGATGTACGAGACGAGCTTCGGGATGCGCTGCGTGCACACCGAGGTCAACGAGGAGCAGGGCGTGCGCGAGGCGATGCTCGCCGTCGGCGACTCCGGCTCCTACCTGCAGCTGCTCTCGCCCGCTGTCGCCCCGACAGCACCATCGGGAAGTTCCTCGACAAGAACGGCCCCGGCATCCAGCAGATGGCCTACCGGGTGGCCGACCTCGACGCCGTCAGCGAGCACCTGCGCAGCAACGGCATGCGGCTGCTCTACGACGCCCCCAAGAAGGGCACCGCCGGCAGCCGGGTCAACTTCGTGCACCCCAAGAGCGCGGGGGGCGTGCTCGTCGAGCTCGTCGAGCCGGGCCCGGACGGCATGGGCCACTAGCCCGCTCGGCGCGGCCGGCCGGCCTCGCAGCGCCGCAGAGCGCCCAGAAGCCGCGCACCGGACCCGGCAGGAGATGCCGGGCGGACGGCGAAGCACTCCTCACCCCCACACCTGAGGAGCGCCCGTGCGCCGTCCCGTCCTCGCTCTGACCGCTGCCGCCGTCCTGCTCACCGCAGCCGGCGCCAGCTCCGCCGCCACCCTCGCGGGTGCCGCGGCGGTCCCGCCGGCCGTGCCGTCGACCCCGGTCACCGCGCCCTTCGTCAGCCCGAACGTCACCCACGTCGGGACCATCCCGATCGAGGGCGTCGGCGTCTCCATGGAGACCCGCACCGTCATGCGCCGACGGGCAGGTCCGCGCCTTCGTCTCCGGCGCCGGCGGCCTGTCGATCTACGACGCCACCGACCCGACCGCGCCCGAGCTGCTCGGCCACCTCCCGTTCTACAACTGGGAGAACGAGGACATCGCCGTCAGCGAGGACGGCCAGACCGCCTTCCTCACCGAGTTCCAGGGCACCCTCTACCTGCACGCCGTCGACGTGAGCGACCCGACGCTCCCGACGATCAGCGGGAGCCTGCTGCTCGACGGCGCCCACACCGTCGTCTGCGCCGACCAGCCGTGCAACTACCTCTACGGCTCCGAGGGCCAGACCTACGACGTCACCGACCGGACCAACCCGGTGCGCGTCCCGGACGGTCAGGACTGGGGCACGCTAGCTCGACGCCACCGGCAGGGCCACAACCTGCACCAGGACGGCCAGGGCCTCTGGATCGCCGACACCAAGCCGCTGATCATGTTCAAGCAGGGCAAGAAGGCCGACGGCAGCACCGACCCGTTCGCCCTCACGCGGATCACCACCGGTGAGATCACTCAGGACACCGGCTACCAGCACAACAACATCCGGCCGAACGCCGAGAACTGGGAGCCCCGCGAGGCCGACGACGACACCAGTGAGGCGCTCAAGGACGGCGAGCTGCTGCTCGGCAACGGCGAGACCAACTTCGGCCCGCAGTGCGACGGCAGCTCCGGCGCCTTCTCGACGTGGTCGCTGGTCGACTTCGACAAGAAGGAGACCGAGGGCATGACGCAGGTCGACGTGCTGCGCCCGATCAACGGCGACTACACGAACGGCGACCCGGCGATCAACGAGATGGGCTGCTCGGGCCACTGGTTCACCCAGCGCAACGCCGACGACGGCCAGAACCTGCTCGTCGCCGCCGCCTGGTACGAGCACGGCACGCGGTTCCTCAACGTCGACCGCAGCACCGGCAAGATCAGCCAGGTCGGCTTCTTCCAGCCGGTCCGCGGCGCGGCCTCCGAGGCCTTCATCGATGCCGACCAAGAAGGACGGCAAGGACGTCGTCTGGACGATCGACTACCACTCCGGCATCGACATCCTGACCTTCGACCAGAGCGCTCCGGTCGCCACCGAGGCGCAGACCCGCGCCTCCTGGCTGGCCAAGCTCGGCGTCACCGACAGCTGGGCGCAGATCATGCGCGAGCTCTGCAAGGCCGGCGCCGACGGCACCACCTCCGACGACGCGCACGCCGCGATGCACACCGCCGTCCGCACCACCGGCCTGGCCACCTTCCCCAAGCTGGCCCGGCTGGGCTAGTCCGCCTGACGCAGTCCCGCACGACGACGGCGCCCGGTCCCCCAGCAGGGGGGCCGGGCGTCGCCGCGTCGGGCCTCAGTACGCTCCGTCGACCGCTGGCACGACACTCGAGAGGCAGCACCGTGCAGGAGATCCTCCAGGCCATCCAGTCGGGCGAGACCGCCGGGCTCGCAGGGGTCAAGGTCCCCGAGAGCTACCGGGGCGTCGTCGTCCGCAAGGACGAGCAGGGCATGTTCGAGGGCGTCGCCACGCGCGACAAGGACCCCCGCAAGAGCCTGCACGTCGACGAGGTCGCGACCCCCGAGCTCGGCCCGGGCGAGGCGATCGTGGCCGTCATGGCGTCGTCGGTGAACTTCAACACCGTCTGGACGTCGATCTTCGAGCCGGTCAGCACCTTCGGCTTCCTCGAGCGCTACGGCCGGATGAGCGAGCTGTCCAAGCGCCACGACCTGCCGTACCACGTCGTCGGCAGCGACCTGTCCGGCGTCGTGCTGAAGGTCGGACCGGGCGTCACCAAGTGGAAGGCCGGCGACGTCGTCGTCGCGCACTGCCTCAGTCGTCGAGCTCGAGGACCACCAGGGCCACGACGACGCGATGATGGACCCGCAGCAGCGCATCTGGGGCTTCGAGACCAACTTCGGCGGGCTCGCCGAGCTGGCCCTGGTCAAGGCCAACCAGCTCATGCCCAAGCCCGCGCACCTGACGTGGGAGGAGGCCGCCGCGCCCGGGCTGGTCAACTCCACCGCCTACCGCCAGCTCGTCAGCAAGAACGCCGGCCAGATGAAGCAGGGCGACAACGTCCTCATCTGGGGCGCCTCGGGCGGCCTCGGCTCCTACGCCACGCAGTACGTCCTCAACGGCGGCGGCACGCCGGTCTGCGTCGTCAGCAGCCCGCAGAAGGCCGACATCGTCCGCAGCATGGGTGCCGAGCTGGTCATCGACCGCAGCGCCGAGGACTACAGGTTCTGGAAGGACGAGAACACCCAGGACCCGAAGGAGTGGCAGCGCTTCGGCAAGAAGATCCGCTCCCTCACCGGCGGCGAGGACATCGACATCGTCTTCGAGCACCCCGGTCGCGAGACCTTCGGCGCCTCGGTCTACGTCACCCGCAAGGGCGGCGTCATCACCACCTGCGCGTCCACCAGCGGCTACATGCACCAGTACGACAACCGCTACCTGTGGATGAACCTCAAGCGCATCGTCAGTTCGCACTTCGCGAACTACCGCGAGAGCTGGGAGGCCAACCGCCTCATCGCCAAGGGCAGGATCCACCCGACGCTGAGCAAGACCTACACGCTCGAGGACACCGGCCAGGCGGCGCTCGACGTCCACAAGAACGCCCACCAGGGCAAGGTCGGCGTGCTGTGCCTGGCTCCCGAGGAGGGCCTGGGCGTCGCGCCGGAGGCGCAGGAGTTCCGCGCGAAGCACCTCGACGCGATCAACCGGTTCAGGAACGTCTGACGGCTCCGTCACACGCCCGCCGCGGCCGCGGCTCGCCTCCCGGGTGAGCCGCGGCCGCGGTGGTACTACAGGAGCGATGAGCGCCGACGACCTCCTCCCCCTGGCCGCCGACGAGACCCAGCCGGCCGGCTTCGACGTCGTCTTCGGACGCGGCTACGACCGCCGCCAGGTCGAGGACTACGTGGAGCGCGTCGAGGTCGCCCTCGGCGAGGCCGACCAGCGTCACGCCGACGACGTCGCCCGCGCCCAGGAGGCCGAGACGGCGCTGGCCGCGCTGCAGGCGCGCCTGGAGGAGGCCGAGCAGCGGGCGGCGGGGCTGCCCGAGTCCGCGACGCGCATCGGCGAGCGGCTCGCCCGCATGCTCGCGCTCGCCGACGAGGAGGCCGCCGCCCTGCGCGCCACCGCCCAGGCCGAGGTCGAGACCCTGCTGCGGGCGGGCCGCGAGAAGCTCGATGCCGAGACCCGCGAGCGCACCACCGCCCTCGAGCAGCGCGAGCGCGAGATCGCCGGCGCCGGCGAGGAGGCCGACCGGCTGCGCCTGGAGGCCCAGCGCGACGCCCAGACGGTGCGCACCGCCGCGCAGCGCGACGCCGAGCAGGTCCTCGCGCAGGCCCGGCAGGAGGCCGCGCGCGCCGAGCAGCAGGCGCACGCCGCCGCCGAGCAGCAGCGCACCCAGGCCGAGCGCGACGTCCAGGTGGTGCACGACCGGGCGCGCGAGGAGGCGGCCGCGATGACGCTGGAGGCGCGCCGGCAGGTGGAGGAGCTGTCCGCCCAGCGCGACGAGATCGCCGCCCAGCTGCAGCGGCTGCGCGACACCCTGTCCGGCGCTGTCGCCCCCCTGTCCGGCAGCAGCACGGCCGGCACCGGGTCCGCTCCCACGCTCTGATGGTCGCGGCCCCGGACGACGACGCCGAGGGGGACGCCCGGCCGTCGCTGGAGCACCTCGCCGGGGAGGTCGCCGAGGCCGCCCGCACGGTCCAGGCCGACGCCGACCGCGCCGAGCAGGCGTCGCGCGAGGCTGCGCGCGCCGAGCAGGAGGCCACCGACGCGGAGCAGGGCGCCAGCGAGGCCGAGCAGGGCGCCGAGCAGGCCGAGCAGGGCGCGACCGACGCGGAGCAGAGCGCCGAGCAGGCCGAGCAGGGCGCGACCGACGCGGAGCAGGGCGCCGAGCAGGCGCGCACCGGTGCCGTCCAGGCGGGCGGCGCAGCGGTCGCCGCGGCCGCCGTCGTCGCCCCCGACGACCCCCTGCTCGACACCGCCGTCCGCCGCATCGAGGCCCAGGCCACCCCCGAGCAGCCGTTCGGGCGTCCCGGCCGGCCGATGAACAGCCGCTCCCCCTTCCGCACCGGCTTCAGCGCGGCGCTGGGCGTCGCGGTCGCCTACGGGCTGGTGCAGGCCGTCGTCGGGGTGCGCTCGGTGCTCATCCTGCTGCTGGTCGCGGCCTTCCTGGCCATCGGCCTCGACCCGGCCGTGCAGGGGCTGGAGCGCCGCCGGGTGCCCCGCGGCCGTGCCGTCGGGATCGTCCTGCTCGGCGTGCTGCTCGCCTTCACCGGCATCGGGCTGGCGGTCATCCCGCCGGTCGTCGAGCAGGGGACGGAGTTCGTCGACGCCGTCCCCCGCCTGCTCAGCGACCTGCAGGGCAACGACCGCGTGGCCGACCTCGACCAGCGCTTCGGCCTGCTCGACCGCGCCCAGACCTACGTGGCGCGCCCCGAGGTGCTGGGCCAGCGCGCCGTCGGCGGGGTGGTCGGCGTCGGGAAGGTCGTGTTCAGCGCCTTCTTCGGCACCCTCACGGTGCTCATCCTGACGCTGTACTTCCTGTCGAGCCTGCCGGCCATCAAGGCGAACGCCTACCGCCTGGTCCCCCGCAGCCGGCGGTCACGGGTGGGCCTGATCACCGACGAGATCCTCGTGCGCGTCGGCGGCTACGTGGCCGGCGCGCTGACCATCGCCGCCACCGCCGGGGTGAGCACGTTCGTGCTGCTCATGGTGCTCGACGTGCCCTACCCGGTCGCGCTGTCGGTGGTCGTCGGCGTCACCGGGCTGGTGCCGCTGATCGGCGCGACGATCGGGGCGAGCGTCGTCGTGCTCGTCGCGTTCTTCACCTCGACGACGGCGGGCATCGTCTGCGCCGTCTTCTACCTCGCCTACCAGCAGCTGGAGAACTACCTGCTGTACCCGCGGGTGATGCGCCGCTCGGTCGACGTCTCGCCCGCGGCGACCGTGGTGGCGGTGCTGGTCGGCGGCTCGCTGCTGGGCGTGCTGGGCGCGCTGCTGGCCATCCCCATCGCGGCCGCCCTGCAGCTGGTCCTGCAGGAGGTCGTCGCGCCCCGCCAGGACGCCCGCTGACGGCTCAGCCGTAGGTGCGCGGCAGCGGCCCGGAGCCCGGCACGACCTGCGCGACGACGGCGTCCAGCACCTCCTCCGCGTAGCCGACGAACAGGTGCTTGGCCCCCGGGACGTCGACCACCCTCGCCTGGGGCACGACGGCGAAGCGCTCGCGGGCGGCGGGCGGCTGCAGGTAGTCGTCGTGCTCGGGGACCAGGGCGAGCAGCGGCTTGCCGTTCTCGGCCCACTGCTGCAGGTGCTCGGGCCGGCTGAAGCGCAGCGGCGGGCTGATCAGCACGGCCCCCTCGACGCTCGGGTCGCAGCCGTACATGAGCGCCAGGTCGGTGCCGAACGACCAGCCGAGCAGCCACGGGTGCGGCAGGTCCTCGGCCTCCACCAGGTCCAGCGCCGCGGCGACGTCGTACTGCTCGGCCACGGCGTCGCCGAAGGTGCCCTGGCTGGTGCCGCGGGCGCTGGTCGTGCCGCGGGTGTTGAACCGCAGGACGGCGAGCCCGGCCAGCGCCGGCAGCCGCTGGGCGGCCTTCTTGAGCAGGTGGCTGTCCATCATGCCGCCGCCGGTCGGCAGCGGGTGCAGGCAGACCAGCGTCGCCACGGGCGGGCGGTCGTGCGGCAGGGCCAGCTCGCCGACCAGCTCCAGGCCGTCGGCGGTGTGCAGCACGACGTCGCGCCGCTCGGCGGGCAGGACGGTGTTGGCGCGGACCTCCACGGCGCTCACCCGTACCGGGGGGCGTTCTTGGAGCGGTGCACCTTGACGCCCCGCCGGTCGCGGGCGCCCCAGCAGGCGGTGTGCCAGTGCCGCCGGTCGTCGCTCTGCCCCTCCGGCCAGGCGACGACGTGCGGGGTCCCGCCGTCGAGCTCCTGGTCGCAGCCCGGGCAGCGGTAGGGGCGGCCGGGCGCGTTGCCCGCCACCCGCCGCACGACGGAGCCGTCCTCCACCGACTCCCCCGCCGGGACCCGCACGGGGTCGTCGCCGAGGGGGTCCCCGGCGCGCAGGCGCTCCCGGGCGGCGGCCCGCAGAGCCGCCCGCCGGGAGCCGCCCGCCACCGCTGCTACTTGCGGCTGTAGTCGAAGAAGCCGCGCCCGGTCTTGCGGCCGAGGTAGCCGGCGCGCACCAGGTGCTCGAGCATCGGCGCCGGGGCGTCGCCCGGCTCGCGGAACTCCAGGAACAGCGTCCGCTGGATGGCCAGCGTGACGTCCAGCCCGACGACGTCCATGAGCGCGAACGGGCCCATCGGGTGGCCGCAGCCCTTGGTCATGGCCGTGTCCATGTCCTCGACCGTCGCGTAGTGCGCCTCGAGCATCTTGACGGCGTCGTTGAGGTAGGGGAACAGCAGCGCGTTGACGATGAAGCCCGCGCGGTCGCCGCAGAGCACCGGGTGCTTCTTGGTCTTCCCGCACACCTCGAGCACCGTGGCGATCACGTCGGGGGCGGTGCTGACCGTCGGCACCACCTCGACCAGCCGCATGACGGTGGCCGGGTTGAACCAGTGCATCCCGACGACGTCCTGCGGCCGCGAGGTCGCCGTCGCGCACTCGATGACCGGCAGCGACGACGTCGTGGTGGCCAGCACCGCGCCGGGCTTCATGACGTCGTCGAGCGCCGAGAACAGGGCCTTCTTGACCGACAGGTCCTCGACGACGGCCTCGATGACGAGGTCGCAGTCGGCGAGGTCGTCGAGCTCGGTGGTGCCGGTGATGCGGCCCAGCACCTCGGCCTGCGCCTCCTCGGTGAGCCGGCCGCGCTGGACCTGCTTGGCCAGGCTGCCCTCGACCTTCTTCTGCACGGCGGCGACCTTGTCCTCGCCGCGGGCGCGGAAGACGACGTCGTAGCCGCTCTTCGCGCAGACCTCGACGATGCCGGTGGCCATGGTGCCGGTGCCGATGACGGCGACCTTGCTCACCGGGCGCGCGGCGGCGTCGACGGCCGAGCCGCTCGGGGTCTCGGCGTCGGCGACGACCTCGGGCGAGCCGGGCTCGGCGTAGGTGTAGATGCCGCGGCCGGACTTGCGGCCGAGCAGCCCGGCGGAGACGTACTGCTTGAGCAGGGGCGCGGGCGCGTGGCGGTGGTCGCGGCTCTCGCGGTACATCGTCTCGAGGATCGCGTAGGCGCTGTCGAGGCCGATGAGGTCGAGCAGCGCGAGCGGGCCCATGGGGTGGCCGCAGCCGAAGCGCATGGCGGCGTCGATGTCCTCGCGCGAGGCGTACTTGGCCTCGTACATGCGGACGGCGTTGTTGAGGTAGCCGAACAGCAGGGCGTTGGCGATGAAGCCCGCGCGGTCGCCGACCGTGACGTCGCTCTTGCCGACCGCGGCGACGAGCGCCTCGACGTCCTCGACGACCGACGGGTCGGTGACGACGGTCTGCACGACCTCGACCAGCTGCATGACCGGTGCCGGGTTGAACCAGTGCAGGCCGATCACGCGCGAGGGGCGCTGGGTGGAGGTGGCCAGGTCGGTGACCGACAGGGCGGAGGTGTTGGTGGCGAGCACCGCGTCCTGCGGCAGCAGCGCGTCGAGCTCGGCGAACAGGGCCTTCTTGACCTCGAGGCTCTCCGGCACCGCCTCGACGACGAGCTCGCAGTCCTTGAGGGCAGCGAGGTCGGTGCCGGTGCTGATCCGGTCCAGGACCGCCTTGGCGCCGGCCTCGTCGAGCTTGCCCTTGCTGACGGCGCGCGCCGTCGAGCCCTCGATGCGGGCGCGGGCGCGGTCGACGCCCTCCTGCTCGGGCTCGTAGCCCACGACCTCGACGCCGGAACGGGCGAGGACCTCGGCGATCCCCGCACCCATCGTGCCCAGACCGACGACGCCGACCTTGCTGAACTCGCGTGCCACTGTGTGCCTCCTCGTGTTGCGCAGCAGTGTGGCAGCCGCGGCTCCTAGAACAGCGTCGGGGTGCTGCTCTCCAGGCCGCGGAGCTGGTCGTAGTCCAGCTGCACGCAGGCGATCCCGCGGTCGGCGGCCAGCACCTTGGCCTGCGGCCGGAAGGTCTGGGCGGCGAGCACCCCGCGCACGCCGTCGCCGAGCACCGTGGAGACGCGCTGCAGGTAGCGGGTGAGCTGCTCGACGCCGTCGATCTCGGCGTGCCGCTTCACCTCGACGATGACGTGGGCGCCGTCGGCGTCGCGGCAGAGCAGGTCGACCGGGCCGATGTCGGTGGGGTACTCGCGGCGGACCAGCGTCCAGCCGGTGCCGAGCACGTCGCAGCGGTCGGCCAGCAGCTCCTGCAGGTGCTTCTCGACGCCGTCCTTGACCAGCCCGGGGTCGCGCCCGAGCTCGTGGGTGACGTCGGACAGCACCTCCTCGACGCTGATGACGAGCTGCTCGCCGCCCTTGTTCGTGACCGTCCAGACGCTGTCGTCGACGGTGAGCGTGCAGGGCGGGGTCATCCACATCAGCGGCTTGTAGCCACCGGTGTCGGAGTGGACGAGCACGCTGCCGTCGGCCTTGACGACGAGCAGCCGGTCGGCCGTCGGCAGGTGCGCGGTGAGCCGGCCGACGTAGTCGACCGAGCAGGTGGCGAGGACGAGGCGCACGCGGGGCAGCCTAGGCCGGGCGGCGGGACGGGCCGGCCCTTGCGGGAGCGCGGCGTCGGGTGGTAGATCACTCCCCCGCTCGACGGTCGGAGGACCTGTGTCCAGCCTCGCCCTGTCCACCAGCGTCGCCGTCTCGCGCGCCCGGGAGCGCGACCGCCTGCTCTGGGCAGGCGGCACGACCTTCGACGTCGTGCTCGGCCCGGAGCACACGGGCGGGCACGTCGCCCTGCTCGACCAGGAGGGCTCCCGCGGCGACACGACGCCGAGGCACGTCCACCGCGACGAGGCCGAGGTGTTCTACGTCCTCGAGGGCACGATCCGCGCGTTCCACGGCGGGACCTCGTGGGACCTCGGGCCGGGCGACGCGGTCTACCTGCCCCCGGCCCAGGAGCACGCGTTCGGCGTGACGTCGGACCGGGCCCGGCTGCTGACGGTGACGACGCCGGGCTCCTTCGCCCGCTTCGTCACCGCGGCAGGCGTGCGCGTCGACGGCGAGGTCCCGGCGCGGTGGGACTTCGACGTCGCCCGGATCGCAGGGGCGGCGGCGCTGCACGGCCTCGAGATCACGGGACCGCCGCCCCCGCTGGGGTGACGGGCCCGAGGCTCAGCCCGTGCTGTTCCGGGACCCGCCGGCCTTGGCGAGCCCGCGGCTGACGATGTACGCGATGCCCAGCAGGGTGATGTACCACCAGGCGCGGTCCGCGGTGAAGTAGTCCTCGTGGTCGTCGGTCTCCTGGACGATGACGGCGGCCAGCAGGGTGCCGAGCACCAGGACCACGAAGACGATGAACTCCGTGGACAGGTAGGTCGGGTGGTCGCCGGTGCCGCCGCTGCCGAACCGGCGCCGCGGCAACGTGCTCGTCTGGTCCGTCGGGTAGGGACTGCCGGGTGCGGTCATGCTTCCTCCTGGGACGCAGCGGTCGATGATCTTCGCGCCAGGAGTGCCCTCCGGGCGGCGGGTCGAACCGTGCGCAGCGGAGTGGTCCGGCCGGGCCGGTCCCGCAGCCTCGCGGGACCGGCCCGGCCGACCTCACGCTCAGCCGGCGGGGACCACGTACGGGAACGCGTCGCTGCGGTTGCCGGCGGCCGCGTCCGCGGTCAGCCCGGCGTCGATCGCGGTGCCCGTCACCAGCGACAGCATCACCTGCGGCGCGTTGTCGGCCAGGGCGCGGCCGTTGCGCGCGTGCGTCCCGAAGGCGGCGGGCGTCCCGAGCTCGTAGCGCAGCACGTCGGGGAAGACCGCGGCGACGACGGCCGCGCCGAGGGCCTGCGGGTCGGCGACGGCTCCGGTCGCCTCGGCGGAGGCGCTGATGGACTGCGCGAAGGCGGACGCGTCCGCGCTCGCGTCGTCGGCCGGGTGGCGGCTGTCGGCCGACGCGGAGAAGTCGGTGTCGTCCGGCCAGAAGATCGGCCACATCATCGGCAGCCCGGCGTGGTTGACCTGTCGCAGGCCACCCTCCCCGTCGGACAGCCGCGTGACCGCCCAGACGGAGACCGCGGTGCCGGCGTCCAGACCGGCGACGCCGAGCGGCACCTCGAGCACGATCGACGCGACGGTCTTGTCGCCGAAGGTGTTCTCGGCCGCGGACGGGTCCCAGCCCGACAGGTCGAGCGCGGTGCCACCGGTGACGGCGGAGCTCACCGGCTCCAGCAGCGACAGGTCGAAGAAGAACGGGTCCCGGGCCCGGCCGGTCCAGGCCTGCACCCCGCCGCCGGAGGCGGCGTGCCCGGTCCGGCCCTCCAGCAGGACCTCGCCGTCGCCGGCCCCGCCCGCGGCCTGCTCCCCGGTCAGCACGTGCAGGCGGTAGGCCTGGCCGCCGTCGGTGTCGGGCTCGCCGAACACCACGCGCAGCGTGAGGTCCTCGCGCAGGCTCTCCCCGCGCGCGACCTTCACCTCGTAGTGCGCGCCCGGCCAGAAGTCGGGCGTGGCCACGGACCCGTTGACGTTCGAGTTGACGTCCAGGACGAACACGGTGCTGCCGGGGCGGTCGAAGACGAACAGGTCGTCGACGAAGAGCTGGCCGCGCTCGGCGGCCTCAGGGGTGTCGAGGTGGTGGGACACGGTGCTCCTACGGGTCAGGGGCGCCGTCGGGCGCCGGCTGCGAGCCCTACCCCCGGTCCGCCGTCCCGCTACCGCGGCGCCGACCAGCACGCGCACGACCGGCGCTCAGCCGACCAGCACGTTCGCGAAGACCTGCCACGCCAGCGCGCTCTTGGCGACCAGGCTCAGCACCAGGTAGGCGCCCTCGACGCGCGCGGGGTCGGCGAAGCGGCCACCGCGCGACAGCGCCCGCAGCTGCAGCGCCTGCACGACCGCGAAGCTCGAGAACAGCACGAGCAGGCTGGCGAAGATGCCGTAGACGAAGGTCGGCACCCCCTCGCCGGCGGCCTCGGTCTCGGCGCCGACGAACTGCACGGCGATGACCAGCCACGGGACGGCGCCGACCAGGCAGCCGAGCACGAACGGCTGCCACAGCGCCCGGTCGCGGCCCTCGTTGACCCGCTCGCTGCGGTGGCCGAAGCCGATCATGGCGGCGTTCGCCCCGATGACCGCGACCACGGCGGTGACGTCGGTGATGCCGGCGAGGAAGCCGATGAGCACGACCATCAGGCTGGCCGAGACCGAGTACTCGACCCAGCGGAACGGGTTGCGGCCGCGCGCCACGAAGGAGGCGTAGACCGACGACACGCGCGGCAGCGCGACGACGAGGTGGTCCAGGGCCGCGAGCAGCAGGAAGCCGGCGACCAGGACGCCGAGGCGCGGCTCGAGCAGCGCCTCGGGGGCCGGCGGCGGGCTGCCGGGCGGGCCCTCGGCGAAGGTCTCGGTGACGGCGATGGTGAACGGCGTCGTCAGGGCGAGCAGCACGGCCGCCTGCGCGCCGTGCAGCAGGACGAGCCCGGCGTTCGCCAGGCGCAGGCGGCGGGCCGTGCGGTCGGCGAGGGCAGGAGCGTGAGCGGTCACGCCCTCCTGGTGCCCCGGACCGGCTGGCGGACTCCGGCAGCAGGAGATGTCCCGGTCTGCGTCGAAGTGCCCCCCAACCGTTCCCTGGAGGACCCCCGTGCGCCGTCGTCTGCTCTCCACCCTCGTCCTGGGCGTCGCCGCCCTGGGCCTGCCCGCCGCCCAGGCGGTCCCCCTGCCCTCCGCGCTGTCGGCCGCGCCCGCGGTCCGCGGCGCCGTCCCGCCCGTCGGCACGCCGGTCGTGGCCGAGAACCTCGACCTCGTCGGCACCTTCCCCGACGCCGGCGCCATCTCGACGGCGTTCGACACCGACAAGCCGATCATGTACGTGAACACGCTGTCGGGCGTCACCGTCTACGACATCTCCGCGCCCGAGCAGCCGCTGCCGATGGGCAACCTGCCGCTGCCGCACTTCGAGAACGAGCGCATGACCTTCGGCGCCCGCCCCGACGGCACCGAGCTTCGTGCTCATCGGCTACGACCTCGTCGGGGTCGACGCCAGCGGCAAGAGCAGCACCGAACGCCGGCGTCCGGCTACCAGCTGGTGATCGTCGACGTGACCGACCCGACCGCGCCGTTCGTCCGCAGCGAGATCGCGAAGACGACGACGTCGGTGCACACCGTGCACTGCATCGCCGCCACCTGCGACTACGCCTACAGCGCCGGCGCCTACGACAGGGGCAAGTTCACGATCTTCGACCTCCGCGACCTCGACGCGCCCACGGAGCTGAAGACGATCCCGTCGACGGCCGGCTCCGGCCACCAGTGGGACTACGACGACGCCGGCCTGATCTGGCACAGCGGCTTCGGCGGCGTCGGCGCGTACGACATCAGCGACCCGACCAAGCCGGTCGCGCTCAACAGCACCAACGGTCAGGGCGTCGCCGGTGCCAGCGAGTACAACGACTTCATCCTGCACAACGCCTTCCGCCCCAACGCGAAGGCGTTCACCCAGCAGTACGACGCCGACGGCGCGCCGCTGGACAGCGGCCCCGCCTCGCTGGACAAGGGCAACCTGCTGCTGGCGACCGAGGAGGACTACGACAGCCCCGACTGCCAGGGCACGACGGGCGTGGACGCCCCCGAGGGCGGCTTCTCGACCTGGCGCATCCCCTACCTCGACGCCGCCCAGTACGCCAAGGACAACAGCGACCTCACCCCGGGCGAGGGCACCATCGAGCCGCTGGACATCTGGAACACCGAGATCACCAACACCGGCGTGCCGACGCCGGCCGGCGCCCTGTGCTCGGCGCACTACTTCACGGTCAACGAGAAGGGCTACGTCGCCCAGAGCTTCTACGGCCAGGGCACCCGCATCCTGGACGTCAGCGACCCCGCGGACATCAAGCAGGTCGGCTACTTCTTCGTCGGCGCCATGGAGTCCTGGATCTCCTACTGGGTGCCGTCCCGCGACGCCGACGGCAAGATCGTCCCGGGGAAGTTCGAGGACCTGATCTACACCAACGACGTCGTCCGCGGCATCGACGTCCTGAAGTTCACGCCCCCGGCGCCCGGCACGGACCTCGAGGCGCCGGTCCTGTCGCAGTGGCTGGGCCTGCCCGGCGGCGCGAAGATCTCCAAGGACGCCGCGTTCGGCTACCTCTGCCGCCCGACGCCCGTGGTCGGCCACCTGCACGGCTGACCGTCCCCGCCCGGAGCCCGTCGTCCCCCCGGGGGCGGCGGGCTCCGGCGTGCCAGGCCCCGCGCGCGGGCAGGGGGCTGCGGTGAGCACCCGCACCGAGCCCGTCGCCACCGCCGCCGCCCCCGCGGCCCGGCGCGTCGTCGGGCTGCTGACGCTGCTCGTCGTCGTCGACTACGCCGACCGCGCCAGCCTGGGCGCCGTCGCCCCGGCCGTGCAGGAGGACCTGGGCCTGAGCCTGGCCGACCTCGGGCTGCTGGGCGCGTCGTTCGGCATCGTCGGGGGGCTGGCCACCGTGGCGGCGGGGGTCCTCGTCGACCGCGTGCCCCGCCTGCGGCTGCTGGCGGTGTCCTCGCTGGCCTGGTCGGTCGCCATGGTCGCGACCGGGGCCGCCCAGACCTTCGTGTGGCTGCTGCTGGCCCGCGGGGCGCTCGGCGTCGTGCTGGCGACCGTCGGCCCGGCCTACCCCTCGCTGGTCGGCGACGTCGTGCCGCAGCGCTCGCGGGGCCGCGCCCTCGGCGTCGTCGACAGCGGGCAGCTGGTCGGCGGGGCGCTCGGCGTCGGCGTCGGGGCGCTCGCCGTGCTGCTGCTGTCCTGGCGCTGGGCCTTCTTCGCGCTGGCCGTGCCGGCCCTGGTCGGCGCCGTCGTGGCGGCCCGCACCCCCGAGCCCGCCCGCCGCGGGGCCGAGCGAGCACAGCGGCCTCGCGCTGCACCGCGCGGCCGCCGAGCTCTGGCGGACGCCGACGGCGGTGCGCGTGCTGGTCGCGTCCGCCGCCGGCAGCTACTACCTGGCGGGGGCGAGCGCCTTCTCGGTCGTGTTCGCCGTCGCCCGCTACGACGTGAGCACCCCGGTCGCCGACCTCGCCCTGCTGACCCTCGGCCTCGGCGGGCTCGGCGGGATCCTGTTCGGCGGGCGGCTCAGCGACAGCCTGGCCCGCCGCGGCCGGGGGGCCTCCCGGCTGCGCTGGTCCGGCGTCGGCTACCTGCTGGCGGCCCTGTTCTGGCTGCCCTCGCTGCTCGTGCACAGCCTGCCGTCGGCCCTGCCGTTCCTGCTGCTGGGCGCCGTCGCGCTCGCCGCCACGATCCCGGCGCTGGACGCCGTGCGGGTCGACGTCGTCGCGCCGGGGCTGCGCGGGCGGGTCGAGGCGGCGCGGACCGTGGTGCGCGTGGTGGCCGAGGGCGCTGCGCCGCTGGTGTTCGGGCTGCTCGCCGGGGCGCAGGGAGGCCCCGACCGGGGCCTGCAGCTGGCCTTCCTGCTGGCCCTGCCCGGGCTGGTCGCGGCGGGCCTGCTGCTGTGGGCGGCAGCGCGCACCCACGACGCCGACCGGGAGTCGGTCGCCGCGCTGGAGGAGTGACGCCCCGGCCGGGCTGCTCCGGCAGGAACCTGCACGGTGCGTGTCGAAACAGGAGAGCAACACCCGTCCCCCGGAGGTCCCGTGCTGCGTCGCCTGTCCGCCCTCGCCGCCTGCGGCGCCCTGCTCGCCGCAGGGGCCGCCGGCGCTGCCGCGCCCGCCCCGTCGGCAGCACCGGCGCCGGCGCTCAGGCAGGTCGCGGGCATGCCGACGGGCGTCCCCGACGCCGCGCTGCGGGTCGAGACGGCGCTGCCCGCGCCGCAGGGCTGGCCCTTCGGCGAGGACTTCCCGCGCACCAGCGGCACCGGCCGGGTCGTCGCCGGCGCCGACTTCTGGTCGGACTACCTCTACGACGACCACGGGGCGGTCACCACCCCGGTGGCCGCCCAGGCGTCGGCGATCGCGTCCCTCGCTCCCCCGGACGGCGGCTACACCTACGCCGACCCGGACGCCCACCTCAACGGCGCCGACGTGTTCCGCAACGCCGTCGGGCTCGACGCGAAGGCCTCCTACTGGCGGGTCGACTGGAACACCCTGGCCGACCCCACCGTGCCGCTGGCCGTCTGGGGCCTCGACACCAACGGCTCGACCTCCGACGGCGTCCACGACTGGCCCGCCGCTGGCCGGCGTCCGCTCGCCCGGGCTCGACCGCGCCCTCGTCGTCAGCAGCCGCGGGGCCTGGCTGGTCGACGCCCGCAGCGGCGCCCGCACCGACGTCAGCAGCGGCCTGACCGTCGACCGGCGGGCCAGGAGCTTCGTCGTCCGGGTGCCGCGCACCGTGCTGCCGGTGGCCGGGACGTGGCGCGTCCGCCTGGTCGCCGGCCTGGCCGACGCCACCGGGACCGCGCCTGGCGCCCGCCGGCGGCGCGTCCCCCACCGGCACGCGGGTCTACAACGCCTCCTACCGCTCGGTCGCCTCCGAGCCGCAGCAGTACCGGCACGGCGTCGCCTCCAACCAGGTCGGCACCGGCTCCGGCGCCCGGCTCGCCGACCTCGGCAACTACTGGATGGAGGACCACCAGGCCGAGGCCCTCGCCGCCGGCGACGTCTCCCCCTTCGCCCGCGACCTGCGCTGGAGCGACCTCGGCCGCCGCACGCTGCGCCAGCCCGAGCCGCTCGTCACCGGCTGGAGCAACCGCTGGTTCGTCAGCCGGCTCGACCTCGGGCAGGGCGTCGTCGAGGACGAGGGCGGCGGCACGGGCGACCTGCGGCCGAACTTCCTCGGCCGCGTGCAGCCGTACGGCGTCTACGTCCCGACCACCTACCGCCCCGGCACCCCGACGCCGCTGACCTGGATGCTCCACAGCCTGTCGGTGCAGCACAACCAGTACGGCGCGCTCGACCCGCTGCAGGTGCGGCAGACCTGCGAGGACCGCCGCTCGATCTGCGCGACGACGCTCGGCCGCGGCCCCGACATGTGGTACTTCGACGAGGCCGAGGTCGACTTCTGGGAGGTCTGGAACCGGCTCGCCTCGACGTACACGCTCGACCCCGAGCGGACGGTGATCAGCGGCTACTCGATGGGCGGCTACGCCTCCTACAAGCTCGGCCTGGCCCACCCCGACCTGTTCGCCAAGGCCCTGGTGCTCGCCGGCCCGCCGACCTGCGGCGTCCGCGTCTACGGCGACCTGCGCCAGCCCGGCGGCGACGGCCGCTGCGACACCGACGGCGACACGCTGCCGCTGGTCGGCAACGCCCGCAACCTGCAGTACGTGATGGCCAGCGGCGCCGTCGACGAGCTCGTCCCGTACACGAGCGTGCGCCAGCAGGTCGACGCGTTCGCCTCCCGCGGCTTCCGCTACCACCTCGAGACCTACCCGGCCGAGGGCCACCTCGACTACGCCGCCCAGGACTCCTTCGGCGTCCCGACGTCGCAGCTCGGCCGCACCACCCGCGAGCTGCCGGCCCGGGTCGACCACACCTGGTACCCGCACCTGGACCGGCCCGACCTGGGCATCGGCACGTCGGACGTCTACTGGCTGCACGACCTCACGGCGGCCTCCTCGGCCCCGGGGACGCTGGCCCGGGTGCGCGCCCACAGCACGGCCGTCCGCGACCCGCAGGTGACCGTGCACCCCGCGCGGTCGCTGCTGGTGCCGGGCGACCCGTCGCCGGGCGTCGTCGAGGAGCAGACCTGGCAGCGGACCGGCTTCGCCCCGCTGGGCACCGACCTCACCCTCGCGCTCGACGGCGTGAAGAGCGTGCGGGTCGACGCCGTGCGGGCCGGGCTGTCCCGGGCGGCGGCGGTCACGCTCAAGGCCTCCAGCCCGACGGCGGCCACCGTCGTGGTCAGCGGGCTGCGGCCCGGCGCCGTCGTCACGGTGACGTCGGTGGGCGTCCAGCGCAGGAAGGCCGGCCCCGACGGCCGGGTCACGGTGCGGCTGCCCGGCGCCGGCCCCGTCTGACCGGCTACCGGCTGTAGACCGCGCCGAGCGGCCGCAGGGCGGCCAGGACCTCGTCGGCGCCCGGGCCGGTCGGCCGCGCCCGGACCTCGACGACGCCGGTGCCGGGCTCGGCCGCCAGCTCGACGGTCACCGGCCCCGACGCCGGCAGCACCAGCCAGCGGCCGCGGGCGTAGTGCGTGTCGAGCAGGGCGTCGAGCACCGCGTCGACGTCGAAGGGCAGGTGCTCGGCCAGCCCGTGAGGAACGCCGGGACGCTCTCGACGTGCAGCCAGCACTCGTACGGGTCGGTCACGGCCCGAGCGTGCGGCACCGCGGGGCGCGCCGCACGCCGAGCGCTCAGCCGGCGACCATGCCCCGCACCCGGGGGTCGCGCAGGCCGAGGCCGAGCCAGAGCGCCAGGCCCACCCACACCGGGAACAGGGTGGTGCTCAGCAGCGGCTGCTCGAGGCGCAGGTGGGTGGCGACGGCGCCGCCGAGGTAGGCGCTGAGCAGGACCGCGCCGAGCACGGCCGTGCGGGGCACCAGGTGGACGACGACGCCGCCGAGCAGCACCAGGCCGACGGGGACCGACATGCCCGTCGGCCAGCCCAGCTCGCGCCAGGAGTCGAGCACCTGCTCGACCCGGGCGATCTTCGCGACGGCGTCGAACAGCAGGAACGCGCAGACCAGGCCGCTCAGCACCTGCCCGGCACGCACGCGGGCCGGCGAGGGGGCGACGTCGGACGGGCGGTCGAGCGCGGGTGCGGACATGCGGGCCTCCTGAGGCGTGGGGTGTCAGGAGGGCAGACGCCGGGACCCGCCCCGGCTCACCGGTCAGCCGACGGGGGCGAGCCCGTTCGCCTCGCGCACGACCGCCGACGACCTCGCGCATGATCTCGGTGAGCGAGAAGTCCTTGGGCGTGAAGATCCGGGCGACGCCCTGCTCGCGCAGCCGCCGCCCGTCGGCCTCCGGGATGATCCCGCCGACGACGACCGGCACGTCCCCGGCGCCCGCGTCCTGCAGCCCGCGCAGCACCGCCGGCACGGCCTCCATGTGCGAGCCGGACAGGATCGACAGCCCGATGACGTGGACGTCCTCCTCGACGGCGGCCGCCACGATCTGCCCCGACGTCAGCCGGATGCCCTGGTAGACGACCTCGAAGCCGCAGTCGCGGGCGCGGACGGCGATCTGCTCGGCGCCGTTGCTGTGGCCGTCCAGGCCCGGCTTGCCGACCAGGAAGCGCAGCCGCGAGCCGAGCTCCTCGCCGGTCTGCTTCACCAGCGCGCGGACGGCGGCGATCTCCTCGCCCGCCTCCCCGCCGGCGACCGCGCCCGCCACGCCGGTGGGGGCCCGGTACTCGCCGAACACCTCGCGCAGGGCGTGCGCCCACTCCCCCGTCGTCACGCCGACCCGGGCGCAGGCGACGGTGGCGGCCATGAGGTTGGCGTCGGTCTTGGCGGCGTCGCGCAGGCCGCGCAGCGCCTCGTCGACGGCGGCGGCGTCCCGGTCGGCGCGCCACGCCCGGACGGCGTCGACGGCCTGCTGCTCCACCTCCGGCGGCACGACCATGATCGCGCTGTCGAGGTCGGCCAGCAGCGGGTTGGGCTCGGTGGTCGTGAAGCGGTTGACCCCGACGACGACGTCCTCGCCGGCCTCGATGCGGCGGCGGCGCTCGGCGTGCGAGCCCACCAGGGCGGTCTTCATGTACTCGACGGCCTCGATGGCACCGCCCATGCCCTGCACCTTGTCGACCTCGGCGCGCACCTGGTCCTTGAGCTCGGCGACCTTGCGCTCCACCACGACGGAGCCGGTGAACAGGTCGTCGTGCTCGAGCAGGTCGGTCTCGAAGGCCAGCACCTGCTGCAGGCGCAGGCTCCACTGCTGGTCCCACGGGCGGGGCAGGCCGAGCGCCTCGTTCCACGCGGGCAGCTGCACGGCGCGGGCGCGGGCGTCCTTGGACAGGGTGACCGCCAGCATCTCGAGCACGATGCGCTGCACGTTGTTCTCCGGCTGCGCCTCGGTGAGGCCCAGGGAGTTGACCTGCACGCCGTAGCGGAAGCGCCGGTGCTTCGGGTCCTGCACGCCGTAGCGCTCCTGCAGCAGCTCGTCCCACAGCTGCGTGAAGGCGCGCATCTTGCACATCTCCTCCACGAAGCGCACGCCCGCGTTGACGAAGAAGCTGATGCGCGCGCAGACCTCGCCGAAGCGCTCGTCGGGGACCTGCCCGGCGGCCTTCACGGCGTCGAGCACGGCGATGGCGGTGCACAGCGCGTAGGAGATCTCCTGCACGGGCGTCGCGCCGGCCTCCTGCAGGTGGTAGCTGCAGATGTTGATCGGGTTCCACTTGGGGACCTCGGTGACCGTGTAGGCCACCATGTCGGTGATCAGCCGCAGCGACGGGCCGGGCGGGAAGACGTACGTCCCGCGGCTCAGGTACTCCTTGATGATGTCGTTCTGCGTGGTGCCGCTCAGCGAGCTCGCCGGCGCGCCCTGCTCCTCGGCGACCGCCTGGTAGAGCGCGAGCAGCCACATGGCCGTGGCGTTGATCGTCATCGAGGTGTTCATGGTCTCGAGCGGGATCTCGTCGAACAGCTGCCGCATGTCGCCGATGTGGCTGACCGGCACGCCGACCTTGCCGACCTCGCCGCGGGCCAGCTCGTCGTCGGGGTCGTAGCCGGTCTGCGTCGGCAGGTCGAAGGCGACCGACAGGCCGGTCTGCCCCTTGGCCAGGTTGGTCCGGTACAGCGCGTTGGACGCCGCCGCCGAGGAGTGGCCGGCGTAGGTGCGCATCACCCAGGGCTTGTCCCGCTTCGACGGCACCGCCTGCGGCCGCGCCGGCGCCTCCGCGCCGGGGACCTCGGAGCCGATCGACGGCGTCGTCTCGGTCATGCGGGCCTCCGTCGTCCTGGCCCGGCGCCGGGTCGGCGGGCCCTGTCCGGAGCGTAACGGCGCCGTCGCACGGCGGCCCACGTGACCTGCCCCTCAGCAGGCTGCCCGTCAGTCCAGCCGGTCGCTCAGCCCAGGGGCCGCGGGTCCGGGGCGGGCCGGCAGCCGGCGCTGCGGCCGAGCGCGACCAGCCCGGCGCGGTCGCCCGCCCCGAACTGCGACTCGGCGTTGGTCGTCGACGTCCACATCACCTGGGTCGGGTCCGCGACGTGCCCCAGCCCGACGGCGTGGGCGAGCTCGTGCAGCAGCACCTCGCCCTCGGTGCTGCCGGGCCCGAAGCCGCTCGGCAGCCGCGAGCCGGCGTCCAGGGCGACCTGCCCGGTGACGATCGAGCCGCCGTCCCGCCCGGGCAGGGCGACGCTCAGCGTCACCCCCTGCACGTCGCCCTCCAGCCCGACGTCGGTGGCCGACGGCGCGACCCAGCCGACGAGCAGCGGTGCCCAGCGGCCCGGGTACCGGTCGGGCTGGTAGGCGGCGCGTCCCGCGGACGGGACCTCGTCGGTGTCGCCGTCGTCGACGAAGCTGAGCCCGCTGACGGCGCTGATGCGCGCGAGCGCGCCCGCCAGGTCGCGGCGGCCGGCCTGCGGGGCGTCGGCGGCGCGCACCACGTAGTGGATCGGCGTGCAGGGGTCCCAGCGGGCGGGCCGTCCCTGCGCGTCGACGTAGGTCGGGCCCCAGCCCTGCGCGGCCGGCGCGGGCTCGTCCAGTGCCCGCAGCGGCGCGAGCGGTGCGGGCAGGGCCGCGCGGACGCCGAGGGCCGTCCCGACCAGCGCCGCCCCGGTGCCGAGCAGCAGGAGCAGCCGCCGCGAGCCGGAGGTCGACGGAGCGGGAGCCGCCGGAGGGACAGCCGTCACGGCGACGGCGTACGGCTCCTGCAGGTCCACCCCGCAGGAGTCGGCACGCGGGAGGGCGCGCTGGAGCGCCGGGCCCGTCCTACGCCACGCGCTGGCGGAGCACCCGGTCGAGCCGGGTCAGGTGCAGCAGCCGGCTCACCGGCTCCGGCACGTCGCGCAGGACGACCATGCGGCCGGCCCGCTGCGCCCGCCGGTGCGCGCCCACCAGGACGCCGAGGCCGGTCGCGTCGACCGCGTCGAGGCGCGCGAGGTCCAGGACCAGCTCGCCGGTCCCGGCGTCGACCTGCTCGTTGAGCACGAGCCGGGCGTCGGTCGCGTGCGCGACGGTCAGCCGGCCGGTGAGGAGCACGACGGCTCCCGGGACGGTGACCTCGAGAGCTGCGTCCATCTGTGCCTCCACACCGGGACAGACGAGGGGAAGCGCCGTCCGGTTGCCTGTTCCTGCCACGGAACACCCCGGCGAGCGGGGAGGCGCGCCGCGGGGCAGACTGGGACAGGTCCGGGCAGCACCTCCCGGACGCCCCCGCAGGACCAGCGAGAGGCCGCGCCCGTGACCGACTACTCCTACGCGCTCGGCCCGGTCGTGGCGATGCTCGCGCTCGGCGTGATCGTGCTGATGTGCCGCTGGGTGTTCTCCACGAGCTCCCGCGACGAGCGCATGCGGGCCCGCCGCACCGCCCCGGCGTCGACGGGCGACTACGGCCTGCTGGTGCCGGTCGCCACGGCCCGCACCCCCGAGGACGCCGCCCTGCTGCGCGACGTGCTGACCCAGGCGGGCATCCGCGGGACGGTCACGCCGGCCGCCGAGGGCACCTGGGCCGTGCTGGTCTTCCGGGCCGACGCGCTGCGCGCCCGCGACCTCGTCGCGAGCTGACCGACCTGCCTGGGCAGCACGGCTAGAACGCCAGGTCGGGCGCCGTCTCCCGCCGCACGTCGGCGCCCAGCGCGGTGAGCGAGGCCAGGAACCCCTCGTAGCCCCGGTCGACGTGGTGCACCTCCGCGACCTCGGTGACGCCGTCGGCCACCAGCCCGGCGAGCACCAGCGCCGCCCCGGCGCGGATGTCGTGGGCCGTCACCGGCGCGCCGGACAGCTGCGCGCGGCCGCGGACCACGGCGTGGTGGCCGTCGGTGCGCACCTCGGCGCCGAGCCGGGTCAGCTCGTTGACGAACATCCAGCGCGCCTCGAACACGTTCTCGGTCACCATCGCGGTGCCCTCGGCGACGGCGTTGAGCGCCAGCACCATCGGCTGCAGGTCGGTCGGGAAGCCCGGGTAGGGCAGCGTGACGACGTCGACGGCGGTGGGCCGGCGGTCCATCCGCACCCGGAAGCCGTCGTCCAGGACGTCGACGACGGCGCCGCTCTGCACGAGCTTGTCGAGCGCGATCTCCAGGTGCGCGGCCCGGCCGCCCCGCACGACGACGTCGCCGCGGGTCATGACGGCGGCGACGGCGTAGGTCCCCGCGACGATCCGGTCGGGCACGGTCGCGTGCTCGGACACCGGGCGCAGCCGCTCGACGCCGTGGACCTCGAGCGTGGACGTGCCGGTGCCGGTGATCTGCGCGCCCATCTGCGCGAGGAACTCGCACAGGTCGACGATCTCGGGCTCGCGGGCGGCGTTCTCGATCGTGGTGGTGCCCTGCGCGAGCACGCCCGCCATGAGCAGGTTCTCGGTGGCGCCGACGCTGGGGAAGTCGAGCCAGACGGCGGCGCCGACCAGCCGGGGCGCCCGGGCGATGAGGTAGCCGTGCTCGCTCTGCACGGTGGCCCCGAGCCGGGTGAGGCCCTTGATGTGGAAGTCGAGCCCGCGGCTGCCGATGGCGTCGCCGCCGGGCAGGGCGACCTTGGCCTCCCCGCAGCGGGCGACCAGCGGGCCGAGCACGGCGATCGAGGCGCGCATCCGGCGGACCAGGTCGTAGTCGGCCTCGTGGCCGAGCTGTGCGGGGACGGTGATGCTCACCGTGCCGGCGCCCCGCTGGACCGTGCAGCCGAGCCGGCGCAGGACCTCGCTCATGATCGCGACGTCGAGGATGTCGGGCACCCCGGTGAGCGTCGTGGTGCCCTCGGCGAGCAGGGCGGCGGCCATGAGCTTCAGGACGCTGTTCTTCGCGCCCGTCACGTGCACCTCGCCCGCGAGCCGGGCACCGCCCACGACCACGAAGCGCTCCACGCTGGCCGAGTCTAGGGAGCAACCTCCCGGGCCCCCGCGGCGTCTTCCCGGGTGAGACGCACCGGAGGAGGACCATGGACGAGCAGTCGCGCGAGCAGTTCCGCGCGTACGTCGCCGCGCGCTCGCCGGCGCTGCTGCGGACGGCGTACCTGCTGACCGGCAGCCGCGCCGACGCCGAGGACCTGCTGCAGACCGCGCTGGCCAAGACCTACCTGGCCTGGGGCCGGGTGCGCGAGCGCGAGGCGCTCGACGGCTACGTGCGCCGGGTGATGGTCAACACGCGCACCTCGTCCTGGCGCCGGCGCCGGGTCGACGAGCAGCCCGTCGACGTGCTGCCCGAGACCGCGGTCCCGGAGCGCGACGTCGCCGCCGACCTCGACCTGCACGACGCCGTCTGGTCCGCCCTCGCCCGGCTGCCACGGCGGCAGCGGGCGGCGGTGGTGCTCCGCTACTACGAGGACCTGTCCGAGGCGGAGACCGCGGCGGTGCTCGGCGTCAGCACCGGCACCGTGAAGAGCACGACCTCGCGCGCGCTGGCCCGGCTGCGCGACGACGACCGACTGATGGTGGGAGCCCGCTGATGTCACCGCTCGAGGACGACCTGCGCTCCACCCTGCAGCAGCGCGCGGCGAGCGTCTCGCCCGCCGCCGACCCCTTCCCGGGCGTCGAGCGCCGGGCCCGCGGCCTGCGCCGGCGCCGGGTGGCCGGCGCCGTCGCCGGGACCGCGCTCGCCGTCGTCGCCGTCGTCGGGGCGGTGCCGCTGCTGACGCCGGACCGCTCCGCCCCGCCCCGCCCGTCCGACGTCGCGACGAGCGCCCCCTCGCCCGCACCGGCCGCCCCGACCTACGCGCTCGACCCCGCCGACCCCTGGGACTACCGCGGGGTCGACCTGCCGCAGGGCGAGCGCGACACGCTGCAGGCGCGAGTGGCAGGCCGTGCACCCCGGCGGGGCAGCTCACCCCGCTGTTCGGGCAGGTGTGGGAGCCGTCCCAGCAGCTCGAGGTGCTGTTCGTCGACGCCCGCACCCGGCTCTACGGCTACGCCTCGGCCAGCGAGAGCGGCTGGCGCTTCCGGGAGCTGCCCCTGCCGGCGGACCCCGCGGCGCTGGTGGTGACCCTCGGGGGTGACGAGTCGCTGCGGTTCGTCGCCGTCGCCGACCCCCGCACGCGCATCGAGTACGCCCCCGACGGCGCGGCCTTCGCGCCCGCCGCCGCGCTCGCCCCCGGCGTCGCGACCCGGGCGGCGGAGCAGACGCAGGGGGCGACCGACGCCTACCGGGTGGTCGCCGCCGACGGGACGGTCGTCGCCCGGGGTCCCGTCGCCGACGAGGTCGCACCGTCCAGCACCGGCGGCACCGGGCAGGAGGCCCCGCGCAACGTCGTCGGCTGGGAGCCCCGCGGCACCCTGCCCGACGGCCTGCTGGAGCAGGCTCGCCGGCTGTACGCGCTGAGCCGGGAGGCCGCCCCGGACGGCGTCGAGCAGGACGTGCTGTTCGCCGGCGACGACGACGCCGGCCGGCGCTACCTGCTGGGGCAGTTCTGGCTGCCGGGCGACGACGCAGGCCGACACCGTCGGCGTCGTGCTGGCTCCGCAGTCCGAGCCCGAGCTGCAGCTGTACCGGCCGCTCGCCCGGGACACGGTCGTGGTGGCCCTGCACCTGTCACCGCTGCAGCCGGGCGTCCGAGGGCGAGCTGGTCGTCGTGCCCGGCGCCGCAGGCCGAGGAGGTCGGCCTACTCGCCCGACGCGACGAGCGCCTTCCGGCCCGCTGCCCAGGACCACCTCGACGGGGTCGGGATCTTCAGCCGGCCCGACGCCGCCGAGCGGGCGGGCACCGACCGGGTCCGCGTCGACCTGCCCGGTGGCGCCGCAGACCGTCGACGTCTTCCAGCTGCTCTGCGGCAGGACCTCCTGCGGCTGAGCGCGCCGTGCCGCCGGACCGCCCCTAGGCTCGGCGGCATGGCCGTCCACCTCACCCGCATCTACACGAAGACCGGCGACGACGGCACCACGGCGCTCGGCGACATGAGCCGGGTCAGCAAGACCGACCCCCGGCTGGCCGCCTACGCCGACGTCGACGAGGCCAACAGCGCGATCGGCGTCGCCCTGGCGCTCGGCCAGCTCGACCCCGAGGTCGCGGGCCTGCTGCTGCGCGTGCAGAACGAGCTGTTCGACGTCGGCGCCGACCTGTGCACCCCGGTCGTGCCCGACCTCGGCTACGAGCCGCTGCGGGTGACGCCGGACTACACCGAGCGGCTCGAGCAGGCCTGCGACCAGTGGAACGCCCAGCTGGAGAAGCTGTCGAGCTTCATCCTGCCCGGCGGCACCCCGGGCGCCGCGCTGCTGCACGTCGCGCGCACCGTCGCCCGGCGGGCCGAGCGGTCGGTGTGGGCGCTGCTGCAGGACCAGCCCGACACGACCAACCGCGAGCCGGTGCTCTACCTCAACCGGCTGTCGGACCTGCTGTTCATCCTGTCGCGGGTGGCGAACCCGGGCGGCGACGTCATGTGGAAGCCCGGCGGCGAGCGCTGAGCGAGCCGCCCGGCAGGGACAGCGGCGAGCGCTGAGCGAGTCGCCCGGCAGGGACAGCGGCGAGCGCTAGGGGTCCACTCCCGCGGCTCCGCCGGGTCGGCCGGAGGGTCGACCAGGGCCAGGCGCCACCAGCCGACGTCGTGCCAGCGGCCGTGCTTGAACCCGACGTCCGGGTACACGCCGACGGCGGTGAAGCCGAGCGCTCGTGCAGGGCCACGCTCGCGTCGTTGGGCAGCGTGATGCCGGCGTGCGCCGTCGTCAGGCCCAGGTCGCGCAGCAGCGGCAGCAGGACGCCGTACAGCGCCCGCCCGGTGCCCCGGCCCCGCTCGTCGCCGGCGAGGTAGACCGACACGTCCGCCGCCCAGCGGTAGGCCGCCCGCACGTGGTGGGCGGACGGCGTGGGCGAAGCCGACGGCGGCGCCGTCGCGCTCGGCGAGCAGCCACGGCAGCCGCGGCCGGGCGGTCATCCGCGCGGCGACCTGCTCGGCGCCCGGCGGGCGCTCCTCGAAGCTGGCCACGCCGCCCGTGACGTAGGGCGCGTAGAGCGCGGCGACGGCTGCGGCGTCGGCCGGTGCGGCGGGACGGACGTGCAGGGTCACCCCGGCAGGGTCGCACCCGGCGGCCGGGCCTCGAGCCAGGCCAGGAACCCGGTCACGGCGGCGGCGTCCATCGCCAGCTCGACGGTGCCGGCGGGGTCGCGGCACTCCATGACGACGGCGCCAGCGAGCAGCGCCAGCGTCTCCGGCCCGCGCGGCTCACGGCGTCCGCGGACCTCGAGCGACCGGCGCGACAGCGTGCGGCGCGGGCGGGGCGCCAGCGAGAACACGCGGTACCACTGCAGGTCGTCGCCGTCGAAGCGGCCGACGCCCAGCACCCAGCCGCGGCCGTTGCCCTTGCGCTGCATCCGCAGCGACAGGTCGATCGTGCCGTAGCGGCGCTGCAGGGCACGGCGCCGGCCGGCGATGGCCAGCAGCGGCAGGACGGCCAGCAGGACCAGGGCGACGACGAGCTCGGCGGCCAGCACGGGTCGGGGTGCCGGTCTCGCGTCTCGGGCTCTCGGCGGTCTCTGGCTCTCGGCCTACTGGCCCACGGCGCGCAGGCGGCCCTCGGCGCGGCGCAGCGCGGCGTCGTCGCCGTCGGCGCGGGCCCGGTCGGCGGCAGCGCGGGCCCGGGCGGTGTCGATGTCCTGCGACAGCTCGGCGACCTCGGCGAGGACGGTCACGCCCTGCTTGGTCACCGACAGGAAGCCCCCGGAGACGGCGGCGACGACGGTGCCGCTCTCCTGCACGATCCGCACGGTGCCGCCGTCGGCCAGCTGGCCCAGCAGCGGCGCGTGCCCGGGCAGGATGCCGACCTCGCCCTCGGTGGTGCGGGCGAGGACCTCGGTGGCCTCGCCGGACCAGACCTCGCGCTCGACCGAGACCAGCTCGACGTGGAGCTCTGCCACGGGGTGTTCCTCTCAGTGTCGGTCGGGGCGTCCGCGGGGTGGCGGGCGGGGTGCACGAGCCGGCCGCGGGGTCTCCGGCGGCCGGCTCGGCGGGGTGGAGCTGCTAGCCGTTCAGCTTCTTGGCGTTGGCCTCGACGTCCTCGATGCCGCCGCACAGGAAGAACGCCTGCTCGGGGATGTGGTCGTACTCGCCGCTGGGTGAGCGCCTTGAAGGAGGCGATCGTCTCCTCGAGCGGCACCGACTTGCCGGGCTGGCCGGTGAACTGCTCGGCCACGTAGAACGGCTGGGACAGGAAGCGCTGGATGCGCCGGGCCCGGTTGACCAGGACCTTGTCGTCCTCGGACAGCTCGTCGATGCCGAGGATGGCGATGATGTCCTGGAGGTCCTTGTAGCGCTGCAGGATGCGCTGGACCTCGCGGGCGACGTCGTAGTGCTCCTGGCCGATGTAGCGCGGGTCCAGGATGCGGCTGGTGCTGTCGAGCGGGTCGACGGCCGGGTAGATGCCCAGCTCGGAGATCGCGCGGGACAGCACCGTGGTGGCGTCGAGGTGGGTGAACGTGGTGTGCGGCGCCGGGTCGGTGATGTCGTCGGCGGGCACGTAGATCGCCTGCAGCGAGGTGATCGAGTGGCCACGGGTCGACGTGATGCGCTCCTGGAGCACGCCCATCTCGTCGGCGAGGGTCGGCTGGTAGCCGACGGCGCTCGGCATGCGGCCGAGCAGCGTGGACACCTCGGAGCCGGCCTGGGTGAAGCGGAAGATGTTGTCGATGAACAGCAGCACGTCCTGCTTCTGCACGTCGCGGAAGTACTCCGCCATCGTCAGCGCGGACAGGGCGACGCGCAGGCGGGTGCCCGGCGGCTCGTCCATCTGGCCGAAGACGAGCGCGGTGTCGTTGATGACGCCGGACTCGGTCATCTCGCCGAACAGGTCGTTGCCCTCGCGGGTGCGCTCCCCGACGCCGGCGAACACCGACACGCCGTTGAACTCCTTGGCGACGCGGTAGATCATCTCCTGGATGAGCGACGGTCTTGCCGACGCCGGCACCGCCGAACAGGCCGATCTTGCCGCCCTGCGACGTACGGGGCGAGCAGGTCGATGACCTTGATGCCGGTCACGAACATCTCGGTCTTGCTCTCGAGCTGGTCGAAGGCCGGGCGTCGGCCGGTGGATCGGCCAGTAGGTGTCGGCGTCGACGCTCGGCGACGTCCAGCGGCTGGCCCAGGGCGTTGAACACGTGGCCCTTGGTGGCGTCGCCGACCGGCACCGAGATGGCCGCGCCGGTGTCGCGCACGGCCGAGCCGCGGACCAGGCCGTCGGTGGGCTGCATGGAGATGGCGCGCACCATGTTGTCGCCGATGTGCTGCGCGACCTCGAGCGTCAGGGTGGCCGTCTGCGCCGCCGAGCTCGCGGTCGACGTGCAGCGCGTTGTAGATCTCCGGCATCTCGTCCGGCGGGAACTCGACGTCGACGACGGGGCCGATGACGCGGGCGACCCGGCCGGTCCCGCCCGTGGACGCCCGGCCGCGTCGGGTTCTGCGTGGTGACGGTCATGAAGGGGTCCTCGTCCTCTAGGCGTCGGCCAGCGCGGCGGCGCCGCCCACGATCTCGCTGATCTCCTGGGTGATCTCGGCCTGTCGGGCCGAGTTCGCCGCTCGCGTGAGCGACTTGATGAGCTCGTCCGCGTTGTCCGTCGCGGCCTTCATGGCGCGCCGGCGCGAGGCCGACTCCGACGCCGCCGACTCCAGCAGCGCCGCGTAGACGCGGGTGGTGACGTAGCGCGGCAGCAGCGTGTCGAGCAGGACCTCCGCGGAGGGCTCGAACTCGTACAGCGGCAGCGGGCCGTCCGGCGGGGGCCTCGTCGGTCTCCTCGACGACCAGCGGCAGGACGCGGTTGGCGACCGGGCGCTGCGTCAGGGCCGAGACGTACTCGGTGTGGACGACGTGGATCTCGTCGACCCCGCCGTCGTCGGTGTCGCGCACGAACGCCGCGATGAGCGCGTCCGCGACCTCCTTGGCGTCGTCGTAGCTGGGCTGCTCGGAGAACCCGGTCCAGCTCTGCTCGACCTCACGGCCGCGGAAGCGGTAGAAGCCGACCGCCTTGCGGCCCGACCAGGTAGGACGACCGGCTCCTTGCCCTCGCGCCGCAGCGTCTCCTCGAGGGAGGCGGCCTGCTTGAGCGCGTTGGCGTTGTAGCCGCCGGCCAGGCCGCGGTCGCTGGACACGACCAGGACCGCGGCACGGCGGGGGTTCGGCTTCTCGGTGACCAGCGGGTGGTCGACCGTGGACTGGGACGCCAGCGCCGAGATCACGCGCGTCAGCTGGCGGGCGTACGGCTGGGCCGCGTTGACGCGCCTGCTGCGCCTTGACGATGCGCGACGCGGCGATGAGCTCCATCGCGCGGGTGATCTTCTTGGTCGACTGCACCGACCGGATGCGGCGGCGGTAGACCCGGAGCTGGGCGCCCACGGCTAGCCGTTGGCCGGCGTCGGCGGCACGTGCCGGGTGATCTTCTCCTGGCCCTCGCCCTCGAGCGGCTCGGCCGCGGCCTCGGTGCCGGCAGACCCGCCACCCGTGACCTGGAACTGCTGCTTGAACGCCGCGACGGCCCCCTCGAGCTGGCCGATCGTGTCGTCGCCGAGCTTGCCGGTGCCGGTGATGGCGTCGTAGATCGCGCCGTGGCTGCGGCCGACGAAGTCGAGGAACTCGTTCTCGAAGCGGCGGACGTCGCTGACCGGGATGTCGTCGAGGTGGCCGTTGGTGCCGGCCCAGATCGAGACGACCTGGCGCTCGACCGAGAACGGCGCGTACTGGGGCTGCTTGAGCAGCTCGACCAGGCGGGCGCCGCGCTCGAGCTGCTGCTTGGAGGCCTTGTCCAGGTCGGAGCCGAAGGCGGCGAACGCCTCCAGCTCGCGGTACTGGGCGAGGTCGAGGCGCAGGCGGCCGGAGACCGACTTCATGGCCTTGACCTGCGCGGCGCCGCCGACGCGGGACACCGAGATGCCGACGTTGATGGCCGGGCGGACACCGGAGTTGAACAGGTCGGTCTCGAGGAAGATCTGACCGTCGGTGATCGAGATGACGTTGGTCGGGATGAACGCCGAGACGTCGTTGCCCTTGGTCTCGATGAGCGGCAGGCCGGTCATCGAGCCGCCGCCGAGCTCGTCGGACAGCTTCGCGCAGCGCTCGAGCAGGCGGCTGTGCAGGTAGAAGACGTCACCCGGGTAGGCCTCGCGGCCCGGCGGGCGGCGCAGCAGCAGCGAGATGGCGCGGTAGGCGTCGGCCTGCTTGGACAGGTCGTCGAAGACGATCAGCACGTGCTGGCCGTTGTACATCCAGTGCTGGCCGATGCTCGAGCCGGTGTAGGGCGCGAGGTACTTGAAGCCGGCGGGCTGCGAGGCGGGGGCCGCGACGACGGTCGTGTACTCCAGCGCGCCGGTCTCCTCGAGGCGACCGACGATCTCGGCGATCGTCGACCCCTTCTGGCCGATGGCGACGTAGATGCACTTGACCTGCTTCTTCGGGTCGCCGGTCGCCCAGTTCGCCTTCTGGTTGATGATCGCGTCGAGCGCCACCGCGGTCTTGCCGGTCTGGCGGTCGCCGATGATCAGCTGGCGCTGGCCGCGGCCGATGGCCGTCATGGCGTCGACGGCCTTGATGCCGGTCTGCAGCGGCTCGGTGACCGGCTGGCGCTGCACGACGGTGGGGGCCTGCAGCTCCAGGATGCGGCGGCCCTCGGCGACGATCTCGCCCTTGCCGTCGAGCGGGTTGCCCAGCGGGTCGACGACGCGGCCGAGGAAGCCGTCGCCCACGGGCACCGACAGCACCTCGCCGGTGCGGCGGACCGACTGGCCCTCCTCGATGGCGCTGGGGTCGCCGAGGATGACGCAGCCGACCTCGCGGGCGTCGAGGTTGAGGGCCAGGCCCAGGGCGCCGCCCTCGAACTCGAGCAGCTCGTTGGCCATCGTCGAGTAGAGGCCCTCGACGCGGGCGATGCCGTCGCCGACCTCGGTGACGGTGCCGACCTCCTCGCGGGTGGTCTCGGCGGTGTACGACGTGACGTACTGCTCGATCGCCGAGCGGACGTCCTCCGGCCGGATGCTGAGCTCCGTCATGGTGCCTGCCTCTTCCTGGGTCGCGTGGGCCCTGGTGGGCCCGGCTGTGTGGAGGGCCGCGGATGGGGGTCTAGCTGGCGAGCTGGCGGCGGACCTTCTCGAGCCGCCGGGCGACGGTGCCGTCGAGGACGGAGTCGCCCACGCGGACCTCGACGCCGCCGAGCACCGACGGGTCGACGTCGACCTGCAGGGCGACCTCGCGGCCGTACGTGCGGGCCAGCGCGGCCGACAGGCGCTCGGTCTGCTGCTGGTCGAGCGGCTGGGCGACGCGCACCTGCGCGACGAGCCGCTGCCGGCGGGCCGCGGCGAGGCGCGAGAGCTCCTCGAGGGCCGCTCTCGACCGACCGGCCGCGGGGGCGGGTGACGACGATCTCGACCAGGCGGACCGTCGCGGCCTGGGCCTTGCCGCCGAGCAGCGACCGGACGAGGCCGGTCTTGCGGTCGTCGGGCAGGCCCGGGTCGGTCAGCGCGCCCGCAGCTCCGGCTCGCGCTCGAGCAGGCGGGCGAACCGGAACAGCTCGTCCTCGACGTCGTCCAGCACGCCGTCGCCCTCGGCCGCGCGCAGCGCGGCGTTGGCGGCGACGGTCTCGACGGCCTGGCGCAGGTCGGCGGGGCCGGACCAGGGCGAGGCGACGAGGTCGGTGAACGCCTGCAGCGGCAGCGCCGAGAGCTGGCCGCCGAGCAGGTTCTGCGCCAGGTCCCGCCGCGCAGCCGGCGCTGGACGCCGGGTCGGTGAAGGCCCGGCGCAGCGACGGCTCGCGGTCGAGCAGGGCGGCGACGGCGTAGAGGCCCTCGCTCACCTCGCTGCTGCCCGCGCCCGCGGGCAGCGAGGCGACCTGCTCCTCGAAGCGCGCGAGCGCGTCCCGGAGCGAGAGCCGGCTGACGCCGTCCATCAGAGCGACCGTCCGGGCCGGCGGGCGCTGGCCCTCGAGGTCGGCCAGGAAGCGGTCGACGGTCCCGCGCTGGCGGGCGTCGTCCTCGAGCGACTCGCCGACGATGCGGCTGGCCAGCTCGACGGCGAGCGTGCCGACCTCGCGGCGCAGCTCGGCGAGCGCCTGCGGTCCGCTCCGCGGCGATCTGCGCGGTGGCGGCCGTCGGCGATGCGGGCCGGCCTCCTCGCGCGCCTCGACGCGGGCCTCCTCGACGATCTGCGCCCGCTGGGCCTGCGCCTCGGTGCGGATGCGGCCGGCCTCGTCGCGCGCCTCGGCGAGCTGCTGCCGGTACTGCGCGAGCAGCTGCTGGGCCTCGGCCCGCTCGGACGCGGCGCGGGCGAGCTCGCCCTCGATCGCCTCCGTGCGGTCGGCGAAGGTCTGCTCGAAGACCGGGAACACCTTGCTGCGCAGGAACAGGAACAGCAGCGTGAAGGCGACCAGGCCGACGATCAGCTCGGACAGCGTGCGGGACGAGCGGGCTCGGCTCCTCAGCGGCTGCCGCGAGCACCACGACGGGGAGGTGGACGCCCATCGTCAGAGCGCGAAGGCGAGACCGATGCCGATGATGGCAAGGGCCTCCGCGAGGGCGAAGCCGAGGATGGCGATGCTCTGCAGCACCCCGCGCGCCTCGGGCTGGCGCGCGACACCGCTGATGTACGCGGCGAAGATCAGGCCGATGCCGATGCCCGGACCGATGGCCGCGAGGCCGTATCCGACCATGTTGACATTGCCGTCCATTGTGGTTCCTCTCGGAGTGCGTGCAGGTGAGTGCGTGCAGGTGAGGTGGTGCAGGGCAGGTCGCGGGGTGGCTGAGCGGAGGTCGACGAGCGGACCCGGAGGGCCGTCAGTGCTCGTCGAGCGAGGGCGCCGCCGATGTAGAGGGCGGACAGCAGCGTGAAGACGTAGGCCTGCAGCAGCTGCACGAAGCCTTCGAAGAAGGTGAGGACGATGCTACCGAGCAGCGACACCGAGCCCGCCGCGACCCCCACGACGCCGCCGTACTCCAGCAGCAGGTGCTCGCCGCCGAGGATGAACAGCAGCAGCACGAGGTGGCCGGCGAACATGTTGAAGGTGAGTCGCAGCGTCAGCGTCAGCGGGCCGGATGACGACCGTCGAGACGAACTCGATCGGGCGCGAGCAGGATGTAGACCGGCCACGGGATGCCCGCCGGGAACATCATCGCCTTGAAGTAGCCGACGAAGCCCTGCCGCTTGATGCCGATGGAGTTGAAGATCACGCAGGAGATCACCGCGAGGAACAGCGGGATCGCGATGCGCGAGGTGGCCGGGAACTGCAGCACCGGGATGATGCCCGCGATGTTCGACACGGCCAGGAAGAAGAAGACGGTGGCCAGGTAGGGGACGTAGCGCATCCCCTCCTTGCCGATCGAGTCGAGGGCGATGCTGTTGCGCACGAAGCCGTAGGCGGACTCGCCGGCGAACTGCAGCTTGCCCGGGACGCGCGCGGCGCTGCGGCTGGCGAGGTAGAAGAAGACCGCCACGACGAGCGAGCCCAGGACGACGATGAGCATCGGCTTGGTGAAGAAGGTGCCCTCGCCGAACAGGGGCGGGTACTCGAAGTCGCCCGGTCCGGGGCTGACGAACCCCTCAGCCAGCAGGAGGCTGCTCATGCTGCTGCTCACGACGTCCTTCCCAGAGTCACATCGGACCGAGTGATCGGGCCGAACATCAGGTCCTACCGTAGCGGATCCACACCAGGTACAGACCCCGCGAACATCCCCACCAGCAGGCCCACCACGACGGGCAGCCGGCTGTCTGTCCGGGCGCTCACGAAGCCGCCCACGCCGCCCCAGACCAGGACACCCGAGGCGATCAGCCCGAAGGCTCCCCACGCGTCGGCCTCGCCCTTGCGGGCGGCCGGGTCGGAGGGTCTGCCGGGCGGGTGCTCGGCCCCCTCGTCTGGCACGCGGCGAACTCTACAGGGTGGGTCGGGACCGGCTCAGCAGGGCCACGTGGGCGCCGGTCCAGACCAGCGTCGTGATGATGATCGTGATGCCCAGGACCTCGGTGTCGACGGCGCCGGCGCTGTCGGCGGCGCGCAGGAGCAGCAGCGCGAGGGCCAGCCGCAGCGTGTAGTTGACCAGCAGCACGCCGAGCCCGAGCGCCGCCCGGTCCTCCTGGCCGCGGACCAGCAGCAGCGGCACCAGCCCGGACCAGAAGAACAGCACGACGACGCCGGTGCCGAGCAGCGCCGACACCGCGCCGCGCCCTCCCCCGCCCGACGACGCCGCGACCAGCGCGCAGACGAGCCCCGCGACGAGGGTGACGAGGGGGGCGAGCCGCGGCCCGGTCACGCGCCGTGCCGGGCGCGGGCGGCCCGCAGCCGGGGCACCGACGAGGCCAGCAGGGCCGCGACGGCCAGGCCCGCGCACCCCGCGAGCACCGGCAGGGGGCCGTCGCTGAGCGCGGCGCTCACCGCGCCGAACGCCAGCAGGGCCGTCCAGAAGTAGAGGATCAGCACGGCGCGGGTGTGGCTGTGGCCGATCTCGAGCAGCCGGTGGTGCAGGTGGGCCTTGTCCGGGGCGAACGGCGAGCGCCCCGCCCGGGTGCGCCGGACGACCGCCAGCAGCAGGTCGACCAGCGGGACGGCGAGGACCGCGAAGGGCAGCAGCAGCGGCAGCAGCACCGGGAAGGAGGCGTCCGCGGGCAGGTTGGCGTAGTTGACCTGGCCGGTGAGGCTGACCACGGACGCGCTCAGCACCAGGCCGATGAGCATCGCCCCCGTGTCGCCCATGAAGATGCGCGCGGGGCTGAAGTTGTGCGGCAGGAAGCCCAGGCAGGAGCCGGCCAGGACGGCGGCGATGAGCGTCGGGGCGCTGATCCGGGCCTGCGCGATCTCGGTCGCCGAACCGGAGGACAGCGCGTAGGAGAAGGCGAAGAACGCCAGCGCCGTGATCGCCCCGACCCCGGCGGCCAGCCCGTCGAGGCCGTCCACGAAGTTGATGGCGTTGATGGTCAGCAGGGCGACGAGCACCGTGATCGGCACGCTCTCGGGGCCGAGCGCCACCGCCCCCAGCAGGGGCAGCGACAGGGTGAGCAGCTGCAGGCCGAGCAGCACCATCACGCCCGCCGCCATCACCTGGCCGGCCAGCTTGGACAGCGCGTCGAGCCCCCACACGTCGTCGGCGAACCCGACGAGCACCAGCACTCCCCCGGCGACCACCACCGCCTTCACGTCGGAGTAGGCGAACACCCCCTGCAGGGCCGGCAGCGAGTGCGCGACCGCGAAGGCCGCCACGATCCCGCCGTACATCGCCAGCCCCCCGAGCCGCGGCGTCGGGGTGTCGTGGACGTCGCGGTCGCGCACCTCGGTCATCGCGCCGAGGGCGAGCGCGAACCGCCGGGCCAGCGGCGTCAGCAGGTAGGTGACGGCGGCGGCGACCAGCAGGACGAGCAGGTACTCCCGCACCCGCGCTAGGGGGCGGGGTAGGCGGGGTGGGCCTGCACGAGGGCCGTGACGCCCGCCCGGACCTCCTCGGCCGCGCTGCCGTCCTCGTCGCGCACGGCGCGCGAGATCAGCGAGGCGACCTCCTTCATGTCGCCCTCGGCCATGCCCTGGGTGGTGACGCTGGGCGTGCCGACCCGGATGCCGGAGGCGACCGACGGCGGCTGCGGGTCGTAGGGGATCGCGTTCTTGTTCAGCACGATGCCGGCGCGCCCGCAGCGCTCCTCGGCGTCCTTGCCGGACACCCCGACGCCCTGCAGGTCGAGCAGCGCGAGGTGGGTGTCGGTGCCGCCGGTGACCGGGCGCATGCCCTCGGCCGCCAGCGCGTCGGTGAGCGCCTGGGAGTTGGCGACGACCTGGCGCGCGTACTCGCGGTACGCCGGCTGCATGCACTCCTTGAAGTTGACCGCCTTGGCGGCCACGGCCTGCATGAGGGGGCCGCCCTGCATCATCGGGAAGACGGCCTTGTCGAGCTTGGCGGCGTGCTCGGCCTTGCAGACCATCGCGCCGCCGCGCGGGCCGCGCAGCACCTTGTGCGTGGTGAACGTGACGACGTCGGCGTGGGGCACCGGGCTCGGGATCGCCTGGCCGGCCACGAGGCCGATGAAGTGGGCGGCGTCGACCATGAAGACGGCGCCGACCTCGTCGGCGACGGCGCGGAAGGCGGCGAAGTCGATGGTGCGCGGGATGGCCGAGCCACCGGCGATGATCATCTTCGGCCGGTGCTCGCGCGCCAGGTCCCTCATCTGGTCGTAGTCGATGTCCTCGGTGTCCTTCGCGACGCCGTAGTGCACCGCGTTGAACCACTTGCCGCGAGAAGCTGACCTTGCTGCCGTGGGTGAGGTGCCCCCCGTGCGGCAGCGACATCGCGAGCACCGTGTCGCCGGGCTGCAGGAACGCGCCGTAGACGGCGATGTTCGCGCTCGCGCCGGAGTGCGGCTGCAGGTTCGCGTGCTCGGCCCCGAACAGCTCCTTGGCCCGCGCGATGCCGATCTCCTCGGCGACGTCGACGACCTCGCAGCCGCCGTAGTAGCGCTTGCCCGGGTAGCCCTCGGCGTACTTGTTCGACAGCGTCGAGCCGAGCGCCGCGAGGACGGCCGGGCTGGTGAAGTTCTCGCTGGCGATGAGCTGCAGGCCGCCGCGCAGCCGGTCGAGCTCGCCGGTGAGGACCCCGGCGATCTCCGGGTCCTGCTGCTGCAGCGCGTCGAAGTCGGGGCCGTAGTAGGTCATGCCTGCAAGCGTACGGGTCCTGCCAACAGGTCCAGGGGACCCTGCAGCGCGTCCTGCACCAGCGCGCCGCACGCCTGGAACGCCGTCTCCGGGGCGTGGTACGGGTCGGCCAGGTCGTCGTCCTTGGGGCTCGCCGGCGGCACCAGCCCGCGGTTGCCTGCCGCCGCCCTGACCAGCGCCCGCGCCCGCTCGACGACGTCGCCGTCCGGCAGGGTGGCCGGGTCGACGGCGCCGGCGAGCCGGGCGAACTCGCGCAGCGTGAAGGTGCGGGCGGCGGCGCGCGGCTGCAGGACGACGGCGGCGGCGCGGTGCTCACGGGTGGCCCCGAGGACCAGGTCGGCCGCCACGACGTGCTCGGCCACCAGCTCGCGGGCCCGGAACGCCTCGCCCTGCACGCCGTAGCCGGCCAGGGTGGTCAGCGCGTGCGGCTCCATGGGGGACCCCGAGTGGCCCCACGTGCCGGCCGACTCGACCAGGAAGCGGCCGGCGTCCCCGCCGAGGCGCGCCTGCAGGCCGGAGCGCATGAGCGCCTCGGCCATCGGGCTGCGGCAGATGTTGCCGGTGCAGACGTGCAGCACGCGGAAGACGTCGTCGGGGGTGCTCATGCCGGGCCCTCCAGGTCGGGCAGGACCTCGCGCAGCGCGTCGACCGGCAGGGCGCCGGACCGCAGCACCCGCGGCCGGTCGCCGGTCAGGTCGACGATGGTCGAGGGGACGGCGTCGCCGCTGCTGCCCGCCTCGAGGTAGACGGCGACGGTGTCGCCGAGCTGGCTCTGCGCGCCGGCGGCGTCCGTGGGCGGGGCCTGGCCGCTGCGGTTCGCGCTGCTGACGGCGAGCGGGCCGGTGCGCTCCAGCACGGCCAGGGCCACCGGGTGCAGCGGCATGCGCACGGCCACCGTCCCGCGGGTCTCGCCGAGGTCCCAGGCCAGCGACGACGCGCTGCGCACCACCAGCGTGAGCGGGCCGGGCCAGAAGCGCTCCACCAGGCTCCGCGCCGACGCCGGGACGTCGTCGCACAGCCCGTCGAGCGTGCGCAGCGCCCCGACCAGCACCGGGACGGGCATGTCGCGCCCCCGTCCCTTGGCGTTGAGCAGCCGCTGCACGGCGCTCGGCGAGAAGGCGTCGGCGGCGACGCCGTAGACGGTGTCGGTCGGCAGCACGGCCAGCTCGCCCCGCTGCAGGCTCGTCACCGCAGCCTCGACGCCGGCGGTGACGTCGCGGCCGTCCGCGACGTCGAACAGGGTGCTCACGACTGCCCGGTCCAGGTGGCGGTGACGAAGCGGTCGCGCCCGGCGAGGTCCTGGTGGTCCTGCACGTCGGCCCAGCCGCCCTGCGCCTCGAAGAAGGCCGGGCAGGTCCTCCCCTGCCGGTCGGAGTGCTCGACGACGATGCGGCCGCCGGGCCGGAGCAGCCGGCGCGCCGCCTTCTCCACCAGCCGGATGACGTCGAGCCCGTCCTCCCCCGCCCACAGCGCGACGCCGGGGTCGTGGTCGACGACCTCCGGGTCGGGGATGTGCGCCTCGGTCGTGGCGACGTACGGCGGGTTGCTGGCGACCAGGTCGAGCCGGCCGTCGAGCTCGGGCAGGGCGTCCTCGGCGCTGCCCAGGTGCAGCTGCACCTCGGGGTCGCCGGCCGCCACCCGCTTCGCCGCGTTCTTCCGGGTCCAGGCGAGCGAGTCGGGGTCCAGCTCGACGGCGTGCACGGTCACGCCCGGCACCTCGTTGGCCAGGGCGAACGCGATCGTGCCCGATCCGGTGCACAGGTCGACCACCAGAGGGCTCTGGACGCCCTCGCCCCTCATGGCGGCGAGCGCGTCCACGGCCCACTGCACCACCGACTCGGTCTCCGGCCGCGGCACGAAGGTCCCCGGGCCGACCTCGAGCTCGATGAACCGGAAGCCCACCGTGCCGACGAGGTGCTGCAGCGGCACCCGCTCGGCCCGCCGCCCGACCAGCTCGTCGAACGCCTTGGCGGCGTCGTCGTCGACCTCGTCGACCAGGAGCAGGTCGGAGGGGCGCTCCAGCCGCAGGACGTGGACGGCGAGCGCGCGGGCGTCGTGCTCCGGGCTGTCGACGCCGGCGGCGGACAGGCGGTCGGTGGCGGCGCTGAGCAGCGGGCGGAGCGGGGTCACGGCGTCGGGTCTCCCTTGAGGGCGGCCTCGGCGTCGGCGTCGACCAGCGACTGGATCACCGCGTCGAGGTCACCGTCGAGGACGGAGGTCAGGTTGTTGGCCTTGTAGCCCGAGCGGTGGTCGGCGACACGGTTGTCCGGGAAGTTGTAGGTCCGCACCTTCTCCGAGCGGTCCATCGTGCGGATCTGGCTGCCGCGGGCCGCGCTGTCCTTGGCCGCCTGCTCCTCGAGCGCGAGCGCCAGCAGCCGGCTGCGCAGCACGCGCATGCCCGCCTCGCGGTTCTGCAGCTGGCTCTTCTCGTTCTGCATCGACACCGTGACGCCCGTGGGCAGGTGGGTGATGCGCACGGCCGAGTCGGTGGTGTTGACGCTCTGCCCACCGGGCCCGCTGGAGCGGTAGACGTCGATGCGCAGGTCGTTCTGGTCGATGACGACGTCGACCTCCTCGGCCTCCGGCAGCACCAGGACACCCGCGGCGCTGGTGTGGATGCGCCCCTGGCTCTCGGTCACCGGCACGCGCTGCACGCGGTGGACGCCGCCCTCGTACTTCAGCCGCCCGTAGACCGGGTGCTGCGGGTCGCGGCTCTTCACCGCGATCTGGATGTCCTTGTAGCCGCCGAGCTCGCCCTCGGTGGCGCTGACCACCTCGGTCTTCCACCCCTGCCGCTCGGCGTACCGGGTGTACATGCGCACCAGGTCGCCGGCGAACAGGGCCGCCTCGTCGCCGCCCTCGCCGCCCTTGACCTCCAGGATCACGTCCTTGGCGTCCGCGGGGTCCTTGGGGATGAGCAGCTCGCGGATCCGCCCGTCCAGCGCGGTGATCTGCCCCTCGATCTCGCGCGCCTCGTCCGCCATGTCGAGCTCGCGGGCCGCGTCCAGGTCGCCGCGCAGGGCGTCGCGCTCGTTGCTGGCGGCCACCACCGGGCCGATCTCGGCGTACCGACGGCCCAGCTCGCGGGCGACCGCCTGGTCGGCGTGCACCGAGGGGTCGGCCAGGCGCGCCTCGAGGTCGGCGTGCTCGGCCAGGATGTCGTCGAGCGGGTCGGCCATGGTGCTGCGCTCCTGGTCGGCGGGGCTGGTCGGGCGGGCTGCTGGGGCGGTTCTCGTCGGGCGGCGCTGGTGGTGCTGAGGGGGCCGGGAGGGTCCGGACACGGCAGCGGCGCCCGCCCCCAGCAGGGGACGGGCGCCGCGGCGGAGCTAGCGGGCGCGCTTGCCGAAGCGCTGCTCGAAGCGGGCCACGCGGCCGCCGGTGTCGAGGATCTTCTGCTTGCCGGTGTAGAAGGGGTGGCAGGCGGAGCAGACCTCGGCACGGACCTCGCCGCTGGTGGCGGTGCTCTTCGTCGTGAACTGGGCGCCGCACGTGCAGGAGACCTGGGTCTCGACGTACTGCGGGTGGATGTCGGCCTTCATGGGAGTGCCTCTCGGTCGGGGGGCCGCCGGATCGTGCTGCGTCGTCGGGACGGGAGCACGGGAACCGGAGCCGGGCGGTGACCAGTGTGCCAGAGCGGCGCACTGCCTCGTAGAACGTCGCGGGCGGCTGCGCGCTTCCCGCGGGCGGGCTACTCCCCCGGCGTCGTCTTCTGGATCTGCATGAGGAACTCGACGTTCGTGCGGGTCGCCTTCATCTTGTCCAGCAGCAGCTCCAGGCGGGCCCCGGTGTCGAGCGCGTGCAGCACCCGGCGCAGCTGCAGGACGATGCGCAGCTCCTCGGGCGCGAGCAGGATCTCCTCCTTGCGCGTGCCGGAGGCGTCGACGTCGATGGCGGGGAAGATGCGCTTGTCCGCCAGGCGCCGGTCGAGCTTGAGCTCGGCGTTGCCGGTGCCCTTGAACTCCTCGAAGATCACCGTGTCCATCGCGGACCCGGTCTCGACGAGCGCGGTCGCGAAGATGGTCAGCGAGCCGCCGTTCTCGATGTTGCGGGCGGCGCCCAGGAACCGCTTCGGCGGGTAGAGCGCGGCGGAGTCGACGCCGCCGGTGAGGATGCGGCCGGAGGCGGGCGCGCCGAGGTTGTAGGCGCGGCCGAGCCGGGTGATCGAGTCGAGCAGGACGACGACGTCGTGGCCGAGCTCGACCAGCCGCTTGGCCCGCTCGATGGACAGCTCGGCGACGGTGATGTGGTCCGTCGGCGGCCGGTCGAAGGTCGAGGCGATGACCTCGCCCTTCACCGACCGCTGCATGTCGGTGACCTCCTCGGGGCGCTCGTCGACGAGCACGACCATGAGGTGGACCTCGGGGTTGTTCGTGGTGATCGCGTTGGCGATCGCCTGCAGCACCATCGTCTTGCCGGCCTTGGGCGGGCTGACGATCAGGGCGCGCTGGCCCTTGCCGACCGGCATGACCAGGTCGATGACCCGCGTGGTGAGGATGCCGGGCTCGGTCTCCAGGCGGAGCCGCTCCTGCGGGTACAGCGGGGTGAGCTTGCCGAACTCGGGCCGGCTGCGGGCCTCGTCCGGGTCCATCCCGTTGATCGTGTCGAGGCGGACCAGGGCGTTGTACTTGGCCCGCTGCTCCCCCTCGCGCTGCTGCCGGACGGCGCCCGTGATGGCGTCGCCGCGCCGCAGCCCGTGCTTGCTTGACCTGCTGCAGGGACACGTAGACGTCGCTGGGCCCGGTCAGGTAGCCGGTCGTCCGCACGAAGCCGTACTGGTCGAGCACGTCCAGGATGCCGGCCACCGGCACGAGGACGTCGTCCTCGCCGATCACGGGCTCGCCCTCGGGGGCGCCGAAGCGGTCGCGGTTGCGACCCCGTCCGCGGCCGCGCTCGCGGAAGCGGCCACGCCGGCCGACCTCGTCGTCGTCGTCGCGGGGGCCGGCCCCGTCGCCCCGGTCGAGGCGGTCGCGGTCGAGGCGGTCACGGTCCAGGCGGTCGCGGTCGCGGTCGAGGCGGTCGTCGCGGTCCCGGTCGACCGGTCGGTGCGGTCCGTGCGCTCCGGGCGGTCGGTGCGCGGGCGGTCGTCGCGGTCGCGCGCCTGCTGGCCGCGCTGCTGCGGGTCGCGCTGCTGGCGGTCCGCGCGGGGGCCGCGGCCGTCGGCGTCGTCGCCCTGCTCGCCGCCCTCGGCGGCCAGGCGGGCGGCGCGCTCGGCCCGGCGGGCCTCGCGCTCGAGGAAGCGCTCGCGGCCGCGGTCGATGCGCTCGGGGCGCTCCTCGCCGTCGGAGCCGTCGATGCGCTCGGACGCGTCGTTGCGGCTCGGACGCGTCGGTGCGATCGGACGCGTCGTCGCTGTCGGTGGCGCCGTCGCGGTCCGGGCGGTCGTCGCGGTCGCCGGCGGCGGAGCCGCTGCGGTCGGTGACGTCGGCGCGGCCGGCGACGGCCGGCGTCGTCGGCGGCGTCGTCGGCGGGGACCTGCTGCTCGTCCGCAGCGGCCGGCTCCTGCGCCGGCGCGGCACCCCGTGCAGCGCGCCGCGGCGCCCGGGCGGCCGGAGCCCCGGCGTCGGCGTCGGCGGAGGTCTCCGCGGAGGTCGCGACGGAGGTCTCGGCGGCGCCGCCGCGGGTCGTCTGGCGGGCCTGGATGGCCTCGATCAGCTCGGCCTTGCGCATGCCGGTCACGCCGCTGATGCCCAGCTGGCCGGCGAGGTCCTTCAGGTCGGGCAGCAGCAGCGCCGCGAGGCCCGAGGCGCCGCCGGAGGTGGCCCGGCGGCGGACGCGGGGGGCCGCCGCGGCGGTGTCCTGCTCGGCGGCCGCAGGGGCGTCGCCGTCGGCGAGCAGGTCGGTGGTGTCGGTCAAGGAGGGTCCTCCCGGAAGGGGCCGCCCGGGGCCACGGTCGTGGGAGGGCGGGTGTGCGTCGGCGCCGGAGCGGGCCGGGCCTGCGCCGCACGGTGCGCGGCGAGGGGTCTGTGGAGGGGTGGGGCCGCAGGCCGACCTGCCGTCCGGGCTCGCACGAGGGAGCACGCGGGGCGGGAGGCGACGGGAGGCCCGTCACGCAGGCGGGACCGGAGCGGCCGCAGCGTCGCGCCGGGACGCCGAGGCGACCGGTGCGGGTCCTGATCCTAACCGGCAGTAGTGGCGCGGACAACAACGGCTCACGCCGACGGGCGGCGGCGACGCTGCCGGCCGCTACGTCGGGACGACCGTCGTCCCCTCGGCGTCGACCGCGAGGCGCAGGGCGCGCCAGCCGTCGGGGGCCCGCGCAGCGACGGCCTCGGCGACGTCGGCGCCGACGAGGGCCAGGACCGTGGGCCCGGCGCCGCTGACGGTCGCGGGCACGCCCTCGGCCCGCAGCGCCTCGACGAGCGCGGCGGTGGCCGGCATGGCCGGGGCGCGGTAGCCCTGGTGCAGCAGGTCGCGGGTGGCGGCGAACAGCAGCCCGGGCGACGTCGTCAGGGCGAGGGGCAGCAGCGCGGCGCGACCGCCGTTGGCCGCGGCGTCGGCGTGCGGGACGGTGGCCGGCAGCATGCCGCGGACCTTGGCGGTGGAGGCGCGGGTCGAGGGGACGAAGGCCACGGGGGCGAGCCCGGCGGACGGCTCGACCCGGGCCACGCCGACCCGGCCGTCGTCCTCGGTCCAGGCGAACGTCGCTCCCCCGCGCAGGCAGGCGGCGACGTTGTCGGGGTGGCCCTCGAGCCGGGTGGCGAGGGCGAGCAGCGCGTCGTCGTCGAGGAGCTCCTGCCCGCCCTCGACGAGCGCGCGGGCGGCGACGACGGCGGCGCAGATGGCCGCGGAGGAGGAGCCGAGCCCGCGCGACTGCGGGATCCGGTTGGTGCAGGTCAGCCGGATGCCGCGCGGCTGGCCGCCCAGGGCCTCGAAGGCCGCCCGCAGCGACCGCACCACGAGGTGCCGCTCGGTGCGGGGGACGTCGGCGGCGCCCTCGCCCTGCACGTCGACCCGCAGCCCGGGGGCGTCGACGGACACGACGACGTCGTCGTGGAGGGTCAGGGCGAGGCCGGCGCTGTCGAAGGCGGGACCGAGGTTGGCGCTGGTCGCGGGGGTGCGCACGTGCACCGGGCCGGACCGGAAGGCGGGGGGCACTCAGGCCTCCGTCACGGCGGGCGCCGGCGCGCGCAGCGAGCGGGTGGTCAGCCACCAGAGGCCGGAGTAGAGCAGCACGACGGCGCCGGAGCAGGCGAGCAGCAGCCGGGCGGCCACGTGGTCGGACGCCAGGCCGAACACCACCTGGCTGCCGGCGATGACCAGGGAGGCCAGCGTGTAGTCGGCGCTGAACACCCGGCCGCGCAGGGCGTCGGGGACCGTGGCCTGCAGGCCGTAGGACGACAGGATCCAGTTCGCGCCGCCGCCCCCGTGGGCGACGGCGAGCAGCAGCATCGCGACGGCAGGCAGCGTGGTCAGCGGCAGCGCGAGGTAGCCGAGCCCGAAGACGGCCATCGAGCCGGCGAGCACGCCGTACAGCCGGGCGGGGTCGGACGCGCGCCGCCGCAGCAGCAGCGGGGCCACCAGCGCGCCGACGCCGCGGGCGCTGTAGAGCAGCCCGACGCCGGTGGGCCCGAGCCCGAGGGCCACCGCCCCGTACAGGGGGAACAGCGACAGGGCGCCGTTGCCGAAGGCCGGGCCCGCCTTGCAGGTCAGCAGCGCGAGCACCCGGCGGTCGGCGCGCGCGTAGGCCACGGCCTCGCCGATGTCGGCGGTGACGGGCCGGCGCTCGCGCGGCGGCGCCGCGGGGTCGGAGAAGGGCGTCGTCGTGCGCGACACCAGCCAGGCGCCGGTGAGCAGCAGGGCGGCGTCGAGGGCGAAGCAGACGTCGGCGCCGAGCGTGCCGGCGACGAGCCCGCCGAGCGCCGCCCCGACGGCGAGCATGGTCCCCCACGAGGCGCCCGACAGGACGCTGGCGACCGGCAGGTCCGCGGCCGGCACGAGGTTCGGCAGGGCGGCCGACCCGGCGGGCTGGGCGAACGCCTTGGCCCCCGCGACGACGCCGATGACGACCAGGGCGATCCACGCGGTGGCCCGGCTGTCGACGAGCAGGAGCAGCAGGGCGGCCAGCCCGGCGACGGTGTTGCTGGCGATGATGAGCCGGCGGCGGTCGACCCGGTCGACGACCGTGCCGGCGTAGGGCCCGACCAGCGCGAAGACCAGGGTGTCGGCCGCCAGCACGAGCGCGCCCCACAGGCCGGTGCCGGTCAGCGCGGGCAGCAGGACCAGCAGCGGGACGATCGCGAACCAGTCGCCGCCGAGGGCGACCAGCTGGGCGAGGTAGAGCCGCCGGAAGTCGCGCTCGCGGCCGAGCAGCTCGAGGTAGGGCCTCACGCGAGCCCCAGCGCCTCCGCGGCTGCCTCGGCCGTCGCGGCCACGGTCACCGGCTTGGGCGCACCGCTGATCGCCCACTCCGGGTCCTTGAGGCCGTTGCCGGTGACGGTGCAGACGACCCGCGCAGCCCGGCTGCGACGCATCCCGGCGGCGTGCGCCTGCAGCAGCCCCGCGACCGACGCCGCCGAGGCGGGCTCGACGAACACCGCCTCCTTCTGCGCGAGCAGCCGGTAGGCCGACAGGATCTGCCGGTCGGTGACGGCCTGGATGTCGCCGCCGGACTCCTCGCGGGCCGCGACCGCCTGGTCCCAGGACGCCGGGTTGCCGATGCGGATGGCGGTGGCGATCGTCGACGGGTTCTTCACGGGGGCACCGCTCACGAACGGCGCGGCGCCGGCGGCCTGGAAGCCGAGCATGCGCGGGCGGCTGCTGGTGACGCCGTCGGCGGCGTACTCGCTGTAGCCCTTCCAGTAGGCCGTGATGTTGCCGGCGTTGCCGACCGGCAGGCAGTGGACGTCGGGGGCGCCGCCGAGCACGTCGCAGATCTCGAAGGCCGCCGTCTTCTGGCCCTCGATGCGGAAGGGGTTGACCGAGTTGACCAGCGTCGTCGGGTAGTCGCGCGACAGGTCGCGGCACAGCGTGAGGCAGTCGTCGAAGTTGCCGTCGACCTGCAGCAGCCGGCCGCCGTGGACCAGCGCCTGGGCGAGCTTGCCCATCGCGATCTTGCCGGCGGGCACGAGCACCGCGCAGGTGATGCCGGCCTTGGCGGCGTAGGCGGCGGCCGACGCGCTGGTGTTGCCGGTGGAGGCGCAGATGACGGCCCTGCTGCCGTCCTCGACGGCCTTGCTGATGGCCATGGTCATGCCGCGGTCCTTGAACGACCCGGTGGGGTTCGCGCCCTCGACCTTGAGGTGCACCTCGCAGCCGGTCAGCTCCGACAGCACCCGGGCGTGCACCAGCGGCGTCGCCCCCTCGTGCAGCGTGACGACGGGCGTCGAGGACGTGACCGGGAGCCGGTCGCGGTACTCCTCGATGAGCCCGCGCCAGCCGGCACGGGCGAGGGGGGCGGCCAACGTCATGTTCCCTCGACTCTCATCACGCTGGCGACGGCCCGGACCGAGTCCAGGTCGCGCAGCTCCTCCACGACCGCCTGCAGGTCGGCGTCCGTGGCCGTGTGGGTGACGACGACCAGGCTGGCGTCGCTGCCGTGGCCCTCCTGCCGCACCGTGCGGATCGACACGTCGTGGCGGTTGAAGGCCTGGGCGACGGCCGCGAGCACGCCCGCCTTGTCGGCGACGTCGAGCGACACGTGGTAGCGGGTGACCACCTCGCCCATCGGCCGGACCCGCAGGTCGGCGTAGGACGACTCGCCTGCGCCGCGGGCGCCCGACAGGGTGTTGCGCGCGACCGCGACCAGGTCGCCGAGCACCGCGGAGGCCGTCGGCGACCCGCCGGCACCCCGACCGTAGAACATGAGCTGGCCCGCCGCGGCGGCCTCGACGAACACGGCGTTGTAGGCCTCGCGGACGGTGCCGAGGGGGTGGCTGCGCGGGATCATCGCCGGGTGCACGCGCACGCTGACGCCGTCGCCGGCGCCGTCCGAGGAGCGCTCGCAGATGCAGAGCAGCTTGACGACGCAGCCCATGGCCTGGGCGCTGGCGACGTCGGCGGCGGTGACCTCGCTGATGCCCTCGCGGTGGACGTCGGCGGCCGTGACGCGGGTGTGGAAGGCCAGCCCGGCCAGGATCGCGGCCTTGGCGGCGGCGTCGAACCCGTCGACGTCGGCGGTCGGGTCGGCCTCGGCGTAGCCCAGCGCGCTGGCCTCGTCGAGCGCCTCGGAGAAGCCCATCCCCTGCTCGTCCATGCGGGTGAGGATGTAGTTGGTCGTGCCGTTGACGATGCCCATGACCCGGCTGATCTGGTCGCCGGCCAGGCTCTCGCGCAGCGGCCGCAGCAGCGGGATCGCGCCGGCGACGGAGGCCTCGTAGTAGAGGTCGACGCCCGCCTGCTCGGCCGCGGCGTAGAGGGTGGCGCCGTCCTCGGCGAGCAGCGCCTTGTTCGCCGTCACGACGCTCTTGCCGCTGCGCAGGGCCGCCAGGATGAGGCTGCGGGCGGGCTCGATCCCGCCGATGACCTCCACGACGACGTCGACGTCGTCGCGGGCCACGAGCGCCTCGGCGTCGGTGGTGAACAGGCTCTCGTCGACCGGCAGGTCGCGGGTGCGCCCGAGCCGGCGGACGGCGATGCCCGCGAGCTCCAGCGGCGCGCCGACCCGGGCGGCGTAGTCGTCGGCGGAGCTGTGCAGCAGCCGCACGACCTCGCCGCCGACCGTGCCGCAGCCCAGCAGGGCGACGCGCAGCGGACCCGCCACCTAGACCACCTCGACCGGGTCGAAGTGGCTGGTGGTGCAGCACGTGCAGGTGCGGCCCGCTGCCCGGCGTCGGGCGGCCTCGGCGCGGCGGACCCGCACGGAGGCGTGCAGCACGAGGTACGTCAGGCCCGCGGCGACGCCGATCGCGACGTTGCGGCCGAGCAGCTCGTAGCCGGCGACGACGACCAGCGCGCAGAGCGCGGTCATCGCGAGCAGGAACAGGACCTGGAGCCGGCGGGTGTTCATGTCACGTCCAGTCGCAGCAGGTCGTCCTCGGTCTCGCGGCGCACGACGACGCGGGCGCCGCCGTCCCGCACCGCGACCACCGGAGGGCGGCCCACGTGGTTGTAGTTGCTGGCCATGGAGCGGTGGTAGGCGCCGCTGGCCGGGACCGCGAGCAGGTCGCCCGGGGCGACGTCGGCCGGCAGGGCCACCTCGCGCACGACGAGGTCGCCGCTCTCGCAGTGCTTGCCGCAGACGGTGACCGTGCGCGGGGCGGCGCTGCTGGCGCGGCCGGCGACCACGGCGGTGTAGGTGGCGTCGTACAGCGCGGTCCGGATGTTGTCGCTCATGCCGCCGTCGACGCTGACGTACGTCCGCACGCCGGGCAGCTCCTTGACGGTGCCGACCTCGTAGAGCGTGACCGTCGTCGGGCCGGCGATCGCCCGCCCGGGCTCGACGGCGAGCCGCGGGACCGCGAGGCCGTGCGCGGCGCACTCGCGCGCGACCACCTCGCGCAGCTCGGTCGCGTGCTGCTCCACCGGCATCGGGTCGTCGGCGCTCGTGTACGCGATGCCCTGGCCGCCGCCCAGGTCGAGCTCGGGCAGCTCGACGCCGTGCACGTCGCGGACCTCGGCGAGCAGGCCGACCATGCGGTGCGCGGCCTCGGCGAAGCCCTTGTCGTCGAAGATGTGCGAGCCGATGTGGCAGTGCAGCCCGCGCAGCTCGAGGCTCGGCTCGGCCAGCACCCGGGCGACCGCGCCCGCGGCCGCCCCGCTGTCCAGGCCGAAGCCGAACTTGCTGTCCTCCTGGCCGGTGGAGATGTACTCGTGCGTGTGCGCCTCGACGCCCGGGGTGACGCGGACGTAGACGGCCTGCCGGACCCCGGCGTCGCGCGCGACGGCGGCCAGGCGCTCCAGCTCGTCCAGGCTGTCGACGACGATCCGCCCGACGCCGGCCTCGACCGCGCGGGCCAGCTCGGCGACCGACTTGTTGTTGCCGTGGAACAGCAGCCGCTCGACCGGGAAGCCGGCGCGCAGGGCCACCGCGAGCTCGCCGCCGGTGCAGACGTCCAGGCTCAGGCCCTCCTCGGCCACCCAGCGGGCGACCGCGGTGCACAGGAAGGCCTTGGCGGCGTAGTACACGTCGGCGCCCGCGAACGCCTGCGCCCAGGCCCCGGCGCGCGCCCGGAAGTCGGCCTCGTCCAGCACGTAGGCGGGCGTGCCGAACTCGGCCGCCAGCGCGCGCACGTCGACGCCGCCGAGCTCCAGGGCGCCGTCGCCGGTGCGCCGGGCGGTCTGCGGCCAGACGACCGGGTCGAGGTCGGTCACATCCGCTCCGGCGCGGTCACGCCCAGCAGGCCGAGGCCGTTCTCGAGGACCGTGCGGGTCGCCCGCCACAGCACCAGGCGGGGCAGCGCGGTGGGAGCGACCTCCTCGTCGCCCTTGGGCAGCACCTGGCACTCGTCCCAGAACCGCTGCGCGGCCTTGGCGACCTTCTCCTCCAGGTAGCGCGCCACCCGGTGCGGCTCGCGCAGCTCGGCGGCCGTGGCCACGACCTGCGGGAACTCCGCGAGGGCCAGCAGCAGCTCGGCCTCGCGCGGGTGGGTGAGCAGCGACAGGTCGGCGTCGTCGGGGGTCGGCAGGCCGCGGTCGGCAGCCATCCGCGACACCGAGGCGGCGCGCACGGCGGCGTACTGCACGTAGTAGACGGGGTTGTCCGAGCTCTGCCGCGACCACAGGTCCAGGTCGAGGTCGATCTGGCTGTCGGCGCTGCTGCGCACGAGGGCGTAGCGGCCGGCGTCCACGCCGACGGCGTCGACCAGGTCCTCGAGCGTGACGACGGTGCCGGCCCGCTTGCTCATGCGCAGCGGGGCGCCGTCGCGCAGGAGGTTGACCAGCTGGCCGATGAGGATCTCGAGGTGGACCTTCGGGGTGTCGCCGAAGGCCGCGCACATGGCCTGCAGGCGCCCGACGTAGCCCGAGTGGTCGGCGCCGAGCATGATGATGCAGCGGTCGAAGCCCCGCTCGCGCTTGTCGAGGTAGTAGGCGAGGTCGCCGGAGATGTAGGCCGGGACGCCGTCGCTCTTGACGACGACGCGGTCCTTGTCGTCGCCCAGGTCGGTGGTGCGCAGCCAGACGGCGCCGTCCTGCTCGTAGATCCGCCCGAGCGAGCGCAGCCGCTCCACCGCCCGCTCCACGGCGCCCGACTCGTGCAGCGTGTTCTCGTGGAAGAAGACGTCGAAGTCGACGCCGAAGTCGTGCAGCGACCGCTTGATCTCGGCGAACATCAGCTCGACGCCGCGGGCCCGGAAGACCTCCTGCGGGTCGGCCTGCTGCAGCACGTCGGGCACCTGCGCGACGACCTGCTGGGCGATCTCGCCGATGTAGGCACCGCCGTAGCCGTCCTCGGGGGCCGGCTCGCCCTGCGCCGCCGCGAGCAGCGAGCGGGCGAAGCGGTCGATCTGCGCGCCGTGGTCGTTGAAGTAGTACTCCCGCGTGACCTTGGCGCCGCTGGCCTCGAGCAGCCGGCCGAGCGCGTCGCCGACGGCCGCCCAGCGGACCCCGCCGATGTGGATGGGCCCGGTCGGGTTCGCCGAGACGAACTCCAGGTTCACGCTCTGGCCCGCGGCCGTCTCGTTGCGCCCGTAGGCCGGCCCCTGCGCCAGCACGGTCCGGACGACCTCGCCGAGCGCACCGGTGGCCAGCCGGACGTTGAGGAAGCCCGGCCCGGCGACGTCGACCTCGGACACCCCCTCGACGGCGCGCAGCCGGGCGGCCAGCAGGTCGGCGACGTCGCGCGGCCGGCGCCCCGCCGGCTTCGCGAGCTGCAGGGCGATGCTCGTGGCGTAGTCGCCGTGCTCCTTGACCCGGGGGCGCTCGACCGACACCTCGTCCGGGACCGCGACGTCGAGCTCGCCCGCCTGCACGGCGTCGGCCACGACGGAGCGGACGGCGGCGCCGAGCTCTGCGGGAGTCACCCTGCGAGGCTACCGGCGGCGTCGCCGCCGTTCCTGCTCGTGCGGGGCCGGTCGCCCGGGCGCTGCCTAGACTCAGCGCGCTGGAACGGACCGGGCGACCCGCTCGTCCCTGACAGCGAGACCGACGGACGCCCCGGGACCGGGCGCGCCCCGCCACGCACCGGCACGAGGACGGCACCGAGATGGCCCGCGACGACACCGCCAGCACGCGCTCCCGGCAGCGCGGCAAGCCCGTGCAGGTCCAGGCCAAGACGCCCTGGGGCTTCATCGCCGGCGCCACCGTGCTCGGCCTGCTGCTGGTCGGCGTCCTCGCGTACGCCGTCTTCAACTCCGGCAGCGGCTTCGAGGACCCGCTCGAGCGGGCCGACGCGCAGGTCGAGGGCGTCGTCGTGTCCGACAGCAAGACCCTCACCCGCAACCACGTCACCGGAGCGGTCGACTACCCGCAGAACCCCCCGAACGGCGGCGACCACAACCCGACCCCGCAGGTCTGCCGGGTCTACGACCAGCAGATCCCGAGCGAGAACGCCGTCCACTCCCTGGAGCACGGCGCCGCCTGGGTGACCTACAAGCCCGACCTTCCCGCCGACCAGGTCGCCGCCCTGCGCGAGATGGTCGAGGGCGACGCCTACCTGCTCATGAGCCCCTTCCCGGGCCAGACGTCGCCGATCGACGTGTCCGCGTGGGGACGCCGGCTGTCGGTCGACACGCGCCTCGGACGAGCGCATCGAGCAGTTCCTCGACGTCTACAAGAACGGCCCGCAGACGCCGGAGAAGGGCGCGACCTGCACGGTCGGCAACAGCAGCACGGGCAGCACCCCGGCCGGCGGCGCCGCCCCCGTCGCCCCCGCTCCCGCCGCCAGCGGCTGACGGTCGGACCCCGGACGCAGCAGAGGCGCGCACCCCGCGGGGTGCGCGCCTCTCGTGCGTCCGGAGCCGCCGGGTCAGGCCTCGGGCAGACCGGCCAGGCGGCGGACCGTCGCGATGAGCTCGTCCGGGTCGAACGGCTTGGTCAGGTAGGCGTCGACCCCGATGCGGTCGCCACGCTGCAGGTCGGCCTCCTGGGCGCGGGCCGACAGCAGCACCACCTTCACGCCGGCGGTCTCGGGGTCGGCGCGCAGCCGGCTGGCGGCCTCCCAGCCGTCCATCCGCGGCATCATCACGTCGAGCGTGATGACGACCGGGTCGACCTCCTTGACCTTGTCCAGGCAGTCCTGCCCGTCGACGGCGGTCGTCACCTCGAAGCCCTCGAGCTCGAGGTTCACGGTGATGAGCTGGCGGATCACGTCGTCGTCGTCGACGACGAGGACGCGGCCGAGGGTGCTGGACATCGCCGCAACCTACCCACCCTCCCCCGGCCCGCGCACGGGGGCGGGCGGCCGGACCGCCCCTGGTAGCGTCCGAGCCGCCCCAGAGCCCCCGTAGCTCAGGGGATAGAGCGCTACCCTCCGGAGGTAGAAGCGCAGGTTCGAATCCTGCCGGGGGCACCCGTGACCGTGCGGTCGGCAGGCCGTGGCCCCGCACCTGCCTGCCCGACGGAAGCGCGCGACCTCGTCCTGGAGCGGATGCTGCCGGACGGGCAGCAGGACGACGTCGCCCTGCTGGTGCTGCGCCTCGAGGGGGACGCGTCGCCGCCCGACGCGCGGCCGGGGTGAGCGGGGTGGTCGCCGCTCAGGCGAACTTGGCGTCCAGCGTGGCCGGGTCGGCGAGGTAGCCGCGCACGAGGGTGGCGAGCTTCGCGGCGTGGGCGCCGTCGACGATCCGGTGGTCCGCGGTCGCGGTCATGACCAGCTGCGGGCGGACGACGACCTCGCCGTCGACCGCCATGGGGGCGTCCTTGACGGCGCCGACGCAGACGTACAGCGGCGTCCGGGCCAGCGGCACCTGCGCGACGTAGCCCTCGTCGAGCCCGAACGAGCCGATGTTGGTGACCATCAGCGAGCCCAGCGGGTGCGCCGGCTGGCCGAAGGCCTTCACGCCGATGCCACCGTTGAGCACGCTCGCGACCATGAGCAGCGGCCGCAGCAGGAACCACGGCACGACCCTGGCGATGCCGCTGGTCGTCTCGTACGCCTTGTCCTCGCGGGCGCGCAGGCGGGCGGCCCCGGCCTCGAGCTCCCGGCTGACCTGCAGCAGCGTCTTGGTGTCGACCGCGTCGACCTTCCACGGGGCGAGGTCGGCGCCGCCCTCGATGTCGACCGCGAAAGCGACGTCGTGGCTGCGGAAGGGCACGAGACGGCCGAACACGACCCGGTGGTGGAAGGCAGGCACCTGCTCGATCCCGCGCTGGAACGCCATCCCGACGACGGCCCCCGGGCTGACCCGCACCCCGTGCTCCTCGCGCAGCCGGCGGCACAGGTCCAGCACGGCGGTCGCGTCCACGGCCATGCGCGCGTAGAGGCGGCTCTCCCGGGGCGCGCGCCAGGTCGCGATGGCGATCTTGCGGCGGACGCTGCGGCGGGGCACGCCACCACCCTCCCACCCGGGCGGGCCGTGCGGGGGCGGGGCCGCGTCAGCAGCGGCCGGCGACCGGGGCGCGGCCGGTGAGCAGGTAGGTGTCGACCGGCCCGGTGATGCAGTCCGGCGCCCCGGCCCGGTAGACGGTGTGGCCGTCGCCGTCGTAGGTGAGCAGCACGCCCTTGCTGAGCTGGCCGGCGAGCGCGACCGACCAGGCGAACGGCGTGGCCGGGTCGCGCGTCGTGCCGATCACGACGACGGGCGGGGACCCGGGCGCGGTGACCGGTCGCGGCGCGCCCTGCGGCGCGACCGGCCAGGACGCGCAGGCCAGCCCGGACAGGGCGATGGCGGGGCCGAACCGCGGCGAGGCGGCCCGGACCCGCTCCGCCAGCGCCAGGTAGGGGGCGGTGGTGTCCGGCCACGGCTTGTCGAGGCAGTTCACGGCCAGGTTGGCCTCGCTGACGTTGGTGTAGCCGTCGGATCCGCGCTCGAGGTAGCTGTCGGACAGCGCGAGCAGCTGCCCGCCGCGCCCCTGCTCGGCCTCCGCCAGGGCCTCGGCGATGGCCGGCCAGCCCGACTCCCGGCTGTACAGCCCCGCCCCGACGCCCAGGCTGAACTCCCCCGGGCCGACCGTGCGGGCGCCGTCGCCCGGCAGCGACCGCTCCTCGACGCGCGCGGCGAGGCGGTCGTAGGCGGCGCCCAGCGGCCCGGAGACCGCCCGGCGGAAGGCGCAGCGGGTGCGCTCGCAGTCGGCGAGGAAGGCCTCCAGCGCCTGGTCGAACCCGCGCGACTGGCCCTCGAGCAGGCGGTCCCAGGTCAGCGCCGGGTCCAGGGCGCCGTCCAGGACCATCGCGCGCACCCGCGTCGGGTAGCGGTCGAGGTACTGGGCGCCGATGGAGGTGCCGTAGGAGTAGCCGAGGTAGGTGAGCCGGTCGTCGCCGAGCGAGGCCCGCAGCCGCTCCAGGTCGCCGGCCGCCACCCGGGTCGAGACGTGCGGCAGCAGGTCGCCGCTGCGCTGCTCGCACCCGCGGACGAGCTGCCTCGTTGCCGCGCTCGTAGGCCGTCAGCTCGGCGGCGTCGTCGGGCGTGGGGTCGAGCGCGAAGTAGCGGTCGAGCTCGGCCGTCGTGCCGCACCGCACGGGGCTGCTCTGCCCGACGCCGCGGGGGTCGAAGGCGACGACGTCGAAGCGCTCGCGCACCGGGGCGGGCAGCCCGAGGTAGGCCGCCCGCAGGTACTCGACCGCGCTGGCGCCCGGCCCGCCGGGGTTCACCACGAGCGAGCCGATCCGCTGCCCGGTGGCGCGCCGCCGGACGACGGCGAGGTCGACGGTCGGCCCGTCCGGCTCGGCCTCGTCCAGCGGCACCGGCAGGGTCGCGCACTGGAAGCGGTCGCCGCAGTCGCGCCAGGACAGCGGGACGGGGGACGCCGCCGGCTCGGGGGACGCTGCCGGCTCGGGGGCGACGGCGCCGCCGCCGACGGCGGAGGCGGTCGCCGGGGCGGAGGGCGCGGCCGTGCGGTCCGGCGCGCCGCCGCTGCACGCGGTCGCCAGCAGGGCCAGGGCGAGTCAGGAGCCGGCGAGGGGCAGGGCGGGTCGGCGCACCCCGCCAGTCTGCGGCACCGGGCTCACCAGGGGACGACCGGCGCGGTCCTCCCACAGCAGCCCGGTCTCGCCGTCGTCGCGGCAGGCCAGCCACACGGCGGTCTCCGCGCCCTCGGCGGCGCTGCGCGGGGCGCCGGGACCGCCCATGTCGGTGCGGCAGTGGCCGGGGCAGACGGCGTCGGCGAGCACGCCCCGGCGCCCGGCGCCGAGCTCGGCGGCGAGGTTCTTGGTCAGCGCGTTCACCGCCGCCTTGCTGACGCGGTACGGCGCGAGCCCGCCGTTCGTGCCCGGCCCGCTCATCCGGCCCAGGCACGCCGACAGCACCACGACGCGGCCCCAGCGCCGCTCGACCATGCCCGGCACGAACGCCGCGGTCGCCGCGAAGACGCCGTCGAGGTTGGTCGACAGGACGCGCCGCCACTCGTCGTCGCTGGTGCGCAGCGTCTTGGCCGTCCGCTCGCTCATCACCCCGGCGGCGCAGACCAGCACGTCGACGGCGCCGAGCGGTCCCAGCCGCCCGGGCAGCGCCCGCACCGCCGCCGGGTCCGCCACGTCGACGACGGCGGCCGTCGCGTCCACGCCCTCCTGCACCAGCAGGTCCGCCGCGCCCAGCGCCCGCTCCGGGTCCCGCCCGACGACGACGACGGCCGCCCCCTCGCGGCCCAGCCCCCGGGCGACCTCCAGCCCGATCCCCCGGCTGCCGCCGGTGACCAGGGCGACCCGCCCCTCCAGTGCTCCTGCTGCTCCCACCCGCGCAGCGTGCGCGGCGGGGGTGGACGCGCGCCACCGCAGGGCAGGAGCAGGCGCATGAGCGACGGCAGCAGTGACGGCAGCAGCGACGACGGCAGCGGGCGGACCGGACAGGGCGCGACCGGCGCCGAGGACCAGGACGCGGCGCAGGAGCAGGTGCGCAGCGAGGGCGACCGGATGGCCCGCAAGCTCGTGCAGGACGTGGCGGCCTACGAGGTCGACCCGCCCCCGCCGGCACGCGTCGAGGACGACCCGCGGTAGCTGCCGCAGACGCGCCCCGGGCGGGTGGTGCGGGAGTAGCCTCGACCCCCGGTAGCAGACGAGAGCAACGCGAGACGAGGCGAAGCACAGCGTGTCGACGCAGCCGGGCCAGCAGACGGACTTCGGGGCCAACGAGTGGCTCGTGTACGAGATCCACCAGCAGTACCTGAAGGACCCGGACAGCGTGGCCCCGGAGTGGCGCGAGTACCTCGACGGCCTGCCGGACGGCGCCCTCGACGGCAGCGGCAGCAACGGGCACGCGAGCAACGGGTCGGCGGGGCTCCGCCGCGCCCGGCGTCCCCGGCCGCCGCCGGTCCCGAGGTCGGCAGCGCGCCGCCCGAGGCGCCGCGCACCCCGGCCGCGGCGGCCGCCCCCGCCCCGGCGGCGACGACCGCGGTGACCCCCGCTGACAAGCCCGCCGACAAGCCCGCCGCGAAGCCCGCTGACAAGCCGGCCGCCGCTGCACCGGCGGCCGCCGCGCCGCCCGCGGCCGGCGCCAGCACGCAGCCGCTCAAGGGCGCCGCCGCGCGGGTCGTCACCAACATGAACGCCTCGCTGACCGTCCCGACGGCGACGTCGGTGCGCGCCGTGCCGGCCAAGCTGCTCGCCGACAACCGCGTCGTCATCAACAACCACCTCAAGCGCACCCGTGGCGGCAAGGTCTCCTTCACCCACCTCATCGGCTACGCGCTCGTGCGCGCCGCGGTCGACGTCCCGGTGATGAACCAGGCCTTCGGCGAGGTCGACGGCAAGCCCGTCGTCGTCACGCCCGAGCACGTCGGCCTGGGCCTGGCGATCGACCTGCAGAACGCCAACGGCAGCCGCTCGCTGGTCGTCGCCGCCATCAAGGGCGCCGACACGATGGACTTCGGCGCCTACTGGGCCGCCTACGAGGACATCGTGCGCCGCGCCCGCGGCGGCAAGCTCACCACCGAGGACTTCCAGGGCACCACGATCAGCCTGACCAACCCGGGCGGCATCGGCACGGTCCACTCCGTGCCGCGCCTCATGCAGGGCGCGGGGGCGATCATCGGCGTCGGCGCGATGGAGTACCCCGCGGAGTTCTCCGGCGCCTCCGAGGAGACGCTGGCCGAGCTGGGCATCAGCAAGACCATCACGCTGACCAGCACCTACGACCACCGCGTCATCCAGGGCGCGCAGTCGGGCGAGTTCCTGCGCCGCATGCACCAGCTGCTGCTGGGCGAGGACGGCTTCTACGACGACGTCTTCCGGGCGCTGCGGATCCCGTACGAGCCGGTCCGCTGGGTGCCCGACCGCCGCGCCGACCACGAGGGCGACCTGCCCAAGGCCAGCCGGGTCGCGGAGCTCATCCACGCCTACCGGGTGCGCGGCCACCTCATCGCCGCCGTCGACCCGCTCGAGGCGACGCCGCGCAGCCACGCCGACCTCGACATCGTCAACCACGGCCTGACCCTGTGGGACCTCGACCGCGAGTTCCCCGTCGCCGGCTTCGCCGCCCAGCGGACGATGAAGCTGCGCGACGTCCTCGGCGTCCTGCGCGACACCTACTGCCGCAACGTCGGCGTCGAGTACATGCACATCCAGGACCCGGCCCAGCGCCAGTGGCTCCAGGAGCGGCTCGAGGTGCAAGGGCTCGGTGCCCGACCGCGACCTGCAGCTGCACGTGCTCAAGCGCCTGAACGCCGCGGAGGCGTTCGAGAACTTCCTGCAGACCAAGTACGTCGGGCAGAAGCGCTTCTCGCTCGAGGGCGGCGAGTCGGTCATCCCGATGCTCGACGCCGTCCTCACCGGTGCCGCCGACGCGTCGCTGGACGAGGTCGTCATCGGCATGGCCCACCGCGGCCGCCTCAACGTGCTGGCCAACATCGTCGGCAAGAGCTACGGGCAGATCTTCCGCGAGTTCGAGGGCAACATCGACCCGCGGTCGGTGCAGGGCTCGGGCGACGTGAAGTACCACCTGGGCGCCGAGGGCACGTTCACCAGCTCCAGGGGCGGCACCACGCGGGTGAGCCTCACCAGCAACCCCTCGCACCTGGAGGCGGTCGACCCGGTGCTCGAGGGCATCGTGCGGGCCAAGCAGGACGTCATCGACAAGGGCGAGGCCGGCTTCTCGGTCCTGCCGGTGCTGCTGCACGGCGACGCCGCGTTCGCCGGCCAGGGCGTGGTCGCCGAGACGCTGCAGATGGGCCAGCTGCGCGGCTACCGCACCGGCGGCACCGTGCACGTCGTCATCAACAACCAGGTCGGCTTCACCACCGCGCCCGAGCAGTCGCGCTCGTCGGTCTACTCGACCGACGTCGCCCGGACCGTGCAGGCGCCGATCTTCCACGTCAACGGCGACGACCCCGAGGCGTGCGTGCGCGTCTCGCGGCTGGCCTTCGAGTTCCGCCAGGCGTTCAAGAAGGACGTCGTCATCGACCTCGTCTGCTACCGCCGGCGCGGCCACAACGAGGGCGACGACCCCTCGATGACCCAGCCGATGATGTACGACATCATCGACAACAAGCGCTCGGTGCGCAAGACCTACACCGAGCACCTGGTCGGCCGCGGCGACCTCACCCTCGAGGAGGCCGAGGAGGCGCTCAAGGACTACCAGTCGCAGCTGGAGCGGGTGTTCGCCGAGACCCGCGACGCGTCCTCGGGCACGTCCGCGGAGGTGCCGATGGACGAGGTGCACGCGCTGTCCGCCGTCGACACCGCCGTGTCGCAGGAGGTGCTGGACCGGCTCGGGCGCGCCCACGGCGAGCTGCCGGAGGGCTTCACCCCGCACCCGAAGCTCGCGCCGCTGTTCGAGCGCCGGGCCAAGATGGTGCGCCGAGGGCGGGCATCGACTGGGGCTTCGGCGAGCTGCTGGCCTTCGGCTCGCTGCTGCTGCAGGGCACGCCGGTCCGGCTCGCCGGCCAGGACAGCCGCCGCGGCACGTTCGTGCAGCGCCACGCCACGCTCATCGACCGCAGGACGGGCGCGGAGCACACGCCGTTCAAGAACCTCGGCGACCCGGGTGTGGCCCCGTTCTACGTCTACGACTCCCTGCTGAGCGAGTACGCGGCGCTCGGCTTCGAGTACGGCTACTCGGTGGCCCGCCCCGAGGTGCTGGTGCTCTGGGAGGCGCAGTTCGGCGACTTCGTCAACGGGGCGATGACCGTCATCGACGAGTTCATCTCCTCCGGCGAGGCCAAGTGGGGCCAGCGCAGCGGCGTCACCCTGCTGCTCCCCCACGGCTACGAGGGCCAGGGCCCCGACCACAGCTCGGCGCGCATCGAGCGCTTCCTGCAGCTGTGCGCCGAGGACAACATGACCGTCGCCTACCCGAGCACCCCGGCGCAGCACTTCCACCTGCTGCGGGCCCAGGCGCTCTCGGAGATCAACCGGCCGCTCGTGGTCGCGACGCCGAAGTCGATGCTGCGCCTCAAGGCCGCCGTCAGCGCCCCGCAGGACTTCACGCAGGGCCGCTTCCAGCCGGTGCATCGACGACGCGAAGGCCACCGACAAGGGCGCGGTCGACCGCGTCCTGCTCTGCACCGGCAAGGTCTACTACGACCTGCTCGCGGCGCGGGACAAGTCCGGCGACACCCGCACGGCGCTGGTCCGCGTCGAGCAGCTGTACCCGGTGCCGGGCGAGGAGGTGGCCGACGTGCTCGCCGGCTACCCGTCGCTGCAGGACGTCGTGTGGGTGCAGGAGGAGCCGGCCAACCAGGGCGCGTGGAGCCACATCGCCCTGTCGCTGCCGGAGTTCCTGCCCGAGCACCTGCGGCTGCGCCGGGTGTCGCGCCGGGCGTCCGCGTCCCCGGCCGCCGGCTCGAGCAAGGTGCACGCCGCCGAGCAGGCCGCGCTGGTCGAGGCCGCGCTCGGCCGCTAGGCCCCGACCACCGACGCGCGCCCTTCCGAGGGGGCGCCGGAGGACGACCGTGTACAGCACCGACCGGGGCATCGAGGAGCTCGAGGCGCGCCGCGGCGAGGAGCAGGTGAGCCTCGCCTGGCTCGCCGGCCGGGCCCAGGAGTTCGTCGACCTGCAGCCCGAGTTCGAGGTGGCCCTCGACCGCTTCACCACCTGGCTGGCGCGGCTCGAGGACGACGACGAGTAGCGGAGCCTCCCCGCCGGTGCGCCGCGTCGAGCGCGACCCGCTCGCGGCGGTGCCGTCCGGCTGGCCGTTCGCGCTGCCCGCGGTCCGCCAGCTGCTCGAGGACGGCCTGGACCTCGCGCCCGGCGTCACCTTCCTGCTCGGGGAGAACGGGACGGGCAAGAGCACGCTGGTCGAGGCGGTCGCGCAGGCCTACGGGCTGAACCCGGAGGGCGGGTCGCGCGGGCGCCCGGCACCGCACCAGGGCGAGCGAGTCGCCGCTCGGCGACGTCCTGCGGGTGGTCCGCACGCCGGGCCCGCTGGTGCAGCTCGTACTTCCTGCGGGCCGAGACGATGCACAGCCTCTACACCTACCTGGAGCAGAACCCGGCACCGGACCAGGCGGGCGAGCCGCGCTTCCACGAGATGAGCCACGGGGAGTCGTTCCTGGCGGTCCTGCGCGCCCGCTTCGACGGCTACGGCTTCTTCCTGCTCGACGAGCCGGAGTCGGCGCTGTCGTTCTCCTCCTGCCTGGGCCTGCTGGCGCTGCTCGACGAGCTGCGCCGGGCCGGCGGGCAGGTCCTGTGCGCGACGCACAGCCCCGTCCTCGCGGCGCTGCCCGGTGCCACGCTGCTCGAGGTCGGCGACGCCGGCCTGCGCGAGGTGGCGTACGACGACCTGCCCGTGGTGCAGCACTGGCGGTCGTTCCTGGACGCGCCGCAGCGCTACCTGCGTCACCTGCTCCCGGAGGACTGACTCGCCGCGTCGGCGACGCCGTGGGCGGTGCGGACGTTGCGGGCCAGGTCGCGCCCGAAGGTCACGTCGAGCCGCTCGCTGACGGCCTGCTCGACGACGGCCAGCAGCGCCTCGCCCGACAGCGCCCGCAGCCGGTCGACCGTCTCGTGCAGCCGCGGCCACTGGTCGTCGGGGCGGCCGGAGGCGTCGAAGGGCTTCCAGACCTCGTCGAGGAACAGCTCGACGTAGAGCCGGGCGATGCCCTCGGCGTGCCGGCGCAGCGCGACGACGGTGTCGAGGGCACGGTCGAGCGGGATCCCGAGGCTGACCAGCGCCTCCCCCGCCCCGGTCAGCCGCGGCAGGACCTCCTCGTACTGGTCGTCCGCGACCTGGCGGAGCAGCCCGAGCTTCTGCGCCTTGCGCAGCAGCCCCTCGTCGGCGCTGGCGAACCGCTCGGCGAGCTCCTCCCGGCTGACGATGGTGCCCTCGCGCTCGCCGAACAGCGCCCGCAGGGAGCGGATGAACCCGAGCACCTGGTCGGTCGACCCGCCGGTGGTCTCGAACAGCCGCTTGACGACGTCGAGCTTCACCCCCTCGGCCTGCAGCTCCTTGATCAGCTCGAGCCGGGCGCGGTGCTCCCGGCCGTACCAGCCGGTACGGGCGCGGACCTCGGGAGCGGGCAGCAGGCCGCGCGACTGGTAGGCCCGCACGTTGCGCACCGTCACGCCCGTCACCCGGGCCAGCTCGTCGATCGTCAGCTCGTCCTGCTCGACGCCGTCATCCATGGGTCACAGCCTAACGCGCAGACCGTGTGACACACGAGACGTGCTAGTCCCCCTTGCCATGTGACATCGACTCGGCTCTACTCGATGTCATGACGCCGACCGCTCCCCCGCCGACCCGCCCGCAGCCGTCCTCCCTGCGCGACCGGCTGCTCCGCGTGGCCCGCGCCGTCAGCACACCCCTGCTCCCCGACGACTACCTCGCCCTCGTCGACCCCCTCCGCGGCTCGGTCGACCTGCGGGCGCGGGTCGAGCAGGTGCGGCCGGAGGCCGGCGGGGCGGTGACGCTGGTGCTGCGCCCCGGGCCGGGCTGGGCCGGTCACCGGGCCGGCCAGTGGCTGCGGGTCGGCGTCAGCATCGACGGTGTCCTGCAGTGGCGCTCCTACTCCCTCACCCGCCCGCCGCAGGCCGACGGGACCGTGGCGGTCACCGTCAAGCCCGTCCCCGGCGGCCTCGTCAGCACCCACCTGGCCACGCGCGTCCAGGCCGGGCAGGTGCTCCGGCTCGCCCAGGCCGACGGCGACTTCGTGCTGCCCGACCCGCTGCCCGCCCGCCTGCTGATGGTCACGGCCGGCAGCGGCCTCACCCCCGTCATGGGCATGCTCCGCGAGCTCGCCGAGGCCGGCGCCCTCCCCGACGTCGTCCTGCTGCACAGCGCCCCCACCCCGGACGAGGTGCTCTTCGGGGACGAGCTGCGCGCCCTGGCCGCCGCGGAGCCGCGCTTCACCCTGCTCGAGCGGCACACCGACACGGGCGGCCTGCTGCAGACCGCCGAGCTCGACGTCCTCGTGCCGGACTGGCGCGAGCGCGACGGCGTGGGCCTGCGGGCCCGCCGCCCTGCTCGACGCCCTCGAGCAGCACTGGTCCGCGGCCGGCCTGCCCCTGCACACCGAGCGCTTCGCCCCGGCGCTCGCCCCCGTCGCCGACGGCGAGGGCGGCACCGTCTCCTTCTCCCGCGGCGGCACCACCGTCGACACCCCCGGCGGCACCGCCCTGCTCGACGCCGGCGAGGGTGCCGGCGTCCTGCTGCCCAGCGGGTGCCGCATGGGCATCTGCTTCGGCTGCGTCGTCCCGCTGCTCGCCGGACAGGTCCGCGACCTGCGCACCGGCGAGGTGCACGGCGAGCCCGGCGACCTCGTCCAGACCTGCGTCTCGGCCCCCGCCGGCGACGTCGCGCTCGACGCCTGAGACCACCCCCCGACCGCCCTGCCCCCCTACGTCAGGAGCACCGCATGACCGCCGTCCTGGAACGCCCCGTCCCCCTCGCCCCGGCCGCGCCCGACCGCCCGCCGCTGGCCGCCGTCCCCTCCACGCCCACGACCCCGCTGACCGCCGAGCAGGTCGAGGAGCTCGGCCGCCGGCTCGACGCCCTCCGCGAGGAGGTGCTGGCCTCCCGCGGCGCCTCCGACGAGGCCTACATCCGCTCCGTCGTGAAGGCGCACCGCACCCTGGAGGTCGCCGGCCGGGCGCTGCTGTTCGCCGGCGTCCTGCCGCCGGCCTGGCTCGCCGGCACGGCCTGCCTGTCGGTCGCCAAGATCCTGGAGAACATGGAGCTCGGGCACAACATCCTGCACGGCCAGTGGGACTGGATGCGCGACCCGGAGATCCACTCCAGCACGTGGGAGTGGGACACCATGAGCCCCTCGGACTCCTGGAAGCGCACGCACAACTACGAGCACCACACGTTCACCAACGTCGTCGGCAAGGACCGCGACGTCGGCTACGGCATCCTGCGCATGAGCGAGGAGCAGCGCTGGACCCCCTACTACCTGGGGAACCCGGTCTACAACGTGCTGCTGTCGCTGTTCTTCCAGTGGGGCGTCGCCCTGCACGACCTCGAGGTCGACCGCGTCCTGTCCGGCGAGAAGCCGGCCGAGGAGGCCTGGCACACGCTCAAGGGCATCGGCCGCAAGGTGCGCAAGCAGTTCACCAAGGACTACCTGGTGTTCCCCGCGCTCGCCGGCCCCTTCTTCGCCCCGGTGCTGCTGGGCAACCTGACGGCGAACCTGGTGCGCAACGTCTGGTCGCACGCGGTCATCTTCTGCGGCCACTTCCCCGACGGCGCCGTGCAGTTCGAGGAGGAGCAGCTCGACGGCGAGACCCGCGGGCAGTGGTACGTCCGGCAGATGATGGGCTCGGCCAACCTCGACGGCGGCCCGCTGTTCCACCTGATGACGGGCAACCTGAGCTTCCAGATCGAGCACCACCTGTTCCCCGACCTGCCGAGCAACCGCTACGCCGAGCTGGCCCCGAAGGTGCGCGCGCTGGCCGAGGAGTTCGGCGTCGAGTACACCAGCGGCCCGCTGTGGCAGCAGTACCTGCAGGTGCTGCGCCGGATCAACCGGCTGGCGCTGCCGTAGCCGCTCAGCGCTCCCGCTGCTCGTACCGCGGCAGGGTCGCCCGCTCGGCGCCCGGCAGCAGCACCGCGCTGCCGGGCAGCACGGCGACCACGAACGGGTTGGTCGCGGGCCGCAGGTAGGGCACGTCGGCCGAGCTCAGCGACAGCCGGATGCGGTGCCCGGCCTCGAAGCGCCACGCGAAGGCGAAGGCGTCGTACCGGACCTCGTGCGGGCCGGCGGGGCCGCCGAGCTGCTCGGCGTAGGCGCCGCGGGTGATGAGGCGCGCGGTGCCGTCGGGGGCGACGTCGTACAGCTTGGGGTGGGCCTGGAAGGCCACGGCCCCGCTGGCCGGGACGGGCGCGCCGGTGGTCGGGGCGAGCACCTGCAGGTCGAGCGTGGGGATGCCGGCGTAGTCCGTGTCGGCCGCCAGCGGCGCGCTGTCGAACACGGCGACGTCGACCGGGGTGGCGGTGCTCGGGAAGGGCTGGCCGAGGTAGTCGGCGAAGCCCTCGCCGAGCAGCCGGCCGCCGACCGGCTCCGACGTCGGGTCGCCGCCGGTGCCGCTGCCGAGCACGACGGGCAGCGCGTCGGGGCACGCCGTCGTCGACAGGGTGCCGGTGCCGGGACCGGTGCCGCACAGCTGCAGCGGGGCGGCCTCGCCGAACGGGTAGGTGGACGCGGCGGCGAGCCGGTCGACGGCGCCCTCGGTGTCGTTGCCGAACCACTGCGTGCGGGCGAACTCGACCGGCGAGGCGTGATCGATGCCGTTGTCGATGCCGCGCACGTAGTGGTCGAGCCAGTCGATGGCCTGCTTCTCGACGCGGCCGATCTCGGGCCCGCCGCCGGAGCGGGACGGCGGGTGGCCGAGCCCACCGAGGTAGAGCCGGGTCGGGACCCCGCGGCGCTGCAGCTGCAGGAACCCGTCGATGGCCGCGTTCCCGTCGAACAGCCCGTCGTTGAGGCCCTGGGCGAAGAAGACCGGCGTCTTCACGTCGTCCCACTTGCCGACGGTGGAGCGCTCGTCCATGTAGGCCCGGACGCCCGCGAGGTCGACGCCGGCGGTGACCTTGGCGTAGGCCGCGTCGATCGCCGGCTCGTAGTTGTCGTACCCGTCGTACCGCAGCCGGCCGGCGCCGTAGAAGCCGGTGAGGTAGGCCTGCTTGAGCACGCCGTTCGGCATCAGGCCGGCGTACGCGTCGGTCCAGGTGGCAGCGGCGATCACGGCGCGGACGGCCTTGTGGCCCGACCGGGCGAGCGCGAGGGCGTGCGCCCCGCCGTAGGACCCGCCGTACTGCCCGACGTGGTCCTTCCAGACCGGCAGGGCCTCGTTCTCGTTCAGCCAGTCGACCGCGGCCAGCAGGTCGTGCTGCTCCTTGGGGCCGACGAGGTCGACCTGCCCCTTGGTCTCGCCGAACCCGCGGCTGGAGTAGCGCAGGACGACGTAGCCCATGCGGGCGGCCTTGGCGGCGAGGTCGCCGTCGCCGGTCTTGCTCCCGAGGTAGCCGTGGTTGACCACGAGCGCCGCGAAGGGCCCGTCGCCGACGGGGACCGTGACCCGCGCGTCGAGCACCACGGGGTCGCCGAACAGGTCGGGGTCGGGCACCGGGATCTGCACGTCCTGCTCGGTGAAGGCGTACGGCGCGTCCGCCCCGACGCGGTCGTCGGTCGGGACGACGTCGCCCTGTTCGGCCACGGCAGACGGGGCGACGAGCAGGCCGACGAGGCAGCCGAGGGCGAGCAGCATCCGGGCGACAGGCATGCCCGGACAGTTCGACGCCCGCAGGCGGGCTCCTGCTCAGGCGCGGTCGGCGTCCCCGGTGACGTCGAGGTCCACCAGCACGGCCGTCGCCAGGCGCACCGGCCCGGTCGCCTGCGGGGTGTCGGGCGGGGAGTCGTCGGGGAACCACTTCGGCGCGGCGTCGAGGTCCTCCAGGAGCACGTCGACGGGCTCGGCCGGCACCCAGGTCGACGACCCGGCCGGGTCCTGCACGTAGACGGTCCGGAGCATCCGCACCCGGCTGACCCGGCCGTGGACCGGCGGCAGGTCGGCGGGGGCCTCGCCGTGCGTCGCGACCCGCAGGGCGGCGCGCACCTGCAGCGGACCGGACCGGGACTGCGGAGCCTCGGCGTAGCAGGTGGGCGCCCGACGGGGTCGACCACACAGCGGCACGGGTCCCCAGCGTCTGCCCCTCCCAGGGCGCGCAGGGGCTCCGCCCGCACGTGCAGGTCCTGCACCGCCTCGGACGCCAGCGCAGACCACTGCACGACCTGCAGGGGCCAGGCGACCTCGTCACCGACGGCCGGCGGGTCCAGGCAGCAGCCGACCACCCAGCCGTCGACGAGGACCCGCAGCACCTCGTGTGCCACCCCGCCCTCAGCCCCGCCGGTCGGCCAGGGTGACGGCGACGTTGGTCGCCAGCACGGTCGTCGCCATGACCGCCGAGCGGCCCTTCAGCACCCCCGACCGGACGCCGAGCAGCACGGCGGCGGCGTCGAGGGCGGTGGTCGGCAGGAAGAGCCCGGACGCGCGGCCGACCGGGGTGGGGCGGCGGGTCAGCAGGGCCAGCCCGAGGCTGACCTGGCGGGCGGCGACCAGGCGGACCAGCAGCGGCAGCGGCCCGGCACCCGGCTCGCGCACCCCGCCGGCAGCGGCGACGCGGCGGGGCGCGACGGTGGCCAGCGCACCGAGGCCGAGCGAGACCACGCCCACGCCCTGCACCAGCCGCTGCAGGGGGCTCGTCGAGTCGGCGCTCACCGGCGGGCGTAGGGGCCGAAGCGGGGGTCCGCCAGCGGGCGGTGCACGCCCGTGCCGCGCCGCCGCAGGACGAGCAGCGCGCCGAGGACGAACCCGATGACGTGGGCGCCGTAGGCGACCCCACCGGCGTCGTTCACGCCCGCCCCGCGGAAGTACAGGTACTGCAGGACGAACCAGCCGCCGAGCACCAGCCAGGCCGGCAGCCGCACGGGCAGGAAGAAGAAGAAGGTGAGCAGCGACCAGACCTTGGCCCGCGGGAACATCACCAGGTAGGCGCCGAGGACGCCGGCGATCGCCCCGGACGCGCCGACCAGCGGGGTGGTCGAGCCGCTGTCGAGCGCCGCGAACCCGTAGGTCGCGGCGTACCCGCAGGCCAGGTAGAAGAGCAGGAACCTCAGCCGGCCCAGCCGGTCCTCGACGTTGTTGCCGAACACGTAGAGGAACAGCATGTTGCCGAGCAGGTGGGCCCAGCCGCCGTGCAGGAACATCGCGGTGAGCACTGACAGGAACGGCGACTTCTCGAACGGCGGCGGGCTCTCGACCTGGCAGGTGCCCGCCCGCGGGCCCGGCTCGCCGTTGGCGGCCTGCGCCTCCTGCCGGTTGCCGATCAGCTCGTCGGGCTGGGCGGCGTAGTGGTCGAAGAACTCCAGCACCCCGCACTGGGCCCGCTCCTCCGCGCCCGGCGTCAGCGCGCTGAACGCCACCGGGCTGAGCAGGAACGCGACCAGGTTGGCGACCAGCAGCAGGTAGGTCACGACCGGGGTGCGCCGGACGGGGTTGACGTCGTGGATCGGCAGCACCACGGGGCGGGCTCCAGGGTCAGGCGGGCGTCAGGGGGTGAGGACGAGCTTGCCGAACACGTCCCCTGTCGCGAGCTTGGCGAACGCGTCGCGGGCGGCCGACAGCGGGAACACCTCGTCGACGAGCGGCCGGACGCCGGTGGCGTCCAGGAAGCGCAGCAGCTGCTCGAGCTCGGTGCGGGTGCCCATGGTCGAGCCGACCACGCGCAGCTGCAGGAAGAACAGCCGGTTGAGGTCCGCGCTCGGGTCGGGCCCGCTGGTGGCGCCGGAGACGACCAGCGTGCCGCCGGGCCGCAGCGCGCGCATCGAGTGCGACCAGGTCGCCTTGCCGACGGTCTCGATCACGGCGTCGACCTTCGCGGGAAGCCGGGCGCCGCTCTCGAACACCTCGTGGGCGCCGAGCTCGAGCGCCCGGGCGCGCTTGGCCTCGTCGCGGCTGGTCGCGTAGACCTGCATGCCGGCCGCCCGGGCGAGCGCGATCGCCGCGGTCGCGACGCCGCCGCCGGCGCCCTGCACGAGCACCCGGTCGCCGGGCTTGGCGCCGGACTGCGTGAACAGCATCCGGTAGGCCGTCAGCCACGCCGTCGGCAGGCACGCCGCCTCCTCGAACGACAGGCCGGCGGGCTTGGGCAGCAGGTTGCGGGTCGGGACGACGACCTGCTCGGCCAGGGTGCCCTGGTGCAGCTCGGACAGGATCGTCCGCTTCGGGTCGAGGGTCTCGTCGTCCTTCCACGTCGGGTCGCCGACCAGCCCGTGGACGACGACCTCGGTGCCGTCCTCGGTGGTCCCGGCGGCGTCGCAGCCGAGGGTCATGGGCAGCCGGTCGGCGGCCAGGCCGACGCCGCGCAGCGACCACAGGTCGTGGTGGTTCAGCGACGCGGCGCGGACGGTGACCCGCGCCCATCCCTCGGGGGCCTCGGGGTCGGGCTTGTCGCCGACCTCCAGGCCGCTCAGCGGGTCGTCGGCGGACTGGGAGACGCAGGAGGCGGCGAGCACGTGCCGACCCTAGACGTGCCCGGCTACGGGACCCGGGCCAGGCCCTCCGCGCGGGCCTGCGCGGCCACCGCGTCGGCCACCGCGGGGGCGACCCGGGGGTCGAACGGCGACGGGATCACGCACTCGGCCGACAGCTCGTCCCCGACGACGGCGGCCAGCGCGGCGGCGGCGGCCGCCTTCATGCCCTCGCTGATGCGGGGGGCGCGCACGCTCATCGCGCCCTTGAAGACGCCGGGGAAGGCGAGCACGTTGTTGATCTGGTTCGGGAAGTCGCTGCGGCCGGTGGCGACGACGGCGGCACCGCACGCGTGCGCGACCTCGGGCAGCACCTCGGGCACGGGGTTGGCCATCGCGAAGACGATCGAGCCGGGGCCCATCGACCGCACGGCTGCGGGCGAGACGGTGCCGCCGGACAGCCCGATGAGCACGTCGGCGCCCTCCAGCGCCTGCTCGAACGAGCCGGTGTGGCGGCCGGTGTTGCTGATCTCGGCGAACGCCTGCTTCTCGACGTTGAGCCCGTCGCGGCCCGGTGTAGATCATCCCCTGCCGGTCGGCGATCGCGAGGTCGCCGATGCCGGCGTCCAGGATCATCTTCGACACCGCGATGCCGGCCGCACCGGCGCCGCTGACGACGACGCGCAGGTCCGACAGCCGCCGCCCGGTCAGCCGCGCGGCGTTCTGCAGGGCGGCGACGACGACGATCGCCGTGCCGTGCTGGTCGTCGTGGAAGACCGGGATGTCGAGGCGCTCCTGCACGCGGCGCTCCACCTCGAAGCAGCGCGGCGCGCTGATGTCCTCGAGGTTGATGCCGCCGAACGCCGGGGCCAGGCGCACGACCGTCTCGACGAGCTCGTCGAGGTCGGTGACGTCGAGGCAGATCGGCACGGCGTCCACGCCGCCGAACTGCTTGAACAGCAGCGCCTTGCCCTCCATCACCGGCAGGGCCGCCGTCGGGCCGATGTCCCCCAGGCCGAGGACGGCGGTGCCGTCGGTGACCACCGCGACGGTGTGCGACTTCCACGTGTAGTCGTAGGCGAGGTCGGGCTGCTCGGCGATGGCGGTGCAGACCTTGGCGACGCCCGGCGTGTACGCCAGCGACAGCTCCTCGCGGCTGGCGACCGACACGCGCGAGACGACCTCGACCTTGCCGCCGCGGTGCAGCGCGAAGACGGGGTCGTCGTCGCGGGAGGCCGGTGTCGAGGTGGACTGCTGGGGCACGGTGCGGGCCCCGTCCTGGTCGGTCACGGACAGGTCCTCCAGCTGCGCGGTCACGGGGGCGCTCTCCTCGGGTGGTGCGGACGACGACGGGTCGACACCGCGGCGGAGCAGCGGCCGGTCGGCCGCCCGCGCAGGCGTCGCCGGGGGTCACCCGAGCGGCGGACAGTCTCCCACAGTCCGCGCCAGGGGCTGCCGGACCGGTTCAGCCACGTGGCTAGGGTCGGGGCATGGAGGTCGCCGAGCTCGCCGTCCCCGGGGCGTGGTCGTTCACGCCCCAGCAGTGGCCCGACCCCCGGGGCGTGTTCCTCGAGTGGTTCAAGGCCCCCGTCCTCGAGGGCGCGCTCGGCCACCCCTTCGCGCTGAGGCAGGCGAACCACAGCGTCAGCGGCCGCGGCACCCTGCGCGGCGTCCACTTCGCCGACGTCCCGCCCGGGCAGGCCAAGTACGTCTACTGCACCCGGGGCGCCGTGCTCGACGTCGTCGTCGACATCCGGGTCGGCAGCCCGACCTTCGGGACGGTCGACGCCGTGCAGCTCGACGACGTCGACCGGCGGGCGGTGTACCTGTCCGAGGGGCTGGGGCACGCGTTCCTGGCCCTCACCGACGACGCGAACGTCACCTACCTGTGCAGCGAGCCCTACGCCCCGGGCCGCGAGCACGGGGTCCACCCGCTCGACGAGGAGCTGGGGCTGCGCGCGCTCCCCGGCTGGCCCGCCGGCCTCGAGCCGCTGCTGTCGGACAAGGACGCCGCAGCGCCCTCGCTGGCCGAGGCCCGGGACTCCGGGCTGCTGCCGTCCTACGAGGAGTGCACGGCGTTCTACGCCTCGCTGCGCCGCTGAGACGCCTGCTGGGGGTGAGGCGCCTGCCGGGGGTGGGCGGCTGCTGCCGCTGGCCCTGCTGCTCGCCGCCTGCGGCACCGGGCTCCCCGTGGGCGTCGAGCCCGGTCCCGGCCGCACCGTCGTCGCCCTCGACGCCGACGACGGCCGGGTGCTGTGGGCCAAGGAGGCCGACCCGCCGTCGCCGACGACGGACCCGGTGCTCGCGGACGGCGTCGTCGCCGTGTCCAGCGACGGGCCGCTGGTCGCCTACGACGCGCGGACCGGTGAGCGGCTGTGGACCTTGGAGGGCGTCGGCCCGTTCCCGCCGCAGGTGGCGGGCGGGCTGCTGGTGCTGACGCGCGGCGGGTCGGTCCGTGCCGTGGAGGCGCGCAGCGGGCGTCTGGCGTGGCGGCGGGACGTCGGGCCGTCGGTCCGGGTGTTCGCCGGGCCCGGCGGCGTGGCCCTGGTGTCCGACGGCGTGCCCTCGCCGCCCGGCGACCTCTCGCCCCAGGCGTCCGCCTGCCGGTGGCACGGTGCGGCTGCTCGCGCCGGACGGCCGGGAGCGGTGGAGCACCGGGCTGGGCGGGACCCCCTCCACCGCCTCCCCCGGCACGGACGCCGTGGTGGTGGGGGACCTGCGCGGGGGCGTCACGGTGCTCGAGCCGGCGGACGGCTCGGTGCGGTGGCGCATCCGGAGCGCACCGGTCCAGGACGTGCTCGACGCGGGCGGCGTGGTGGTGTCCCGCACCGAGCAGGCCGTGCTCGGCCTGGACCCCGCGGACGGCCGGGAGCGCTGGCGGACGCGGGGCAGCAGCGGCGGCGCGCCCCTGCAGGCCCGCGGCGGCGCCGTGCTGGCCGCGGGGGTCGGCTCCCCCGCGCGCCTGCTGCGGACCGCCGACGGCTCCGTGCAGGAGCAGGACGACGACGGCTGCGACGACGCCGCCCTGGCTGCCGACCGCCTCGTCGTCACCTGCGGGGCGCAGGTCCGGGCGCTCGGCCGCCGGCCCTGGCGCTACGAGGCCACCACCGGGCCGCGCCCCTCCCTCGCGGTCGACGCCGACGACGACGTCGTGGTCGGGGTGGTGGGCTGGGGTCAGCCCGAGACGCGCGACTGAGCGGGGTGCGGCCGGTAGGCGTCCACGACGCCCGAGCCGGGGTCGGCCGAGCTGCCCGAGCCCTCGGACGTCGTGAGGAACCCGCGCCCGTCCGGCTCGTAGGCGATCGCCTCCCCCTGCTTGGTCGCCAGCAGCGGCACGACGCGGGGGGTGCGGGAGAAGGCCGCGGCCAGGTCGCCGCCGACGACGTCGAACTCGTAGGCGGTGGTGAGCGTGCGGACGACGATCGCGCTGCCGTCCCGCCGGGCGTCCGCGCCCGTGACGGCGAGCTGCTGCTGCACGGCGGGGTCGACGCCGGGCAGGGCGCGCACGTCGAGGTCGGCGACCTTCGTCATGCGCACCGGTCCGGTCCCCGGGCGGCCGGTCGAGGCGTAGACCTCGCTGCGGCCCGTGTAGGTCTGGTAGCCCGTGGCCGCGTCGCGGTCCTTGGTGACGACGACGAGCCGGCCGTCGGGCAGCTGGAGCAGCGACTCGGCGTCCCGCGGGCCGGACGGGTAGAGCAGCTGGTGCACCGCGCGCACCTCGACCGGCTGCTCGGTGAGCGGGTCGGCCGCGGCGGCGGAGGCGGGCTCGGCCACCTCGTAGACCGTCACGCCCGGCACGCGGGCCTGCGGGTTGTCGCCGATGTCGGCCAGCAGGAGCACGGGGGTGCCGTCGGCCGCCGTCCCGCGGGCCGCGTCCTCCCAGTCCACGGCCGTCGCCGTGCCGAGGCCCGGGACGGTGAGGTCCGGCAGGTCGAGCCGGTAGGTGGCCCTGGTCGCACAGGTCCGCGGGTCGACGGCGAAGAACCGCGAGCTGTCGCCGGAGTCGTTGTGGGTCCACAGCGCCTGGCCGTCGGTCGAGACGGCGAGCCCGCTCGACTCGCCGATCCGCGCGTCGCCGAAGCGGCACAGGCGCTCGGCGTCGAGGTCGGGCGGGGCCGCGGCCGCGGGCACCGCGAGCAGGGGCAGCAGGAGCAGGGGGACGAGTCGGGTGCGCACGCCCCCGTCTTCGCGGTGCACCCGGCGCGCTCCTGCCGCAGGTCAGGCGTCGGGCAGGGGAACCTCCGGGAACCGGCGGGGGTGCGGCCAGTAGCGCAGCAGCACCCGGGCCAGCACGTCGGCCTCCCCGCCCGTCCAGCCCTGCCCGCGCACCGCCTCGTTGTCGCTCTCCAGCACCCAGCCGCCCGCGACCTCCTCGACCGCCCGCTTGACCACCAGCAGCTCGGGCCGCGTCCACGGCCGCGCGACGACGACGGCGCCCGGGCGCACCCGCCCGCCGTAGCGCACGAGCAGGCAGTCGCCGCTCTGCAGAGTGGGCTCCATCGACGGCCCCTGCACCAGGACCGTGCCCAGCCGGGTCCGCGGGCGCGGGACGTGGATCACGCCTCTAGTGTCGGCGCGACCGGGTAGGGGACCGGAGAAGGACCCCGACCGACACCCCCACGAGAGGACACCACGTGCTCCGCTTCCTGACCCCCCGCACGGTCGTCACCGCCCACTGCGACCTGCCCTGCGGCGTGTACGACCCCGCGCAGGCGCGCATCGAGGCGACCTCGGTCCTCGGCATGCAGAAGAAGGCCCAGGCCAACGACGACGAGCGCTTCCGCGAGCGCGCCGAGATCATCATCCACGAGCGCGCCGGCCTGGCGAAGCACCACCTGGCCGTGCTGTGGCACGACTACTTCAAGCCCGAGCACTTCGAGAAGTACCCCCAGCTGCACGACCTGATCAACAAGACGATCAAGTCCGCCAGCGGCACCGGCGCCCGCGGCTCGCTCGACCCGGCCACCGGCCAGGCGCTGCTGGACGGCATCGACCAGATCGCCACGATCTTCTGGGAGACCAAGGGCAAGGAGTACGTGGTCCCGCAGTCGGCCGACCAGGCCTAGCAGCACCGGCACCCGCACCGGCAGCCGGCCCGGCCCTCTCACGGGGGCCGGGCCGGCTGCTGGTTGGGTGGCCCGCATGGGAGACCTCCTGCTCGTCCGCCACGGCGAGACCGCCTGGTCGGCCTCGCACCGGCACACCGGCCTCACCGACGTCCCGCTGTCCGAGCACGGCGAGCAGCAGGCCCGCGCGCTGGCGCCCCGGCTGGCCGGGCGCCCGCTCGTCGCCGCCCTCGTCAGCCCCCTGCAGCGCGCCCGCCGCACCGCCGAGCTGGCCGGCCTGACGCCCGACGTCGACCCCGACCTCGTCGAGTGGGACAACGGCGACGACGAGGGCCGCACCACCGCCGAGATCCGCGCCGACCGCCCGGGCTGGTGGCTCTGGACCGACGGCGCCCCCGGGGGCGAGACGCACGAGCAGGTCGGCCTCCGCTGCGCCCGGGTCGTGGAGCGCGTCACCCCGCTGCTGGAGCAGGGCGACGTCGTCTGCGTCGGGCACGGCCACACGCTGCGCGCGCTGGCCGCTGTCTGGCTCGGGCTGCCGGCGTCGCAGGGCGGGCTGTTCACCATGGAGCCCGCCCGGGTCTCCGTGCTCGGCACCTACCGCGACCACCGCGTCGTCAAGGAGTGGGACGTCCCGTGATCCGCACCGCCACCCCCGACGACGTCCCGGTGCTGCTGCAGCTCGTCCACGAGCTGGCCGCCTACGAGCGCGAGCCCGACGCCGTCGAGGCCACCGAGGACGACCTGGCGCGTGCCCTGTTCACCGACGGGACGGCGTCCTGCCACGTCGCCCTGGACGAGGCGGGCGAGGTCGTCGGGTTCGCCCTCTGGTACGTCACCTTCTCGACCTGGACCGGCCGCCCCGGCCTGTGGCTGGAGGACCTGTTCGTCCGGCCCTCGGCCCGCGGCGCCGGCCTCGGGCGCGCGCTGCTGCAGGCACTGGCGGCGGTGTGCGTGGAGCGCGGCTACCCGCGCTTCGAGTGGTGGGTGCTCGACTGGAACACCCCGGCCATCGGCTTCTACCGCGCGCTCGGCGCGGTGCCGCAGGACGCCTGGACGACGATGCGGGTCGACGGCGACGCCCTGCAGCGGCTCGGCGGCGCGGCTACCGCACCCTGAGCAGCACCTTGCCGGCGGCGCGCCGCTCGTCGATCTCCTTGAGCGCCTCGGCGGCCTCGGCCAGCGGGCGGACGCTGCTCACCGGGGGCTGCAGCTGCCCCGACTCCAGCAGCGGCGCGATCTCGGCCCACTGCTCCTGCAGGTAGGCCGGGTCGGCCGTCCAGAAGGCGCCCCAGCCGACGCCGACCACCGAGACGTTGGCCAGCAGCAGCCGGTTGACCTTGACGGTCGGGATCTCGCCCTCGGTGAAGCCGATGACCAGCAGCCGCCCCTCGCGGCCCAGGCTGCGCAGCGAGTCGGTCATCCGGTCGCCGCCGACGGGGTCGACGACGAGGTCGACGCCCTTGCCGCCGGTCAGCTCCTTGACGGCGTCCTTGAACCCCTCGGTGAGCACGACCTCGTCCGAGCCGGCCGCCCGGGCCACCTCGGCCTTCTCCGGGGTCGACACCACGCTGATCACCCGCGCGCCCCAGGCCTTGGCCAGCTGGATCGACGCCGTGCCGATGCCGCCGGCCGCGCCGTGGACCAGCACGGTCTCGCCCTCCTGCAGCCGGCCGCGCCGCTTGAGCCCGAAGTGCATCGTCAGGTAGTTCATCGGCAGGGACGCGCCGGCCTCGAAGGAGACGGCGTCGGGCAGGGGGAACACGCCCCAGGGAGCGACGGCGACGACCTCGGAGAAGCCGCCGAGGCCCGGGAAGGCCGCGACCCGGTCGCCGGCCTTCACGGCGGCGCCGTCGGGCGCGCTGCGGACCACCCCGGCGACCTCCGAGCCGGGCACGAACGGCAGCGCCGGCTTCATCTGGTACTGCCCGCGGCTCTGCAGGACCTCCGGGAAGGTCACCCCGGCGACCTCGACGTCGACGAGCACCTGGTCGGGACCGGCCACCGGCTCGGGGACGTCGACGAGCTCGACCGCCCCGGGGCCGTCGAGGGTGGTGATCTGGATGGCGCGCACGGGTCCTCCGGAGGCTCGGGGTCTGCCGGGCAACCCAAGCAGACCCCCAGGGGCCCCTGTCAGGTGACACCCCCTCGCCCCCCGGAGGTCGCCGTGCGCCGGCTGCTCGCCCCCCTGCTCCTGCTGCCCCTGCTGCTGGGGGCCGCCGCCCAGCCCGGCCCCTCGCCCACCCCCGGGCCGGGCACGCTGACCGTCACGGGCGCGGACAGCGGGCGGACCGTGACGCTGCACCCCGGCGACCTGCTCGACGTGCGGCTCGACGCCCTGTCCGACGGGGCCTGGCGCGGCGTCGAGGGCCTGGAGTCCGGCACCGCGACCCTGCAGCTGCTGTCGCTGCGCACCGGGCTGCAGGCCCCGCTCACCGCCCGGCTGCGCGCCCTCGCCCCGCAGGCCGAACCCCAGGCCCTGCGCGCCGCCGGGGACCACCCCTGCTCCTACGCCCCGACGCCGTGCGCCCGCCCGGACGAGACGTGGTCGCTGTCGGTCGTCGTCGCGGACGGTCCCGTGCAGTCCGGCGACACCGCCTGCACGCAGGCCGCCCGCCCGACCGCGAGCGCCGCTCCCGGCAGCGTGACCCTCGACGCCGGCGACGACGGCCGCACGGTGACCGTCCCGCAGGACGGCCTGCTGTCGGTGCAGCTCGACGGCTGCGCCGCGCCGTACGCGCGGGCGCCGCGGGGCAGCCGGCCGCTGTACCGGGTGCTGGCCTCGGTGGACCGCTCGCGCGGGACGGTCGACGCCGTCTTCCGTCCGCAGGGCACCGGCGGCGCCGACGTCGGCGCCGGCTACGACGCCCCCTGCCTGCACACGACGCCGTCCTGCGCCCTGGCCCAGCGGGCGTACGCCGTGCAGGTCGAGGTCGGCCCGCCGCAGCAGCAGCCGCCGGCGCCGTCGTGCGCGCCGGTGACGCTGACCGGCCCGGGCCGCGCGATCGCCGGGGACCCCGTCGTGCTGGGCGGCAGCACCGCGCCGGGCAGCACGGTCGAGGTGCTGTTCCGCCGTCGGGGGGAGCAGGGGTTCGCCGTCCGCCGCACTCTGATCGCCGGCGACGACGGCCGCTTCGCCACCACCTGGCGGGCCGTCGACGACCACCGCTGGTACGCCCGCACCGGCACCGGCTGCACGAGTGCTCCCGGGCTGACGCAGGCCGTCCCGGTGGTCACCGGTCCCGCGGTCGTGCGCCCCGGCGCGACGGTCGTGCTGCGGGTCGCGGCCCCCTCCGGCACGCTCACCCGGGTGTTCCTCCGCGGCGCCGGTCAGGCCTTCACGGCCCGCCGCACCCTGACCGGCCCGGGCACCGTCACCTACCGGGCGACGTCCGACCAGCGCTGGTACGCCGCGACGAGCGTCCGTGCAGGGCCCCGCCGGCCTCACGCAGGTCCGCTGAGCAGCAGCCCGAGGGCGCAGGCCGCCAGGCACCCCGCGGTGCTGCCGGCGGCGTAGCGCCAGCCGCCGCCGTCCAGCACCTCGAGCGCGTAGGTGCTGAAGGTCGTCAGCCCTCCGCACAGCCCGACGCCGAGCAGCGCCGCGGCGGCGGGGGCCGCCGGGGCCAGCAGCCCGAGCAGCAGGCTGCCGGCGAGGTTCACCAGCAGCGTCGCCCGGCGGCCGGGCAGGGCGACGGCCACGGCGTGCCGGAGCACCGCCCCGACGGCGGCACCGAGGGCGACCAGCAGCACCGTCACCGCCGCGCCCTCCCGCCCGCCCGCAGCCCGACGGCGGCCAGCAGCAGCCCGCCGCCCGTGGTCAGGGCGAGGTGCAGGACGGCGACCGCCGGGGCGTCGGCCAGCAGCCGGTCGGTCTGCAGGGCGAGCGCCGAGAAGGTGGTGAACCCGCCGAGGGCGCCGGTGCCGAGCAGCGGGCGCAGCACCGGGGAGTGCGGCCGGGCGCCGATCAGCAGGCCGAGCAGCAGGCACCCCAGCCAGTCGGCCAGCAGGGTGGAGAGCGGCAGGTCACCGGGCCCGGCCGGCAGGGCGACCGCCAGGCCGTACCGCGCCGCCCCGCCGGCCGCGCCGCCGACGGCGACCAGCGCCGCCGTGCGCCACGCGCCCGCCGTCGCCCCTGCCCCTGCCCCCGCCCCTGCTGCCACGCCGGCTCCTGCCACGCCACCTCCACGCCACCCCGTGCCACCTCGTGCGGCCGCGTCCGCAGGCAGCGCCGCCAGGCTGCCAGCCGCGCCGCCCGCGGCTGCCTCGGGGCACGGGCGCGGCGCCCGTAGGATCGTCGGGTGCCCGGGCGGAGCCCGGCGTCCCCGCCTGTCCCGGGGGGCCGCGTCCCGCACGGGAGGCACGTCCGCACCGGAGGGTGCAGGAGGAGGGGGCATGACCGAGACCGAGGCCGCACGCGGGGAGGCCCTGTCCGGGGCCGGCCGCGACGTCGTGACCCTGCGCCTGCCTGCGGCGGGCGCCTACCTGTCGGTCCTGCGCACCGCCACGGCGAGCCTCGCGAGCCGGCTCGACTTCACCATCGACGACATCGAGGACCTGCGCATCGCGGTCGACGAGGCCTGCGCGATGCTGCTGGCCCAGGCCGTCCCCGGCGCGGACCTCGAGTGCAGCTTCGAGCTCACCGGCGACGCCATCGCCGTCTCGGTCAGCGTGCTCACCCTCGACGGCGAGCAGCCCTCCCGCGACACCTTCGCCTGGACCGTCCTCACCGCGCTCGCCGGCGAGGTCGACAGCTCGGTCGACGCCGACAGCCGTGTCACCCTCAACCTGCGCAAGCACCGCGACGACATGACCGGGGGCGGCCTGTGACCTCGACGGACCCCGACGGCACCGTGCAGACCGCCGACCCGGCGCTGGCCCCCTCCGGCCAGGCCGCTCCCGACGGGGCTCCCGACAGCGTTCTCGACAGTCCTCTCGACGGTGCCGACGACACCGTGCTCGACAGCGACGTCGTCGCGGCGGTCGAGGCCGTGCAGCAGGTGACGGTCGTGCAGCAGCCCGACGGCTCGGCCGACAGCGTCGCGCCCGCCACCACCACGCGCAGCGAGAAGACCGCGCTCGACCGCGCCCGCGCCCGGGCGATGTTCGTCGAGCTCGCCGCCACCGAGGAGGGCGACCCGCGTCGCACCCGGCTGCGCGACGACCTCGTCGAGGCCCACCTGCCGCTGGTCGAGTACCTGGCCCGCCGCTTCCGCAACCGCGGCGAGCCGCTCGACGACCTCGTGCAGGTCGCCACCATCGGCCTGATCAAGTCGGTCGACCGCTTCGACCTCGAGCGCGGCGTGGAGTTCTCCACCTACGCCACCCCGACCATCGTCGGCGAGATCAAGCGGCACTTCCGCGACAAGGGCTGGGCCATCCGCGTGCCCCGCCGCCTGCAGGAGCTCAAGCTCAGCCTCACCAAGGCCACCAGCGAGCTGTCGCAGAAGAACGGCCGCTCCCCCACGGTCGCCGAGCTCGCCGGGCACCTCGGGCTCACCGAGGAGGAGATCCTCGAGGGCCTGGAGTCCGCGAACGCCTACTCGGCCGTCTCGCTCGACGCCCCCGACGGCGGTGGCGACGACGACAGCCCCGCAGTCGCGGACAGCCTCGGCGTCATGGACGACGCGCTCGAGGGCGTGGAGTACCGGGAGTCGCTCAAGCCGCTGCTGGAGAAGCTCCCCGCCCGCGAGAAGAAGATCCTCATGCTCCGCTTCTTCGGCAACATGACGCAGAGCCAGATCGCCGGCGAGCTCGGCATCAGCCAGATGCACGTGTCGCGGCTGCTGGCCCGCACGCTGGCCCAGCTGCGGACCGGCCTGCTCAGCGAGGAGTAGGCCGCTCGGGCGGGGCGAACGCGTCGCGGGCCTGCGGGGCCGCGAGCTGCAGCAGCACCGCCACCGACAGGCCGAGCACGACGACGGCCGCCGGCCAGCGCGCGTTCTGGGCCAGCCCGTAGCCCACGGGCAGCGCGAACAGCTGCACCACCACGGCCGGTGAGCGCGACCACGCGCGGGTGCGGTCGAGCCCGCGGGCGACGAGCAGCAGCAGCGCCCCGACGACGACGACCATGACCGCCTCGAGCTCGGTGGCCAGCCGGTCGGACGGCTCGCCCAGCAGCCCGGCGACGCCGTAGACCACGCCCAGCCCGACGAGCAGGACGCCCTCCAGCGCGACCAGCAGGGCGGCACGTCTCACAGGCGTGTTCACGGCCCCGACCGTAGCCGGGCCGTTACCGTGAGGACATGCGCGCTCTGCTGGTCGTCAACCCGAAGGCCACGGCGACGACGCCGCGCACCCGCGAGGTGCTGGCCTCCGCGCTGTCGAGCGAGGTCAAGCTCGACGTCGAGGTCACCCGCGCCCGCGGGCACGCCACCGAGCTCGCCGCGCAGGCCCGCGTCGACGGGCTCGACGTCGTCGTCGCGCTCGGCGGCGACGGCACCGTCAACGAGGTCGTGAACGGCCTGCTGGACGACGGCCCGTGCCCCGACGGCCCCGCGCTGGCCGTCGTCCCGGGCGGCAGCGCCAACGTCTTCGCCCGCGCGCTCGGCCTGCCCAACGGCGCGGTCGACGGCACGAGCTGGCTGCTGGAGGCCCTGCACGCCGACCGCCGCCGCCGCATCGGCCTGGGCACGGTCGCGACCCCCGGCCGGGCCGACCGCTGGTTCACCTTCTGCGCCGGCCTCGGCCTCGACGCCGCCGTCGTGCGCAGGGTGGAGCGCAAGCGCGACCGCGGGGCCCGGGCCACCCCCGGGCTGTTCGTCCGCGAGGGCTTCGCGGAGTTCCTGCTCAACACCCCCGCCGACCCGGTGCTGACGCTGTCGCGCGACGGCGCCGACGACGAGGCGCTGGGCATGGCGCTGGTCTGCAACACCGACCCCTGGACCTACCTCGGGCAGCGGCCGGTGCGGGCCTGCCCCGACGCGTCCTTCGACGGCGGCCTGGACCTGTTCGGGCTGCGCCGGCTGTCGACCGTCTCCACGCTGCGCCACCTGCGCCAGATCCTCAGCTCCGAGGGGGCCCGGCCCGGCGGGCGGCAGCTGGTGCAGGTGCACGACGCCCCCGAGCTGCGCCTGCACGCGGAGGTCCCGGTGGCCCTGCAGGTCGACGGCGACGACCTCGGCGACCGCACGTCGGTGACCCTGCGCAGCGTCCCCGCGGCCCTCGACGTCCTGGTCTGACCCTGCACGTCAGGGGCCGCGGGTGTGAGCAGGCCCACAGGGGGCAGGGCGCGGCCGGGACCAGACGGTCCCTACGTGACGAACCCGACACGGGCGGGCCAGTTCGAGGGCGGCGAGTGCTTGCCTCCGCCTGGAGCCGCTGGTTGGGTGAGGTTGCGCCGAGGTTGCGCCCGACCCCGCACCTGACCCGCACCTGACCCTGCACCTGCCTGCGACCGAGGAGACGGACCAGATGGACTGGCGCCACCACGCGCTCTGCCGTGACGAGGACCCGGAGCTCTTCTTCCCGATCGGGACGAGCGGCCCGGCCGCCGTCCAGGTGGAGGAGGCCAAGGTCGTCTGCGGCCGCTGCACCGTCACCGAGGCGTGCCTCGAGTGGGCCCTCGAGAGCGGCCAGGACTCCGGCGTCTGGGGGGGCACCAGCGAGGACGAGCGCCGCGCGCTCACCCGCACCCGCTCCGCCCTGCGCACGGCCTGACCGGCCCCGCGTCCTCCCCGTGGCGCGCGAGCGGTACGTCCGCCCGCCGCTGGTGCCCACCGAGGCGCCGGCGGCGTGGCGCGCCGTCTGGCCGTTCCGCGTCGTCGTCCTGCTGGTGCTGGCCCTGCTGACCGTCGGCCTGGCCTACGCCTACAGCGTGCTCAACGACGCCGCCTCGCAGGACCCGGGCCTGCAGGCCCGCTCAGCCCTGCTCCTCCAGCGGGACGCCTAGCACCACCTCGGTGCCGCCGGCGGGCGCCGTCCGCAGCAGCAGGCTGCCGCGCAGCTCGCCCTCGACGAGGGTGCGCACGATCTGCAGCCCGAGCGTCGACGGCGCCGCCGGGTCGAAGCCCTCGGGCAGGCCCGCGCCGTCGTCGGCGACCACGACGTCCAGCGCGTCCGCGTGCCGGCGGGCCGACACGGTGACCCGCCCGGACGGGACGTCGCTGCCGAACGCGTGCTCCACGGCGTTCTGCACCAGCTCGGTCAGCACCATCGCGAGCGGCGTCGCGACCTGGGCGGGCAGCTCGCCGAAGCTGCCCTCGCGCACCACCCGGACGTCGCTCTCCGGCGTCGCGACCTCGGCGCACATCGCCAGCACCCGGTCGGCCACCGCGTCGAAGGCGACGCGCTCCTCCAGGGTCAGCGACAGCGTCTCGTGCACCAGCGCGATGCTCGACACCCGGCGCACCGACTCCTCCAGCGCGCTGCGGGCGGCGGGGTCGCCCATCCGCCGGGCCTGCAGGCGCAGCAGCGCGGCGACGGTCTGCAGGTTGTTCTTCACCCGGTGGTGGATCTCGCGGATGGTCGCGTCCTTGCCCATGAGCTGGCGGTCGCGCCGGCGCAGCTCGGTGACGTCGCGGACGAGCACCAGCGCGCCGCGCCGCTCGCCCGCAGGGACCAGCGGCATGGCCCGCAGCAGCACGGTCGCCCCCTGCGCCTCCACCTCGCTCTCGCGCGGCTCGGCGTAGCGCAGCGCCGCCGCCAGCGCCGCCGAGGCCCGCGGCTCGTCCAGCCGGCTCGGCGCCGACAGCCGCGCCACCGTCTGCCCGAGGTGCTGGCCGAGCAGGTCGCCCGTGACCCCGAGCCGGCGGTGCGCCGACAGGGCGTTCGGGCTCGCGTAGACGACGTGGCCGGTCCGGTCCAGCCGCAGCAGCCCGTCGCCGACCCGGGGGGCGTGCTCGGGGTCGACCTCCGCCGACACCTCCACCGGGTAGGGGAAGGTCCCCTCCGCGACCATCTGCAGCAGCTCCCCCGCCGACGACAGGTAGGCGAGCTCCAGGGGGCTCGGCGTGCGCGCCGCCGACGCCCGGGCGTCCCGGCTGAGGACGGCGACCGTCCGACCGCCCCGCTGCACCGGGACGGCGTCGCTGCGCACCCGCCCGCTGCGGCGCGCGGCGTCGGGGTCGCCCTCGCGCACGATCCGCCCGCTGCGCGCCGCCTGCTCCAGCCGCAGGGCCGCCTCGGCCGGGGCCGTGCTGCCGACCAGGTCCTCGGGGTGGGCGGTCGCCCCCGTCGTCGGGCGGACGAGCGCCACCGCCAGCCAGTCGCCCGACCGGGTGCGCACCCACAGGACCAGGTCGGCGAAGGACAGGTCGCTGACCAGGGTCCACTCGGCGACCAGGCGGTGCAGGTGGTCGACGTCGGGCCGGGTGAGGTCGGTGCGGGCCCGCGCGAGGTCCGTCAGCGTCGACACCGCGCGACCCTACTGAGCGCGCCCGGCTAGCGTCCGGCGGGTGGGAGACCCGCTGGCCTGGCTGGAGCAGGCGGCCGCGGACCGCCGCGCCGCCGGGCTGCACCGCACCCTCGTCGAGCGCCCCGCCGGCCCCGAGGACGTCCTCGACCTCGCCTCCAACGACTACCTCGGGCTCAGCCGCCACCCCGACGTCGTCGCCGCCGCGACCGCCGCCCTCGCCGGCTGGGGCGTCGGCTCGACCGGCTCGCGCCTGGTCACCGGCACCACCGCGGCGCACGGCGACCTGGAGCGCGCGCTGGCCGCCCGCACCGGCTTCGCGTCCGCCCTGGTCTTCTCCTCCGGCTACCTGGCGAACCTCGGCGCCGTGACGGCGCTCGCCCGCCCCGGGTCGCTCGTCGTGTCCGACGCCGCCAACCACGCCTCGCTCGTCGACGCCTGCCGCCTGTCCCGGGCCGAGGTGCAGGTCGTCCCGCACGGCGACCCGGGCGCCGTCCGCTGGGCGCTGTCGACCTGGGAGGGCCCGGCGCTCGTGGTCACCGACGCGGTGTTCAGCGTCGACGGCGACCTCGCGCCGCTGCAGGCGCTGCACCGCGCGGCCCGCGACGCCGGCGCGGTGCTGCTCGTCGACGAGGCCCACGCGCTCGGGGTCCGCGGCCCGTCCGGGGCCGGCGCCTGCGCGGAGGCGGGGATCGCCGGCGAGCCCGACGTCGTCGCGACGGCGACGCTGTCGAAGTCGCTGGGCAGCCAGGGCGGCGCCGTCCTCGGGCCCGCCCTGCTGCGCGAGCACCTCGTCGACACCGCCCGCTCCTTCGTCTTCGACACCGGCCTGGCCCCGTCCGCCGCGGCCGCCGCCGGGGCCGCCCTGCACCTGGTCGACGACGACCGGGTCGCCCGCCTGCGGCGGGCCGCCGACCGGGTCGCCGCCGCGCTCGGGGTGCCGGCGTCGTCGGGGGCCGTGGTGCGGGTGCCGGTCGGGGACGCCGCGACGGCGCTGGCGGCGCAGCAGGCGTGCCTGCGCGAGGGCGTCCGGGTGGGCTGCTTCCGGCCGCCGTCCGTGCCCGACGGCGAGGCCTGCCTGCGCCTGGCCCTGCGCGCCGACCTGTCCGACGCCGACCTCGACCGGGCCGCCGCCGTCGTCCGCCGCGCCGTGCCGGACCGCCCGACCGGGTAGTCCAGGGCGCCGGCCCGGCGCCGACGTGCACAGGGTGACCGGTCTCGCACGCCCTGCCCGCCTGCTGCTCTGCCCGCTGCTGGCGCTGGCCCTGGCTGCCTGTGGGGGCGGCGGGGAGCAGGAGGCCGAGGCGGCGGGGGCCGAGGCGTGCGCTCCGGCGGCGGAGGCGGCGCACGGGACGGCCGCTGCGGAGGGCGAGCACGGGGCGGCTGCCGCAGAGGAGGGCCACGGGGAGGCCGCTGCGGAGGGCGAGCACGCGGGAGCTGCCGCGGAGGGCGAGCACGCGGAGGGGACCGAGGCTGCTGCGCCCGCGGCGCCGACCGAGGACGAGACGGCCGCCGAGCAGGTCGACCTGGTCAAGGCGCTGCAGGCCGCGGAGGACAAGCTCGCCGAGGCGGCGTCGGGCGAGGGCGCGAAGGTGTCGGCGCACGCGGCTGCCGCGCCCGTCGTCGTGGCGCTGCGCGGCACCGAGGGCGCGGCCGCCGTCGACGCCGGCCACGGCAGCACCGGCAGCACCGGCAGCACCGGCAGCACCGGGCACGGCAGCACCGGGCAGGCGGCCGAGGCGGTGAAGGCCGCGGTGAAGGCGGTCGAGGCCGCGCACGCCGCGGTGCTCGCCGCGCAGGCGGCGGAGCAGGCGAAGGCGGCGCAGGTCGAGGCCGAGCGGGCGGCAGCGGCCGCCCGGGCCGCGATGGCCGGCACCACGGGCGCGGCGAGTGGCGCTGCGCAGCCGGTGGCCGAGCACGCTGAGGGAGCGGAGCACGCGGCTCCCGCCGAGCACGCCGCGCCGCCGAGCACGCCGCCCCCGCCGAGCACGCCGCCCCGCGCCGAGGCCGCGGAGCACGCGGCCGAGCCCGCCACCGAGGCGAGCACGAGGCGACCGCCGACGAGGCCGAGCCCGCCGCGCACGAGCAGGACGCGCCCGCCTGCACCGAGGGCGCTGCCGAGGAGGCCGCCCACGAGGGCGGCGAGGCGGCCGAGGGCCACGCGGCGAAGGAGGAGGAGCCCGCCGAGGGCGGCCACTGAGCCGCTGCCCCGCGCCGCCCGTACCGTCGTCGCCCATGACGCTCCTCGTGGTCACCGGCACCGGCACCGACGTCGGCAAGACCGTGGTGACCGCCGCCGTCGCCGCCCTGGCCCTGTCCCGCGGCGCCTCGTGCGCCGTCGTCAAGCCCGGGCAGACCGGCATCGCCGACGACGCCCCGGGCGACCTCGCCGACGTCGCTCGCCTGTCCGGTGCCACCGAGCTGCACGAGCTCGTCCGCTACCCCGACCCGCTCAGCCCCGCCGCGGCGGCCCGGCTCAGCGGCCGCGACCCCCTCGACCTCGCCGCCTGCGTCGACCTGCTGCTGCGGCTGGACGCCGCGCACGACCTGGTGCTCGTGGAGGGCGCCGGCGGGCTGCTGGTGCGCTTCGACGAGGACGGGCTGACGCTGGCCGACGTCGCCCGGGCGGTGCGCGCTCCCGTGCTCGTCGTCGCCGCTGCCGGGCTCGGCACCCTGAACGCGACCGCGCTGACGCTGGAGGCGCTGGCGCACCGCGGGCTGGAGCTGTCGGGGGTCGTCGTCGGGGCGTGGCCGGCCGAGCCGGGCCTGGCCGAGCGGAGCAACCTGCGCGACCTGGAGACGCTGGCCGCCCGGCCGCTGCTCGGCGTGCTGGAGCAGGGCGCGGGGGCGCTGGGGCGCGACGACTTCCTGCTCGCCGCCGCGCGCGGGCTCGGCCGCCCGCTCGGCGGCGCCTTCGACCCGCGCGCCTTCCGGGCCGGGCACGGCGCGTAGCAGCGCTGCTGCAGACCCGGCGGACCTGGCAGACTCTCGGCTCGTGACCGAGCTGATCGACGCCCCCGCCGAGACGACCGACCCGCTGGCCGTGGGCGCGAGCAGGTGCTCGAGCGCGGCGTCGGGCTGACCCAGGAGCAGGCCCTCGAGGCGCTGCGCCTGCCGGCCGACCGGCTGCCCGAGCTGCTGCAGCTCGCCCACGAGGTGCGGCTGCGCCACTGCGGGCCCGAGGTCGAGGTCGAGGGCATCGTCAGCCTCAAGACCGGCGGCTGCCCCGAGGACTGCCACTTCTGCAGCCAGTCCGGCCTGTTCCCCTCCCCCGTGCGCGCCGCCTGGCTCGACATCCCGAGCCTGGTCAAGGCGGCCGTCGAGACGCGGGCCACCGGCGCCACCGAGTTCTGCATCGTCGCCGCCGTGCGCGGGCCGGACGACAAGCTCATGGACCAGGTCGAGAAGGGCGTCGCGGCGATCCGCGAGGCCGTCGACATCCAGGTCGCCTGCAGCCTCGGGATGCTCAGCCAGGAGCAGGTCGACCGGCTCTCGGCGATGGGCGTGCACCGCTACAACCACAACCTGGAGACCGCCCGGTCGCACTTCCCGAACGTCGTGACGACGCACTCGTGGGAGGAGCGCTGGAGCACGCTCGAGATGGTCCGCGACGCCGGCATGGAGGTCTGCTGCGGCGGCATCCTCGGCATGGGCGAGACGCTGGAGCAGCGGGCCGAGTTCGCCGCGCAGCTCGCGGTGCTCGAGCCCGACGAGGTGCCGCTGAACTTCCTCAACCCCCGCCCCGGCACCCCCTTCGGCGACCTGCCGGTGCTGCCGGCGCAGGAGGCCCTGCAGGCCGTCGCCGTCTTCCGGCTGGCGCTGCCGCGCACGATCCTGCGCTTCGCCGGCGGCCGCGAGATCACTCTCGGCGACCTCGCCACCGACGGCATGCTCGGCGGCATCAACGCCGTCATCGTCGGCAACTACCTGACGACGCTCGGCCGCCCCGCCACGGCCGACCTCGACATGCTCGCCGACCTCCAGATGCCGATCAAGGCGCTGGGCTCGACGCTCTGAGGTGCTTCGGAGACGGCGACCCCGTCTACGAGGCGTACCACGACGACGAGTGGGGCCGCCCGCAGCTGTCGGAGCAGCAGCTGTACGAGAAGGTCTGCCTGGAGGGCTTCCAGGCCGGGCTCGCCTGGATCACCGTGCTGCGCAAGCGCGACGCCCTGCGCGAGGTGTTCGGCGGCTTCGACCCCGAGCAGGTCGCGGGGCAGGACGTCACGCCGCTGCTGCAGGACGCCCGGCTGATCCGCAGCCGCCCGAAGCTGCACGCCTGCGTGCGCAACGCCGAGGCCACGCTCGCCCTGCGCGACGCCGGCGGGCTGCCCGCCCTGGTCCGCGAGCACGCCGAGCTGCCGAGCCCCGCCGTCGCGCGGTGGACCGACGTGCCCGGCAGCACGGCGTCGTCGGCGCGGCTGGCGAAGCGGCTCAAGCGGGCGGGGTTCGTGTTCGTCGGTCCGACGACGGTCTACTCACTGCTGCAGGCGTGCGGGCTGGTCGGTGACCACCTCGTCGGGTGCGGGGCCCGCGAGCGGGCGGAGGCCGAGCGCGCCGAGGCCCTGAGCCGCTGACGTGCTGACCCTGCTCGTCGGCCTCAGCGTGCTCGTCGGGGCGCTGGCGCAGTCGGTCAGCGGCATCGGCTTCAGCCTGGTGTGCGGCCCGCTGCTCGTGGCGGCCCTCGGCGCGGCGGACGGCGTCCGGCTGGGGGTGCTGCTGAGCCTGGCCCTCAACGTCGTGCTGGTCACGCGCTACCGCCGCGAGGTCGACCGACGGGGCGCGCTGCTCCTGCTGCTCCCGACGGCGCTGACCGTGCCGCTGTTCGCCGTCCTCGCCCGCGCCGTGCCCGAGCGGGCGGCCGCCGCCGCGGCGGGGGGTGTGGTCGTGCTGGGAGCGCTGCTGCTGGGCAGCGGCCTGCGGTGGCGGGCGGCGCGCGGGCGGGCGGGGGCCGTCGCGGCGGGCGTCGTCGCGGGGGCGACCACCGTGGCCGCCAGCGTGGCCGGACCGCCGGTCGCCCTGTGGGCGGCGAACGCGGGCTGGCCGGCCCGGGTGCAGCGCGCGACGCTGCAGGCGTACTTCCTCGGGGTGAACCTGGTGGCGCTCCCCTCGCTCGGGCTGCCGCGGGTGGGGGCGCGGACGCTGCTGCTGTGCCTGGCCGCCCTCGGGCTCGGCGCGGCCCTCGGGGTGCCGCTGGCCCGCCGGGTGCACGAGGCGGCCGCCGCGCGCGCGACGCTGCTGCTGGCCGGGGCCGGCGGCGCGGTCGTGCTGGTGCAGGCGCTGCTCGGCTGACCGGGCCGACCCGGACACGCGGGCACGCCGTGGTGTGCACCGCCTCACACCGGGCGTAGCGTGCGCTCGCCCCGCCCGACGCCCGAGGAGCAGCCATGACCACGCGCCGCCGAACGACCCGGCCGCCCGCCGCGCCGCACCGACCGCAGCCCCTGGAACTGGCTCCTGCTGCTCCCGCTGCTGGTGACGCTGTACCCGCCGCTCTACAACCGGGCGACGCCGGAGCTGTTCAGCATCCCGTTCTTCTACTGGTACCAGCTGGCCGTCGTCGTCGTCGGGGTGGCCTCGACCTACGCGGTCTACCGCGCGACCAAGACGGGCGGGCGCTGACGTGGAGGGCATCCAGACCACCGAGCTGGTCGTCTTCACGCTGCTGTTCGTCGCCGTCAGCGCGCTGGGCTTCGTCGCCGGGCGCTGGCGCAAGGGCGACACCCTGGACAACCTCGACGAGTGGGGGCTCGGCGGCCGCAGCTTCGGCGGCTGGATCACCTGGTTCCTCATCGGCGGCGACCTCTACACGGCGTACACGTTCGTCGCCGTCCCCGCGCTGGTGTTCGGCGCCGGAGCCCTCGGCTTCTTCGCGCTGCCCTACACGATCGTGGTCTACCCGATCGTGTTCTTCGTGCTGGCCCGGCTGTGGTCGGTCAGCCACGTCAACGGCTTCGTGACGCCGGCCGACTTCGTCCGCGCGCGCTCCGGGTCGCCGACGCTGGCCCTGCTCGTCGCGCTCACCGGCATCGTCGCGACGATGCCCTACATCGCCCTGCAGCTCGTCGGCATCGAGGCCGTGCTCAAGGCGATGGGCGTCGAGGGCGAGATCCCGATCATCGTCGCCTTCGTCATCCTGGCGGCCTACACGTACAACTCCGGGCTGCGCGCGCCGGCGCTCATCGCGTTCGTCAAGGACACGCTGATCTACATCGTCGTGATCGCCGCGGTGATCGTCATCCCGGTCAAGCTCGGCGGCTGGGACGAGATCTTCGGCGCCGCAGAGGCCAAGTTCGACGCCTCCCCGAACCCCGGCGACGGGATCCTGCTCGGCGCCACCAACCAGCTGCAGTACGCGACCCTGGCGTTCGGCTCGGCGCTGGCGCTGTTCCTCTACCCGCACTCGCTCACGGGCGTGTTCGCCGCGCGCAGCCGCGACACGATCAAGAAGAACATGGCGGCGCTGCCCGCCTACAGCTTCGTGCTCGGCCTGCTGGCCCTGCTCGGGTACATGGCGATCGCCGCGGGCGTGAAGCCGATCACCGGCGAGAACGGCCGCCCGGACGGCAACACCATCGTCCCGCTGCTGTTCGAGCAGCAGTTCCCGAGCTGGTTCGCCGGCGTCGCCTTCGCGGCCATCGGCATCGGCGCCCTCGTCCCCGCGGCGATCATGTCGATCGCGGCGGCGAACCTGTGGACCCGCAACATCTACAAGGAGTACCTGAACAAGGACGCGACGCCGAAGCAGGAGGCGCGCAGCAGCAAGCTCGCCTCGCTGGTGGTCAAGGTCGGCGCCCTGCTGGCCATCCTGCTCATCGACCCGCAGTTCTCCATCGACCTGCAGCTGTTCGGCGGCGTGATCATGCTGCAGACCCTGCCCGCGGTCGCGATCGCCCTGTACACGCGCTGGCTGCACAGCAGGGCGCTCATCGCCGGCTGGGTCGCCGGCATGGCCGTCGGGACGGTCACGCTGTACCAGATCCCGCAGCGCGCCTTCGGCCCCGACGGCCAGGTCACGGTGCTCAAGGAGCACTTCGGCGGCTCGGCCTACCCGCTCAGCAACCTGGGCTTCGACACCCCGATCACGATCTACGCCGGCATCCTGGCGATCCTGGCGAACCTCGTGGTCTGCGTCCTCGGCACGCTCCTGCTGCGCGGACGGGTGCCCGACGGCGAGGACACGACCCGCACCGAGGACTACACCGCCGAGATCGGCGACCCCGGCGTGACGGCCGACCTGCCGGAGCCGGTGTCGTCGACCTGACGCCCTAGCGGTTCAGCAGCAGGAGCAGCACCGCCGTCACGACGACGGAGAGCAGGAGGCTGGGCAGGCAACCGAGACGGTTGGACAGGAAGAAGAACACGTCCGGCGCCTACCCCGCTGCGGGCCGGTCACGCAGCGTCCTTGACGAGCTCGGGACCGGTGGCCGCCTGCAGCGGGTGCCCCTGCCGGGCCTCGAGCTGCAGGGTGAGCACGTAGCCGACCAGCACGACGCCGTGCAGCAGCAGCAGCCAGCCGAGCGCCACCGCCCCGGTGGCCAGGACGGTCGAGCCGCCGTAGGCGCCGCCGAGGTCGATGCCGAGCGACAGGAACAGCACGAAGCCCAGCGACGTCCCCGACAGGAACGAGCCGGTCGAGAAGGCGCCCCACAGCAGGGCGCGCAGGCAGCAGCGGTCCGGGGCGATCCCGCGGTAGACCAGCACCAGCAGCACGCTGATGCTGATCCAGCCGACCAGGAACGCCACGTAGACGCCGAGCAGCGTCGCGCCGACGCCGTCGCCGAGCGCGCCGGTCAGCCCGCGGCTGGTGGTCAGGCCGAGCAGCAGCAGGAACGGGCTCGCGGCGACCAGCAGCAGCGAGCCGGCCCGCCCGCGCAGCGACCGCCGGCCCGCCTCCCCCGCCTCCGAGAGGCGGTCGAACGCGCGCACCAGCCCCTCCCCGTAGAGGGTGGCCGGCACCAGGCTGACGGCCGCGTTGACCAGCCCGAGCGAGGCCCCCTGCTTGGCCAGGAACTGCCCGGCGTCCTCTGCCCCCAGGTCGTTCGGCAGCAGCCGGGCCAGCGCGTCGGCCAGGCCCGACACCGTCGACTCCCCGGCGATCAGCCCGGCCAGGTACAGGGCCAGCAGCAGCAGCGGCACGAAGCCGATCGCGGCGTAGAGGGTGACGCCGGCGGCGTAGAGGGCGAGGTCGTGGCCGCGCGTGCTGCGGACGACGTCCCGCACGAGGAGCCGCAGGCCTGCTGCGGTAGACACGCTGCCGTGTCTACCCGTGTGCGCGAGGTGCTGCCCGCCGAGCTCCCGGCCGTCGCCGACCTGACGGCCGGCGTCTACCGCGGCGAGGGCTTCAGCAGCGCCGACTACGAGCCCGCGCTGCGCGACGCCGCCTCCCGGGCGGCGAGCGCGACCGTCCTCGTCGCCGTGGACGACGGGGGCGACGACGCTCCCCTGCTGGGCGCCGTGACCGTCGCGACCCGCGGCGGGGAGTGGGCCGAGCAGGCGGCGACGGGCGAGGCGGTGGTGCGGATGCTCGTCGTCGCCGCCCCCGGGCGCGGTCGCGGGACCGGCGAGGCGCTGGTGCGGGCCTGCCTGGACCGCGCCGCTGCCGACGGCTGCCACCTCGTCCGGCTGTCCAGCCAGCTCGACATGCACGCCGCGCACCGGCTCTACGAGCGCCTGGGGTTCAGCCGCACCCCGTCCTTCGACTGGGACCCGGTGCCGGGCCTGCACCTGATCACCTACGCGCTGCCGCTGGTGCCGTGGTGCGACCAGTGCGGCGAGGCGCTGACCGGCGAGGGCCACGCCCGCTGCCGGGGCGCCCGTGAGCTCGAGCCGCCCCGCTACTGCCCGCAGTGCCGGCGTCGGATGGTCGTGCAGGTCCACCCCACCGGCTGGACGGCGCGCTGCGTGGAGCACGGGGAGCGGGCGGCGTCGTGAGGGCGGCGCTGCTGCTGGTCCTGGCCCTGACAGCGTGCGGGGGCGGCGAGCAGGAGCGGGCGGCGGACCCCGAGGGGCGGCCGCGGGTGGACAGCGCGCTCTGCGACGACCTGCGCACGGTGGTCGCGGCGCGGGAGGACGGCGACGCGGCCGCCGTCCGGGCGGCGAGCCGGCGCGTCCTGGTGCAGCTCGGGGCGACGCCGCCGGCGCCCGAGGACGTCGTCACCGCGCTGCGCGAGCTCGAGGGCGGCGCCGGCCCCGACGACGGGCTGGACGCGACGGTCGCCGCCTTCGTGGAGCAGGAGTGCGGGGGGCGCTGACCGCCCTTACGCGACGAGGCCCAGGCGGCGCAGCTCGACCGTGAGGTCGTGGGGGTTGGTGCTCGCCGCCATGGCCGCCTCCAGCGTGATCACGCCGTCGCGGATGAACGAGACCAGGTGCTGGTCGAAGGTCTGCATGCCGTAGTACGTGCCCTCGGCGATGAGCTGGCTGATCGTCGAGGTCTTGTCGGGGTCGATGATGGCGTCGGCGATGCGGCCGGTGTTCACGGCGATCTCCATGACGACGCAGCGGCCCTCGCCGTCGGCGCGCGGCACCAGGCGCTGGCAGATGATCCCGCGCAGCGCACCGGCGAGCGCCAGGCGGACCTGCTTCTGCTCGTGCGGCGGGAAGAAGTCGATGACGCGGTTGATGGTCTCCGCGGCGTCGGTGGTGTGCAGCGTCGACATCACGAAGTGGCCGGTCTCGGCGGCGGCGAGGCCGCTCTTGACGGTCTCGTGGTCGCGCATCTCGCCGACCAGGATGACGTCGGGGTCCTGGCGCATCGCGGCGCGCATCGCGGTCACGAAGTCCTCGGTGTCGACCCGCACCTCGCGCTGGTTGACCATCGCCAGCTTGTCGAAGTGCAGGACCTCGATGGGGTCCTCGATGGTGACGATGTGGCACTCCTTGGAGGAGTTGATGTGGTCGATCATCCCGGCCAGCGTCGTCGTCTTGCCCGAGCCGGTCGGGCCGGTGACCAGCACCAGGCCGCGCGGCTCCATGGCCAGGCTGGCCAGCACGGGCGGCAGACCGAGGTCGGTCAGCGGGATGGCGCCGACGCTGACGCGGCGGAAGACCAGGCCGCACGAGCCGCGGCTGCGGAAGGCGTTGACGCGGAAGCGCCCGACGCCGGACAGCGAGTAGGCGAAGTCGGCCTCGTTGGTGCGCAGGAACTCCTCGGCGAGGTCGTCGCGCATGACCTCCTCGACCATCTGCTCGGTGTCGGCGGCCGTGAGGTCGCGGGTCTGCAGCTTGCGCAGCCGCCCGTCGATGCGGACCCGGGGCGGGGAGCCGACCTTGACGTGCAGGTCGGAGCCCCCGCACTCCACCAGGGCGCGCAGGAAGGGCTCGATCGAGGTGGTCACGAGTCCTCGTTCGGCAGGACCGGCCCCGGGCTTGACCGGACGGTCGGCGGTGCTGCTCGACACGGGAATGATCTGCTGGCAGGATCGTTGCACCAGCAACAAAGCACCACCCCGGAAGCCCTGGAGGCCGACATGCCCGCCGTCACCGCAGACACCCTCGCGCTGCCGCGCGTCCCCGCCGCCGGGCTCGGCGACGTCGAGCGCCCGGTCCTCGCCGTCACCACCGCCCCGCAGGGCTACGAGGGCGAGGGCTTCCCCGTCCGCCGCGCCTTCGCCGGCATCCAGCCGCGCTTCCTCGACCCGTTCATCATGATGGACCAGATGGGCGAGGTCGAGTACGCGCCGGGCGAGCCCAAGGGCACCTCCTGGCACCCGCACCGCGGCTTCGAGACCGTCACCTACATCATGGACGGCGCCTTCCAGCACCAGGACAGCCACGGCGGCGGCGGCCTCATCACCGACGGCGCCACGCAGTGGATGACCGCCGGCGGCGGGATCCTGCACATCGAGACCCCGCCGGTCGAGCTGGTCAAGAGCGGCGGCGTCTTCCACGGCATCCAGCTCTGGGTCAACCTGCCGTCGCAGGACAAGATGACGACGCCGGCCTACCAGAACCTCGAGGGCGGCGACGTCGTCCTGCTGGCCTCCGCCGACGGCGGCTCGCTGCTGCGCCTCATCGCCGGCGACCTGCCCGCGGGCGACGGCACCGCGGTCCGCGGTCCCGGCGCCACCCGCACGCCCATCACGCTCATGCACGCCTCCGTCACCCCCGGCGCCCAGCTGTCGCTGCCGTGGGACCCGGCCTTCAACGCGCTCGTCTACGTGCTGTCCGGCGACGGCAGCGTCGGCGCCGGGGCGGCCTTCGGGCAGGCCCAGAAGGTCACCACCGGCCAGACCGCCGTGTTCGGCGACGGCGACCGCCTGACGATCAGCGCATCGGCGAAGCAGGACAGCCGGCACAGCGCCCTGGAGGTCATCGTGCTCGGCGGTCAGCCGATCCGCGAGCCCGTCGTGCAGTACGGCCCGTTCGTCATGAACACCCGCGCCGAGCTGCAGCAGGCCGTGGACGACTTCAACAGCGGCCGCTTCGGCCAGATCCCGGCCGGCGCGCTCATGCCGCACACCGGCCGCTAGGACCCTTCCACGCCAGCACCCCCGGTCGCGCCGACCGGGGGTGCTGTCGTGCGGGGTGCCCTACGCGCGCAGCCGGGCCATCCACGCCTCGACGTCGTCGGGCGAGCGGGGCAGGGCGGCCGAGAGGTTGACCATGCCGTCCTCGGTGACCAGCACGTCGTCCTCGATCCGCACGCCGATGCCGCGCAGGTCCTCCGGCACGGTGAGGTCGTCGGGCTGGAAGTACAGCCCCGGCTCGATGGTGAGGACGAAGCCGGGCTGCAGGGTGCCCTTGCGGTAGGTCTCGTCGCGGGCGTGGGCGCAGTCGTGGACGTCGATGCCGAGCATGTGGCTGACGCCGTGCAGGGTCCAGCGGCGGTAGCGCTGGTCGTCCTCGGCGAGCGCCGCCTCGGCGTCGTCGAGCACCCCCATCTGCTGCAGGCCCTCGGCGATCACCCGCATGCAGGCCCGGTGCGGGTCCAGGAAGTCCGCGCCGGGCCGGCAGGCGGCGAAGCCGGCCTCCTGGGCCCGGAAGACCAGGTCGTAGACCTCGCGCTGGCGGGGCGTGAACGTGCCGCTGACCGGCAGGGTGCGGGTGACGTCGGCGGTGTAGAGCTCGTCGTTCTCCACGCCCATGTCGAGCAGGACCAGCTCGCCCTCGCGCACGGGGCCGTCGTTGTCGGTCCAGTGCAGGACGCAGGCGTGGCTGCCCGCGGCGCAGATGCTGCCGTAGCCGACGTCGTTGCCCTCGACCCGGGCGCGCAGGCCGAACACGCCCTCGAGCCAGCGCTCGCTGGTCTGCACGGCCTGGGGCATCGCCCGCACGACGTCCTCGAAGCCCTTCACCGTCGCGTCGACGGCGTCCTGCAGCTGGGCGACCTCGTGCGCGTCCTTGACCAGCCGCAGCTCGGACAGGAACGTCGCGAGCTCCCCGTCGGCCTGCTCGTCGGTGTCGAACAGGCCCTCGACGCGGGCGTCGTAGCCGCGCACGACGCGGGCCGGGCCGCCCAGCTTGGTCAGCTCCTCCAGCGGACGGGTCTCGATCCCGAGCAGCGCGCTGGTGGCCGCGAGCGTCGGGCGGGGGCCCACCCAGAGCTCGCCGTAGACGCGGTCGGTGAAGAACGCCGGGGTGGACCGGTCCATCGACGGCGCCTGGTACAGCACGCTGCTGCCGTCGCTGTCGACGACGAGGACCGCGTCGGGCTCGTGCGAGCCGACCAGGTGGGCGAACTCGGTGCCCGGGCGGAAGCGGTACTCGGTGTCGTTGGCGCGCGTCTTGTAGCCGCCGGTCGGCACGACGAGCACCTCGCCGGGGAAGCGCTCGGCCAGCGCCCGCCGCCGGGCTGCGCGGTGGGGCGCGGCGGGGTGCTCGGCGGGCAGCTCCTCGGTGCGCGGCGCCCAGCCCGTCGACATGAGCTCCAGCAGCGCCGGCGGCCGGTCGGGGTCGTGCGAGGCGGTCCCGGGCGGGACACCGTCGGACGCCTCCTGCGGGGTGGTCTCGGGCAGGTCGACCGGCTGCCCGGCCCTCATCTCGTCCGACATCTACCGGCCCTTCCACTCGGGACTGCGCTTGTGCAGGAAGGCTCCCACGCCCTCGGCGGCGTCCTCGGTGGTGTTCAGCAGCGACAGCTGCGCCTGCATGGCGTCGAGCCCGGCCTCCAGCGTGCTCTCCAGCGCCGCCGCGAACGCCCGCTTGCCCAGCCGGACGGCGACCGGCGGCTTGGCGGCCAGCGCCGCGACCAGCGCCTCGGTCTCGCCGGGCAGGTCGGCGACGACGCGCGACAGCAGCCCCATCTCGAGCGCCTCCGCCGCCGGGACGCGGCGACCGCTGAGCATCATCTCCATCGCCCGCTTGGGGCTGACGTGCCGACCGAGCAGCGCGCTCACCATGAACGGCCACAGCCCCAGGTCGACCTCCGGCAGCCCGAAGGCCGCTCCCTCGGCGGCCAGGACGACGTCGCAGCCCATCACCAGCCCGACGCCGCCCGCCAGGCACAGCCCCTGCACGCTCGCGACGACGGGGACGGGGCAGTCGCGCATGGCCAGCAGCACCTCGCGCAGCAGCCCGCGCGACTCGTGGACCTCCAGGCCGGTCGCGTCCGGGGCCATCTGCACCAGGTCCGCCCCGGCGCAGAACACCTTCTCGCCGGCGCTGGTGACCAGCACGACCCGGGCCTCCCCCGGCTCCCGCAGGGCGGCCAGCATGCCGCTCAGCACGTCGCTGCTCAGGGCGTTGCGCTTGGCCTCCCGGTCGATGTGCAGGCGCAGGACGGGGCCGCGGGTGACGGCGAGGTCGCTCATGGGAGCGACGGTATCGACCACACTGCAGGGCGTGTCCCTGGTCCTGGTGGTGCTGGCCTGCGCGCTGGTCCTCGGCTGGGTGCTCGGCGGCTCGTTGGAGCGGCTGGGGGACCTCCCGCTGCGCCGCCGGTGGCTCGTCGCCGCGGCGCTGCTCGCGCAGGTGGCCGGCACCCTCGCCGGCGGGCCCGCCTACCCGGCGGGCCTGGCGGTCAGCGCGGTCCTCGCGGTCGCCTTCCTGCTGGGCAGCCGCGGCGTGCGCGGCACCGGGCTGGTGGGCCTGGGCGTGGTGGCGAACGCGCTCGTCGTCGGGGTCAACGGCGCGATGCCCGTGTCGCTGGACGCCGCTGCCCGCGCCGGGGTGACCACGCAGGCGATCGTGGCGGGCCAGGACCCGCGCCACGAGCTGCTCGACGACGCCACCGTGCTGCCCGCGCTGGCCGACGTCGTCCCGGTGCCGCTCCCCCGGCTGCCGCAGGTGGTGAGCCCCGGCGACGTCCTGGTGGCCGCCGGCGTCGGGCAGCTGGTCGTGCTGGGCATGCGCGGGGGCCGGCCCCTGCCGCGCCTGCGGCGGGACCGGCCCCCGGTCGACGCCGGCCGCGACTGGCTGCGCGGCGGCGTCCGCGTCGACTGACCGCTACGCGACGCTCTCCCGCTCGCCGCTCTCGACGGCGGCCGGCGCGTCGTGCTCGACCACCGGGGCCTGCTCGCGGGCTCCGGCGGTCACCGGCACGCGGACCGGCGTCGGGGTGGGCTGGACGACGGCCCGCACGCGGACGTCGAGCATGCCGGCGTCGTAGGAGGCCTCGACCTGCTCGGGGCTGATGCCCTGCGGCAGCGCGAACTCCCGGCGGAACGCGCCGTAGCGCAGCTCGCGGACCAGGACGCGGGAGTCGTCGTCCTCGCGCACCGGCGGCGCGGACCGCTCGCCGCTGACCACCAGCCTGCCGCGCTCGACCTCGATCGCGATGTCGTCGGCTGCCATGCCCGGCAGCTCGAACCGGACGACGACGTCCTGCCCGTCCCGGACCACCTCGACGGCCGGGACGAACGTGGGAGCGACCTGCCCCCCGCCCAGCCCGCTGCGGCGGGCGACCTCGTCGAGGTCGCGGTCCAGCTTGGCCAGGGCGGTGAAGGGGTCCCAGGTCCGCCAGGTCACGGGTCGCACCTGCATCGTGCTCACTCTCCTGCTGTGCTCGTGCTGATCGGTGGGTGTACCTGCTCGGAGCGCTGTGCGGCTCCTTGAGCCCCCAGCGCTCACCTCCGATTGTGTGCAACCCTTGCCCTCGACGTCAAGAGCCGACCGAGGAGGACCTCATGGCCAAGCGAGGCCGCAAGCGCCGTGCGCGCAAGAAGAACGCCGCGAACCACGGCAAGCGCCCGAACGCCTAGACCAGCAGCAGCACCAGCACCAGCACCACGCGACGAGCCCCCGACCACCGCTGGTCGGGGGCTCGCGTGCGTCCCGGGCCTGCCGAGCGCGTCAGACCGAGGCGGCGTCGCCGGTGCGCAGCACGCCCCCGGCGGTGACCCCGGCGTAGGCACCGGCGCAGGCCCACGTCCCGAAGCCGGGGATCTCGACCCGGTGGTGCTTCGCGATCCCGCGCAGGGTGTCGCGGTCCTCGGGCAGCTCGCCCTGGCCGAGCGTCGTCATGACGCAGCGCATGGTCGGCATGCTCACCGCCGCCCGGACCTCCTCGCCGAGGGCGAGCTCGCGGCCGGTCCAGGCGTCCTCGGCGAACCCGTCCGGGGCGCCGTCGAGCAGCACGTTCGGGCGGTAGCGCAGCACGTCGTAGGCGGGCCCGGGGGTCAGCGCCGACAGCGTGGCGAGCGTCGACGTCGTCAGGACGTGCAGGACGGCGAGGTCGAAGAAGGTGCCCGGCGGGGCGAGCAGGCCGAGGTCGATGGTGCTCACCGGCTCGTCGCCCTCGTGCGAGGTCGTGGTGCGGGCGATGAAGTCGGCCGGGGCGAGGCCCTCGAAGGCCGGCCACTGCTCCTCGAAGCGGCTGCCGGGCGGCGGGTCGCTCGTCAGCCGGACCTCGCGGCCGAGCACGCCGGACAGCGCGGCGTCCGTGCCGGGGTCGTCGCTGCGCAGCACGCTCCCGTCGGCCAGCGTGACGGCGACCGGGGGCAGCGGCGCGCCGGCCTGCGGCTCGTCGACGTAGCGGGCCGACATGCCGAGCAGCGCGCTCCACTTGCGCGGGTGCTTGGCGCTCGCGACGGTGCCGTCCGCGGCGTCGACCAGCGCGTAGCCGCGGTCGCCGAGCAGTCCGCGCTCGGACACGACGGCCTCGACCAGCTCCTCGCCCAGCATCGACTTGACCGGGAAGCGGTGCAGCGACGCGACGCGCATCACGGCCGCGGCGCCGTCTCCGGGTGGCGCAGCCGCCAGCCGGCCCAGGCGCTCTCGACCATGCGCCGCAGGTCGTGCGTCGCCTCGAACCCCAGCCCCTCGCGGATGCGGTCGACCGCGGCGACGATCCGGGCGGGGTCGCCGGGCCGCCGGTCGAGGACCTCGTGGGCGACGTCCCTGCCGGTCACCCTGCCCACCATGTCGATCACCTCCAGCACGCTGGAGCCCTCGCCGCGCCCGATGTTGTAGGCCGCGCTCGGCGCCCCGCCCTCCAGCGCCCGCGCCGCGGCGAGGTGGGCGGCGGCGATGTCGGCGACGTGGACGTAGTCGCGGATGCAGGTGCCGTCCGGCGTCGGGTAGTCGGCGCCGAAGACCCGCGGGCGCTCCCCGGCCTCCAGCCGCTCGAACACCATCGGGATGAGGTTGAACACGCCGACGTCGCCGAGCTCGGGCGTCGCCGCCCCCGCCACGTTGAAGTAGCGCAGGTGCATCGTGCGCAGGCCGAAGGCGGTGTCGCAGTCGCGCAGCACCTGCTCGCCGACCTTCTTGGTCATGCCGTACGGCGACAGCGGGCTGCCCTCGACGTCCTCGGTCACGAGGTCGACGTCGGGCATGCCGTAGGTGGCCGAGCTGGAGGAGAAGACGACCTTGTCGACACCCTTGTCCTGGCACGCCGACAGCAGGCTCACCAGCCCGCCCAGGTTCTCGTGCCAGTAGCAGCAGCGGGTCGGCGACCGACTCCCCGACCTGCTTCTTGGCCGCGATGTGCACGACCCCGCTGACGGCGTGCTCGCGCAGCACCCGCCGGACCAGGCCGCGGTCCAGCACCGAGCCCTCGACGAGGGTCGCGCCCGGGTCGACCCGCGAGGCGTCGCCGGTGGACAGGTCGTCGACCGCCACGACCTCCAGGCCGTCGGCCACCATCGCCCGCACCACGTGCGCGCCGATGTAGCCCGCCCCACCCGTCACCAGCCAGCTCATGGCGGAGACGTTAGGGGCTCACTCCGCCCGGTACTCGACCTGGTCGATCTCGACGCGGACCTGCTGGATGCGCAGCAGCACCCGGTCGCGCAGGTCGACCGGCGCGGGGTCGTTGCCGCAGCAGCGGGCGACCAGCGACTTCACGGCCTGCTCGAGCCCGTACTGGCGCAGGCAGGGCGCGCACTCGTCGAGGTGGATGCGCACCTTGTCGCGGCCGGTGCCGTCCTGCTCGCCGTCGAGGTAGAGGTAGACCGCCTCCAGCACCTCGCTGCAGGGCGTCTCGTGCGGGTCCCCGCAGCTCATGACGTCACCGCCACGTCCGAGGAGCGGCTCATGACGGCTGCTCCGCGGTCTTCACCAGGCCGCGCTCGACGGCGTAGTCGGCCAGCGTGGTGCGCAGACCCCGGCGGCCGCGGTGCAGCCGCGACATCACGGTGCCGATCGGGGTGCCCATGATCTCGGCGATCTCCTTGTAGGAGAACCCCTCGACGTCGGCGAGGTAGACCGCCATGCGGAAGTCCTCGGGCAGCGCCTGCAGGGCCTGCTTGACGTCGGAGTCCGGCAGGTGGTCGAGGGCCTCGGTCTCGGCGCTCTTGAGCCCGGAGGAGGTGTGCCCCTCGGCGGCCGCGAGCTGCCAGTCCTCGATCTGCTCGGTCGGGCTCTGCTGCGGCTGCCGCTGCTTCTTGCGGTAGGTGTTGATGAACGTGTTGGTGAGGATGCGGTACAGCCAGGCCTTGAGGTTGGTGCCCTCCTGGAACTGGTGGAAGGCCGCGAACGCCTTGACGAACGTCTCCTGGACGAGGTCCTCGGCGTCGGACGGGTTGCGCGTCATGCGCATCGCCGCGGCGTAGAGCTGGTCCAGGAACGGCAGAGCGTCACGCTCGAACCGCGCCCTGCGCTGCTCGCTCGTCTCCCTCGACGCTCCCGCTGATACCGCTCACCGTCCCCGCGTCCTGCCGACGCGGTGCGCGCCGTGGCAGCCCCTGATCCTACGCGGACGGCGCCTCCCTGCTCGTCGGCGGCTCCGGCGGCGGCCCGGAGCCGACGGGCACCAGCCGGACGCCGCGCGGCGCGGAGCGGGCTCCGGGACGGGCCGCCGGCCGGGTCGGCCGGGCGGTCGGCCGCGCTGGCGCGGCGGAGGCGTGCGCTGGGCATGGGGCTCCTCGGGTCGTCCGTGCCGCGTTCGTGCCCGGCCCGCGGGGAGCGGCCTGCGACACCTGCTCCAACACCGCCGCGGCGACCGCCGATTCCCGCCCGTCGCGGGGCCCCCTGCGCCGTAGGCTGCGCGCGATGGACGGCCACCACCCCGCGGTCGAGCAGTACCTCGAGACCGTGCTCGAGCTCGAGGAGGCCGGCATCGTCCCGCTGCGGGCCCGGATCGTGGAGCGCCTCGGGGTGTCCGCGCCCGCCGTCAGCGAGACCGTCAAGCGGCTCGAGCGCGAGGGCTACCTGGTCGTCGACGCCGACCGCGTGCTGCGCCTCACCGAGCACCGGCCGGGCCTACGCCACCTCGATGCTGCGCAAGCACCGGCTGGCCGAGGTGCTGCTCGTGGAGGTCCTCAAGGTCCCGTGGCCGCAGGTGCACGACGAGGCCTGCCGGCTCGAGCACGCCATCAGCGACAACCTCGAGCGCCACCTCGTCGCCCTGCTCGGCGACCCCGGCGCGTGCCCGCACGGCAGCCCCATCCCCGGTTCGGCCAACATCGTCGAGACCGGGCCGCTGCAGGCGCTGTCGACCGTCACCACCGGCTCGACCTGCACGGTGCGCCGCATCGACGAGCACCTGCAGACCCTCGTCCCGCGCATGCAGGAGCTCCACGACGCGCGCCTGCTGCCCGGCCAGCTGGTCCGGGTCGGCGAGCTCGACGACGGCGTCCTCGCCCTCGACGTCGACGGCGCCGACGTCCGGCTGTCCAGCAGCGTCGCCGCCGAGGTCTACGTCAGCGTCTAAGCCCGCCGGCCTGGCTCGAGCCGGACAGGACGCCGCCACGGCCGCGCGCACCTCGGCGGCGACGTCCTCGGCGGTGCGGCCGTCCTTCCTGCGCACGGCGAACCCGTGGTCCGCGCCGTCGACGACGTGCGCCCCCGGCGGGACGCCGAAGGGGTCGCGCCCGCCCTGCACCACGCGCACCGGGACGGCCGGCAGCGCCAGCTCCGCCTCCCGGCTGCGGCCGTTCGGCGCGACCAGCGGGAAGGCGAGCGCGAGCACCCCCGCGGCGCCGGTGGCGGTCGCCGTCCGGCAGGCCACCCGGGCGCCCGCGCTGCGCCCCCCGACGACGAGCACGTCGCGCTCCAGCGTCGCCCAGCACCGCCAGCCAGGCGGCGTCCAGCCGCGGCGGGGCCTCCGCCACCCGGCGCCCGGCCACCCGCCAGGGCTGCTCCACCCGGGCCACCCCCCAGCCCAGGGCGAGCGCGGCGTCGCGCGCGGCGAGCAGGTCGGGGGCGTCGACCCCGCCGCCGGCCCCGTGACCGAGCACCAGCAGCCGGCCGGGAACCCCCTCGAGGTGCACCCGGGCCGCACCCGACGGCGTCGCGCAGGTGCGGGTGTGTTGCACACGGGGCACGGTAGGGCCGTGAGCTCCTCCCGGGCCCCTGCACCGGCCCTCCTCCCCGACGCCGGCTCGGCGTACTGGCGCTTCTACGACCGGGTCGCGGCGGCGCAGGTGGCCGCCTGGGCCCCGGCCGCCCCCAGCCGGGTGCTCGACCTGTCGGGCGAGCGCTCGCTGTTCGCCGGCCAGCTGGTCCTCGCCGGGCACGAGGTGGTCCAGGTCCGGGAGCGGGTCGAGGAGCTCGAGCTGTCCCACGAGGGCCCCGGCCGGGTGGTGCCCGTGCTCGCCGACCGGCGCTCGCTGGCGTTCCTGGCCGACGGCAGCGTCGACGCGGTGCTCGCCGAGGGCCGCGCCCTGTCGATGTGCCTGGCCACCGAGGTGACGGCGTCGGACCTGTCCCGGGTGCTGCGGCCCGGCGGACGGCTGCTGCTCGTCGTCGACTCCCTCACCACCGGGCTCGCCCGGCTGGCCGGGCAGGGCCGCTGGGCCGAGCTCGCCGACGTGCCGCAGGCCGACGTCGTCCTGGTGCCCGCCGAGGCCGACGACCCCGACGGGGGCATCACCCGCTGCTTCTTCCCCGGCGAGGTGACCGCGCTGCTGGACGCCGTCGGGCTGGAGGTCGAGTGGGTGCGGCCGCGCAGCGTCCTGTCCCCCGCCGCGGTCGAGCGCGCCGTCGAGCAGGGCGGCGAGGCCGCGCTGGCGACGCTGGTGCGCTCGGAGCTGACGCTGGCCGCCGAGCGCGAGGGCGAGGCCGGCGGCCTGCACCTGGTCGCCAGCGCCCGCCGCCCGGCCTGAGACGCACGCCGGCCCCCGTCCCGAGGGGCGGGGGCCGGCAGCAGGACGGTCAGGCCCGGGCTTCGGCCTTCTGCTGGTCCTCCAGGCAGCGGGAGACCTCGGGGCGCGCCTCCAGCCGCTCCGGCGCGATGGGCTGCCCGCAGTCGACGCAGGTGCCGTAGGTGCCGTCGTCGAGCCGGGCGAGGGCGGCCACGACCTGCTCGCGCTGCGTCGCCCCCGCCTCGAGCAGGGCGATCTCGCGGTCGTTGTCGGCGACCTCGGTGCCGACGTCGCCCGGGTGCTGCGTGATGTGGCTGAGCTCGCTGGTCTCCCCGGCGCCCTCGTCCTTGAGCGTCGCGGTCGCGCTGTCGAGCTCGGCGAGGGTCTGCTCGAGCCGGGTGCGGGCGGTGTCGTGGCTGGCCGTGGTCACGGGGTGCTCCTCCAGAGGTGGACGTCGCGCAGCCCCTACCCCCTGTCGCCCGGCCCTAGCCTGAGGGCGTGCGCGCGCGGGCGGCAGGGCTGGTGCTCGTCGTGCTGGGCCTGGCCGCCGCGCCCGCCCCGGCGGCCCGCGCCGACGTCCTGCGGCTGCCCGCGCCCGGCAGCGTCGAGGTGTCCGACCTGCTCGACGACGTCGGGGCCCGTCCCGACCGGGTGCTGCGCAGCGTCGTGCCGGGACCGGTGCGCAACGACGAGGTGGTGCGGGTCGGGCTCGGGCCGGACGGCGTCGAGCGGGTGCAGGTGGAGCAGCGGCTCGGGCTGACCGGGCAGGGCGACTACCAGGTGCGCGAGCGCGGCCCGGCCCGCGCGGCGCTGGCGCTCGGCGAGGAGCCGCCGCCGGTGACCAAGTCCGGCGCCGTGGTCTGGCAGGGGTTCTCCCCCGGCACCCGCGACCTGGCCGCCCTGCTCACCCTCGACCCGGTGCTGGAGGCCCCGCGGCTGCCGCTGGCGGTCGACGTGTCGTTCGTCCCGGAGACCGGCGGGGCGTCCCGGCCGCTCGGCCCGCAGGGCGGGATCCCCGGCCCGGGGACCGTCACGGTCCGGCTGACCGCGCAGACCGCCCAGCCCGCGGTGCTGCCGACCGCCGCGGACGCCCCCGCTGCCGCGCTGGCCCCGCCGCTGGACGCGCTGCGCCGGGCCGCCGCCGCTCCCGGCCCCCGCCCGCCCACCGCCGGCGCCGGGCTCCCGGCCGCCCTGGACGCCGGCCCGGTGGCCGAGCGGGCCGGCGTCCGCGCGGTCCCCCTGCGGGTCACCGGCCGGCTCACCGCCCCGGGCGCCACCGTCCGCGGCCCCGGCACGACGACCCTGCCCGACGGCGCCGCGCTGGCCGGCACCCTGACCACGGGGGAGGCGGTCTTCACGGTCGACGTCCCCGCCGCCGGAGCCCTCGGCCTGGACCTGAAGGCCGTCCCCGCCCTCGACCCGCGTCCGCTGGTGCCGCCGGGCGGCGCGGCGTCGTGGCGGGCCTGGGCCGAGGCGGGCCCGCCGCAGGCCGAGCGCCGGGCCGCGCTGGACCTCCTGGTCGACGTCGCCGCGTCCGGTGCCCGCGCCGCCTCCTACTCGCCCTACCTCGGCGCCGACCTGCCGGGCACCGGGAGCACGGTCTACCGGTGGGGCCTGCTGCCGGCGCCCGCCGCCGTCGCGGCCGCGGTGCCGTTGACCCCGCGCCCGGCGGCGATCGCGCTCGCCGGGCTCGCCGGGCTGCTGGTGCTCGCGGGCGCCGCCGGCCTGTGGAGGGTCAGCTAGAAGAGCGTCTGCGGGTCCTCGCGCAGCGGCGCCGTCAGCTCCGGCCCGTCGTTGCGGACGTTCCCGACGGCCGCCCCGACCGGCCACGCCTGCAGCACCCCGGGCGTCCCCGGGACCAGCAGGTCCTGCCCGGGGTCCTCGACGTCGGGGTCGAGCCAGCGCGCCCAGTCCTGCTGCGGGACGAGCAGCGGGGTGCGGTCGTGGATGTCGCCGTGCTCGTCGGCGGCGTCCGTCGTGATCACGGTGCAGGTCCACAGGCGCGTCTCGCCCTCGCCCCACACCTCGTACAGCCCGGCCATCGCCAGCGGCGTCCCGTCCCGGCTGGACAGGTACCAGGGCTGCTTGCCGCCGTCGGTCTTCTGCCACTCGTAGTAGCCGTCGGCCGGCAGCAGGCAGCGGCGGCGCGCGTAGGCGGCCCGGAACGCGGGCTTCTCGGTCACCGTCTCGCGGCGGGCGTTGATGAGCCGGGCGCCGCCCTTGGCGTCCTTCGCCCAGCTCGGCACCAGCCCCCAGCGCAGCACCCGCAGCGCCCGGACGCCGCCGCGCTCCAGCACGCCGTACACGGGGTCGGTCGGGGCGACGTTGTACCGCGGGGGCAGCACCTCCTCGGGCGGCTCCTCGACCGAGAAGTGGCTCTGCAGGTCGCGCGGGTCACGCCCGCTGGCGTAGCGGCCGCACACCGCTACTGCTCCACCGGCGGCAGGTCGCGACTGAGCACGTCGTCGTCGACGGGGGTGAAGCGGAAGTCGCGGCCGAAGCGGGCGAAGGCCATGTCGTCCGGGCTGACCCCCTCGCGGTCGGCCGGGCCGAAGCCGCGCTCGTCACCGTTCGCCCCCGTGACCACGGTCCGCTCCAGCGCCTCCAGCAGCGGGCCGCCCGCGTCCAGGGCCGCCAGGGTGAGCACGACGGCGTCGTAGGAGTACATGGACCAGTCGGGCGGCTGGACGACGTCCCCGACGCCGACCTCCTCCTGCCCGTGCTCGGCCTCGTAGGCCGCCCGGTACTCCGCGAAGGGCTCCGGGCCGACCTCGCTGGTGATCCGGAAGCTGACGAAGCCCAGGCCGTCGACCCACTCGGGGTGGTCGGCCAGCTGCCGGCGCACCAGGGGGTCCTCGGCGGTGGGCCCGGCCCAGACCGGGACGTCCCAGCCGGACTGGCGGGCCGCCCGCACGACGGCCGCCACGCCCTCGGCCCGCGCCCACACCACCAGCAGCCGCGCGCCGCTGCGCCGGGCGGCCAGCACCTGCGCGGCGACGTCGGACGAGCCCGCGGGCACGCTCTGCCGGCTGGTCACGGTGACCTCGTTGCGGGCGAAGGCCGGCGGCCACGGCGTCCGCCCCCTCGCGGCCGTAGGAGGAGTCGTCCGCGATCACCGCCACCAGGTCGGCCTTCTCGGACAGGTAGTCGGCGAGGCGCCGGGTCATGGGCCGGTCGGCAGGGGCCAGCCGGAACAGCGACGGGTTCTCCTGCGGGTCGATGAAGGAGCCGCCGCCCTCGAAGACGACGAAGACCGGGAGCCGGGCCGGGTCGGTGACCTCGGCGACGGCGGCGGCCCCCACGCCGTCCGTCACGAGCACCGCCGCCCCCTGCTCGACCGCCTGCCGCGCGTGGGCGGCCGCGCGCTGCGGCGACCCGCCGTTGTCGAGCACCTCGAGCCGCACCCGGCCGTCGGCCTGCTGCGCGGCCAGCCGGGCACCCCGCTCGACGTTGCGGCCCACCCACGGCTGGCCCGTCAGGGGGGCGCTGACGACGACCAGCGCGGCGTCGCCGGCAGGCTCTCCCCCGCCGGCGCAGGCCGGGAGCACGAGCAGGGCGGCCGCGGCCGTCGCACGCCTCACGCCGCACCTCCCAGGTAGGCCGCGCGCACCGCGGGGTCGGCGCGCACCTGCTCGATGGTGCCGGACGCCGCGACCCGGCCGGCGACGAGCACCGTCACGCGGTCGGCGACGGCGCCCACCAGGCGCAGGTCGTGCTCGACGAGCAGCACGGCCGCCCCGCCGCCGGCCAGCGCCCGGAGCACCTGCACCAGCCGCACCCGCTCCCCCGCGGTCATGCCCGCGGCCGGCTCGTCCAGCAGCAGCACCGTCGCCCCCGTGGCCACCGCCCGGGCGACCTGCAGCAGCCGCTGCTCCCCCACGGCGAGGGTCGCCGGGTCGGCGTCGGCCGCCCCGCCGAGCCCGGTGGCGGCGAGCGCCGCGGACACCGCGCGCCGGGTCCGGGCCTCCGCGACCCTGCTGCCCGGCGTCGCCAGCAGGTGGCGCAGGACGGCGCCGCGGGTCGCGCTGCCGCCGCGGGCACCGACGGCGACCTGCTCGGCCGGGGTCAGGCGGGGCAGCACGACCGTGCGCTGCGGGGTGCGCACCACCCCCGTCGCCACCCCGGGCGCGGCGGCGGTGCCGGCGACCTCGAGCGCGCCGGCGTCGGGGAGCAGCTCGCCCGACAGCACCCGCAGCAGCGTCGACTTGCCCGAGCCGTTCGGGCCCACCAGGGCGTGCACCTGTCCGCCGCGCAGGTCCAGCCCGACGCCGTCGAGCGCCCGCACCGCGCCGAACGCCACCTCGACGCCGCGGGCGCGCAGCAGCACGGGCGCCCACCGGGGCTGGTGAGCGACGGGGAGGTGGTCGGACCCGTGCCGTCGCCCGGGGTGGCCGCGCCGGTGCCGTCCCCCGTGGTCGTGCGCGCCGGCAGCCGGCGCAGCGCCAGCACCGCCACCAGCAGCAGCGCGGTCAGCAGGCCGCGCAGCCGCTGCCCGTCCGACCCGGCGAGGGCCCCGAGGGCGTCGGCGGCGCGCGGCAGCACGGTCAGCAGCGCCACCCCGAGCACCGGGCCCCACCAGCGCCCCGCCCCGCCGACCAGCACCGCCACGAACAGCTGCAGCGACAGCAGCGGGCCGACGTCGGCAGGCGCCACCAGGCCGAGCAGCACCACCGTGCCCGCGCCGGACAGGCCGCCGAGCGCGGCGCCCGCCGTCAGCACCGCCCGCCGCCGCGCCGCCACCGGCACGCCGAGCGACGCCGCCAGGGCCGGCCCCTCGCGCAGCGCCGCCAGGTCCCGCCCGGCCGGGCCGCGGGCCAGCCGGGCCAGCGCTCCCGCGGCCAGCAGGCACAGCACCCCTGCGACGACGACGTGCACCCGCGGGGTCAGCACCACCTCGACCCCGAGCACCGGGCTGACCAGCCGGGCCGGCGTCGGGCGGACCAGCCCGGCGGCGCCGCCCGAGACCGCGGGGAAGGACAGCAGGACGCGGTGCACCAGCCAGGCGAGCCCCCAGGTCGCGAGGCCGAGGGCCGCGCCCTCGAGCCGGCCGGCCCCGAGGGCGACCAGCCAGCCCGGCCAGCCCGGCCGTGAGCACCGCCAGGGCGCAGGCCGCCCCGAGCGGGAGCCCCGCACCGCCCGGCCCCAGCAGCGCCGTGCCGACGCCGCCGACCGCCACGAACGCGCCCTGGCCGAGCACCGGCAGGCCCGCGGCCACCGGCAGGGCCAGGCCGAAGGCCGCCAGCAGCAGGTAGAGGGCCGTGGCGACCTCGACCGCGCTCAGACGAGCACCCGGGGCGCCCGCTGGACGGCCAGCAGCACGACCAGCAGCCCCAGCGGGACGACGTCGGACCACGCCGGCCCCCAGCCCGACGACGACCAGCTGCTGGGCGACCCCCAGCGCGAGGCCCCCGACCAGGGCGCCGCGCAGCGAGCCGAGGCCGCCGAGCAGGGCCGCCGCCGCCCCGGCCAGCCCCAGCACGACGCCGTCGTCGACCGACACCGCGCCGCCCGGGGCGTCCAGCAGGCCGGCGACGCCGGCGAGCAGCCCGGCCGTGCCGAAGGCCAGCAGCAGGGTGCGCCGGGGCGGGACGCCGCAGAGCACCGCGGCGTCGGGGTCCTCGGCGACCGCCCTCATCGCCCGCCCGGCCCGCGACCGCACGACCAGCCGCTCGGCCAGCAGGCCGACCGCGGCGGCCGAGGACGAGGACGGCGGGCACCCGGGCGTCGAGCACGCCCCCGAGCGGCAGGTCGACCACGCCGCGCTCGGCCCACCCCGACAGCCGCAGCGGGTCGGGCACGGCGTAGCCCTCGCCGGGCAGCAGCAGGCCGAGCGCCTCGCGCAGCACCAGCCCCGCCGCGACCGTCCCGGCCAGCCAGCCGAGGGGGTCGCCCTCGCGGCCCGCGGCGACGTCGGGGAGCCAGGGGCGCACGGCCAGCAGGGCCACGCCCAGGGCGAGCCCGGTGCCGGCGGACAGGACCAGCAGCACGAGCGCCACGGCCGGTGCGGGCGCCAGCCGGGTCGCCACCGGCGTCGTCCCCAGCACGACCACGCCCGCCGTCAGCACGGACGCGACGACGACGTCGCCGTGCGCCAGGTGCAGCACCCGCACGGTCCCGGCGACGAGCGTGAAGCCCAGGGCGACCAGACCGAGCACGGCCCCGGCGGACAGCCCGGTGAGGACCGCCTGCAGCAGCACGCCCGGGTCCACCGGCGGACCCTAGCCCTGCAGCGGGCGGCTCAGCCGAAGGGCAGCGGGCTGGGGCTCGCCGTCGTCACGGGCTGCAGCAGCGGCGCGCCCGCGGACGGGCCGGGGCCGGTCTGCAGGGCCAGCACCCACTGCGTGCGGCACGGCTGGTCGGCGATCATCTTGAGCAGCCCGCGCAGCGGCCCGCGGCTGAAGGGCACGTCGGCCTCGAGCGCCTCCGCGTCGCCGCGCCCGAGGGTGAAGCCGGCCGGCTGCAGGGCGCGGGACAGGAAGACGACGCCGTCGCGCACCGACTGCGACGTCGTGAAGCGCACCAGGGTCAGGCCGCCGGGGCTCTGCTCGGCCGGGCCCAGCTCCGCCGTCGGCGGGACGGGGAGGTCGGCCGGGACGCCGGCCGGCCAGGCGCGGTCGCCCCCGCCGGCCGGGCAGGAGGGGGCCGCCGCCGCGGCGGCGGCCGACGGAGCGGTGGTCGACGGCGTCGGCGAGGGCCCGGCCGCGCGGGGGGCGGGGCTGCCCGAGCAGCCGGTGGCCAGCAGGGCCGTGAGGCCGAGGGCCAGGGCTGCGCGCACCCGCCGAGGCTAGCCGCGGCAGACGTCGATCTCACCCGATCGGGCGTCGATCCCGCCGGTGACGCAGCGTCACGACCGGGGCGCGTCCTGGCCAGGCCCGCGCCGAGACCACCCTCCCGGGTGACCAGACGGACTGCGCCGTTCGGACGCACGATGTCGGGTTCGCCCGCAGGGGTGAACAGTCCCGCTCCGCCTCCAGACCCGCCGTCGCGGTCTCCGAACCACTGAGCATGCGCCGGTCCTGCCTCTCCTCCGTCCTCGCCCTCGGGCTGCTCGCCGCTCCCCTCGCGGCGGTCCCCGCCACGGCGACGGCCGGCACGCCCGCCCCCTCCGCCGTCTCCGCGGACCAGGCCGGCACCCGCAGCGCGCTCTCCCGGTCCGCGGCGGTCACCCGCAGCCGGCTCGCCGCCCCGACCGGCAGCACCCTGCGCACGACGGTCCCCAGCCGCCGTCCGCGCCGCCGCCCGGCCGAAGGCGACCGCCCGCCCGGCCACGCGCACGACCACCCGCCCGGCGACGACCGACCCGCACGACCACCCGCCCCGCTGCCGCCCCGGTGACCAAGCCCGCTGCCGCTCCCGGTGACCAAGCCCGTGCGGCCCTGCCGCCGGTCGCGCCCGGCCGCCCTGCCCGCCGCCGCCCCGGCCGCGCGCACCGGCGCCTACGCCTTCCTGCACGTCGACGCCGGCGCCCCGGTCCGCTGGAACCCCTGCGCCGACGTCCCGTGGAGCTTCAACCCCGCCGGTGCCCCCGCGGGCGGCCTCGCCGCCGTCCAGGCCGCCGTCGCCGAGCTCAGCAGCCGCACCGGCCTGACCTTCGCCTACCAGGGCACCACCGACCGCGGCGCCCGACCGGCGGCTACCTGCAGCAGGGCTGGGCCCAGTTCCAGCCGCTGCTGGTCGGCTGGACCAGCGCCAGCGCCTCCGACCTGCTCGCCGGCCGCACCGCGACCACCGTCGGCATGACCCGCGTCCTGTGGACCGGCTCCTACGACAGCACCGGCGCCAACCGCACCCAGATCGCCTCCGGCGTCGTCGCCCTCAACAGCGCGACCAGGGCGGGGACCAGCGGCGCCGGCTCCTGGTTCACCTACGCCCTGCACGAGCTCGGCCACGCCGTCGGCCTGGCCCACGTCGAGGACGCCTCCCAGGTGATGAACGCGGTCATCGGCCGCGACGTCACCGGCTTCGGCAGCGGCGACCTGGCCGGCCTGGGCGCCCTCGGCCGCGGCGCCGGCTGCCTGCCCGAGATCCGCTAGGCGGGAGCCGGTCCGCCGAGGTAGCTCAGGGCGGGGACCGGGACCAGGAAGGCACCGCCGCCGGCGAGGTAGTCCGCCTGCTGGCGGACCACCTCGTCCGCGACGTTCCACGCCAGCAGGAGAACGACGTCGGGCCGGCGCGCCAGCAGCTCCTCCGGCGCCAGCACGGGGATGCCCGTGCCCGGCAGGTACCGGCCCTGCTTGGCGGGGCTGCGGTCGACGACGAAGGCCACGCGGGAGACGTCGACGCCGGTGGTGCCGAGCAGCGTCGCGCCCTTGGCGGCAGCGCCGTAGGCCGCGACCGTGCGGCCGGCGTCGTGGAGCCGGTCGAGCTCGGCGCGCAGGGCGTCCTGCAGCCCGCGGACCCGCTCCCCGAAGCCGAGGTAGGTCGCGACCCGGTCCAGGCCGCGGGCCCGCTCGTCGGCCAGCCGCTCCCTCAGGCGCGGGGACGGGGTCCCCCCGTGGGCCAGGTGCCAGCGCAGGGTCCCGCCGTGCAGCGCCGGGAACTCCTCCGCGTCGACGAGCACCAGGCCTGCCCGTGCCGCCACCGCCTGCACGCTCAGGCACGACAGGTAGCAGTAGTGCTCGTGGTAGACGGTGTCGAACGCGACGCGGTCGAGCAGCTGCCCCACCCCCGGGTTCTCGACCGTGGCCACGCCGTCCGGGCCGAGCAGCAGGGCCACCCCCGCGAGGACGTCCTGCAGGTCGGGCACGTGTGCGAGCACGTTGTTCGCGACCACGACGTCGGCCCGCCCGTGCTCGGCGACCAGACGCCGGGCGAGAGCGCTGCCGAAGAAGGCCTCCACGGTGCGCACCCCCCGGGCCCGGGCGGCGGCGGCGGGCCCCGGGGTCGGCTCGACCCCGAGGACCGGCACGCCCGCCTCGACGAGGTGCTGGAGCAGGTAGCCGTCGTTGCTCCCGACCTCGACGACGAGGGACTCCGGACCGAGGCCCCGCTGCGCCACGAGCCCGAGGGCGTGGGTGCGCGCGTGCTGCACGAGGCTGTCCGTGACGGACGACAGGTAGGGGTAGTCGGCGTCGAACAGGTCCTCCGCCGGCAGGGCCCACGTCAGCTGCACCAGCGCGCACCGCTCGCACAGCCCGACCTCGAGCGGGTAGCGCGCCTCGTCGGCGTCGGGCGTGGACGGCAGACGGTTCGCGACAGCGGTGCGCCCGAGGTCCAGGACCGGCACCGGAGCGGGCCCGTCGCACCCGCGGCACGCCGTGACCCTCCCGCCCGTGCTCACCCCCGAAGGCTACGGTCCGCCCGCCTGCCACCCCGAGGAGCCGCGTGCACGCCGTCCCCGACCCGCGAGACGTCCCGGTCGTCATCCTCTGCGGCGGCCTCGGCACGCGCCTGCGCGACGTCGACGAGCGCCTGCCCAAGCCGCTCGTCGCGATCGGCGGCAAGCCGGTCCTGTGGCACGTCATGAAGACCTACGCCGCGTTCGGGGTGACGCGCTTCGTGCTGGCGCTCGGCTACCGGAGCGAGGACATCAAGCGCTGGTTCCTGCACTACCGGGAGAACGTCTCCGACTTCACCCTGCACATGGGCGACGGCAGCGCCCCGGTCTTCCACAACGAGGTGGGCGTCGAGGACTGGGAGGTCACCTTCGTCGAGACCGGCCTGCTCACGGCACCGGTGCCCGGCTGCGCCGCTGCCGCGAGCACCTGGGCGACGGCCCGTTCATGGCCACGTACGCCGACGGCGTCGGCGCCGTCGACGTGCCGGCGCTGCTGCAGGCGCACGCCCGCACCGGCCTGACCGCGACCGTCACGGGCGTCCACCCGACCGGCCGCTACGGCGAGCTACCGTCGACGACGACCCTCGGGCCGTCACGCCTTCAACGAGAAGCCGACCGCGCCCGACGGCTGGGTCAGCGGCGGCTACTTCGTCTTCGAGCGGTCCTTCCTCGACGACGACCTCGACGACGACCCGGACCTGGTGCTGGAGCACGCGCCGCTGCAGCGGCTCGCCCACGAGGGACAGCTCGGCCTGCACGCCCACGCGGGTTCTGGATGGGCATGGACACCTACCGCGAGTGGACCCACCTCAACGGGCTGTGGGACTCCGGCCGGGCGCCGTGGAGGACCTGGCAGGACTGAGCGCCCGGCGCGCGGTCGCCGCGGTCGCCAGGACCAGCAGCCGCGCGGCGCGCGGGTCGCGGCGCACCTCGGGCACCTCCGCCGCCGCCTGGCCGAGCAGGGCGCGGGTCCCGCGCAGGTCGCGCTGCGCGCGGGTCAGGGCCCACACGGTGCCGAGGGCGTCGTCGCAGGCCTGCCTCGCCACGCGTCGCCGCCAGGAGGGGACGTCGCCCAGACGCGCGCCCTCCTCGTCCAGGAACCGCTCCTTCGCGGCCCGTCGCTGCGCCACCTGCCGGAAGCCGGGCACCGTGCCCTCGCCGACGTCGTGGGACGCGCCCACCGAGACGCTGCCCCCGTGCCGGCGGAACGACGCGAGGGGCTCCGGCACGAAGGTGGCGTCGTGGTCCAGGGCCAGGCGCAGCCACAGCCCGAGGTCCTCCGCCTGCACGTCACGCGCGTCGAACAGCTGCGGCGGCAGCGCCCGTGTCCGCAGGAGCACCGAGCTGGTCATCACCGGGTTCGACCGCGCCAGCAGGTCCTCGACGAGGGCCCGCCCGGGTCGCCGCCCGTCGACCGCCCGGCCGGGGGCGTGCCAGTCCTCGCGCGCCTGCAGCACCCGCCCCTCGGCGTCGAGGACGCTGAAGGCCGCGTGGACCATCCCGACGCGCGCGTCGCCCTCCAGGGCCGGCAGGCAGCGCTCGAGCATGCGCGGGTGCCACAGGTCGTCGTCGAGCAGCAGCGCCGTGTAGGGGGTGTCGACGGCGGCCAGCGCGCTGTTGAAGTTGGCCGTCATCCCCACGTCGACGGGGTGGCGCACCAGGGACACCCGCGGGTCGCGCAGTCCCGCGAGCCACTCCGCTGTCCCGTCGGTGGAGGCGTTGTCGCTGACCACGAGCCGCAGGTCGCCCCGGGTCTGGCCCAGCACGCACCCCACGGCCTGCCGCAGGTAGTCGAGCCGGTCGTGCGTGGGCACGACGACGGTGATGGCGGGCCCCGGCACGTGCGGGACCGTACCCACCCCTCCAGGTCCGGCCCGGACCTCCCGAGAGACAGTCCGAGGACCCCGACCGGAGGACGAGGAACAGGTGAAGACCCAGACCGAGGACGTCCTGCCGGTGTTCAGGCCGCAGATCGGGGCCGACGAGCGGACCGCCGTGCTCGCCGCGCTGGACGTCGGCTACCTGGGCCTCGGGCCGGCGACCGGCCGCTTCGAGCGCGAGCTCGGCAGCTGGCTGGGCCTGCAGGACCGGCACCTCACGGCGACGAACAGCTGCACGGCAGCGCTGCACCTGGCGGCCCTGCTGGCCGGTGCCGGCCCCGACACGGAGGTCGTCTGCCCGTCCTTCACGTACGTCGCGGCGCACCAGGCCGTGTCGATGACGGGGGCCGACGTCGTGTTCGCCGACGTCGACGAGGCGACCTTCTCCGTCGACCCCGCACGCGTGCGGGAGCTGGTCACGGACCGCACGGTCGCCGTGATGACGATGCACTACGCGGGGCACGTCGGTGACCTCGCGGGCACGTACGAGGTGGCCGCCCAGCACGGGCTGCGGGTCATCGAGGACGCCGCCCACGCCCTGGGCTCGCTGCTGCCGGACGGCCGCAGGGTGGGGGCCGCCGGAGACCTGGTCGCCTTCTCCTTCGGCCCGGTCAAGACCCTGACGACGCTCGAGGGCGGGGCCCTGATCACCCCGGACGCCGCCGAGGACGTCGTCAACCGCGAGCGGCGCATGCTGGGCGCCGACCAGGACCTCGAGGCCCGGACGCGCCACGAGCGGTTCTGGGAGTACGACGTCGTGCGGCAGGGCTACCGCTACCACCTGGGTGCCGTGCCGGCCAGCGTCGGCCTGGCCCAGCTGGCGCAGCTCGACTCCTTCGTGGAGAACCGGCGCGCGTACTGCGCCGAGTACGACGAGCGCCTGGCCGACGTGCCCGAGGTCCGCACCACGGGCTGGGACTGGTCGCGCACCGGCCCGTTCGTCTACGTCGTGCGGGTCGACCCGGACAGCCGGCTCGACCTGCTGCGCTCGCTCCGGGACCGCGGGGTCATGGCGAACGTCCACTGGGGGCAGGGCGCCCACGAGTTCACCCAGTACGCGGGTGCCCGCCGGGGCGACCTCCGCGTCACGGAGCAGCTCTCCCGCGAGGTCGTGACCCTGCCGCTGTGGTCGGTCATGCCGCAGGAGGCACGCGACCGCGTCGTCGACGGGGTGCGCTCCTTCTACGGCCGCTGAGCGCCCGCCCAGCGCAGGTCGGCGCCCACCAGGCCCGACTGCTGCAGGTGGGCCAGCCAGCGCAGCCGCACCAGGCGGGTGCGGGCGTCGACCTCGGTCAGGCCGAGCCGTGCGTAGGCCCCGGCGAGCTGGGCGGCGCCGCTCGCCACGGTCCACGTCGGGCGCCAGGCGGGGACGGCGTCGAGGAAGCGGGACGGGTCGACGCGGTAGGAGCGGGGATCGCCGCCGCGCTCGCCGGTGATCTCCACCCGCGTGCCGGGCACGGCCTCGGCCACCAGCTCGGCGACGTCGCTCACCCGGTGGTTCTCCTCGGGGCGGACGACGTTGAGGCTCTTCCCGTGGACCCGCTCGTGCGGCGCCTCGAGCACCGCGGCGAAGGCCGCGCAGACGTCGTCGACGTGCACCAGCGGCCGCCAGGGAGTGCCGTCCGAGAGCACCTTCACGGTGCCGGTCAGGACGGCTGACGCCACGAGGTCGTTGACGACGACGTCCGCGCGCAGCCGGGGCGACAGGCCGTGCACGGTGGCGTTGCGCAGCGCCACCGTGGTGAAGGCGTCGGTCCCGAGGGCGTGCAGGTCGCGCTCGGCCCGGACCTTGCTCACCGCGTAGGGCGTGACGGGCGCGAGCGGGGCGTCCTCGTCGACGAGCGCGTCGCCGCCGGTGGCGCCGTAGACGCTGCAGGTGGAGGAGTAGACGAAACGGCGGACGCCGCTCTCGCGGGCCAGCCGGGCCAGGCGGGTGGTGGCCAGGTGGTTCACGTCGTGCGTCGTCTCCGGCGCCAGGTCGCCCAGGGGGTCGTTGGACAGAGCGGCCAGGTGCACGACGGCGTCGACCCCGTCCAGGTGCGCGGCGGTCACGTCGCGCACGTCGACGCCGACCTCGGCCTGGCCGACGTCGGGCCCGAGCGAGCAGGCGTCGAACAGCCCGCTGTCGAGCCCGACGACCTCGTGGCCCCCGGCCCGCAGGAGGGGGACCAGCACCGCGCCGAGGTAGCCGCCGGAGCCGGTGACGAGGACGCGCACGGGTGCACGCTACGGGGCGGAGCGCCTGCCGCCTTGCCCCGGTGCGCGAGGATCACGAGGTGGAACCGACGGTCGCCCCGCTGCGCGCCGCCGACCTCCGGTTCCTGCTGCCGTCCTGGCCGGCGCGCGTCGCGGTGCTGGGCCTGCCGCCCTCTCTCGCCCACGGCCTGCGCGCGGCCGGCCACGAGGTCGTGGGGGCCGACCGGGAGCCGGACGCGGTGCTGTGCGACCCCGCGTCGGTGGTGGGCGCGGGTCGCCCGGGCGGCGGCCTCGTCGTCCTCGGCCGCGGAGCGACCGGGCGCCGGGCGCTGGCCCGCGCCGGTCTGCGGGGGCGCGACTGGCTGCTGCTGCCCGGGCCGGCGGGGCCCTCCCTCGCAGTCCCCGCCCGCGCACCGGCGGCCAGCCGCGCCGGGCTCGTCGACATGGTGGGTGCGCAGTCCCGCGCGCAGCAGGTGCGCAACGCCGTCGTGCGGCGCTGCCTGGACCTGGGAGCCCTGCCGCCCCTGCCCGTCGCCTGCGTGTGGAGCCCCGGCGGCGGCTGGCCGGCCCTCGCGGAGGCCGCGGGTGTCGCCGGCCCGTGCGTGGTCGCCTACCGGGGGCAGGTCGACGGCAACCGGGTGGTGGCGGTGGTGCCCGGCCGGCGCACGGCGGTCAAGGTGGAGCGCGCCCCCGGCCTGCGGCCGTCCGGCGTGCAGGAGGCGCACGCGCTGCGACAGGTCGCGGCCCTGCCGGCCGTGGCCCGGCGCAGCCCGCGCCTGTCGGGCACCGGGGAGCTCGCCGGCCCGGCGGGAGGGCCCGTGCTGTCCTGGCTGGCGCAGTCGCAGGGCAGCGGCGGTCTGCTCCTGTGGGTCCTCCAGACGCCTGCGCGGCGGGCCGAGGGCCTGCAGCTCCTGCGCGACATGGAGGAGTGGCTGGCCGACGTCGCCCGGACGACCAGGAGGGCGGAGCCTGCGCGGTTGCCCGACGGGCTGCCGGGACCTGCCCGGGCGCGCCTGGCGGCGCTGCCGGCGGTCTTCGTGCACGCCGACCTGGGCACCTGGAACGTCGTGGTCGACCGGGCCGGCCTCTTCACGGTCCTCGACTGGGAGGACGGCGGGTACGGCCTGCCCCTGTCCGACCTGCTGTACCTGCTCACCGACGGCCTCGGCGCCCTCGACGGCGCCCGCACCACCGCCGAGCGGACCCGCCACGCGCTCGACCTGCACCGCGGCCTGCTCCCGGCGTCGGGCCTGCTGTTCGCCGCCCTGCGCCGGGCGGCCCGCGCCTGCGGGGTGGGGGAAGAGGCCGTGGGCGCCCTCGCCCTGGCCACCTGGATGCACCACGCTGCCCAGGGCGGACCGCTCGTCGGCGGCGAGCCCCCGCCGGCGGCGCAACTGGCGCAGGCGTGGCTGACCGACCCGTCGCTCGGCGCCTCCTGGCCCGCGCTGACGGACTGGGGCGCCCGCTGACCACCGGGCGCCCCCTGACCCTGGAGCCCGTCCTGACCACCTGGAGCCCGTCCTGACCACCTGGAGAGAGGAGCACCCGACGTGCTGACCGTGGTGTCACCGCACCTGGACGACGCCGTGCTCAGCGTCTGGTCCGTGCTCACGGCCGCCCCCGAGGCGCAGGCCGTGACCTGCTTCGCCGGCGTGCCCGAGCGCGGCCGGCCGGTGGCGGCCTGGGACGCCCGGTGCGGCTACTCCGACCCCGCCGACGCCGCCCTCGCGCGCCGGGACGCCGACGTGCGCGCCCTGGCCGCGTGCGGCGCCCGCGCCGTCCACCTCGACCACCTCGACGTCGACTACCGCGACCGCAGCGCGGGCGACGGCGGCACCCTCGCGGCCCTGACCGAGCAGCTGCGACCCGTCCTGCGGGAGAGCGAGGAGGTCTGGATCCCGGTCGGCCTGGGCCTGCACGTGGACCACCGGCTCACCGCCCGCGCGGCCCTGCAGGCCGTCGAGGGCTCGCCCGCCCCGCCGCGGGTGCGCGTGTTCGCCGACCAGCCGTACGCCTGCGGCTGGGGCTGGCCCGCCTGGGTGGAGGGCGGCGGAACGCCCCGCTTCCCGTACGCGTGGACCCGCCATGTGCTCCGCCGCCGTCGCGACGACATGGCCACCCAGTGGTCCTCCGCGCTCGCGAAGCTCCGGCTGCCACGGGGCCTGCCCCACCAGGTCGTGGGCCTCGGCGAGGAGCAGCTCGACGCCAAGCTCGCCGCGTTGCAGCCCTACCGCGAGCAGCTCGACCAGCTCACCTACGGGCCGCACGGCACGTGGACCCTGCGGCAGGCGATGGCCTACGAGGCCTGGTGGGTCCTCCGCGACCCCAGCAGCCCGCGCAACAGCTGGTCGTAGGCCGCGGCCGCCTGCTCCGTCGTCGGCAGCGCGTCCGCGGCCGAGCGGGCCCGCTCGCGCAGCCCCTCCCGCGCCTCCGGGAAGGTGAGCAGCGCCCGGAGGGCTGCGGCCAGCGCAGCGGGGTCGTCCGGCGGGACGAGCACGGCCCCCTCCCCCGCCAGCTCGTGCACGCCGCCGACGTCGCTGGCCACCAGCGGGACCCCCATCAGCAGGGCCTCCGCGACCACGAAGGGCGAGGACTCGTAGCGGCTGGGCAGCGCGGCGACGTCCGCGGCGGCCAGCGCCCGCAGGGGCGCGTCGTGCCAGCCGTGCAGCAGCACGCGTCCCTGCACGCCGAGCTCGACGGCCAGGGCCTCCAGGGCCTCCCGCTCCTCGCCCTCACCCAGCAGCCAGAGCGACGCGTCGGGGACCTGCGCCAGCGCGCGCAGGAGCACGTCGAACCCCTTCACGGGGTCGAGCCGGCCGACGGCGACGACCACCGGCCGCGCGAGCCCTGCTGGCAGGGGGTCGGGCTCGACGGACGGCGGCCGGACCACGCCGTTGCGCAGGACCCCGACGCTGCCGCGGGGCAGGCCGGTCACCTCCTCGGTGCGTCGGGCGGCGGCCGTGCTGACCGCGACGTGGGCCGCGAGGCGGCGCGCTCCCCACCGCTTGACCGCGCGCTGGACGGCGCTGGACGTCGGCAGCGGGCAGTGCTCCACGGCGACGACGGGGACGCCGGGCAGCAGGCCGGCCGCCAGCAGCGCGTACTGCCCGGCCCACGGGACCTGCAGGTTGAGCAGCACGACGTCGGGCCGGGCCGCCCGCACGGCACGGACGTGGGCCAGGACGCCCCGGAGGTCGCGCTTGCCGTCGACCGGTCGCAGGACGCGTGCCGCGGCGGGGTCGTGCCGTCCGCGCAGCCGGCCCACGACGTCGGCGTCGACCCCGAGCACCGTGCGGTGCCAGGACGGCGCGAGGTCCTGCAGCAGCTGGGCGGCGACGACCTCGGCCCCGCCCCACGCCCGGGCGTCGGAGCACAGCAGCAGCCGCGGCCGGACCTGCGCGCGACGGCGGACGGCCTCGGCGTACGCCGCGACGTGCCTTCTCCCGGTCTCGGCCAGCGGGGCCGCGGCCGGGGGCGCAGCCGGCAGGTCGCCCACCACAGCCGCCGACCAGGCCGGGACCGTCCGTGGCAGCACGTCGCCGCCGCCGGTGGCCCGCACGGACGCCGCCAGCTGCGGCGCGTCGCTGGCGAGCACGGGCGTCCCGACGGCCCGGGCGAGGTGCAGCAGCCCGCTGTCGCTCGCCGTCACGTGGGGCAGCAGGAGCGCGTCCGCGGCCCGGGCGGCCCGGGCGAGGCCGGCGTCGTCCGCGTAGCCGCGCCGGACGACCGCGCGCCCGGTGGCCTCGAGCCGGTCGAGGACCTCCTCGTCCGCCGGTCCCCAGGGCTGCCCGACGACGAGCAGCCAGGGCGCGGCGTCGCCGAGCGCCTCCCACACGTCGGCGAGCAGGGCGTAGCCCTTGTAGTCGCGCACGAAGCCGAGGGCGGCCAGCAGCCGGCCCTCCCCCGGCAGCCCCAGCTCGCGGCGCAGGGCGGCCCGGTCCTGCACCGGGTCGACCCCCTCCGGAACGCCGGCGGGCACGTGGGCCACGACCTGGGCCTCGACCCCCTGCTCGTGCAGCAGCTGCCGCGCCGGCTCGGTGTGCACCAGGACGAGGTCGGCCTCGCGCAGCGGGGCGAGGGCGGCGTGCGGGTCGCCCTCGAACGGGACGACGTCGTGGGCGGTCCAGACCACCGCGGCGCTGCGCCGCAGGGCCCGCACGAGCGCGGCGTCCAGGCGGGCGTGGAGACCGTGCTGGAGGTGGACGACGTCGGGCCGCAGGCTCCGGACGGCACGCGCCACGGCCTGGGCGGCGTCGAGGGCGTGCCCGGCCCGGCGGGCGTAGAAGCCGGGCCCGACGACCTCCGGGCGGCCCCAGGCGTGGTCCGGCAGGTCGCGCCGGACCTGCACGCCGGTCAGCGGCGCCGGCTCGGGCAGGCCGCGGCTGGCCAGCAGCGTGACCGGCTGGTCGACCACCGACAGCGCCTCGGTGAGGCGGCGGGTGTAGCTGGCGATGCCGCCCCGGGCGCTGGGGTCGACCATCAGCACCCGGCTCATGCGGCGCCGCGCAGGCGCACGCGCTCGCGCACCCGGGCCCGCTCGTCGGGGGCCAGGCCGGTCGCTGCCAGGACGAGCAGGTAGAGGGCGCCCAGGCCGGCACCGGCGGCGAGGAGCGGCAGCAGCCGGTCGAGCGCGGCGTGCTGGAGCAGCGCCGCGGCCGCGCCCCCGGTCACGGCGGCCGGCAGCAGGTGCCCGCGCACGACCAGGACGTACAGGGCCAGCTGGTGCAGCCCGAGGCGGTGGCAGGCGTAGGGGACGATGCCGAGCACGGTGCTCAGGACCCCGGCCACCAGGGTCGCGGCGGCCACGCCGACCAGCCCGAAGCGCAGGCCGAGCAGCACGCTGAGAACGAGGTTCAGGGCGGCCTCGCCGGTCTCCACGAGAGCGACGCCCCGCACACCGCTGGTGCCGAGCACCAGGGTGCGGGCGGCCCCTCCGACCGCGGCGACCGCGGTGCCGGCAGTGAGCAGCAGGACCACCGTCGCGGCGTCCCCGAAGGCCGGGCCGACCCAGACGTCGACGGCGGGACCGGCCAGCACGCCGAGCACGAGCGCGAGCGGGAGCGCGACGCCGGCCGAGATCCTGGTCCCGAGCAGGGCGCCGCGGCGCAGGCCCTCGTCGTCGTCGGCGGCGGCCAGGGCGGCGCCGTGGGGGAACAGGACCGCGATGGCCGGGCTCGACGCACGGGCGGCCAGCAGCGCCAGCTTCTGCCCCACGGCGTACACGCCCGCCTCGGCGACACCGACGACGGCCCCGACCACGATCGTGTCGATGCGGGCGATGACCACGGTGCTGATCTCGGACAGGGCGAACCAGACGGAGGTCCCGGCGTAGGGGCGCACGAGGTCGCGGGACACGTGCTGCCGGCGCAGCGACAGCCCGGGCAGCAGCCGCAGGCACAGCAGGTAGCGGGCCAGCTGGCCGCCGAGGCCCAGGGCCACGGTGACGATCCCGAGCTCGACGAGACCGCCCCCGGCGGCGATCACGACGGCCCAGCCCACGGCCTGGAGGACCGCTACCGAGACGAGGGTGGCGTTGAGCAGGTCGTAGCGCTGCAGGGCGATGAGCGTGCCGCCGAAGCAGTCGCTCGGGATGGAGACCGCGAGGTCGACGGCGAGCAGCACCAGCAGCACCCGCGTGGGGCCGACCAGCTCCGGCGCGACGTCGAACAGGCGCGGGAACACGGCGGCCAGCACCAGGGCGAGCACGAGGGCGACCGCGCCCGGGACGGCCAGCAGCCAGAACGACGTCGCGACCGCGGTGCGCACGCCCGGGTCGTCGCCGCGCGCCCGGGCGGCCGAGACGTACTGGATCGTCGTGGCGCCGAAGCCGAACTCCAGCAGCTCGAGGTAGAGCACGGTGGCGCCCACCAGCACCCAGACGCCGTAGGCCTCCTGCCCGAGGCCGCGCGTGAGCAGGGGCACCGTCACCAGCGCCACGACGATGCTCGTCAGCGTCGTGACGTAGTTGCTGATCGTGCTGCGGCCGTAGCCCGCCGGCAGCGTCGCCATCGCTCCTCGCCGCTCCGACCACGCAGGGTCACACCTCGACCCGCTCAGCGTAGGCGGAGCACCGGCGGAGGCAGCCCCGGCACGAGGGGCGCGCGACGACGACACTGTGCGCATGTCGTCCGACCCCCTCCCGGTGCCTGCTCCGCGCCGCCGGAGCGCTCGGCGACCCCGCCTCGTGGCTCTGGCGGTGCTCCTGGTCGCGGCGGTGGCCGTCGTCGGCCTCCGCGCTGTCGGCATCGGCAGCACCGGGGCGGCCCTGGAGGACCTGCCCGGCACGGGCGTGTACGTGGGGGCGGGCGACCCCGACGCCGTCCGGGCGTTCGAGCAGTGGGTCGGCGGCGGTGCCGACGTCCGCCTCGTGAGCGACTTCCTGTCGGCCGACGACTGGTCGACCGTCGCCGCGTCGTCCGGCTACCCGCTCCAGCGGTGGGAGGGCACCGGCCTGCGTGTGGTCTACGGCGTGCCGCTGCTGCCCACGGCGATCGACGGGCGGGCGGTCGAGGCGGGCGGGAACGGCGAGCTGCTCGCGGCCGGCGCCGACGGCGACCACGACCGGTACTTCGCCGCGCTGGGCCGGCGCCTCGTCGAGGCCGGGCAGTCCGACGCCGTGCTGCGGATCGGCTGGGAGCCGAACACCACGACCTTCCCCTGGTCCTACGGCGAGCCGGAGGACGGCTACACCGTCGACCGCAAGGCCGGCCTCTACGCCGAGGCCTTCGCGAGCGCCGTGCGCGCCCTGCGCGGGGCCCGCGGCCAGCACTTCGTCGTCGACTGGGGGCTGCTGCTGCAGGACGAGCGCTCGACCGCCGGCGACCCCGCCGCCGCCTGGCCGGGCGACGACGTCGTCGACCTGGTCGGCCTGGACCTGTACGACGCCGGGCCCTCCGACAGGCTCGACTGGGACGAGGAGCGCCGCTGGCAGTACCAGCTCGACGGCCTGGTCGACGGGGGTGGCACCGGGTACGGGCTCCGCTGGCAGGAGGGGTTCGCGGCGGCGCACGGCAAGGCGATGAGCCTGCCGGAGTGGGGTCTGCTCCTGCGGCTGCAGGGCAGCGACAACGGCGGGGGCGACGACGCCGCCTTCGTCCGGCGGGTCGCGGACTGGCTGCAGGACCGCCCCTACGCCTACGCGTCCTACTTCGACACCACCACCGAGAGCCTCGACCACTGCCTGCGCTGCGAGGACTCGCGCTTCCCCGAGGCCGGCGCGGCCTACCGGGAGCTGTTCGGCCCCCGCCTGCGGGACGGGGGCGCGTGAGCCCCGCGGACCGTGCGCCAGGCTCTGCCGCATGAGCAGCACCCGTCCCGCGGAGCGGGCCGCCGTCGCCGGGCTGCTGGCCGTCGCCGCCGCGGGGCCCGTGCTGTACCCCGTCGCGCTGACGCTGGCCGCCCGACGGAGGCCCGCGCTCGCGCCCCCCGACGACGCGGACTGGCCGGCCGTCAGCGTGGTCGTGGCCGCCTACCTCGAGGCCGACGTCATCGCCGGCAAGGTCGCGGACACCCTCGGCAACGGCTACCCCGGTCCGCTCGAGGTCGTCGTCGTCGCGGACGACCCTGCGACCGCGGAGGCGGCCCGCGCCGCCGGAGCGGTCGTGGTCGCGTCGGCGGCGCGGCGAGGCAAGTCCGCGGCGCTCGGGCACGGCGTGGCCGCGGCCACCGGCGACGTCGTCGTGCTCACCGACGCCAACACCGAGCTCGAGCAGGGAGCCCTCGCCGCGCTGGCGCGCTGGTTCGCCGACCCGCACGTCGGTGCGGTGGCCGGCGAGAAGGCGGTGCGGGGCGGCGGGCAGGGCGCCTACTGGCGCTTCGAGTCCTGGCTCAAGCGGTGCGAGGACCGCCTGGGGGGCACGGTGGGCCTCGTCGGCGAGGTCGCCGCCGTCCGGCGCTCGGTCTGGCGCGACGTGCCGGCGCACGTGCCCGTCGACGACCTCTGGATCGCCCTCGACGTCCTGGAGCAGGGGCTGCGCGTCGCCTACGAGCCGCAGGCGCGGGCCTTCGAGGACGCCAGCCCGACCGCGCGCGAGGAGTGGGAGCGCCGGACCCGCGTCGTCGCCGGGATGCTCAGCGTGCTCGCCGAGCGTCGGCGCGCCCTGCTGCGCGCTGACGTCGTCGCGGCGCAGCTCTGGGGTCACCGGCTGGTGCGCGTGAGCGCCGGTCCGCTGGCGCACGCCGCGCTCCTGGTGCTGGCCGCGCAGCGCGCCGTCCGCCCGGGCGCCGGTCGGGTGCCGGCCGCGCTCTTCGTCGCGGGCAACGCCGCTGCTGCCGGCGCGGCGGTCGCGACCGCCCGCGGTGCGGTCCTGCCCGGGCCGCTGGCGGCAGCCGGGTGGGTCGCGTTCCTGCAGGCCGTGGGCGTGGGCGGCACCTGGCGCTGGCTCCGGTCCTCCGACAGCGGCGCGCTCTGGCCGAAGATCGACCGCGGGAGCGCCGGGTGAGGGTCGCCGTCCTGCTCGACGCCGTGCTGTTCGCCGGGGCGGAGCGGGCCCTCGAGGTCCTGCTGCAGGGCATGACCGCAGCCGGGGACGAGGTCGCGATCGTGCTCCCCGAGCAGGCCGACCCGCAGGTCGCGGGCCGCCTGGCGCCGTTCGGTCCGGTCGTCGCCGTGCCGGGGCTGGCCCGGCGCCCCTCGCCGGCAGCGGCGCTTGCCGTCCGGCGGGCGGTGCGGGCCTCCCGCCCCGACGTGGTGCACCTGAACCTCACCGACCAGGGCGACGGCCTGGTGCTGGTGGCGGCCGTGCGGGGTCTGGGCGTGCCGGTCGTCGCCGTCCTGCACAACGCCATCCCGGGGACCGCGGCGTGGCGGGAGCGGCTGTCCGGGCTCGTCCTGCGGCAGGCCGACCGGGTCGTCGCGGTCTCCGAGGCGGTCGGGAGGCACGCCCGGGCGGCCGGGGCGCGCACGTCCGTCGTGCACAACGGCCTCGACCCCGTCCCCCTCGACCCGGACCCCCGCGCCCGCCTCGGGCTGCCGCCGGACGCCCTGGTGGTCGGCGGCGTGGGGCGGCTGCGCGAGCAGAAGGGCTGGGAGGTCCTGGCCGAGGCCGGCCGCCTGCTGCGCGGGACGCACCCGCAGGCCCGGGTGGTCGTCGTGGGCGACGGACCGCTCCACGGACCGTTGGCCCGCGCCGGGGGCCTGGAGCTGCTCGGGCCGCGCGACGACGCCGCCGCCCTGGTCGGGGCGTTCGACGTCCTGGCTGTCCCGAGCCGGTTCGAGGCCTTCGGGCTGGTCGCCGTCGAGGCCATGCACGCGGGGGTGCCCGTGGTGGCCAGCGACGTCGACGGGCTGCCCGAGGTGCTCGGCGACACGGGGGTCCTCGTGCCGCCGGAGGACGCTGGAGCGCTGCACGCGGCGCTGGCCGCGCTGCTCGACGACCCGGAGCGCCGGGCCCGGCTCGGTGCTGCCGGCCGCGCCCGCGCGCTCTCCCTGTTCAGCCCCGGGGCGATGGTGGCCGGGGTGCGGGCGGTCCACGCCGAGGTCGCGGACGGGGGCTGAGTCAGCGCGGCGTGCGGTCCCACCCCGTCGAGGGGCGCACCACCGAGCGCACCTTGACCAGCACCTTCCACCCGACCACGGCGGGGGCGGCGACCAGGGCGGCGTAGTCGCGGGGCGGGGCACCGGCGACGCGCAGCGCCGTCAGGACGTGCACGGCGAGCACCCCCAGCTGGACGGACGCCGTCCGAGCCGCACGGCGTCGGCCGCCGGGAACGGCTGACACCACCCTCACGGCGCCCGCACCGGCCGCCCACGCGCCGAGCAGGGCCAGCGGCGGCAGGACGAGCTCGGACAGGACGGCCTCGGCCAGCACGGGGTCGCGGGTGCGCGCGGCCTGGACGAGCCCGGAGCGCGCGGGGTGCGCGACACCGCCGCCCGACCCTGCTCCCACCGCGTGCGCTGCACCCGGGCGGCCGCGAGGTCCTCGGGCATCGCGCCCCGCACCCCCGCCGACGGCTCGTGCACCGGGCGGACCCCCGCACGGAGCAGCCGGAACCAGTGCTCGACGTCCTCCGCGACGCCGAACGCCTCCCACGGCACCTCGCGCAGGACCTCGGCGGTGAAGACCATGCCGTTGCCCTGCAGCTTCGCGGCCGCCCCCAGCCGCGCCCGCCCGCGCGGGCGCAGGACGGACTGGCACGCCGCGGCCGCCTGCGCCAGCGAGGCCACCACCGTGCGCCGCACGGGCTCCGCGGCCAGGTACCGCCCCTGGACCACGTCGGCGCCCGCCAGCAGGCGCTGCTCGGCCAGGAGCCAGAAGCCGTGGTCGACCTCGGTGTCGGCGTCGACCACCGCGACGGCGTCCGGCGGCTCCGGCCCGTCGAGCAGCAGCGCGAAGGCCTCGGCCAGGGCCGCGCCCTTGCCGCCGCCCGACCCCCCGTCGCGCTCCAGCACCCGGACGCCGGCCGCCCGGGCGACGTCGGCGGTGCCGTCGGTGCAGTGGTCGGCGACGACGAGCACGGAGGTGCCGCCCCGCGTGGGCGCCGCCGCGGCGAGGGAGCGCAGTGTCGCTGGCAGCCCCTCCTGCTCGTCGTGCGCCGGCACCACGACGACCAGGCGCAGCGTCCCGCCGCGCCCCGGCCTCGGCGGCGGCGGCGTCGGCAGCGCGCCCGCCACCGTGACCGCGGCCAGGTGCACCAGGCCCGGCCACAGCAGCAGCTGGGCGGCGGCCGCAGCGCGCTGGGCAGGTCGACGGGTCACCGGACGCACGGTGCCACAACGCCGCGGACGCCCCGGGCCGGCCGTACGCTCGCCCCGTCGCGGCGCCGCCGTGCCGGGTCGCAGGGGGGTGCAGCGTGGCCGCCGCTCTGGCGCTCGCCCTCGCGCTCGGGCTGTTCCTGCGCTTCGTCCACCTCGAGCGCACCGGCCGCACCCTCGGCGTCGTGCTGTGGGTGCTCGGCACGGTGCTGGTCGACTCGGCCGTCTGGCCCGACCCGAACACGGTGCCCGCCGGCCTGTTCCACCCCGACCTCGGCGCGACGAACTTCCGCCTGCTCGACGTCGTCGTCCTGGCCGCGCTCGCCGCCCGGGTCGTGGGGCGCGGGATGCCCACCTCGATGTCGGTGCCCGCGCTGTGCTGGGCGGCCTTCCTCGTCTGGTACGCCGCCGCCGGCGTGCGCGGCGTCCTCGTCGGCAACGACCCCACCGAGATCGTCTACCAGGGCAAGGCCGTGGCCTACCTGGGCGTGCTCTGCGTGGCCTCCGGCGTGCGCCCCTCCGAGTGGGGCAGCGGGTCCTGGACCGCTTCCTGCTCTGGTCCGGCGCCGGTGCGGGGCTGCTGCTCGTGACCAGCCAGGCCGGCCTGCTCACCGACGCCGCCGTGCCGCTCCTGCCGCTGCTGGACACCGGCGGCATCGGGGCGGACCTGGCCACCGCCGCGGCGTCGCTCGGCCTGGTGGCGCTGGTCCGCGCCCTCACGGCGGGCAGCGGCCGGACGGCGATGCTCGTGGCGGCCGTCGCCCTGCTCCTGACGCCGACGGCAGCCGGCCAGCGCGCCGCCCTGCTCGGCATGCTCGCCGGGCTGCTGGTGGCCGCCGTCCTGCTGGTCCGCGGCGGCAGCGCCGTCCTGCCCCGCGGGGGCGACGTCGTGATCGTCCTGCTCGTCACGGCCACGCTGTTCACCGTGCCCACGCTGGTGGCGACGCTCGCCGGCGAGGCGCCGGACGACCTCCCCCTCGTGGCGAGCGTCAGCGAGGCGATCGACAGCCGGGGCAAGCAGCTGCCGCGCAGGGCCGCCTCAACCAGTGGCGCGAGGTGCGCCCACTGCTCGCGGAGGCACCGCTGCAGGGTCACGGGCTGGGCTACCGGTACGACTACTACGAGCCGGGGCCCCGCGAGTTCATCAGCTCGGGACTCACCCACAACGTGGCCGGAGACCTCCTGCTGCGGACCGGGCTGGTCGGGGTCCTGCTGTTCGGCGCGGCCCTGACGAGCACCTGCCTGGCCTGCGCCGGCCGCCTCCGGCGCCCCTCCTCGGCCGCCCTGGTGGGGCTGGCCGCCGCCGTCACCGCCGGCCTCCTGGCCTGGGTCACCAAGGGCATGGTGGAGTCGCTGCTGGAGAAGTACCGGCTGGCCGTCCTGCTCGGGCTCCTCGCCGGACTCGCGCTGGCGCTCGACCCGGACAGCGCCCTGGCTGCCGAAGACTCCTCGGACAGCACCTCCGCGGCCCGCCCGGGAGCCCGGACCCAGACCGAGGGACGCACGTGACTCTGGACGACCTGCTCTCCGCCCTGCGGCGTCACCGTTGGGCGGCGCTGCTGGCGAGCACGCTGGTCCTGCTGCTGGCCGTCGCGGCGGCCGCACTGCCCGCCGACCGGTACACCGCCACCGCCACGGTCATCGCCAAGCCTGCCGACGCCACCGACGTCGCCAGCTACTCGTCCGCCGTCTCGGTGCTCGTGCCCACCCTGGCGGCCTACGCCACGAGCGAGGCCAACGACGCGCTCGTCCGCGGCTCGCTGCCCTCGGACCTCGCGGACGCCGACGTGGAGATCGAGGCGCGCGCCGAGCCCGGCACGGGACTGCTCACCATCACCGCGACCTCGGCCCGGCAGGACGCCGCGGCGCGCTTCGCGAACGCCGCCTCGTTCGCCCTGCGCGTGAAGCAGGCGCGGGACCTGGCCGGCCTGCGCCTGACCGTGCTCGACGACGCCGTGACGCCCACCGTGCCGTCGGGCCCTCCCCGTGCCGCCGCGCGCTGCTCGGCGGCCTCGTCCTGTCCGCCCTCGCCGGGCTCGCGGCGGCGCTGCTCGCCCGTGCCCTGTCCACGCGGGCCGAGCTGGCCGACGTGGTGCCCAGCCGCACCGGCGTCCCCGTCCTCGGCGAGCTGCCGCGCCTGCGCCTGGGTCGCGGGACCACGCTGCGCAACCAGGCGGACACCCGCTTCGTCGAGGCGCTGCAGCGGGTGCGCATCGGCCTCGAGGGCGCGGGGGCCACCGGCGCCGACCAGTCGTTGGCCGTCACCTCGCGTGCACGCCAGCGAGGGGAAGTCCTCGCTCAGCGCCGCCCTCGTGCAGGCCCTGGCCGTCGCCGGCCAGCAGGTGGTCCTGGTCGACGCCGACCTGCGCCGTCCCACGCAGCACACGCAGTTCGAGGCGGCCCTGACCCCGGGCCTCGCGGAGGCGGCCGTCCTCGAGCCGGCGGGGCTGCTGCAGCGCACGGACGAGCCCACGCTGAGGCTGCTGAGCGCGGGCGTGCCCGACCGGCACCCGCTCGAGGTTCTCGACGCCGCCCTGCCGCGCGCCCTCGCCGCCGCCAGGACGCGCAAGGCCTTCGCCCTCGTCGACACGCCCCCCTGGAGTCCGTCGCCGAGACCCTGCGCGTCCTCACCCTGGCGGAGCGCACCCTGCTCGTGGCCGACGCCCGTCGCCTGGACGTCGCCGAGCTCGAGAAGGCGGTGGCGCGCCTGCGCGCGGCGGACGTCGTCGTCGTCGGGGTGGTCCTGACCCGGGTCAAGCTGGGCCGGCGGCGAGGAGGATGTGTACTACGACGCCGACACCCCGGTCCCGTCCGCGGCACCCCAGAAGCGCGCGCCGCTGCCGCCCCGCACGGACGGGCGCGCCCCGCGCTCCCGCGCGCGAGAAGCGGGCCCGCGCGACCAGGTGACCGCACGCACCGGTACGGCGCTCCCCGGCACCCCGGCGCTGCCCCGCGCCGTGCTCGGTCTCTGCGCGGCCCTGCTCCTGCTCGCTGGCCGGCCTCGCGGGCCGTCGGCCCCTGTGGCTGGACGAGGCGGCCAGCGCGACCCTGGCCGGCCTGCCGGCGCCGTCGTTCCGCCGCGTGCTGCTCGACCGGGAGGGCAACGGGCTGCTCCACACCGTGCTCCTGCGCGGATGGCGGCACCTCGCCGACGGCGACCTCGGCCTGCGTGTTCTCCCCGCCGGCCACTGCCGTCGCCGTCGCCCTGCTCGCGGTGCTGGCCGCACGGCTGCTGCCCCGCCGAGCGGCCCTCGTGGCGCCGCTCCTGCTCGTCAGCAACCCCGTCACGGTGCCCCACGCGGTGGAGGCCCGCAGCTACGCCCTGCTGCTGGCGCTGGCGGTGGCCTCCGGGCTGCTGCTCGACCGCGCCGTCCGCCGCCCGACGGCCGCCGCCTTCATCGCGTACGCGCTGGTCGCCGGCGTCGCAGGTGTACGCGCACTACTTCGCGCTGCTGATGACGCCGTCCCACGCCTGCGCCGTGCTGCTCGTGCGCGGCACGGGGGTGCGGGGCGCGCCATGTCGCCCCCGCGGCGGTGCTGTACGTCGGCGTGGTCTCCGGGCTGCCCCGGCTGATGACCGACGAGGCCGCCAGCGGCGTCGGCTACCTCGACGGCTCCCCCTTCGCGCGCGCCCTCCTGGTGGGGGCCCCGGTGGTCGCCGTCCTCGGCCTGACCGTCGTCGCGGCACTGGCGCTGCGCCGGCGGGCCCAGGGTCGTCCCCTGCCCCTGCGGGCGGCTCCCGAGCACTGGCCCGCGGTGCTGGTGACGTGCTGGCTGCTCGTCCCCGTCGCCCTGGCCGTCGCCGTCTCCGCGCTGAAGCAGCCGGTGCTGGCCCCCCGCTACCTCGTGGTCTGCGTCCCTCCTGCCGTGCTGGCCCTCGCGGCGGTGCTGGACCGGCTGCCCTGGCGACGTGCCCTGGTCCCCCTGACCGCCGCAGGCGTCGTCCTCGGCCTGCTGGCAGGCCTGGCGTACGTGCGCACCCAGGACGAGGACTGGCCCGGGGCCGTGGCCGCGGTGACCGCCGGGGCGGGCCCTGCCGACCGCGTCCTGTTCGTGGCCCCGTACGTCCGGCTGCCGTTCGCGCGCTACGCCGCGCCACCTCCGCCGGCGCCGCCCCGCGCTCCCGGCGCTGTTCCGTGGGGCGCCGACCTCGCCGACCTGTTCTTCTACGTGCCGCTGCCCGAGGACGACGTCGCGGCTGCCGTCCGCGACGCCCCGGTCGTCCACCTCGTGGTGAGCCACGTCGGCCTCTACGGCGAGGCCGACCCGGACGTGACCGCCGTGCTGGACGCGCTGGGCCGGGCCCACCGGCTGGCTTCGGAGCAGGTCCTGCGCGGCGTCGTAGTCCAGCGGTGGGAGCTCGACCGGCGCGTGAGCGGAGCGTGACCGCGGCCTGGTCACCCGATGGGAGTAGTCAGTGATGTCCGCTTCGGCCCAACCCAGTCAGTAGCAAGGAACACCCACCAGCAGGACCGGTCGACAATGGCAAACCCGTCGTGAGGCGGGGACGCAGAGCTATGGAGGTCCCTCGGGACCCCGCCAGGCATCCGAAACCGGTCGGGACCCTGAGTTCCCCGGAAGGGTCAGGACCCCCATGTCTGCTGCTCGCCCCCGCCTGCTCGCGCGTGCTGCTGCCGCCCTCGGCCTCACGGTCGGCCTCGTCGGGGGGCTCGTCGGCGCCGCCGCGCCGGCCTCGGCCGCCACCGCCGACCGCGCCCTGTCCGGCGTCTACTCCGGCGGCGTGAAGGTCAGCCAGGCGCAGTCCTTCGGCGCCTGGCGCGGCCAGGCCGTCCCCGTGGCCGGCGACTTCCTCCCCGGCGACGACTGGGCCGGCGTGCAGGGGCCGGGCTGGCTGCTCGGAGCCTCGGCCGGAAAGGTGGACCGCCTGGTGCTCGGTGTGCCGGTCCTGCCGGGCGCCAAGGGCAGCACCACGTTCGCCGCCGGCATCGCCGGCAGCTACGACCAGCACTTCGCCGCGCTCGGCCGCAACCTCGTGGCCGCCGGCCACGACGACGCCGTCCTGCGGCTCGGCTGGGAGATGAACGGCGACTGGTTCCCCTGGAGCATCATCGGCCACGAGGCCGAGTTCGCCGCCTACTTCCGCCGCATCGTCACCACCATGCGCGCGGTCCCCGGCGCCCGCTTCTCCTTCGAGTACAACCCCACCCTCGGCGCGGGCAGCTGGGGGGCCAAGCCCAACGCGGCGTGGCCGGGCGACGCGTACGTCGACGTCATCGGCCTGGACGTCTACGACAGCCTCTGGGGCAACAGCACCGCCACGCCGGCTCAGCGCTGGGCGGCCGTGCAGGGCGGCACCTACGGGCTGGACTGGTGGGCGGACTTCGCCGCGCGCCACGGCGACAAGCCCTTCGGCTTCCCCGAGTGGGGCCTGTGGGAGACGTCCGGCCAGAACGGCGGCGGCGGCGGCGACAACCCGCTGTTCATCACGAACTTCCTGCGGGTGGGTGGACTTCCCACCACGTGCTGTACGAGACCTACTTCAACGTCACGGCCCAGGACGGCGACCACCTGCTGAGCAACTTCCCGAAGGCCGCCGCCGCCTACAAGGCGCACTTCGGCACCGCTCCCGCGGCCACCACCCCGGTCACCCCCGACCGCGCCGTCGCTGCCCCGGTCACCACCGCTCCGGCCGCCGCTCCCGTGAGCGTCGCTCCCGCCGCTGCTGCTCCCGCTGCCGCCGCTCCCGTCGCCGCTGCTCCCGCTGCCGCTGCTCCGGCCGCCGCTGCCCCCGCCGCCGCCTCCCGTCGTCAGCGGCCCGGTCGCTGCCCCGGGCCGCCGCCCCGCCCCCCTGGCTGCCGCTGCCACGACCGCCGCCCGGGTGGCCGCACCCGCCACCACCGCCACCACCCCCTGCCGCCACCCCCGCTGCCCCCGCAGCCGCCGCCCCCGCTGCCCCCGGGCCGTCGTGACCGCGGGCACCACGACGACGGCACCCTTCATCGGCCCGGTCGCCGCGCCGGCGACGGTGAGCGCCGCGGCCCCGGCCGGCCAGCGCCGCGGACCCGGTCCGTCCCCCACCACCAAGGCGACCAGCCGGCTGACGCCCGTCCGCAAGGCCGTGGTCACCACAGGCGCCCGTCGCGCCAAGAGCGTGGGCCACGACGACCCGCCCCCGGACCCGCCTGGCAGGGCGCTGACCCTCCCGCCCACCGCTCCTGCGCGCCGCCTCGACCACCGGTCGGGGCGGCGCGCTGCTGTGCGGGCCGGCCCGGTGACACACTCCGCTGTGCGATCCGCCCGGCTGGTCCTGCGTCGGGGGCTCGCCGTCGGCGCTGTCGTGCTGCTGGTCGCCCTGGTCTGGGCGGCGCTGGCCCTGCTCCGTGCGCGCGGCGACCTGGCCGACGCGGAGGCGGCGCTGCGCCGGGCGTCCACCGCCGAGGGCCTCGACGACGCCCGCCGGGACCTGACGACCGCGCAGCGCGCCCTGCGCCGGGCCGACGCCCGCCTCTCCGCCCCCGGTCCGGCGCTCGCCGCCCGCGTCCCCCTGCTGGGCCGCACCCCGGACGACACCGCCCGGCGGGCGACCGCCGCCGCGCTCGCCGTCGCCGTCGCCGGCGGCGACGTCCTGGACGCCCTGCAGGACGGCGACCCCGTCGTGCAGGACGGCCGGCTGGACCCCGCCGGGCTCGAACGGGTGAGCAGGGCCCTGCGCCGGGCCGCCGACCGCACGCAGTCCCCGGTCAGCGAGCTGGCCGACGCCCCCACGACGCTGGTGCCGCGCGTGCTGGCGGAGGGGGGTGCGCGACGCGAGGGCGCAGGTGGACGGCGTGCCGCGGCAGCTGCGCGAGGCCGCGCACGCGGTGCTGGCGCTGCGCGGGCTGGCCGGCGGCGACGGCGAGCGCCGCTGCTCGTCCTGCTGCAGAACAACGCCGAGCTGCGGGGCACGGGCGGCCTGGTGACGTCTTCGCCGAGGCCGACGCCCGCGCGGCGCCGTGGAGCTGCAGGCGTTCCGCGACGTCGAGGACGTCGCCGACGGAGCCCGGCCGCGCGCGGCGCGTCCCGCCCCGCCCGACTACCGAGCGCCTCTGGGGCGCCCTTCCTCGCCGACACGACGCTGTGGAAGAACGTCAACATGACGCCGGACGTCCCGACCTGGTCGCAGGTGCTCGCCGCGGTGGCCGCGGTGAGCCTGCCGCCCGCGGGACGCGTCATCTGGCTCGACATGCGGGCCATCGCCGCCGTCCTCGGCGCCACGGCACCGGCGAGCCTGCCCGACGGGACCGTGCTCGCCGGGACGACCGCCGTCGAGCGCTGCTCTCGGACGCCTACGCGGGAGCCGGCGACGACGCGCGCAGCCAGGGCCTGCGCCGGGCAGGCGCTGCGGCCGCGGCCGACACCGTCGTGGAGCGGCTGCTGAGGCAGCCCCGACGTCACCCGGCTGGCGCCCGGCCCTGGCGCGAAGCCGGCGCGCGGGCCGCACCTGGCGCTGTGGTCGGCGCGACCCGCAGAGCAGGCCGCCCTGGGTCGATGCCGGGCTCGCCGGGCGCGGTCGGCCCCGGGGCGGGCGACCTCGGCGCCGTGGCCGTGCACAACCTCGGCGGCGGGGACGGCGAGGGCAACAAGCTCGACTACTACGGCGCGCCGGCTCGTCCAGGTGACGGCCGTGCTGGACGACGCGCACCGCGGACGTCACCCAGGCGGTGCAGCTGCGCAACACGGCGCCGGCGCGGGCCTGCCGCTCTACGTCGCCGGCGAGTGCGACCCGGGGACCATCGCTCAACCTCGTCACGCTGGCCCTGCCCGCGCGGGCCGACGGACCGGTGTTCCGGCGTGACCGGCAGCGGCGGTGGCGCGAGCCCCTGCCCCGAGGGCGACCACCGCGTGCTCACCGACGTCGTCTCCCTGCCGCCCGGCGACGACGGTCGAGCTGGACCCTGCGCTACCGGCTGCCGCTGGTCGGACGGCCGCTACCGCGCTCGCGCTCGTGCCCCAGCCGCTCGCCGTCGACGCCGGCCTCGACGTGCGCGTCGGCCGGCCGGACGGCGCCCGAGCTGTCGCGCCGCCCGGACACCGCAGCCGCTGACGGGGCGGTCGCCGCTCGACGCGGCGTGCGTCGGACGTCGATGCCGGCCCGGCACGGGGCGGCTGGCCGCGGGCGGTCGAGCCGCCGCCGTGCGCAGGTTCTGGTACGAGCCCGTGCCGCTCCCTGAGCTGCAGCTCAGGCCCGGTGCGGCGCAGCACCGCGGTCACCGTCCGCAGCATGATCTTGACGTCGAGCCAGAGCGACCAGTTCTCGATGTAGTAGTTGTCGAAGCGGGCCCGGTCCTCGATGGAGGTGTCGCCGCGCAGCCCGTGCACCTGCGCCCAGCCGGTCAGCCCGGCGGGCACCCGGTGCCGCGCGGTGTAGCGCGGGAACGTCGCGCGCGAACTGGCTCGACGAAGTGCGGCCGCTCCGGGCGCGGGCCGACCAGCGTCATGTCGCCGCGCAGGATGTTCCACAGCTGCGGCAGCTCGTCCAGGCGGGTCCGGCGCAGGAACCGCCCGACCGGGCCCGAGCCGGTCGTCGTGCGCGATGTTCCACTCGGTCTGCGACTCGGCGTCGTCGACCGGGCGCAGCGAGCGGAACTTCAGCACCGTCGAACGGCCGGCCGTCCAGCCCGACCCGCTCCTGGCGGAAGAGCACGCCCGGGCCGCCCTCGAGCCGCACCGCGAGCGCGATCAGCGGCCAGCAGCGGGCGCCAGGACGACCAGCGCGACCGCGGAGACGACGACGTCCAGCAGCCGCTTGAGCCGCCAGGCGGGCGATGCGGAAGGCCGCCCGGCGCAGCCGCACCAGCGGCAGGCCCCACACCTGGTCCATGTCGCGGCTGCGTGTGGTGCAGCTCGAACAGCCGCGGCACGAAGAAGATCTCGACGTCCAGCCGGTCGCAGGTGCGGATGACGTCGACCATCTGCGACTCCGGCATCGACCCGAAGGCGACGATGACGTCGCGGACGCCGAACTCCACGATGACCGCGGCGAGGTCGACCGTGGCCCGCCGAGCAGCGGGCACCGGCCGCTCGCTCGCGCGGCGAGCAGGGGGTCGTCGTCGAGGAAGCCGACGGGCGCGCAGCCCGTACGCCGGGTGGTCCATGCAGCAGCGTCGCGACCTGCCCGCCGACCCGACCGGCGCCCAGCACCAGCGTGGGGTGGGCGACCCAGCCGCGCGCCGCGGAACCGGCGGACGACCGCGTAGGCCGAGGCCGCGCAGCACGCACGACGAGCACCGCCAGCAGCAGCGGCCGTCGCCGAGCAGGCCGGCGCCCGCGAGCGTCGGGTCGACGAGCAGGGCGAGCGCTGGCGGCGACGGCGGCCGCGGCCAGCGCGCGGCCCGACGAGCGCCGGCAGGTCGTCCAGGGCCGACAGCGCCGAGCCGGCTGCGGTAGATGCCCGGCGGACGAGTAGAGCACGACCACCAGGACGAGCAGCACGAGGTGCCGCCCGGCGGGCCGGCCCGCGGCAGCACCGCGAGGAGCCAGGCCAGCGACGTCGCTGGCGACCAGGAACGGCCGGACGCCGAAGCGCAGCAGGGTCCGGTCGGCCAGGAAGCCGCGGCCCGTCGCGGCCGCGCAGCGACGGACCGGGTGGACCCTGCCGGCGCGCTGCTCGACCGCGACGGGCGGCGTCGCTCTGCGCATGTCACTGCCCTTCGTCGTCCGGCGTGCCGTGCCCGGGGGTCGTGCGGTGAACCTCCGCCGCGCGGTGGACAGTCCGTCGGCGGCTCAGCGGTCACGTCGCGACGCCTCCGGAGGCCCGGCGAGCGGGCCGGTCGTCACGGGCGACAGCAGCCGTGGCCGCCGCCCGGCGGCGCGGGCAGCGGACGGACCGTGAGAGCAGCAGGACGCACGCGAGGGCCTCCCGGTGGTGCGGACGAGGACCGGCGGTACCGGTCCTGCCGCTGTGTGTCGGCACGCAAGGCACCCGACCGGAGGTCTTGGTTGGGCCAGACGAGTGACTTCTCACGCTCGTGCCCCCTTCCGGGTAACAGGGAGTAGTTGACTGTCGTCGAGGCAGTACAGTCCGACACCCCGCACTCCTGTTCCGAGCGCGGGGACCTCTTCCCGCACCATCGTCCTGCGGCCGCCCGGCCGCTGCACCTGGAGTCGCCGCATGGTCCCCGTCCGCCCCCTCGCCGCCACCGCCGCTGGCGCGCTGGTGTCCGCCGACCCTCCTGTTCGGCGCGACCGCCGCGACCGCCCAGACCTGTGACGCCTACTCCGGCAGCTGCGCGACGTCGGCCCCGACCGCGCCGACGCCGGCGGCGATGCCGGCGACGGTGTGACCGACACGGCCGGCGACGGTGTGGCCGACCCGGACGGCGACGGCACGAGCGTGCCCGCGCAGGGCACGACGGAGGAGCCCGGTTCCGCCGTTCCCACCCGCGTCACGCGTCCGGCCGTCAACCGGCCCGCCACGCTGCCCTTCACCGGCGGCGAGCTCGTCCTGCTCAGTGCCGTCGGCCTGGGCGCCGCTCGGCCGCCGGCTCCGTCCTCGTGGTCGCGGGCCGTCGTCGCACCTCGCGGCCGGACGCCGCCGCCTAGCGGCTCTGTCCGCCCTCCGCTGCCTGCCGTGGCGGCCGCACGAGGCGCGGGCCTGCGCCACGTCGAGGAGCCCGTCCTCATGGTCACGAACGCCCCTGCCGGGTGCTGGTGACCGTCGGCCCTCCCGACCCCTGGCCCGCTCCCCAGGCCCCCGGGCCGCTGGCGGCGGTCGTGCCGCTGCCGGGCAGCAAGAGCGTCACCAACCGGGCCCTCGTGCTGGCCGCCCTGTCCCCCGGGCGCAGCGTCGTGCGGCGCCCGCTGCGCAGCCGCGACACCGAGCTGATGGCGCAGGCGCTGCGCGCCCTCGGGCACGACGTCACGGACACGCCCGAGGGCGACTGGCAGGTCGACGGCGCCGCGGAGCCGCAGGTGCGCGCCGGCACGGTCGACGTCGGCAACGCCGGCACCGTCGCCCGCTTCGCCCCGCCGGTGGCGGCGCTGTCGCGCGGCACGGTCCGCTTCGACGGCGACCCGCGCGTCCGTGAGCGCCCGCTCGGGCCCGCTGCTGGCCGCGCTGCGCGCGCTCGGTGCCGACCTCGAGGACACCGACGCCCTGCCGGTGACGGTCCGCGGCACCGGCTCGGTCCCGGGCGGCTCCGTCGTGCTGGACGCCTCGCAGAGCAGCCAGCTCGTGTCCGGGCTGCTGCTCGCCGGCTCGCGCTTCGACCGCGGCGTCGTCGTCCGGCACGAGGGCGGCCCGCTGCCCAGCGCCCCGCACCTGGCGATGACCGTCGAGGCGGTCCGTGCCGCCGGCGGCCTGGTCGACGACACCGTGCCGGGCACCTGGTCGGTCGCGCCCGCGCCCCTGCGCCCGCGCGACGCCGCCGTCGAGCCCGACCTGTCGACCGCCGCCGCCTACCTCGCGGCCCCGCTGGTCGCCGGCGGCTCGGTGACCGTCCCCGACTGGCCGACGTCGACCACGCAGCCCGGCGCCGTCCTGCCCGACCTGCTGGAGCGGATGGGCGCCCGGGTCACCCGCGACGGCGGGGCGCTGACGGTCGGCGCGGGCCCGGCCCTGCACGGCCTCGACGTCGACCTGCGCGACGCCGGCGAGCTCGCCCCGGTCCTCACCGCGCTCGCCGCGCTCGCCGACGGCCCGTCCCGGCTGCGCGGCATCGCCCACCTGCGGCTGCACGAGACCGACCGGCTGGCCGCGCTGGCCCGCGAGGTGAACGCCCTCGGCGGCGACGTCCGCGAGACCGACGACGGCCTCGAGGTCCGCCCGCGGCCGCTGCCCGGCGGCGTCTGCGACTCCTACGACGACCACCGGCTGGCGATGGCCTGGGCGGTCCTCGGGCTGGGCGTCGCCGGGCGTGCAGGTCGCCGACGTCGCCACCACGCGCAAGACCGTGCCCGACTTCGTCGGCAGCTGGTCCGGGATGCTGGGGCTCGGCCCGCTGAGCCCGCGCGAGCTCGACGAGGACGACGTCCGGGTCCGTCCCGGGCGCTCCTCGCGCCCCCGCACCCGCACCCGCCCCGCCCACGACGACGCCGCGCCGGCCACGGTCCTCACCGTCGACCGCGGCCGCTACCGGCTGCGCACCGCCGACGGCGCCCTGGTCACGGCCGTGCGCGCCCGCGAGCTGGGCCGCCGGGCCGTCGTCGTCGGCGACCGGGTGGACGTCGTCGGCGACCTGTCCGGCGGGCCCGACGCGCTGGGGCGCATCGTGCGCATCGCCGCGCGCACCAGCCTGCTGCGGCGCACCCCCGACGACACCGACCCGGTGGAGCGGGCCGTCGTCGCGAACGCCGAGGTGCTGGTCGTCGTCACCGCCTTGGCCGACCCGGTCCCCCGGCCCCGGCTCGTCGACCGCTGCCTGGTCGCCGCCTACGACGGTGGTCTGCGTGCCCCTGCTCTGCCTGACGAAGAGCGACCTCGCCGACCCCGCCGAGCTGCTCGCCCTGTACGAGCCGCTGGGCGTCGAGGCCGTCGTCACCGGGCACGGCAGCGGGGTCGAGGAGCTCCGCGCCCGGCTGCAGGGCCGCACGAGCGTGCTGTTCGGGCAGTCCGGCGTCGGCAAGTCGACCCTGGTGAACCAGCTGGTGCCCGACGCCCTGCGCGCGGTCGGCGACGTCAGCGGCATCGGCAAGGGCCGCCACACCAGCTCCTCCGCCGTCGCGCTCGCCCTGCCCGGCGGCGGCACCGTGGTGGACACGCCGGGCGTGCGCAGCTTCGGGCTCGGCGCGGTGACGCCGGAGCGGGTGCTCGCGGCCTTCCCCGACCTCGCCGGCGAGGCCGCCCTCTGCCCGCCGGGCTGCAGCCACCTCGACGGCGCGAGCGGCTGCGCGCTGGACGACGCCGTCGCGGCAGGGCCGGGCGAGCGAGGCCCGGCTGGACTCGCTGCGCCGCCTGCTCACCGCGCTCGCGGGCGACGACGGAAACGCCGCCGCAGCAGGGACGTGACGGGCAGACTGGGGCCCGTGCCCTTCCGCCTGCGCCGGCCGCTGTTGCGCGGCCGGCGTCCTGCTGCTCGTCCTGGCCGTGTGGACGGCGGTCGCGGGGGCGCTGGCCGGGCAGCGGCTGCTCGCTGCGCGGGAAGCCGCCGACTCGCTGCGCGGCTCCTCGACGCTCGACGTCCTGCAGGACGACCTGCGCGCGGCCGACGGTGACCTGGGCACGGCGCAGCACCTGCTCGGCGGCTGGACCGGCGCCGGACCCGCGCTCGTGGCCAGGCTGCCGCTCGTGGGTCGCACGCTCGCCGCTGCGCGTGCGGCGGCCGACGCCGGCCGCAGCCTGACCACCACGGGCGTCGAGGTCCTCGCCGCGCTCGACGGGCGCAGCCCCTTCGCCGGACAGGGGCTCGACGTCGCCGCCGCCACCGACGTCGCCGAGGCGCTGGAACGGGGGCAGGCCGCGTCGACCCCGCCGTCGCCGCGCTGGAACGTGCCCCGTCGACGCTCATCCCGAGTCCGGTCGCGCGCGCAGCGCGTGAGGCGCAGCGAACGCTGCTGCCGGCGCCGGAGGCGCTGAGCCAGCTCTCTGCCGCCATGCGTGCCCTGCCACCGGTGCTCGGCCCGGACGAGTCGCGCCAGGTGCTCGTGGTGCTGGAGAACAACGCCGAGCTGCGCGGGACGGGCGGCGTGGTCACCTTCTTCGCCGAGGGCATCGCCGAGGACGGGCAGCTGCGGCTCGGTCCGTTCCGCGACGCGGAGGACGTCGCCGACGACGCCGATCGTGCTCGAACCGTCCTGGCCGCCGAGGACTACCGCACCCTCTGGGGCCGCTTCAAGGCGGACACCACGCTGCTGAAGAACACCGGCATGAGCCCGGTCGGCTCGCAGTCCTCCGCCGTCCTGGCAGGCGTCGCCGCCGCCACGCTCGGGCGCCGGCGCCCGGTGATCATCTGGCTCGACGTGCGAGGCCATGAGGCCGTCCTCGAGGCGACCGGCCCGGCCAGAGCTGCCCGACGGGACGCCGCTGACGTCCGACTCGGCCGTCCGCCTGCTGCTGAGCGAGGCCTACCTGCGTGCGCCCGACACCATCGAGGGACAGCGGCAGCGGCGTGCCACGCTGCGCGCGGCGGCCGACGTCGTCGTGTCCCGACTGCTCGCCCCCGAGGGAGAGCGCCCCGGCGCGGCCGCGCTCGTCCGCGCGCTCGGCGGGGCCATCGCCGGCGTGGTCGGTGTGGTCCGCCGTCCCCGACGAGCAGTCGGCCCTGGTGCGCGCCGGACTGAGCGGCGAGCTCAGCGCCGACGGCGGCGACCTCGCTTCGCTGACCTTCCAGAACCTCGGCGGGGGCCAGGACGAGGGCAACAAGCTGGACTTCTACGCCCGCCGCCAGGTCACCGTCGGCGTCACCGTGTCCCGCGACGAGGCCGAGGTCCTGCAGGAGATCGCCCTGCGCAACACCGCTCCGGCCCGGGGGTTGCCGGGCTACGTCGCCGGGCTCGACGCGCCGGGCACGAGCAACGGCTTCGTGACCCTCGCCGTACCCCGCGACGTCGAGGTCGTCCGCTTCGAGCGCGACGGCCGAGCCGTGCCCGCCTCCCTGCTCGACGAGGGCGACCACAAGGTGCTGACCGACGCCGTCGTGCTGTCGCCGGGCACGACCGCCACCTGGCGGCTGCGCTACCGCCTGCCTCTGGAGGACGGCGCCTACCACCTGAAGGTCGTGCCTCAGCCGCTGGCCGTCGACGCCGGCTCCGCCGTCATTGCAGGTGTCCGACGGCCTGCGCCTGGCGCCACGCGGACCGGTGCGCCGGTCCGGGCCGCTCGACGCGACCGTGGAGGTCGACGTCCGCGCGGTCCGCCCGTCGCTGGTGCAGCGCGTCTCCGCCGCCGTCGGCCGCTTCTGGCGCGAGCCCGTCCGCTGCCTCGACGTCAAGACCACCCGCTCGGGCCTGGTGCCCGGACCCGCCCGGCGGTAGGACGTCCGCATGGGACTCCCCGACCTCGACGCCGCCCCGGGCGCAGCGGTGCGCCGTCTGCTCGGACGGTCGGAGGCGCTGCGCCAGCAGTACCTCTCCGCTGGACCCTGGCCGCACCTGCTGCTGCACGACGTGCTGCCGGCAGCGCTCGTGGCCGCCGCGGAGCGCGAGTGCCTCGCCGTGCCCGCAGGAGCCCTGCGGACGGTCCCCACCGCGCGGCTGCGCAAGCAGGAGGCCAACGACGTCGCCGCGCTCGGCCCGGCCACCCAGGCGCTGCTGGACCTGCTCGACGGACCGCTCTGGGTGGAGCTCGTCGAGCGCGTGACCGGGGTGCCGGGGCTGGCGCCGGACGCGTCCCACTACGGGCCAGCCTGCACCGGAGCCGGGCCGGGGACTTCCAGCAGGTCCACACCGACTTCACCACGCACCCGGTGGACGGGCGTCACCACCGCACGAGCACGCTGCTCTACCTCAACAGCAGGTGGGAGCCGGACTGGGGCGGGACGCTCGAGCTGTGGCCGCCCGACATGTCGGCGCTGGGCCTGCGCGTCCTGCCCCGGGCGGGGACGGTCCTGCTCTGGGAGACCCACCGCGACACACCCCACGGGCTGCCCGAGCCCGTCGCCGCCCCCGACGGCGCTCCCCGCCTGTCGCTCGCGTCCTACCTCTACGCCGCGCCGCCGGCGGGCGGCATCCCGCGGCGCCGCCCGACGACGTTCCTGCGCGGGCCAGGGCGACCCGTGGTGGGTCGGGCTGCCGACCCGCGGCGACCTCGGGCGCGCCGTCCTGCCCGCGCAGGCCTGGAGCAGGGTGAGCCGACTGGTGCGCCCCACCGGCCTGCCACGCCACGAGGGCTGACCGTCGGGGAGGTCCCCGTCGGTCAGCCCCGGTGGGAGGTGGAGCCGGTCAGGCGGCGCTCCGCAGCGCCACGGGGCCGATGAAGCCGTTGCCCCGGACGGACGCCACCGGGACGAGCTTGCGAGCAGCCACGGAGCGGGCGACCAGGAGGACCGCCTCCCCCGACACGGCGGGCTGCGTGCCCATCTTCACCGCCCGGACGCGGTAGGCGTAGCGCACGCCCTGCTTGGCGGTGCGGTCGACCAGCGTCAGGCCGACGGTCCGGCCGACGACGGTCCAGGTGCGGGCGGCGCGGTTGAGCGGCGCACGCTCCAGCAGGTAGCCGGTCGCTCCGGGCGTCGCGCCCCAGCGGGTCACGACGAGGCCCGAGGCCGTGCGAGCGGCGAAGCCCCGGGGCGCCGCCAGGCGGGGCAGCGCGCTCACCCGCTTGGCGACGGGTGCCGTCGCCGGGTAGGGAACCGGTTGGCTGACAGGGGCGGCGACCGGCGCGGTGACCGGCGCGGCGACCGGCGCGGCGACCGGCGCGGCGACCGGCGCGGTGACCGGCGCGGCGACCGGCGCGGCGACCGGCGCGGTGACCGGACGGGCCGCCGGGGCGGCGACCGGCGCCGTCACGGTCGCGGTGCCCGGCCTGGCCACTGCGGCGGCCGCGACCGCGGCAGCAGCGGGGGCGGCGGCAGCAGGGGCGGCGGCAGGGGCGGCCTGGCGCTCGGCCTGGACCGTGGCCGTCGCGGCCCGGCGTGGCAGCGGTCGCCGACGCCGAGAGTGCCTTGACGAGCGCGGTCCAGGCCGGCTTGGGGCTGAAGTCACGGCGCAGGAGACCGAAGTTGGCCTCGCGGTCGGCGGGGTCGGTGCCGGCGTCGCGGGGCGCGTAGAGCAGCACCGGCCCGGCCCAGGGGAGCGCGGCGGCAGCGCGGACCGCGTCGACGACGATCTCGGCCTGCCGGTCCTCGCTCGACCGCTCCGCGGGCGGTGCCGGTGGGGGCTCCGGTCTCGGTGAGCCAGACCCGCTTGTCCCCGTCGCCCGCCGCGACCATCGTGGCCCGCATCGCGTCCATCCGCTGGAAGGTGTTCCAGGCGGCGGTGCTCCGGTCGGAGGCGAGTGCCGGGAAGCTGTAGGGGTGCACGGCCACGGCGTCGACCTCGGCCATCGACGCCAGTGCGGTACAGGTCGGCCAGGAAGCTGCGCGGGTCGCGGGTGGACGCGCCGTCGTCGGCCGGGGCCAGGCCGCCGGACAGCACGGTGATCCGCGGGTCGACCGCGTGCAGGGCCCGGGCCGCCCGGCCCAGCAGGTCGGCGTACGCCGGGACGTCCGGCCGCGGGGACCAGAACCCGCCGAGGTTCGGCTCGTTCCAGACCTCCCAGGCGAGCACGCCCTGCGGCGCGTAGCGGCCCGCGGCGGCTGCCACGAAGGCGGCGAAGTCGGCCGGGTCGCGCGGCGGGTGGTGCGTCGGTGCTGCGGCGGGGCGCGCCCAGGCGGGCGTGTAGGCGGGCAGCGCGAGGACGGTCAGGCCGCGCTGGCCGGACGGCCGCCACCACCCGGTCCAGCGTTCTCCAGTCGTAGCGGCCGCGCGTCCCCTCCACCCCGGCCCCAGTCGAGGTCCAGCCGCACCCAGCGGGCGCCCCTCGAGGCGACGAGGTCGAGCTCGCGGGCGAGCTCGGCGGCGGGCTCCCACGGCAGTCCGGCGCCCGGGGAGAAGCCCACGCGGGCGCCGAGCCCGCGCGGCGGAGGTCTGCGCGGAGGCGGCTCCGGCGGGGGCCAGGACGACGGCGGCGGAGGCGACGGTCACGGCGACGGCCAGGACACGGCGCAGGGCAGCAGGCAGGACGGGCACGGCGGTGCTCCTCTTCGGCAGCCAGACAGCCAGGGGAGCGGGGCTCCCGGGAGGCTCACGGCTTTGCGGACCCCGGTTTCCCGGGGGGTGCTCTTGTCGGTGGTCACGCTGTGTCTCGGCGAGAGGGGACAGACCTGTAGGCACAGGGCACCCGTGTCACCCGAACGGGCTCACCGCTCACGCTCCGTCAGGGAGGGTGTGCGGCGGGAGGGTCTGGGCTCAGCAGTCCAGGCCGAGCGACCGGTAGGCCGCGAGCATAGCACCGGCGGTCTGCGTCCAGGTCGACCGGGCAGCCTGCACGGGCCCGGCGGCCGACATCTCCTCGCGGCGCCCGGCGTCCGCGAGACCTCGCTCAGCGCGCCGCGCAGCGCTTCCGCGTCTCGCGCGCACGAGCACGGCGGCCTCACCCAGCGTCTCGGCAGGCACCACCCGCTGCGACCACACGCGCCACAGCGAGTCCTCGAGCGCGGGAGGCCGAACCCCTCGTAGCGACGGTAGGCCACCACCGTGCGGCGCCGTAGAGGGGCGAGGTCGGCCTGCGGCACGTAGCCCAGGAGCCGCGCCGACGCCGGTGCCTCCTGCCCGCCGGCGCTCCCGCCGCCAGCACGAGCGCACGTCCAGGCACGGCAGGCCGCAGCGAGGCCGGCGACGTCCTTGCGCGGCTCGACCGTCCCCACGTGCAGCACGAAGCGCTCAGGAAGGCCGTAGACGGTGCGCACCCGGTCGATCTGCTCCGGCGGGGCCGGCGCGAGCCCGGGGGGTCGTCGCCGAGCAGTCGCAGCCACCGAGCAGGCGCGAGCCGGCGCCCGTCCAGCCGCAACAGCAGCGAGCCGCCGCCCGACGCCGCAGGTCGTTCGACGGCGTCGGGCTCGACCAGCCGACGCGAACAGCCAGTGTCGCGCGTCAGGGCGCGGAAGCACGGTGTAGGTCTGGACGCCGCTGCCGCAGTTCGGAGGCAGAGACGTGACAGAGCGAGACGGCAGGACGATGATGACACGTTCCAGGAGCGGCCGGGACAGCAGGTCGAGCAGAAGATCTCGGAGCCGTCGAGACGGTGCGGCCACGGCCGCCGCCGGCGCGGACGCCGCCACGCCGGCCGCGAGGCCTGGTACGCGGCCCTCCGAGCGTCCCGCGGGAAGAGAAGCATGCGCGGCACCGAAGCAGACGCCGAAGGCGCTGACCAGCACCAGCACGCACATCCACAGGCCCAGCGGCCCAGCTGGAGCAGCATCTTGAAGTAGTAGTTGTCCGGCTGGTTGAGATGCTCGCCACAGAGCCCGACAACCTCGGCCGTCTTTCTGCAGCTCGCTGCCGCTGCGCCGATGCGGGTTCCCCAGCCCGACGGCGCCTCGTCGAAGGTGGCCGACCGGCCGTTCGCTGCGTGGCCGAGCTCGTCAGCAACAGCACCAGTCCCGTGAACAGCGGACGGACGCGAACAGCGCGACCACGGCCACAACATAGGACGACGTCGGCCGGCGCCGTGACGCTCCACCACAGGTCGACGCCGCCCACGACGACCCCCGCGGTCGCAGCACGCACGGTCGACGACAGCAGGCCCGGCGCGAGGAACAGCAGACGCCAGCAGGACAGCACGTTACCGTCGCCGCCGCTCGGCCCAGGCCGCCGACCCCCACCCAGCACGACCATCTCGAAGAGCCCGAAGGGGAAGGGCTGGTTGAAGGTCGAGAAGGAGCGGAGCAGACCGCCGGCGGTGCGGATCGTCGTGTCGTACTCGTAGCCGAGCCCGGCCAGCGTCCCCTCCCCCACGACCTGCTGCACCAGGCCGACGACGGCGGTCACGACCCCGGTGACCATCAGCAGCCCCACCAGACCGTCGCGCTCGCGCGCCGACAGAGGGCAGCGCAGCAGGACCGGGAGCAGCAGCAGGTAGAAGAAGTTGATCTTCAAGCCGAGCACTGCCTGTGTCCCGCCCACGGCGAGCGCCGAGACCATGCCCAGCAGGACGAGACCCACCAGGGCGGGCCCCACGCGGGCGCGGTCGCGGACCGGTGGGCGGGGCGACGAGCGCCGCAGCCACCGTCGCCAGCACCACGGCCTCCTTCCAGCCGTCCAGCACGGGCGGGTGCGGCACGAGCAGCAGCAGGCCGTCGAAGGGCACGAGCACGGCCAGGGCGAGGACACCTCGCTGCGGTCGGCGCACGAGCGCGAGACCGAGCAGGCCGAGGACGTGGACGGCCGCGAGCGCGAGCAGGGCGGCACCGAAGGGGCTCGTCGTCACGGCCCTCCTCGACGTCACGGGCTGCGCGATCGTACGACGGGGCCGCGGCCAGGTCTGACACCATGGCCGCGTGGACACGGGGACGCACCTGCGGGCGATCTGGCGACGGCGCTGGGCGGTGCTGGCGCCGGCCGTCGTCGTCGCGCTCGTCGTGCTGGTCCTGCGCGCCACGGCGCCCACCCTCTACGCGGCGCAGGCAGACCTGTTCCTGGTGCCGGGCGGCACCTCGAGCGACGAGCCCCTCGAGCTCGAGCGCCTGTCCGCCTTCTACGTCGAGATCGTCTCCGACCCCCGCATCGTCGCCGACCTGCCGCGGCGCAGCGGCCTGACCCTCAGCGCCGAGGAGCTCGACGACGCCCTCGAGGTGAGCGCGCCCGAGGACACGCTGATCACCGTGGTCGCCCGCCAGCCCACGGCCGCCAGGGCCGCGGCCCTCGCGGACGCGACCGCGGAGGCCCTCGGCGGCGGCGCGGCGGCCGACCAGGCCGAGGCGCAGAAGGTCGAGCTCGAGCCGCTCGACGCCGAGCTCGCCGACCTCGCCGCGCAGCTCGCCGCGCTCGAGCCGGGGATCCGCAGCGCGAGGCGCTCGTCGCCCGCCAGGAGCGGGCGGTGCAGGCCCGTGTCGACCGGCTGTCCCAGCCCCGCGCCCGCCTCGACCTCGTCCGCCGCGCCGACCCCGACGACGCGGTCCGGCAGCCGCAGCCCCTGCGTGACGCCGCCCTGGCCTTCCTGCTCACCCTCATCGTCGCGGCGGAGGTGGCGGCGCTGCTGGCGGCACGGCACCGCGGCTCGAAGGCCGCGACCCGTCGCCGGTCGCTGGAGGCCTGGACGGGACTGCCCGCGTTCCGGCTCGGCGACGGGCGGCACGGAGCGGACCAGACGGCCGCGGCGATGGTCTTCCTCGAGCAGCGCACCCGGGGCTCCTCGCTGTTCGTCGCGCCCGTCAAGGCCGGTCCGGACGCAGACGGCACCGCCGCGCTGCTCGCGGCCCGGATGCGCCGCAACGGGGAGGTCGTCTGGGTGCGGCTGACCGAGGACCCCGATGCGCGGCAGGCGCCCGACGGCGTGCGGGTGCGCCGGGCGGTGCTGCCCGCTCCACGGACGGCTGACCTGGTCAGCACGGCCGCGGGCTGGCAGGACGCGGCGCTGCTGCAGGCCGCGGCGGCGCAGCCCGGCCCGCTGGTGCTGCTGGTCCAGGCGGAGAACGCCGAGCAGCGCAGCGTGCAGGAGGCGGTCCGGGTGCTGTCCCACACCGGTACGCCCGCCGTCGCCGTGCTCGTCACCGAGACCGGCGGAGCCGCCGACGACGACGAGCGCGAGCAGGAGGTCCCCGCTCCCAAGCGGGCCAAGGTGCGCGCGTGAGCCTGCGTGTCGCGGTCGTGCACGAGCGCTTCACCGACTACGCCGGTTCCGAGCGGGTGGTCGAGCAGCTGGTGCGGCTGTGGCCGCAGGCCGACGTGTTCGTCCCGGTGGCCGACCGCGCCGCCCTCCCGCCCGGGGTGGACTCCTCACGCGTGCGCACGAGCAGGCTCCCGACCCTCTACCGCGGCGGGGGCCGCTACGCGCACCTGCTCCCGCTGCTGCCCCGGGCCATGGCCTCCTTCGACCTGCGCGGCTACGACCTCGTGGTCACGAGCCACCACGCCTTCGCCCAGCGTGTCCGGCCGCCGGCCGACGTGCCGCTCCTGTCGTACACCCACAGCCCGGCCCGCTGGGTGTGGGAGCCGGGCATGCGCTCCGGCGAGGCGGGGCGGGTCGGCTCGGCCGGGCTCGCGGCCTTCGCGGCCACCCAGCGCGGCCCGGACCGCCGCGCGGCCCAGCGGCCCGACGTCGTCGTCGCGAACTCCTCCGCCGTGGCCGACCGGGTGCAGCGCTGGTGGGGCCGGTCGGCCGAGGTCGTGCCGCCCCCCGTCGAGGTCGGCCACTACCGGCCCGACGCCGCCGTGGGGCGCGAGGACTTCTTCCTGCTCGCCGGTCGGCTCGTCCCGTACAAGCGGCCGGAGGTCGCCGCCGCGGCCGCACTGCGGGCCGGGGTCCGGCTCGTGGTCGCGGGCGACGGGCGCTCGGCCGAACAGGTCCGCCGCGCGGGGGGCTCAGCCGTGACCATGCTCGGACGCGTCAGCGACGACGCCCTGCGCGACCTGTACCGCCGCTGCCGTGCCCTGCTCATGCCGGGTGAGGAGGACTTCGGCATCGTCCCCGTCGAGGCGCAGGCCTGCGGCGCCCCGGTCCTGGCGCTCGGGGCCGGCGGAGCGCTCGACAGCGTGCTGCCGGGGCGGACCGGCCTGCTCTACGACGAGCCGGTGGGCGCCGACCCGGCCGACGTCCTGGCCGAGCAGCTGCGCGCCTTCCCGGTGGCCGGCTTCGACCCCGGGCAGGTGCGCGCGCACGCCGAGAGCTTCGCTCCGGAGCACTTCCGGGAGCGCATCGACGCAGTGGCACAGCGGCTCCTGCAGCGCGCGTGACCCCGGGTCAGGACGTCGTTCCGGACGAGGCAGACCCCCGGGGCGCCTTCGTCGACCTGCTCGGCGACGTCGACGGCCGCGACGTCCTGCTGGTGGACGGGACGGCGGGCCCTGCGGGAGGGCTCCTGCGCGAGCAGGGGGCCCGCGTCCGGGAGCACGGTCGCCACGACCTGCCGGGCCTACCCGCCCCCGGCGTCGACGCCGTCGTGATCGCGGCCGCGCCCGTCGACGCCGCCGTCGTGCGCGCAGCCGTCGCATTGCTGCGGCCCCCGGGCCTGCTGCTCCTGGTGGGCACCCGGGCGAGCAGCCCGCTGGCCTGGGTGGACAGGTGGCGTGGCGGGCTGCTGCCCGATGTGCGCGCCCGGCGCTGGCGCACCTGGGCCGCTGCCGCTGGCGCTCCCGTCCGGGTCGAGTACGGGCTGCTGCGCTCGGTCGCCTTCCCGTCGACCGCACTGGACCTGCACCGTCCCGGCGCCGCCGCGCAGGTGCTGCGAGGCAGCAACGCGCTCAACACCGGCCCTCGCCGCAGGGCGGTCGACGTGCTCGCGCGGCTGGCCGAGCGCGGGCTCGCAGGTCCGCTGCTGCCCGGCCTGGCGCTGCTCTGCTCGCCAGAGCCGTTGCGCGAGGAGCCGGTCACGGGGCGCATCGGCGTGCGCGGCTCGCAGGAGGTCAAGCTGCTGCGCGGCGACCCTCCGACCAGCGTGGAGAAGGTCTACTCCTCGGTCGCGACGGCGCGCGCCGAGGCGGCCGCTCTCGAAGCCGTGCACGCCGCCTGGCCCGGGCTCGCGCCGAGGCTGCTCGCCCGACCGGGGCCGCGCCGCACCCGCACCAGCTGGGTGTCGGGCCGCAGCCTGCAGGTCATGGAGCTCTCGCTCGCCGAGGGCGAGCGGTGGGTCCTGCGGGCCGCCGGTCTGCTCGGGCAGCTGCACCGTCGCACGGGTCGTCCTGCGGACGGCGTCGGGCTGCTGCACGGCGACTACTGGCTCGGGAACCTGCTCGTCGACGACGCCGGGACCACGATCGTCGGCGTCATCGACTGGACCGAGGCCGGCACCGGACCGTGGCAGGACGACATCGGCTTCCTGGTCTCGACCTGGTGCGCGCGCCGCGGGCTGTCCGCGGACGACGGCGCCCGGCTGCGCGCTCAGGCCGAGCGGGCCTACCTCGACGCACGGGCCGGCAGCGTCAGGGAGTGAGCTCGGGGGCGTGCGGGTGGGCCCCTCCGCCCTCGGCGACCGGCCAGTCGCCCGTCCGGCGGTGGAGCTGGTGGAGCAGCCGCAGCGGTGACAGCCTCTGGTGCATGGTGAGCCGGGGGAGGAAGAAGCGGTCGCTGCCGGGCGTGACGCGCCCGTTGTGGAACGACCAACCGGTCGTGTAGCCCGCGCGCGCCGTCGCGTCCCGGACGCGGTCGTCGCAGTGGCCGAAGGGGTAGGCGAGCTCGTCGACGGTTCGTCCCAGCACGGCCTCGAGCCGGTCCTTGGGCGGGCCGAGCTCGGCTGCCAGCCGGCGGTCCCCCTGGCACGGCAGGCAGGCGTGGGTGCTGCTGTGGGCGCCCAGGTCAAGACCTGCCGAGCAGCACTGTGCGAGCTCGTCCCAGGTCATCACCCGCTGACTGCCGGGCCACCACGGGGGGTCGACGCCCATCCCCTCGGTGACAGGGTGCAGGGTGGCCGGCCACCCTCGCTCGGCGAGCGCCGGGACGGCCAGGCGGTGCACGCCGACGAGGGCGTCGTCGAAGACCACGGCGACCCGGCCTGTGACGTCCTCGCCGCTCCGGAGCGCCGCGCTGAGCGCGCGCAGCGTGACCACCTCGAGGCCGGCCCGCGCCACGACCTCGAGGTGTCGCCGGAACAGCCGGGCCGTGACGGCGTACTGGACCGGCTGCGCGTCGTCGGGGACCACGTCGTGGTACGCCAGGACGGCAGCCCCGCTGCCCCGGGGCGGCCCGGCCAGCAGTCCCCGCGCCGCCGCCACCGCCGCCCGCACGTGCGCCGAGCGGCTCATGTCTGCCGCTGGCCGCGGCGGCGGGGCAGCCGGGACACGGTCGCGCGCGCCCAGGGCAGGTCCAGCGCCCAGCCGGCGCAGCCGCTGGCCAGGACGCCGAACGCGCCGACCACGGGCCACCAGAGCACCGTGGACAGGGCTTCGGTCAGCAGGACGACGCCGAAGGTGGACGCCGCGACCACCAGCAGGCGCGCCAGCGGCAGGAGCCCGCGGACCGGGACGCTGCGGGCCACGAGCACCCACATCAGCACCAGCATGAGCACCTCGGTGACGACCGTCGCGACCGCCGCGCCGTCGTAGGACGACCGCGGGATCAGCACGAGGTTCAGGCCGACGTTGCTGAGCAGGCCGAGCACGCCGACCCACGGGTAGACGCGCTGCCGGCCGGTCGCGACCAGCAGGGTGAAGCCCACCTGGGTCATCAGCGCGAGGCAGCCGCCCAGGACCAGCAGCCGGGTGGCTCCGGCTGCCTCCGCGAAGCGCTCTCCGTAGAGCGCGGTCACCAGCGGCTCGGCGGTGACCCAGAAGCCGCTCGCCACCAGGGAGGCCAGGAACCCGAGCAGCAGGGCGGTCGAGCGGGCGCGTTCGCGGAACGTCGCGGGGTCCGAGGGCCAGGAGGCCAGCAGCAGGGTGAGCGCCGGGCCGAGCACGGCCGTCCCGACCAGCGACAGCGCGTCGGCGAACTTGTAGCCGACGCTGTACAGGCCCACCGCCTCGAAGGTGTCGAGCCGGCTGAGCAGCAGCACGTCGATCTTGTAGAGCAGGGTCGTCAGCGCGAAGCCGATCGACAACGGCAGCGCCTCGGCCAGCATGGGCCGCCACCGCCACACCTCGACGTCGCGCGCGGGGCGCAGCCCCGCGTCACCGCGCGCGACACCCCGCACCTTCAGGGCGAGCTTGACCAGCTCGTTGGCGATGACCGGAAGCACGAGGACCAGCAGGACGGGAGCGACGAGGGCGGCCAGCAGGGTCAGGACGAGCTGGACGACCTGCCCGAGGCTCTCCGCCACCGCGACCACAGTCATCTTCAACCTGGCCTGGTAGAGCATGGTCAGGGCATGGCTCGGCGTGGCGATGACGACCACGAGGCCCGCGACGGCCGTCGCCCGCACGACCTCTGCGGGGTAGCCGAGCAGGACCACGTAGGCCAGTGCCACGAGGTAGCCGAAGACGCCGAGGACCGCCCGGAGCGCGATGAAGGCGCTGGCCACCTGCGGGCCTTCGGCCTCGTCGGGATCGACCAGCCGGGCCAGCACGACGCGTCCGACGCCCAGGTCCGTCACGACCGCCAACAGACCCAGCAGGCCGAAGACGAACGAGAACTGACCCCACTCGACCGGCGACAGCACGCGGGCGACGGCGATGCTGCCGGCCCAGCCCAGCACCGCGATGACGACGCGGCTGCCCAGCAGGGCCAGCGTGTTGCGTGCCGCGTCCCTGCCGTGGCCGTCCTCGAGTGTCACCATGCGGTGCCGGCCCTCCCCCGGCGCCGCGCGGACCGCACGACGTCCGCCAGGCGGTTCGCCGCCTGCAGACGCGTGCGCACCAGGCCGGGCCGCCCCGGCACGGGGACCGCGAGCAGGCTCGCGACGTCGTACCCCTCCCGCGCCCACTGCGCCTTGTAGGCGTTCTCACCGAGCCCGAAGTCCAGGCGGGTCACGCCGAGGTCCGCGGCCCGGTCGACGATCTGCTCCATGACGAGGTGACCGGGTCCGGCCTTCTCCAGGTCGGGGTCGAAGCGCGACAGCCACAGCTCGAGCGTGGTCCCGCTGCGCAGGCCGACCTCGTGGGCGACCCACCGCCCGCCCACGGTCCCTCCCACGATCAGCAGCCGGCCAGCCGCAGCCTCCTGCTCGAGGAAGGGGTAGGAGAAGGCGTCGTAGGGCGCCCCGCAGAGGTCGAGCCGGTCGCGCCCGGCGTCCGCGACCGCCGCGACCCGCTGGATCTCGGGCCAGTACCGTCGCAGGCCCTCGACGTCGTCGACGACGAGGACGTCGAAGGCGCGACCCTCCCGGGCCAGCGCCGACCGGTAGTTCCGCAGCCGCTTGAGGCTGCGCGCGCTGCGCACCGTGCGCGCCGAGGTCCCCTCCGGCAGGTCGAGCACGGGGCAGCGGTCCTCGACCTCGACCCGCACGGTCCACGACGCGGAGCGGCGCAGGGCGAGCGTGCTCGCCTCGGGGGGCCGGACGTGCACCAGCTGCAGCGGCAGCCCGAGGCCGGCCACGCCGTCCCAGAGCTCCCTGCGGGCGTCGTCGTCGACGGCGACGGCGCGCCCCACCGTGCCGAGGCCGTGGCCCAGCCACCGCAGGACCGGCTGGCCGAGCAGCGCGCGCCGGTGCAGCGGTGCGACGGCGACCAGCCGGCCCTCGCGCCGCCTCGTGACGACCGCGAGCTCGCCCTTGCCCAGGGCCCGCCACCAGGCCAGTCCGTAGGTCGGCCTCGAGGCCAGACCCGCGCCCTGCGCGAGGCACAGCGCTTCCCACTCGGGGGCCAGGCACTCGGCCGCGCCGAGCGAGCGGAGCACCTCGACCTGCGCCGCCGTCACCCGATCCCTCGGGGACCCTCGGCGGCGACGTCGCGGAGGACCCGGACGAGCGCGTCGACGGACATCCTCATGTCGTAGCAGGCTTCCATGTGAGCGCGACCCGCGCATCCCTGACGACGCCGGAGCGCCGGGTCGTCGAGCAGTCGCACCAGGGCGTCAAGCAGGGCGGCGTCGTCGCCCAGCGGCACCAGCGCTCCGGTGACGCCGTCCACGACCATCTCGGGGACGGCCCCGACCGGGAGCGCGACGACGGGCAGACCGGCCGCTGCGGCCTCCAGGACGGCGTTCGGCGCCTGGTCGATGGTGCTGGGGAAGCAGAAGACGTCGGCCTCGGCGAGGACGCCCCACAGCCGGTCGCTCCCGCCCTGCAGGTCGGACACGACCGTGACCCCGGGGAGCGGTGGGACGGGCTCGGTCGTCACCAGCAGCAGGTCGCAGCGGTCGCGCAGGTGCTCCTGGTGCAGGCGCAGCAGGCGGTTGCCCCCCTTGCGCTCGAGCTGGTGCCCGACGAAGGCGATGACCGGGCGGCGGTCGGGGCGCGGCCGCGGACGCGGCGGCAGCCAGACGCCGAAGGGCAGGCGGACGAGCCGGGGCTCGTGCAGGTCGTACACGGCTCCCAGCGCGCCGGCCACCTCGCCGCTGTTGGCCACGACCCGGCCGGCGGCGTGCAGGACCCGCCGTTCGAAGGGCACGCTCGCCCGCACCGTCCACGGCGTGAACCGGGTCGGCGGGCGGTACGGCAGCCGGTAGGCGTTCAGCGTCGTCGTGCTGTCGGTCGTGACCACCGCGGGTACCCGCCGGAGCTGGTGGGCGGACAGCAGTGCGGTGTTCTGGGTGTACACGTGCACGACGTCGAACCCGGTGCCGTTCCCGGGCAGCACGCGCTCGAGGGCACGGCGCAGCCACGCCGAGCGGACCAGCTGGGCGCGCAGCGGCTGCAGGTCGAGGTCCAGCCGGCCCAGGCCCGGGACCGGACGCCTGAGCACCTTCCCGAGCAGCCCGGGGTCGGGCACGACCAGGAACTCGGCGTCGACGTCGTCACGCTCGGCCAGCGCGCGCTGCAGGCCGGCTCGGACGGTGCGGTGCCCGCCGATGCCCTCGTCGACGAACAGCGCCCGGAGCGGCCGCCCGCTCATGCGCCGACCCCCGCCTGCTGCGCGACGACGTCGAGCAGCTCGGCGGTCCGGTCCTGCACGCGGTAGTGCTGCGCGACCCGGGCGCGGGCGACCGCGCCGCGCCGCGCGCGCTCGGGCGGGTCGGCCAGCAGGCCGGCGAGGGCGGCACGCAGCGCCGCGGCGTCCCCCGGCGGCACGAGGACGCCCGCCTCGCCCAGGTACTCGCGCGGACCACCGTGGTCGGTCGCCACCACGGGCACCCCGACGCTCATCGCCTCGAGGACGGCCAGCGGCGCGGGGTCGGGCTCGGTGCTCGGGCTGACGGCGACCGCCCACCTGCGCAGCCGGTCGTGGACGTCGGGCACGGCCCCCAGCAGCCGGACGCGCCCCGCCAGGTCCGCGCGCCCGGCACGCTCGGCCAGCCGCTCCGCGTAGGCCGCGTCCTTCGGGAAGGTCCCGCCGGCGAGCTCGACGACGACGCCGGGGAGCCCCGCCACCGCCTCCAGCAGCACGTCCTGGCCCTTCCACGGCGTGAGCAGGCCGACGCAGCCGACGACGTCGGGCGCGGCCTCGGGGGCGGCGGGCTCCACCGGCCAGGCCGTGCCGTTGCGCACGACGCGCACGGTCAGCCCCGCCTGCCGCAGGGGTGCGGCGGCGGCGTCGGACACGGCGACGGCCAGGTCGACCGCCGGCGCGACGGCCGTCAGCAGGGCCTTCCAGCTGCGGCGCTGCACGACGTCGTGCACGAGCCAGACGACCGGTGGCCGCAGCCGGGCAGCGCGGACCGCCGGGAGCCCGAGCAACCCGTTCACCACGACGACGTCGGCGGGCATGCGACGCAGCAGACGGGCAGCGCGGAGTCCGCGCAGCAGCAGCAGCAGGGCGGCGAGGGGTCGGGGGCCGCCGCCGAGCTTCAGGTCGCGCCCGGGGACGACCGTCACGCCGTCGGCGGCCAGCGCGTCGGCGAAGGGCCCGGGCGGCACCACGCAGCAGACGTCCCACCCGGCGTCGCGGGCGGCCGTCAGCAGCCGTCCGAGGACGCGTTCGGCCCCGGAGTGCAGCCCGGTGTGGGACAGCGCGACGAGCCGGCGGGAGGCCGGAGGTCGAGGGCTCACCGGGTCAGCCGCCGCTGCGGCGCAGCACCGAGGAGACCGTCCGCAGGACGATCTTGACGTCCAGCCAGAGCGACCAGTTCTCGATGTAGTAGTTGTCGAAGCGCGCACGCTCGCCGATCGAGGTGTCCCCGCGCAGCCCGTGGACCTGCGCCCAGCCGGTCATGCCGGCGGGCACCCGGTGGCGGGCGGCGTAGCGCGGGAACGACGCCGAGAAGGTCGAGGCGAAGTAGGGCCGTTCCGGCCGCGGACCGACCAGGGTCATGTCCCCGCGGAGCACGTTCCACAGCTGAGGCAGCTCGTCGAGCGAGGACGCCCGCAGGAAGCGGCCCACCGGGCCGAGGCGGTCGTCGTGGGCCACGTTCCAGCGCGTCGCCGACTCGGTCTCGTCGACCGGGCGCAGGGATCGCAGCTTGATCATGTCGAAGGGACGGCCGTCGAGCCCTACCCGCTGCTGGCGGAACAGGACGCCAGGACCGCCCTCGAGACGGACGAGCAGGGCCAGCACCGACAGCAGGGGGAGCAGCAGGAGCAGCGCGGTGCCGGACACGGCGACGTCCACGGCGCGCTTGAGCTTCCACGACGGTGACCGGAAGGCGGCGCGGCGCAGCCGTACGAGCGGGACGCCCCAGACCTGGTCCATGTCGCGGCTGGTGTGGTGCAGCTCGAACAGCCTCGGCACGAAGAAGATCTCGACGTCGAGCCGGTCACAGGTGCGGATGACGTCCACCATGCCCGCCTCGCTGAGCGAGCCGAAGGCGACGACGACGTCGCGGGCCCCGAACTCGACGATCGCCCTGCTGAGCGCGCTGTTGTCGCCGAGCAGCGGTACGGGCCGCTCCTCGGGGCGGAGCAACGGGTCGTCGTCCAGGAACCCCACCGGCAGCAGCCCGTGCTCGGGGTGCTCGAGCAGCAGCGAGGCCAGCTGGGCGCCCACCCGCCCGGCACCCAGCACCAGCGTCGGGTGCTCCACCGATCCCCGCGCCCTCAGCCGTCGCACGACGCTGTAGGCGAGGCTGCGCCCCGCGAGCACGGTCGCGCACAGCAGGGTCGCCGTTCCCAGGGCTCGCGGCCCCGGCGGCACGTCGAGCAGGACTCCGACCGTCGTGACGAAGGCAGCCGCGGCGAGTGCCCGCCCGCAGAGCGCGGGGAGGTCGTCCAGCGCGGACATCGACAGCCGGCTGCGGTAGAGCCCGGCCGCGGCGTACAGCCCGACGACGAGCACCAGCAGGGCGGTGTCGGCGCCGAAGGGTCCGCCGGTCAGCACGGCGGCCACGAGCCACGCGACGACGTCGACCAGCACCAGGAACGGCCGCACGCCGAAGCGGAGCAGGAAGCGGTAGCGCGGGCCGGGTCGAGCGCGTCGCAGGCCGCGGGCTCCCGGCCCGGCGGCGGGGCGTGCGGGGGACCGGCTCGAGGGGACGCCCGGACCTCCCATCGTCGTCCTCCCCTGGTCGTCGTCGCACGCTGGTGGCGTCGGACTGCTCGCGGTCACACTGTCGTCTCGGCACGATCATGGGCCAGCAGGAGCCCGGCGGCGAAGCGGGAGGCGACGGGCGCGCACCGACCGGCGCGGGGTCGGCACGCACGGCTGCCCGACGTCGGGATGACCTGGGTCACAGAGAGCGACGAGGCAGGCGCAACGGCGCAAGTCGCACCCGTTCGGCCTAGCACAAGAGGAGGGTCATCGGGCATGATGAGGCGCACACGGGCTCCTCTCCCGACCTGCGGGTTACAGAGCGTCACTCCGAGGGCACCGCGTCGTTGCACAACACAGCCGATCCGTCGGGCCTACCCATCACGAGGAGCACATCATGCGCAGCCGCTCGCTGGCCGTCGCGGTCGCGACACTTCCCCTGACCGTCGCGCTGGCCCTGCCGGCCCTCGCGCAGTCCGCCCCGTGCGATGCCTACTCGGGAGGGTGCCCGTCCCCCGGCACCAGCTCGTTCCCCGGTGACGATGGCGGCGCCGGTACGGGGCCGGCACGGGCACGGGTACCAGCACGGGTACCGGCACCGGGACGGGCACCAGCGCCGGGACCGTCAGCGGCACGACCGTGAGCGGCCGCAGCAGCAGCGGCGCCGCCCCGGCGACGCTGCCCTTCACGGGCGGCGAGACAGTGCTGCTCGGCCTCGCCGGTCTCGGCGCGGTGGCCGCGGGCACGGCGCTCGTCGTCGTCGGTCGCCGGCGGACCGCCACCACCTGATCGCCTGCCCCACAGGGCCTCCGGGACGCGTCCCGGGGGCCCTTTCGGCGTCGTCGACCCGTCGGGCGACCGACCCACGACCGGCGCAGGGGCACCGTGCGGCGACCTGCGCAGGGCGTTCGGGTGACAGCCGTTCCGGCCGCCCGTCCTGACCCCGCCCCCCCTCCCCGTCACCCCCGCGGGTGACGGGCCTGTCCCGGCTCCCGTCCGATGAGTGCGTGTGAGCACCGCAGCGGACGCCGTCGCTCCGGAGCTGCTGTCGTGGGACGCGCCGGTGCGGCTGGCCGGCGAGTCGCGGCCCCCGGCCTCCGGGGAGCGCGGCTTCGTCCTGCGCCTGCACGCCGACGCCGGCTGCACCCTGCGGCTCGCCCCGGGCACCCGGCTGGTGGAGCGCCCCTACGAGCAGGCCCGCGCCGACGACCTGTGCCCCTCCTGCACGGCGCGGGCGGTCGCGACGTCGACGAGCAGCGCGGTCCGCCGGCTGCGCGACGCCGAGCGGACGCTGCGGCGGCTGCTGGCCAGCGCGCACGACGCGCCCGTCCCGCGGGAGATCGTCCACTGCCGGGCGCTGCGCCACGAGGCCAGCGTCACGACGAGCGTCCACCCGCACGTGCTCGTGCTGGCCTCCGAGGTCCAGGACCTCGCCTCCGAGGTGCTGGAGGCCCTGCGCGAGGGGCTCCGCCGCAGCCTGCTGCCCAAGGTCGGCTGAGCCCGGCGCCCGTGGCCGGCAGCAGGCAGGCTGGCCCCGTGACCGCCCCCGACGACGACGCCTACGACGACGCTCCCGGCGACCCGGTGGTCGCCGAGCAGTGGCTCGGCGCCCCCGCGCTGTCCTACCCCCGGCGGCCCCGCTCGGTCGTGGAGGTGCTGGACCGGGCTGCCCGCCGCTGGCCGGAGTCGGTCGCGCTGGTCGACGGGGAGCGGGCCCTCACCTACCGGGAGCTTGCCGCCGCGGTCGACACCGCGGCGCGCTCCCTGCACGGCAGGGGGCTGCGGCAGGGCGACGCCGTGGCGGTCGCCGCCGACAACGGCCTCGAGCTCGCCGTGCTGCTGCTGGCCTGCGCGCGGGCGCGGCTGGTCATGGTCGGGCTGAGCACCCGGCTGGCCCCCGCGCAGTGGGACTTCATGGTCGGGCACATGGCCTGCCGGCTGCTGCTGGCCACCCCGGCGCACGACCTGGCCGGGTCGCACGACCTCGCCACCGTGCTGGCCGAGGACGGGCCGCCGGTGGCGTGGGAGCAGCCCGCCGAGGACGAGGTCTTCGCCGTCGTCTTCACCAGCGGCACCACCGGCCGGCCCAAGGCCTCGCAGGTCGTGCACCGGGCGTCCGTCCACTCCGGCATGAGCTACCAGCGGGTGCTGCAGCTCGGCCCCGGCGACGTCACGGCGGTGCTGTTCCCGCTGTCCTACATCTCCGCCCTGCACGCCCACCTGCTGCCGGCCATGCTCGGCGGCGCCACCAGCGTGCTCGTCGACAGCCCCTCCCCCACGGCGTACGTCGCCCTGCTGCACGAGCACCGGGTCAGCTGGGCCTACGCGGTGCCGTCCTGGTGGAGGCTGTGCCTGCGGGTGCCGGGCTTCCGGGACCTGCCCGCCCTGACCCGGGTCGCTGCCGGCGGCGCGCCCTTCGGCGAGGACCTGCAGCAGGCCCTGCGCGCGCGGCTGCCCGGCGTCCGGCTGCACGACGTGTACGGGCTGACCGAGACGCACTCCCCCGCCTGCCTGGCCGACGACGACGACCTGCGCCGCCGCCCGCACAGCGTCGGCCGCCCGCTGCCCTGCATGCAGGCCGAGGTCCGCTCGCTCGACGACGGCGCCGTGCTGCCGGCCGGCGAGCCGGGTGCCCTGTGGCTGCGCGGCTCGCTGGTGACGACGGGCTACGCCGGCGACCCGGCCGCCACCGCCGCGGCCGTCGTCGACGGGTGGTTCGACACGGGCGACGTCGCCCGGCTCGAGGACGACGGCTCGGTCGTGGTGCTCGACCGCACGAAGGACATGGTCAACCGCGGGGGCGCGAAGGTGTTCAGCGCCGAGGTGGAGGAGCTGCTGCGCCGCCACCCGGCGGTCGAGGACGCCGCCGTCGTCGGGGTGCCGGACGCGCTGGCGGGCGAGGCGGTCGCGGCGTTCGTCGTCGCGCGGGGGGAGGTGACGGCGGCCCAGGTGAGGGCGTGGGTCCGCGACGGCCTGGCGGAGCACGCCGCGCCGCGGTCGGTGGTGTTCCTGGACGCGCTGCCGCGCACCGCGCTGGGCAAGACCGACAAGCAGGCGCTGCGCGCGGGCAGACTGTCCCCGTGAGCACCCCGGCCCGTCGCCTGCTGCTGCTCGGCGGCGTCGCCGGGCCGGCCGCGTTCGTCGGCGCGTGGCTCGTCGGCGGGCTGCTGCGCGAGGGCTACGACCCGGTCGAGCAGACCATCAGCCGGCTCGCCGAGCAGGGCGCGCCGACGCAGCCGCTCATGACCGCGGGGTTCGTCGCGTTCGGCGTGCTCGTGCCTGCCTACGCCAGCCGGCTGCGTCCCGGCAGCCTGCGGCTCGCGGCCACCGCGTCGGGGCTGGCCACGCTCGGCGTCGCCGCCACCCCGCTCAGCCCGGCCGGCGGCACGACCCTGGACTCCCTGCACTACGTGGCCGCCGCCACCGGCTACGCCGCGCAGGCCGCCAGCCCGCTGCTGGGAGCGACCGCCCTGCCGCGCCCGGCGCTGTCACGGGCGGTCGGGGTGGCCTGTGCGGCGTCGCTGGTCGCCAGCCTGGTCGACAGCCGCCGGGCGGGCCTGTGGCAGCGCCTCGGGCTCGGCCTGGTCGACGTCTGGTTCGCCGTCCTGGCGGTCCACCTGCTGCGGCAGGAGCCCGACCGTGCGTGACGTCCCGGTGCGCGCCGACGGCGGGCCGATCCGGCTGGGGCAGTTCCTCAAGCTGGCCGACCTGGCCGACAGCGGCTCGGACGCCAAGGAGCTGCTGGAGGCAGGCACGGTGCGGGTCAACGGAGAGCCGGAGACGCGGCGCGGGCGGCAGCTGGTGCCGGGCGACGTCGTCGAGGTGCCGCTGGCCGACCCCGTGCGCGTCGCCGGCTGACCCGCTTCGCCCTGCTGCCGAGCCCGGCGCTCGGGCCGGCCTCGTGGGAGCCGCCGCCCCGACGACGCCGTGCGGCGACAGGTCGAGGCGGAGCAGCGCCGCCTGCCGCTGCCGCTGTCGCTGTCCGACGTCGTGCCGGTGGTCAAGGCGGCCCTGCGCCCACCTCCGCGGCCGAGCACCGCCTGCACCGCGCACGCTCGGACCGGCCGGGGTCGGGGTCGGGGTCGGGGTCCGCGAGCAGCTGCCGCAGGACGTCGGGACGACCTGCCACGACACCCCCAGCGGTCCTCGAGCCAGCCGCACCGGCTCGCCGGACCGCCGGATCGGCGCGCCGCGACGGCAGGGCCAGGCCGCGCGGTGGGAGCGGCAGGTCCGGGCACGTGCGCGTGCCGCCGACCGCGACGGTCGGCATGACGGGGGCCTGGGACAGGTCGTCGCCCCCGTCGTCGTAGGCCATCGGGCAGGAAGCCGCGTTCGGCGACGCCGAGCATCTCGACGTACCAGCCCGCGTCTTCCCGGTCGCGTCCTCGCCCGGCCGTCGCCAGCAGCGGGAAGCGCTCCAGGAACAGGTCCGCGAGCCGTCGAGCTCTCGGCGCTGCGTGCATCGCTCCAGCCGAAGGAGGCCGTGATCGTGCAGGACGCCAGCACGCGCACGTCGGGCGAGACGACCCGAGCTCCGTGCGCCTGGCGGATGTTGCTGACCGGCGTGACGTCGCACCGCCAGGGGAGCCCCGAGCTCGACAGGCCCGGCGACACGCGCAGCCGCTGGCAGCCCCGCTCGTGCAGCTCGGCCACGGTCGCCAGCACACGCGTGGCCCTGCGCGTCACCGGTGACTCCTGCTCCCTGCGAGCAGTCTCACGGACGACGCCGAAGGTGGCCTCACGACCCCGCAGATCGCGGCGGGCTCGTGGCCTCCAGCCGCCCCGAGGCACCGTTCTTGTCGGACCCGGGTGGGACCCTCGACGCAGTCGATCGGGGGAGGGGGCCGTCATGCCGGAGGAGGCAGCGTGGGCCGTCCCGGGGGTGCCCCTCCCCCGGCCCGCCCCCGACCCCGCGCCCGATGTCGCCCCTCTGCTGCAGGCCGTCGAGCAGGCCCTGGCGGTCGATCCGGCCCTCCTGCCCGCGCCCGTCGCCCTGGAGCGCACCCGCCAGCTGCTCGTCGCCACCGAACGGCTGCACGCCGCCGTGCTCCAGGGCGTGGCCGACGTCGACGCCCGCGACCTCTGGGCCCTCGCGGCCGCCGGCTCGACCCGAACCTGGCTCCGCACCCTGCCCAGCGGCGACCGCGGTCAGCTGGCCGACGCCCGAGCACTGGCCGACGCTCCCCTGCTGGCCCAGGCGCTGGCGGAGGGCACGGTCGCGCTGCGCACCGCCACCGCGCTGGCCCGGCAGCTCGCCCGCCTGCCGCTGTCGGTGCCCGAGGCCGAGCTGCAGGCCGCGCTCGTCGACGGCTCGGCCCACCTGCTCGCGGCCTGGAGCGGCGCCGCCTGCCCGGAGCCGACCGACGCGCAGCAGGCCGAGCACGTCGCGCGGCGCGACCGGGTCGCCCAGGCCGTGAAGGCCGGGCTGGCCGCGGCCTGCTGGGGAAGTGCCGCGCAGGCGCTCGAGCCGGTCGCCGTGCTGCTGGCCGAAGCCCTCCCGCCCACCGACGCCGATGCCGCCCTCGGCCTGCTCGTCGACGCCCTGCAGCCCGAGGCCGACCTCGACGCGACGGCCGAGCAGGAGTACCGCTCCCGCGACCTCGTCCTGCGCAAGCTCAAGGGCGGCGGCTGGTCGCTGCGCGGTCACCTGACCGACGAGACCGGCCAGCTCCTGCACGAGGAGCTGCGCGCCCGCGAGCGCCAGAGCCCCGCTGCCGACACCGACGCCGACGCCGACGCCGACCGTGCCCCCGAGGGCCGCGAGACCGGCGACCTCGACCGGCTCGCCCGGCACGGGCAGGCCGGCCCCGGGCTCGAGCCCCTCACAGACGGAGCCAGAGCACCCGGTCGAAGGCCGCCCGTCGAGGGCAGCCCGCAGTGCACGCCGAGCCAGCGGGCGCACGACGCCCTCGCCGCCCTCCTGCACGACCTCGCCGCCGTCACGCCCGGCAGCGGTCGCCCCTCGCCCGCCAGCCTCACGGTGACGGCGACCCTGGCGGCGCTCGCGGGCGAGCCCGGCGCACCACCGGGCCTGCTGCAGACCGCGCGTGGCGTCGTGCCGCTCACCCCCGCGGCCCTCCGACGCCACGGCTGCGACCCGCGGTTGTCCGCCGTCCTGCTCGACGCGCTGGGCCGGCCGGTGGGCGCGAGCGGCGAGCACCGGCACGCGACCGAGCGTGAGCGCCGGGTCCTGGTCGCCGTCTGGGGCCACGACTGCGCGGTCAACGGCTGCGGCGGCCCGGGCACGGTCCCTCACCATGTCGACCGCTACGCCGTCAGCGGCTGCACGCGGCTGCCCGACCTGGTGCCCGTGTGCACGCACCACCACCACGACGTGCACGAGGGCAAGAAGACCCTGCGGCTGCGCGACGGACGCCTGATCGACGAGAGCGGCTGGCTCCACGCCGCCGGGTGGTGACGCTGACCGCCACGAGCACCACCGAGGCGCGCGCTCAGCCCCCCAGCCGGTGCAGCGTCGCCTGCTTGACCGGCGGCGTCTGGGCCTGCACGAGGTGGAACAGGGCCTCGCGGGCCAGCCGCTGCGGGGCGGCGCTGAGGGCCATGCCCGAGCCGCCGGTCACCGTGACCAGCGCGGTGGTGGCCTGCACGGCCAGCAGCAGCGCGCGGGCGCGCAGGTCGAGCCGCTGCTCGACCTGCTCGCAGGGGTCGACGTCGTCGAGCAGCCGGTAGGCCTCGGTGCGCAGCTGCTCGGCCTGCTCGGCCAGCTGCGCGGCGAGCTCGGGGGCGCGCTCGCGCAGCCGCGTGGTCGTCTCGCGCAGCAGCCCGAAGGTGTGCGGCCCGACGTTGGCGGTGCGGCAGCGGTCGGCCTCCAGCCACTGCGCGGCGTCGGCGACCAGGGTGACGTCGGCGTCGTCGGCGCGCAGCCCGTCGAGGTCGAGCCGGACGGTCGAGGTCCCCTGCATGGCCATCAGCGGCAGCGGGGTGGCGGTCAGGCCGGGCTGCACGACGGCGGGCAGCAGCGCGAAGACGAAGCGGCCGTCGTCGGTGGCGCCGCCGAGCAGGAACAGGTCGACGAGCCCCCAGCCGGTGGTCCAGTCGACGGCGCCGTCGAAGCGCCAGCCCCCGTCGGTGCGGGTGGCCGTGACGGGGCGGGTCGGGCGGCGCAGGTGCGCGAAGGCGACGCCGGCGGGGGTGCTGCCGTCGAGCAGTCCGGGCAGCCGCGGGTGGTCCGGCGGCCGCGGCCTGCAGCAGCGGCAGGCCGTGCTGCACGGTGACGAACCAGGTGCTGCCGTCGGCGCCGGCCAGCAGCTCGACGACCTCGCGCGACACCGGCGGCGGGAGCGGCCCGTAGAGCCCGGCCGCGGCGACGGCGTCGAGGTGGCTGCGGGGCACGCCCTCGACGTCGACCCGCTCGGCCTGCGGGCGCAGCAGCGTGTCGGCGAGGCGGCGCGCGGCCTCGACCGGCTCAGACGCCGACAGCGGAGAACCCTCCGTCCACGTGCACGACCGAGCCGGTGGTCATCGGCAGCCGGTCGGACAGCAGGGCGACGCAGGCCCTGGCCACCGGCTCGGGGTCGGTGACGTCCCAGCCGAGCGGCGCGCGGGCGTCCCACACGTCCTCGAACTGCGCGAACCCCGGCACGCTCCTGGCGGCCATCGTCTTCAGCGGCCCCGACGCGACGAGGTTGACGCGGACGCCGCGCGGCCCGAGGTCGCGGGCCAGGTAGCGGCAGGCCGACTCCAGGCCGGCCTTGGCCACGCCCATCCAGTCGTAGGACGGCCAGGCGCGGGTGGCGTCGAAGTCGAGCCCGACGTAGGACGCCGACGGCGCCCACAGCGGCGCGACCGCGTGGGCGAGCGCCGCGAACGACCAGGTGCTGACCTGCAGCGCGGTGCCGGCGTCCTCCCACGACGTCCCGAGCAGGCCGCTGCCGAGCGCCGAGGCCGGAGCGAAGCCGATGGCGTGCACGACGCCGTCGAGGCCGTCGACGTGCTCGCGCAGCCGGTCCGGGAGGGCGGCGAGGTCGTCGGCGGAGGCGACGTCCAGCTCGACCACGGGCGGGCTGCCGGGCAGGCGCTTCGCGACCCGCCGGGTCAGCGACATCGGGCGGCCGAAGGAGGACAGCACGACGGTCGCGCCCTGCTCGGCAGCGAGCCGGGCGACGGCGTACCCGATCGAACGGTCGGTGAGGACGCCGGTGACCAGCAGGCGCTTGCCCTCGAGCAGCACTAGGGGTTCTTGGTCATGATCAGGTCGAGGAACGCGCCGATCGTCGTCAGGTCGGTGAGCTCCTCCTCGGGCAGCTCGACGCCCAGGCTGTCCTCGAGGTCCATCGTGTACTCGACGAGCGACAGCGAGTCGACCTCGAGGTCCGCGACGAACGACTTGTCCTCCTGCACGGCGTCGGGCTCGACCTCCAGCAGCTCGACGGCCTTCTCGCGCATCACGGCCAGCACCTCGTCACGGGTCACGCCGACGACCCTAGTGGCGCGACGGCGCCGTCGCCGAGCAGCGACCGCAGCACCGTGGCGCCCTGCGCGGCCAGCACCCGGTTGCTCTCGCGGTAGTACGAGAGCTGCGCCAGCGCGATGGCCAGCGCCCGCCCGCGGCCCCGCTCCCAGGTGGCGTCGTCGACGTCGACCGCTGCCCGGTAGGCGTCCCGTCCCGGACTCGCCCAGAGCCAGGCCGGGAACAGGTCGACGGCGGGGTCCCCGACGCCGCAGGCGCCCCAGTCGATGACCGCCGACAGCCGCCCCGCCTCGTCGACGAGCAGGTTGCCGAGCCCGAGGTCGCCGTGCACCCAGACGGGCGGGCCGTCCCAGGGGGGCGCCTCCAGCGCCTGCTCCCACACGGCCAGTGCGTCGGCGGGGTCGAGCAGGTCGGCCAGCAGGGGTGCCTGCTCCCGCACCTGCGCGTCCAGCGGCGCCAGCGGACCGCCCCGGCTCGCCGCCGGCCCGGCAGCGACGGACGCCGACCGGAGCGCGACCACGAAGCGGGCCAGGTCGGCGGCGACGTCGTCGGCCGGCAGCGGGGTGCGGCCGGGGAGCCAGCGGTACACCCACCAGGGCCACGGGAAGCCCGCGCCGGGCTCGCCGCCGGCGACCGGCTCGGGCACCGGCAGCGGCAGGTGCGGGGCCAGCAGCGGCAGCACGTGCTGCTCCTTGGCGACGTCGTCCACCGCCCAGTCGACGACGGGCAGCCGGACGACGAGGTCCGCGCCGAGGCGGAACAGCGCGTTGTCGGTGCCGGCCGACGGCACGGGCGTCAGCGGCAGCTCCGCCCACTGCGGGTGCTGCACGGCGAGCAGGCGGCGCACCAGCCCGGCGTCGGGCCGGCAGCGGACCGGCGGCGCGGTCAGTGGCCCATCCCCAGACCGCCGTCGACGGGCAGCACGGCGCCGGTCACGTAGGAGGCGGCGTCGCTGGCGACGAAGGCGATGACGGCGGCGACCTCCTCGGGCGAGGCGGTGCGCCCGAGCGGGATGCGGTCGAGGAACGCCTCCGCGTCCAGGCCGGCGGTCATGTCGGTCTGCGTGTAGCCGGGCGCGACCACGTTGCTGGTGATGCCGCGGCTGCCGAGCTCGCGCGCGATCGACCGGGACAGGCCGACCAGCCCGGCCTTGGAGGCCGCGTAGTTGACCTGCCCGGCCGCGCCCGACAGCCCGACGACGGAGGAGACGAACACCAGGCGGCCCCAGCGCTGCTTGAGCATCGAGCGGCTGGCCCGCTTGGCGACCCGGTAGGCGGCCGTGAGGTTGGCGTCGACGACGCCGGTGAACGACGCCTCGCTCATCCGCAGGAGCAGCCCGTCGTCGGTGACGCCCGCGTTCGACACGACCACCTCGACCGGCCCGAGCTCGGCCTCGACGGCGGAGAACGCGGCGTCGACGTCGGAGGTGCTGGTGACGTCGCAGCGCACGCCGAACAGCCCGTCGGGGGCGCCGGAGCGGTGCGTGACGGCGACCCGGTGCCCCTGCTCGGTCAGCAGCCGGGCGGTGGCCAGGCCGATGCCGCGGCTGCCTCCGGTGACCAGGACGGTGCGGCTCACAGGCTCTCCAGGTCGGACGGCGAGGACACGGACACGGCGCGGACCCCGGGCAGGGTGCGCTTGACCAGCCCGGTGAGCACGCCCCCCGGGCCGCACTCGACGACGGCGTCGACGGGCGGCAGGGCCAGCAGCGTCTCGCGCCAGCGGATGGGCGCGGTCAGCTGGGCCGACAGCGTGCGGGCAGGGTCGGGGTCGGGCCCGGCGAGCGAGCCCGACAGCACCGGCAGCCGCGCCGGGGCCCAGGTCACCGCGGCCAGGGCGGCCTCCAGCCGCGGCCGGGCGGGCTCCATGAGCGGGGTGTGGAAAGCACCGCCGACCTGCAGCGGCAGCACCCGGCGCGCCCCCGCCTCCTTCAGCAGCGGCCCGGCGGCGGTCACGTCGTCGACGCCCCCGCTGACGACGACGTGCAGCGGAGCGTTGTCGTTCGCCGGCCACACCCCCTCGGGCAGCCCTGCGGCGACGGCGTCCGGCTCCAGTCCCAGGACCGCCGCCATGGTCCCCGGCCGCGCGTCGCACGCCTCCTGCATGGCCGCTCCGCGCTCGGCCACGAGGTGCAGCCCGTCCGGCACGGTCAGCACGCCGGCCACGACCAGCGCCGTGAGGTCGCCCAGGGAGTGGCCGGCGACGGCGACGACGTCGAGCTCCGGGAGCGCCTGCACGGCGACGAGCGACAGCAGGAACGTCGCCAGCTGCGCCTCGCGGGTGGGCCGCAGCTGCTCGGCGTCGGCGGTCAGCAGCAGCGCCTCGACGTCGCGGTCGAGCGCGGCGCTGGCCTGCGCGACCAGCTCCCAGCCGGGGGTGCCGACCCACGCGGCGCCGGCGCCCGGCCGCTGGCTGCCCTGGCCGGGGAGGACGAGGGCGACCCGCACGACGGCAGACTAGTGCGGTGACACCCGACCTCGCTCTCGCGCACCGCCTCGCCGACGCCGCCGACGCCGTCACCCTGGCGCGCTTCCGGGCGCTCGACCTCGACGTGCAGGCCAAGCCCGACCTCACGCCGGTCAGCGACGCCGACCTCGAGGTGGAGCGGCAGGTGCGGGAGCTGCTCGCCGCCGAGCGCCCGGACGACGCCGTCCTCGGCGAGGAGCACGGCGTCACCGGCAGCGGCCCGCGGCAGTGGGTCGTCGACCCGGTGGACGGGACCAAGAACTTCGTCCGCGGGGTGCCGGTGTGGGCGACGCTGGTGGCCCTGCAGGTCGACGGCGAGGTCGAGGTCGGCGTGGTCAGCGCCCCCGCCCTCGGGCGCCGCTGGTGGGCCGCCCGCGGGCACGGCGCGTGGGCCGGGCCGTCCGTGGAGCAGGGCACCCGGCTGCAGGTGTCCCGGGTGGCCGACCTGTCCGACGCCTCGCTGTCGTACTCCTCCCTGACCGGGTGGCAGCAGCAGGGCCGGCTGCCGGGCCTGGTCGGGCTGTCCGACGCCTGCTGGCGCACCCGTGCCTACGGCGACTTCTGGAGCCACGTGCTGGTCGCCGAGGGCGCCGTCGACGCCTCCTTCGAGCCCGAGGTCTCGCTGTGGGACCTGGCCGCCCTGCAGCCCGTCGTCGAGGAGGCGGGCGGCACGTTCACCGACCTCGCCGGGCGCCGCGGCCCGGGCGGCGGCAGCGTCGTCTGCAGCAACGGCCTGCTGCACGACGCCGTCCTCGCGGGCCTGCGAGCCGTCGTGAGCCCGCGGCTCGTCGGCGTCGGGCTGGCCCTGCTGTCGGCGTCCTGCTTCGGCGTCATGCCGGTGCTGACCAAGGTGGTCTACGACGACGGGGTCGGGCCGTTCGGCGTCCTGTCGGTGCGCTTCTCGCTCGCCGCCGTCGTGCTGCTCGCGCTGGCCCGGCTGCGCGGCGAGGCGCTCCCCCGCGGCCGGGTGCTGGGCGCCCTGCTGCTGCTCGGCGGGGTCGGCTACGTCGTCGAGTCGCTGTGCTACTTCTTCGCCCTCGAGCGCATCAGCGCCTCGCTGACCGCCCTGCTCCTGTACTTCTACCCGGCGGTCGTGGTGCTGCTGTCGGCCGTGCTGCTGCGGCACCGCCCACGGCCCCTGGCGGTCGGCTGCGTCGTCGTCGCGACCCTCGGCACGGCGCTCACCCTCGGCCCGGTGCAGGGCGGGCAGACCGTCGGCGTGCTGCTCGGCCTCGGCGCCGCGCTGTCGTACTCGCTCTACATCGTGCTGAGCAGCCGGGTCCCCGGCGGCACCGGTCCCTTCGCCACCGCCGCCGTCGTCATGGGCGGCGCGGGCGTGGTCTACGACGTGCTGGCGCTGTCGACCGGTGCGCCGCTGCCGCGGTCGGCCGTCGCGTGGAGCGCCCTGGCCGGCGTCGCGCTGCTGGGCAGCGTCGTCGCCGTGACCGCGTTCTTCGCCGCGCTCGAGCGGCTCGGGCCCGGCGACACCGCCGTCGTCTCGACCGCCGAGCCGGTGGTCAGCGTCGGCGTCGCGGCGCTGGTGCTGGGCGAGCGGCTCGGGCCGGTCCAGGTCGCGGGCGGCGTGCTGGTGCTGCTCGCCGTCGCCGTGCTCGCCCGGCTCACAGCGCCCGCCCCCGAGCAGGACGCCGTCCCCGTCTGACGCAGCCGCCGCAGCACCTGCGGGGCGACCCACAGGGCGGCGGCGTCGAACCAGGCGTAGCCGCCCGCGATCCCGCTCGGCGGGTTGCCGATGCTGATCCAGCCGGTGACCGGGTCGTCCGGGCCCCACGTCCAGGTGCCGAGCGACGTGCCGACGACCTCCAGGTAGCTGACCACCAGGAACGCCCCGACGTAGAGCAGCGGGCTGCTGCCCCAGCGCAGGAAGGCCAGCAGGCAGACGGCCCAGAACGCGCCGAGGGCGTCCGGCCGGTCGGACAGCGGCCACGCCCCACAGCCCCCACGCCGCCACGGCGGCCGCGGTGCCGCCGACCAGCAGCCGGCGGTGCGCGTGCGCCCAGCGCAGCCGGCCGAAGGCGAGCGCCGCCAGGTAGACCAGCCCGTGGCCCGGGAAGACGAACCACGGCACGCCGTCCAACCGGTAGGCGTACACCTCGAGCCAGCCCGCGAAGACCAGCTCGATCACGCCCGCGTACACCACGACGACGCCGACCTGCACGCGCGTCGCCCGGTCCTCGCCGTGCAGCACGCCGAGCAGCAGCAGCACCGTCCCGACGCCGAGCAGCCGCTGCTGCAGCAGCGACGCCCCGGTGTCGAGCCCCAGGACGACGGCGACCCAGACGACGACGAGCAGCGGGAGGGCCGCGTCGCGGCGGGCCCTCACCAGCGGGCGCGCCGCGACGACGAGCGCCGTCGCGTGCTGGAGCTGCGCCGGCGCGGCGCCGTGCCGAACAGGGAGCGGGCGATCTCGCGCCCGGCGACCGTGGCGGCCGAGCGGGCGAAGCTGCGGAAGACGGTCGAGCCGAGCACCCGCCCGAGACCACCGCCGCCACCGCCCCCACCGCCGCGGCGGGGCTCCTCGTCGCGCTCGCGCTCGATCCGCTCCTGCCGCCGCGCCTGCGGCTCCGGGGAGTCGTCCTCGGGCTCGTCCTCGGCGGGCGGGGCGACCTTCTCCAGCAGCAGCTCGTAGGCCGACTCCCGGTCGACGACGGTGCCGTACTCGGCGAGCAGCGGGGAGGCCTGCACGATCCGGGCGTGCTCGGCCGGGTCGAGCTGCGCCATGAGCGAGCTCGGCGGGCGCAGCCGGGTCCAGGCGACCGGCGTCGGGGCGCCGCGCTCGGACAGGATCGTCACCGCGGCCTCCCCGATGCCCATGCTGGTCAGCAGCGTCTCGAGGTCGTACGCGTCGCTCTTCGGGAACGTCGAGACGGTCGCCTTGAGGGCCTTGGCGTCGTCGGGGGTGAAGGCGCGCAGGGCGTGCTGGACGCGGTTGCCGAGCTGGGCGAGCACCTCGCTCGGGACGTCCTTGGGGGTCTGCGTCACGAAGAAGACGCCGACGCCCTTGGAGCGGATGAGCCGCACGGTGCGGGCGATCGCGTCCAGGAACGCCTCGCTGGCGTCGTCGAACAGCAGGTGCGCCTCGTCGAAGAAGAACACCAGCTTGGGCTGCTCGACGTCGCCGACCTCGGGCAGGTCGTGGAACAGGTCGGCGAGCATCCACATGAGGAACGTGCTGAACAGCTTCGGCTTGTCCTGCACGGCGGTCAGGCCCATCACCGACATCACGCCGCGGCCGTCGGGGGCGACGCGCAGCAGGTCGGCGGTGTCGAACTCGGGCTCGCCGAAGAACACGTCGCCGCCCTGGTCCTCCAGGCCGATGAGCTCGCGCAGGATCACCCCGGCGGTCGCGCTGGACAGCCCGCCCAGCTCCTTGAGGTCGGCCTTGCCCTCGTCGGACACCAGGTGGTTGATGACGGCGCGCAGGTCCTTGAGGTCCAGCAGCGGCAGGCCCTGCCGGTCGGCGAAGTGGAAGACCAGCCCGAGGCTGCTCTCCTGCGTGTCGTTCAGGCCGAGCACCTTGGACAGCAGCACCGGGCCGAAGGAGGTCATGGTGGCGCGCACCGGCACGCCCTCGCCGAGCCCGCCGAGGGCGAGGAACTCCGCCGGGAAGCCGGTCGGCGTCCAGTCGGTGCCGGTCTCCTCGGCGCGCGTGCGGGTGCGCTCGGAGTCGGCGCCGGGGGCGGCCACGCCGGAGACGTCGCCCTTGATGTCGGCGAGGAACACCGGGATGCCGGCCGCCGACATCTGCTCGGCCATGAGCTGCAGGGTCTTGGTCTTGCCGGTGCCGGTCGCCCCGGCGACCAGGCCGTGCCGGTTGAGCATCGACAGCGGCATCCGCACGCGCGCGTCGGGGTGCGCCTGCCCGTCGACGACGACCGCCCCGAGCTCGAGGGCGGGTCCGTCGAGCGCGTAGGCCTGGCCCAGGTCAGCAGCGGTGGTCATGGCGCGAGCCTGCCACGGGTCACGGGTGCAGCCCGGCCGGTCCGGAGCCGGCGTCCCCGCCGTCGACCGCTCCGTCGACGGCCCGCAGGAAGCGGTCGAGGTCGAGCCCGAGCCCGACCGCGGCGCACCCGACGACGGCCGGCCCGGCGGCGAGCAGCCACAGCGGCGACACCGTCAGGGCGAGCACGGCGCAGCCCGCCGCGAGCAGCCCCAGCAGGGCGGCGAGCACGCGGCGGGCCACGGCGCGGACCGCTACTGCTGGGCTGCGGGCTGCTGGTCGGCCTTCTTCTCGGCGACCTGCTGCTCCATCGGCACCTCGGCGGTGATGCCGGTGCCGATCTGGCAGCTCACCCCGTTGAAGCCGTGGTTGCAGTAGCCGCCGGGGTTCTTGTGCAGGTACTGCTGGTGGTAGCCCTCGGCGTTGTAGAAGGTCGACGCCGGCAGGATCTCGGTCGTGATCGGCCCGCGGCCGGCGGCCTGCAGCGCCTGCTCGTAGCTGTCGCGGCTGGCCCTGGCCACCTGCAGCTGCGCGTCGGTGTGCGTGTAGACCGCGCTGCGGTAGGTGGTGCCGACGTCGTTGCCCTGGCGCATGCCCTGCGTCGGGTCGTGGTTCTCCCAGAACAGCACGAGCAGCTGCTCGAGGCTGACCTGCCGGGGGTCGTAGACGACCCGGACGACCTCGGCGTGGCCGGTCAGCCCGGTGCAGGTCTCCTCGTAGGTCGGGTTCGGCGTGATCCCGCCCTCGTAGCCGACCAGCGTCGTGACGACGCCCGGCTGCTGCCAGAAGATGCGCTCGGCGCCCCAGAAGCAGCCCATGCCGACGTCGAGCACCTCGGTGCCCTCGGGGTACGGGCCGGCCAGCGGGGTGCCGTTGACGGAGTGCCGCTCCTGCAGGGGCAGCGGGGTGGGGCGGCCCGGCAGGGCCTCCTCGGCGGTCGGCAGGGTCAGCGGCTTGCGGGACCAGAACACGGTCAGGGCTCCTCGGGTCGGCGTACCTGTGCCAACACCGGGGGCCTGCGGGACGTTCCGGGGTCAGCCGGGCGGCAGGCCGCCGAGCAGGGCGTCGTCGACCCGGCGGTGGTAGGCCGCGCCGAAGCGCCCGCCGACGGTCGCGGCGCCCAGCGCGACGATGAGCGCGGTGACGGCGCTGGCCAGCGCGGCGACGCTGAGGATGTCGGTGTCGACGAAGCGGGGCAGGTCGAGGTCCGCCACCCGCTCGGAGGTGCTGGCGATCGCCGCGACGACGGCCGACAGCAGCACGAACAGCACGCCCGAGAGCAGCCCGTTGCGCTTGCCCTCGTACCGGGCGGCGCGGCCCGCGGTGTAGCCGCCGAACAGCAGCGACAGCCCCAGCACGACCAGCCCGGCACCGAGCGCGGTGCTCGACAGCTCGGCGTCGCCGGTGCTCTGCGCGTAGCCGATCCGGCCGAGCGCCCCGGCCAGCGACGACAGCAGCAGCAGGGTGCCGAGCGACGCCGTCGACCCGGCGAGCACGGCCACCGGGTCGACCCCGCCGAACCGGCGGCGCGGGTCGTCGACGACCGGCCCGGCGGCGTGCGCCGCGCGGGCGGGGGCGTCCGGGGTGTCCGAGTGCGGTGCCGTCACGCCGCTGCCCTACCCCGGGCGGCGCGCGCGACGCGCGGCGCTCAGTGCCCCCCGCCCCCGCCGGGCGTCCCGGTCTCGCCGTACCAGCGGGCCAGCTTGCCCGCCCGGGCCACCGCGCGCAGCCGCGCCTCGGCGGCGTCGCGCACCGCCGCCGTCGCCACCACCAGCACCTGGTCGCCGACGAGCAGCTGCGTGCCGCGGTCGGGCACCAGGGCGGCGCCCCCGCGCACGACGAGGGTGAGCTGCGCACCGGGCGGCAGCCGCAGCTCGTCGACGTAGACGCCGTGCAGGCGGCTGTCGGCCGGCACGGTGACCTGCAGCAGGTCCGCGCCCATCTCCTCCAGCGGCGCGGTCTCGACCTCGAGCTCGCTGGCCTGCCCCCGCTCGACGACGCCGAGGGCCCGGCCCACCCGCGGCAGCGTCGGCGCCTGCACGAGCGTGTAGACGACGACGAGCACGAAGACGACGTCGACCACGCGCTCGGCCCCGGCGACGCCGGCGGTCACCGGGATGGTGGCCAGCACGATCGGCACCGCCCCGCGCAGGCCCGCCCACGACAGGAACAGCTGCTCGCGCAGCGGCAGCCGGAAGGGCAGCGCCGACAGCGCGACCGCCAGCGGCCGGGCCAGGAACGTCGACGCCGCCCCGAGCAGCAGGGCCGCCCCGACGGCCGCGGGCAGCCGCTCGGGGCTGGCGAGCAGGCCGAGCAGGACGAACAGCCCGACCTCGGCGAGCAGGGCGAGCGACCCGGCGAAGCCCAGGACGGCGCGCCGGTGCGGCATGGCCCCGGTCGCGAAGGCGAGGCCCGCCAGGTAGACGGCCAGGAAGCCGCTGCCGTGCAGGGCGTTGGCGGCGGTGAAGGCCAGCAGCAGCAGGCCGACGGTCGCCAGCGGGTACAGGCCGGCGCTCGGCAGGGCGGCCCGGGCCATGAGCAGCCGCCCCAGCCGGCCGACCAGCAGCCCGACCACCGCTCCCACGACCAGCTCGACCGCCACCTCGCCGAGCAGGTGCAGCACCCCCGTGCTGCCCCAGGCGTCGGAGCTGGCGAGCACCACGACGACGACGGCCGGGGCGTCGTTCAGCCCCGACTCCGCCTCCAGCACGGTGCGCACCCGGGCCGACAGCGGCAGCTTGCGCAGGACGCTGAAGACGGCCGCGGCGTCGGTGCTGGCCAGCACGCCGCCGAGCACGACGGAGGTCTGCCAGTCGACGCCGAGGGCCGTGTGGGCGACCCCCGCGACGACGAGCACGCTGACCGCCACCCCCACCGTCGCCAGCACGACGGCGTAGGGCAGGGCCGGCCGCACCACGCTCCACCGCGTCGTCAGCCCGCCCTCGGCCAGGATCACCGCGAGGGCGACCAGGCCGAGGTCGGCCGTCAGCCGGTAGTCGCTGAACTCGACGCCGAGGCCCGCCTCCCCCACCACCAGCCCGAGGGCCAGGTAGACCAGCAGCGAGGGCAGGCCGGTGCGGTCGGCGACGCGGACCGCGAGGACCGCCACCAGCAGCACGGCGAAGGCCAGCAGCAGGACCAGGTTGAGGTGCTCGTCCACCGCCGCTCCCCTCCTAGACCACCGCGCCGCTGTCGGGCAGCCTCCCAGCCCCGGGCACCGTGCGGGGGCGGACCCGCTTCGGCTGCGGCGGCACGCCGCCGAAGCGGCTCTCGAGCAGCAGCAGCAGCGGCGTCGCCGTGAAGGCCGACGACCACGTCCCGACCAGCAGGCCCGAGCAGCAGGGCGAGCCCGAAGTCGGTGAGCGAGTCGCCGCCGAGCACGGTGAGGCTGGCCAGGATGAACATCGCGCCGAGGCCGGTGTTCACGGTGCGTGGCGCGGTCTGCAGGACGGCGTCGTCGCACACGTCGGCCAGCGGCCGGGTCCGCTCGCGGGTCCAGATCTCGCGGACCCGGTCGAGGGTGACGATCGAGTCGTTCACCGAGACGCCGATGATCGTCAGCGCGGCGGCCAGGAAGACGCCGTCGACGGGCCGGCCCAGCCAGGCGAACACGCCGAGCACGATCAGGACGTCGTGCAGCATCGCCAGCACGGCGCCCGCGCCGAAGGTCCAGCGGAAGCGCACCGCCAGGTAGGCCAGCTGGGCGGCCAGCGCGAGGGCGAGCGCGAGCAGCGCCTTGGTGCGCAGCTCGTCGCCCAGCGTCGGGCCGATCAGCTCGTCGCGCTGCAGGTCGACCTCCCCGCCGACGCTCGCCACGGCCGCGCGGACCTCGGCCCTCCTCCGCGTTGCTCAGCCGCGCCGGTGCGCACCGTGATGTCGTCGTCGCCGGAGGTCTGGACGACGGCGCGCGGGAAGCCGGCGTCGGCGACGGCGGCGCGGGCGGCCTCGGCGCTGACGGTGCGCGACGTCGAGTACTCGACCAGCCGCCCGCCGGTGAACTCGACGCCGAGGTCGAGCCCGCGCACGGCGATGCCCGCGGACGCCAGGACGACGGCGACGAGCGAGACGGCGAGCCACCGGTCGCGGTGGCGCATGAGCTGCGGGTCGCGCCGGGCCAGCCAGGTCCGCACCCGGCCCGGCGAGGCGAAGCCGGTGACGGCCGGGCGGCGGGCCACCCAGCCGCGCCCGACCACGAGGTCGGTGAGCGCCCGGCAGACCACCAGCGCCGACACCATGCGAGGCCAGCACGCCGATGACCAGCGTGACGCCGAACCCGCGGACCGGGCCGCTGGCGAAGGAGAACAGCAGCAGCGGCCGCCAGCACGGTGGTGACGTTGCTGTCGGCGATCGCCGACCAGGCCTTCGCGTAGCCCTCGCGCAGCGCCCCGACGACGCCGCGCGGGTGCCCCGCGGCCTGCTCCTCGCGGGCCCGCTCGAACACCAGCACGTTCGCGTCGATCGCGAGGCCGGCCGACAGCAGCAGCCCGGCGAGCCCGGGCAGCGTGAGGGTGGCGCCGAGGGCGACGAGCGCGCCGTAGGAGATCAGCCCGTAGGCCGCCAGCCCGACGGCGGCCAGCAGCCCGACCAGCCGGTAGACCAGCACGAGGAACAGCGCCGTCAGCCCGACGCCGAGCACGGCGGCCCTGCCGCTGGCGTCGATGGCCTCGGCCCCGAGGGTCGGGCCGACCACCCGCTGCTCGATCACCTCGACGGGCAGCGGCAGCGCCCCGCCCTGCACGAGCGCGGCGAGGTCCTGCGCCTCCTCCCGGGTGAAGTCGCCGGTGATGACGGTGCCGCCCGCCAGGCCGATCCGGCACTGCACGGACGGGTCGACCTGCGGGGCGCTGATCACCTCCTCGTCGAGCACGATCGCCACCCGGCGGCGCGGGTCGCCCGGCGGCTGGCAGGCGGCCGCGCCGGTGACCTCCTCCCAGGCCCGCCCGCCGTCGCCCTGGAAGGCCAGGTCGACCGTCCAGGACGTGCCGAACTGCGGGTCCAGGGTCGCGCTGGCCGCGCCGATGCCCTCGCCGGTCAGCGCCGCCGGGCCGAGCCGCAGCGGCGGGCCGCCGCCCTCGTCGGCCAGCACGCTCTCGCGTGCTGGTGTCGACGGTGCCGCTCGCGGTCACGGGGGTGCCCGGCGCGGCCTCGGCGAGCACCGGGTGGACGGTCAGCTGCGCGGTGCGCCCGATGACCTCGGCGGCCTCGGCGGGGTCCTGCAGGCCGGGCAGCTCGACGATGATCCGGTCGTCGCCGGAGCGGGCCAGGGTCGGCTCGGCGACGCCGAGGGCGTCGACCCGGCGGCGCAGCACCTCGACGGCGCGGTCGGTGCTCTCGGCGTCGGCCCGGACGGTGGGGCTGTCCTGCGTCTGCAGGACGATCTGGGTGCCGCCGCGCAGGTCGAGGCCGAGGCGGGGCTGCTGGGTGAGCGGCGAAGAAGGCGGACAGGGCGACGACGGCGAGCGCGACGAGCGCACGCCAGACGGTGGCGCGTGTGGACACGGGGGTCTCCGGCAGGAGGGGGTGCCGCGGGCAAGGGTGCGCGGCGGGCAGGGACTCAGGTCGCTGCGGGTGCCGGAGGAGCGCGGCCGCGGACGGCGGCGGGACGGGTGCGGGCGGCAGCGGGCGTGGGGGGCCGCGGGCGCTGCAGGAGCAGCAGCGGCCGGCCGACGACGGGGGCGACCGGCAGGACGGCGAGGTCGGCGCCGGCGGGCCCGGCACCGGCGCCGGCGAGCGGGGCCAGGACGGCGAGGGAGCCGGCGACCCCCCGGGCACCGGCCGGCGCGCGCCCGGCGGTGGCGCGCAGGGCGGCCCGGGCGGCGACGGCGGCCGGGGCGCCGGTCAGCGGCACCGCCACCGAGGGGGCGGACGCGGGGACCGTGCGGGCGGCCGGGGAGCCCGCCGTGCCGGTGGCGCCCAGCAGCCCGGCGAGCAGCCCGGCGAGCAGCGCGAGGGCGGCCAGCGGCCGGGCGCGCAGGGCCGCGGACGACGGCGGGGACGCGCGAGCGGGGAGCGACGTCGGGAACGACGACGACGGCGGGGACGGCACGCGCACGGGCGACGGGCGCACGGTCAGCGGGCGTCGTCGGCGGCGGCGACCAGCGGCTCGAGGACGGCGTCGGGCAGGTCGCGCTGGACCCGGGACAGCCGCCAGGGGTCGGCGAACAGGGCGAGCCACGCGCCGTCGCCGCGCAGCAGGCACTCGACGCCGCTCTGCGGGTCGAGCTGGGCGACCCACTCGCGGGTGGTGCGGCGGGCGAGGGAGTAGGGCAGCCGGTCGAGCGTGACGGGGGCGCTGAACTCCCCGGCCATGCGCGCCTCGGCGACCTCGAACTGCATCGGCCCGACGGCGGCGAGGACCGGGGCCTGGTCGCCGCGCAGGTCGCTGCGCAGCACCTGCACCACGCCCTCCTGCTCGAGCTGCTCGATGCCGCGGCGGAACTGCTTGTACCGGCTGCTGTCCTTGGCCCGGCAGACCGCGAAGTGCTCGGGCGCGAAGCTCGGGATCGGCGGGAAGACGACCTTCTGGTCGACGTAGAGGCTGTCGCCGACGCGCAGGGCGTTGGCGTTCACCAGCCCGACGACGTCGCCGGGGTAGGCGACGTCGACCGTCTCGCGGTCGCGGCCGAAGACCTGCTGGGCGTACTTCGTGGCGAACGGCTTGCCGGTGGCGGCGTGCGTGACGACGCTGCCGCGCTCGAACACGCCGCTGCAGACGCGCATGTAGGCGAGCCGGTCGCGGTGGTTGCTGTCCATGCCGGCCTGCACCTTGAACACGAAGGCGCTGAAGGGGGCGTCGACCTTGCGGGCCACGCCCTCGGCGTCCTCGCGGGCACCGGCCGGCGGGGCGAGCTCGAGCAGGACGTCGAGCAGCTGGCGGACGCCGAAGTTCAGCACCGCCGAGCCGAACAGCACCGGCGTCGTCTCGTGGGCCAGGAAGCGCTCCTGGTCGTGGTCCTGGCCCATCGCCGCCAGCAGCTCGGACTCCTCGACGGCGCGGACCCAGGCCTCGCCCTCCTGCTCGAGCGCCTCGTCGGGCGTCAGGAAGGTCTCGGGGGCGACGGTGGCGCCGCCGGCGGTGCGGGTGAAGCGGACGAAGCCGCCGGTGCGCCGGTCGAGCACGCCCTTGAACTCCCCCGCGATGCCGACCGGCCAGGTCAGCGGCGTCGGCTCCAGGCCGGTGCGGTCGCGCACCTCGTCCATGAGCTGCAGGGCCTCCAGGCCCGGCCGGTCCCACTTGTTCATGACCGTGATGACCGGGATCCCGCGGTGGCGGCAGACCTCGAACAGCTTGAGGGTCTGCGGCTCCATGCCCTTGGCGGCGTCGACGAGCATGACGGCGCTGTCGACGGCGGACAGGACGCGGTAGGTGTCCTCGGAGAAGTCGGCGTGGCCGGGGGTGTCGACGAGGTTGACGACCGAGCCCTCGTAGTCGAACTGCAGCGCCGCCGACGAGATCGAGATGCCGCGGGCCTTCTCCATCTCCATCCAGTCCGAGACGGTGCTCTTGCGCCCCGCCTTGCCGTGGATGGCGCCGGCCTCCTGGATGACCCGCGCGTGCAGGGCGAGGGCCTCGGTCAGCGTCGACTTGCCGGCGTCGGGGTGGCTGATGACGGCGAACGTGCGCCGGCGGGCGGCCTCGCGGGCGGCGTCGACCCCTGTCGCCGCACCAGCAGGACCCGTCTCGCTCACCCCCTCGATGCTACCGGCGGAGCGGGACGGGTGCTTGCCCGTCTGCGTAGGGTCTGTCCATGACCAGCGAGCCCGTCGTCCAGGACGGACCGTGGCGCGTGCTGCTCGTCGACGACCAGCAGCTGTGGCGCCAGATCGTCGGGATGCACCTGTCCATGGAGGACGACCTGCAGGTGGTCGGGGAGGCCGCCGACGGCGCCACGGCGCTGCGGCTCGCGCGCGAGCTGCGGCCCGACCTCGTGGTGCTCGACCTCGACCTCGGCGGCGAGAGCGGGCGCGACCTGCTCGCGCCGCTGCGCGAGGCCAGCCCCTCGGTGCAGGTGCTGGTGCTGTCGGGCACGGAGGAGACCGACGAGGTCGTCGCCGCGTTCGGCGCCGGAGCCGTCGGCTTCCTGCCCAAGGACCACCCGGCGGAGGAGTTCGCCGACGCGCTGCGCACCGTGGCGCACGGCCGGCCGGTGCTGCCGCCGTCGGCGATGGCGGCGGTGATGGAGGAGTTCCGCCGTCAGGCCACCCGCACGTCGGCGCCCGTTCCGCCGCCGGTGCTGTCCGACCGCGAGCTCGAGGTCCTCGGGCTGCTCGGCCAGGGCAAGAGCAACCGGCAGATCGGGTCGGAGCTGTTCATCAGCGAGAACACCGTGAAGAACCACGTGCGCAACATCCTGTCCAAGCTCGAGGTGTCGAGCCGGGTCGAGGCCGTGTCGCGCGCCCTGGGCACGGGCCTGATCACCACGCTCGAGCTGCGTCAGAGCTCCCCGCGGCGCGGCGGGTCGGCTCCGGGCCGCCCGCAGGTCACGGCGGCCACCCGGGCGGCGAGCCCCAGCGCGCCGGACAGGTCGGTGGCCGCGTCCAGGGCCGCCCGGTCGAGCAGGCCGGCGTCGTCGAGCCCGGCCAGCAGGCCGCTGGTGAAGGCGTCGCCCGCCCCCACCGTGTCGACGACGTCCACCGCCACCGGGGCGACCCGCTGCAGCCCGCCGGGGCCGAGCGCGAGCGCCCCCTCGCCGCCGTCGGTGACGACGACGAGCGCCGGCCCGAGCGCCCGCCACTGCTCCAGGACCTGCTCGAGCGGGACGCCGGGCAGCAGCCACGCGCAGGTCCTCGCTGCTGACCTTCACGACGTCGACCAGCGCGACGACCTCCTCGACCGCGGCGAGCCCGGTCTCCCGGTCGCCGCGACGGGCCAGCCGGACGTTCGGGTCGTAGGACAGCAGCACCCGGCCCGACAGCCGCTCGAGCAGGTCGAGCAGGTGGGACGCGCCGGGCTCGAGCTCGAGCGCCATCGAGCCGGTGTGCAGGGCGGCGACGCCGTCGGGGACGACCAGCTCCTCCGGCGTCCACTGCCAGTCGGCCGTGCCCTCGACCCAGAAGTCGTAGCTGGCGACGCCGGCGTCGTCGAGGGAGGCGACCGCGAGGGTGCTCGGCTCGGGCGCGTCCACGGCCAGCGACAGGTCGACGCCGGCCCCGGCCAGGTGGCCGCGCAGCATCCGCCCGAAGGCGTCGCCGGACAGCCGGGCCAGCAGCCCCGTCGGGACCCCGAGGCGGGCCAGCCCGACGGCGACGTTGGCCGGGCTGCCCCCCGGGTGCGACGTCCAGGTCCGCTCCCCCGCCGACACGAGGTCGACGACGGCCTCTCCCGCGACCACGACCCTCACGACGCCTCCCCGGGCGGCAGCACCAGCTCCGGCGACGACGCCGTCCGGCAGGTCAGGGCGACCGGGTCGGCCCCGGCCAGCGCGGCCACCCGGGCGGCCGCCTCGTCCAGCCGCTCCTGCGGCAGCCGCCCGCCCTGCACGGCCTGCACGAGGGCGTCGCGCATCCGGACGGCCTGCGCGCCGTCGGTGGCCAGCACGGCGTCGGCGCCCGCGGCGACGGCCCGCACCGCGGCCTCGGGGAAGTCGAAGCGCAGGTTCACCGCGCCCATCCCGACGCTGTCGGTCATGGCGACGCCCTCGAAGCCGAGCGAGCGCAGCAGCGCGTAGGCCCTCGGCGACAGGCTCGCCGGCAGGTCCGGGTCGAGCGCGGCGTACTGCAGGTGGTTGAGCATGACCACGGGGACGCCGGCGTCGACGGCCCGCGAGAACGGCACCAGGTCGGTGCCGCGCAGCTCCTCGACGGACACCTGCACGGTCTCGGTGGTCCGGTGGGTGTCGGTGGTGGAGCGGCCCTGGCCCGGGAAGTGCTTGACGGTCGGGGCGACCCCGGCGTCGGACAGGCCCGCGGCGAAGGCGAGCGCGTAGTCGGCGGCGCGCTGCGGGTCCGCGCCGAACGACCGGTCGCCGACGATGCCGCGGGCGGGCCCGTCGTCGAGGTCGGCCACGGGCGCGAGGTCGAGGTCCACGCCGACGTCGGCCAGCCGCTCGCCGAGCCCCTGCGCGAAGGCCCGGACCTGCTCCACGGTCATGCTGCGGGCCAGCCGGCGCGGTGAGGGCCCGGCGCCGACGACCGCCCGGGTCACCGCCACCCGCCCCGACTCCTCGTCGGTCGACACCAGCAGCGGCCGTCCGGCCCGCTCCCGCAGCCCGGCGGCCAGGGCGCGGACCTGCGCGGTGCTGCGCACGTTCGGCTCGGACAGGAACAGCCCCCCGACGCCGAGGTCGACCACGGAGCGGGCCAGCGGGGCGTCGGCGGTGGTCACGCCCGGCAGCCCGACGACGAGCACCGCGGCGGCCCGGCGGGCCAGCGGTGCGGGGGTGCAGGCCGGCGCCGTCGGGGAGGCCGTCGGGGAGGCCGCGGGCGAGGCCGGGGAGGGCGCGGCCGACGGCGTCGCGGCGGCGCCGGCGCACCCGCTGAGCAGCGCGGCCGTCAGGAGCAGGCCGGCGGGTCGGAGCACCGGGCCAGGCTACGGGGACGCGCCCCGCAGCCGCCCCCGCGCGGTCGCTACTGTCCGCCGGACGTCCCGCGTCCCGCCCGCCCTCCCGGAGGTCCGTCCGATGAGCGTCCTGCTGCTGGTCCGGCACGGCCAGGCCAGCTTCGGCAGCGACGACTACGACGTGCTCTCCGACCACGGCGCCCGGCAGGCGGGCCTCGTCGGGGAGCGCCTGGCGCCGCTCGGCGTCCGCCGGGTCGTCAGCGGCGGGCTGCGCCGCCAGCAGGACACCGCCCGCCACCTCGTCGCCGCCGCCGGCCTCGACGTCGAGGTCGAGCTCGACCGCGGCTGGGACGAGTACGACGGCTCCGACGTGATGAAGGGCGTCCCGCCGCGCGACGTCACCGACAACCGGGCCTTCCAGCAGGCGCTGGACGAGGGCCTCGTGCGCTGGACCTCCGGGGAGCACGACGGCGACTACGCCGAGAGCTGGCCCGCCTTCTCCGGCCGGGTCGGCGAGGCCCTCTCACGCGCCCTGTCGCGCGACGGCACCACCGTCGTCGTCGCCTCGGCCGGCAGCATCGGGGTGGCCTGCGGCGTGCTGCTGCAGCTGCCCGTGCCCGGCTGGGCGCGCATCGCCCGCACCCAGGTGAACACCGGCATCACCAAGGTGGTGTCCGGCCGCTCCGGCTCCTCGCTCGTCTCGCTGAACGACCACGCCCACCTCGAGGTCGAGCCCGGCCTCGTGACCTACCGCTAGGAGCGCCGCGTGACCACCCCCTTCCCGGCCCTGTTCGACCTGTCCGGCAAGCAGGCCGTCGTCACCGGCGGCAGCCGCGGCATCGGCCTCATGATCGCCCGCGGCCTGCTCGACGCCGGGGCGTCCGTCGTCATCACGGCGCGCAAGGCGGCCGGCGTCGAGGAGGCCGTGCAGGAGCTGACGGCGCACGGCGACGTCCGGGGCGTCGTCGCCGACCTGTCCAGCGAGGACGAGTGCAAGCGCTTCGCCGGTGAGGTGTCCGGCCCGGTGCACGTGCTGGTCAACAACGCCGGGGCCACCTGGGGCGAGCCGCTGGAGACGTTCCCGGAGAGCGCCTGGGACAAGCTGGTCGACGTCAACCTCAAGGGCCCGTTCTTCCTCACCCGCGCCTTCCTGCCGGCCCTGAAGCAGGCCGCCTCCCTCGACGACCCGGCCCGCATCATCAACATCGGCTCGATCGACGGCATCCACGTGCCGGCCCTGCCGACCTACGCCTACTCCTCGACCAAGGCCGCGGTGCACCAGCTGACCCGCCACCTGGCCAAGGAGCTCAGCCCGCAGGGCATCACCGTCAACGCGGTCGCGCCCGGTCCGTTCGAGAGCAAGATGATGGCCGCGACGCTGGAGGCGTTCGGCGACGACATCGCCGCCAGCGCCCCGCTGCGCCGCATCGGCCGCCCCGACGACATGGCGGGCGTGGCCGTCTTCCTCGCCAGCCGGGCCGGCTCCTACGTGACCGGCGCGGTGATCCCGGTCGACGGCGGGATCGCCACCACCAAGTAGTGGCGCCCCGCCGGCGCCGCAGTGGCGCCCCGCCGGCGCCGCCACGCCGCCCCGGCACGACACGTCCCGGGGCGCCTAGTGCCGTCCGTCGGGCTCGACGTCGGCGGCTCGTCGGTCAAGGCCTGGCGCTGCGCCGACGACGGCGCCGTGCGGACGGCGGCGCGCCCCCTCACGCCCGCGACCGGCGGGCTGCGGGCCGAGCTGGACCCCGCCGCGCTCGAGCGGGCCTGCCGGGAGGCGCTCGCCGAGGTCGCCGCCGGCCCGGTCGACGGCGTCACCGTGTCGACCCTGCGGCAGGGCTTCGTGCTGCTCGACGCCGCGGGCGCGCCCGTGGGCCCGGTCGTGCTCAACAGCGACCGCACCGGCCTGCCGCACACCGGCGTGCTCGACGGCCGCTACGCCACCACCGGCCACTGGCCGGCCCCCGAGCTGACCCTGCCCAAGCTGCTCGCCGTCCGGGCCGGGCAGCCCGAGCGCTGGGCCGCCGCCCGCCGGGTGCTGTTCCTGCACGACTGGCTGCTGCTGCTCCTGTCGGGCACCGTCGTCAGCGAGGTGTCCTACGCCTGCTCGGGCGGCATGGCCGACGTCGCCGCCCGCGACTGGGCCCGTCCGCTGCTCGACGAGGTCGGGGTCGGCCACCTGCTGGCCGACCTGGTCGAGCCGGGCACCGTCGTCGGGCGCGCCCTGCCCGGCTGGGGCGTCCCGGCGGGCACGCCGGTGGTCGCCGGGTGCGGCGACACCCAGCTCGCCGTGGCCGGCGCCGGCGGTCTCGGCGACGGGGTCGTGACGGTGGTCGCCGGCTCCTCCACGCCCGTGCAGGCCGCCAGTGCCGCTGCCGGTGCTCGACGACCTGGAGCGGCCCTGGACCTCCACCCACGTCGACGGGCTGTGGGCGCTCGAGGGCAACGCCGCCTACCCCGGCGCGTTCAGCGGCTGGTGGCAGGGGCTCGCGCGGGCCGAGCCCGGCCCCGACCGCCGGCGGCGTCGTCGCCGTGACGGCCGCACCCGCGTGGGCGCGCGAGACGTGGGAGCACCGGCCGCCGTGGTCGCTGGTCGGGCTGACCCCGCAGACCACCGCCGCCGAGGTGGCCCGGGCCCTGCTCGACGCCCACGCCTTCGGCGTCCGCAGCAGCCTGCGCGACCTGGAGCGGGTGCTCGGCCGCCCGGCCTCCGCCGTCGTCGTGACCGGCGGCGGGGCGGCCGGTCCGCTCCCCCAGCGGCTCGCCGACGTGCTCGGCCGGCCCGTCCACGCCGACGTCGCGGCGGAGGCCGCCGCCGCTGCCGGCTCGGTGCTGGTGCGCCGCGCCGCCGGGGAGCGGCCTCCTGGCCCGGGCTGCCCGCGCACGTGGTCGCCCCGGTCGACGGCCCCGACGACGACGCCTTCGCCGCCTGGACCGACGCCTGCCGGGGCCTGGCCGCCCTCAGCTGAGCGCGCGACCTCGCACCCCGCGAGGACGCGTGCCGCAGGGTCGGGCGCAGGGGGATCAGCCGAGCCGGGCCCGGCAGCGCTCGACGAGCAGGGTGCAGGCGCCGCCGAACACCGAGAACGCCGGGTTCGTCGTCTGGCCGTTGCGGTAGCGGTACCAGATCTGCTGGATGATGACGGCGAGCCGGAACAGGCCGTAGACCTCGTAGAAGCCCCAGTCGTCGACGGTGCGGCCGGAGCGCTGGGCGTAGTGCGCGACGACCTCCTCGCGGGTCGGCATCCCCGGCAGGTGGCTGGGCTGGCGGCGCATCAGCGCGAACAGCTCGTCGTCGTCGGCCTGCACCCAGTAGGCCAGGGCGGCGCCGAGGTCCATGAGCGGGTCGCCGACCGTGGCCATCTCCCAGTCGAGGACGGCGCGCACCCGCGACAGGTCGTCAGGGTCGAGCACGAGGTTGTCGAAGCGCCAGTCGCCGTGCACGAGCACCGCCCCGACGTCGGCCGGCTGCCGGGCGGCCAGCCAGGCCATGACGTCCTCGGCGTCCGGGACGTCGTCGGTGCGGGAGCGGCGGTACCGGTCCGACCACCCCTCGACCTGCCGCCGCACGTAGCCGTCGCCCTTGCCCAGGTCGCGCAGGCCGGCGGCGTCGACGTCGACCGCGTGCAGGTCCGCGAGCGCGTCGAACACCCCGAGGCCGAGCGCCCGGGCCTGGGCCTCGTCCACCTCGACGCCCGGCGGCAGGTCGGCGCGCAGGATGAGCCCGGGGACGTGGTCCATCACGTAGCGGTCGTGCTCGGCGTCGTGCGCGAGCACGGTCGGCAGGGCGGGGAAGTGCGGCTGCAGCCGGCGCTGCACGTCGAACTCGCGGCGCATGTCGTGCGCGCCGGCCGCCTTGTGCCCGGCGGGCGGGCGGCGCAGCACGAGGTCGCGGCCCGGGTAGCGCAGCAGGTAGGTGAGGTTGCTGGCGCCGCCCGAGAACTGGCGCACCTCCGGCGGGCCCTGCAGCCCCGGGACGCAGCCGCGCACCCACGCGTCGACCTCCTCGACGTCGAGGGCGTCCTCCTCGCGGACGGGCCTGGCGCCCGGGATCTCGCTCACGCGTCGCAGGCTAGAGGGAGGGTCGCCCACGAACTCGGGCCGGGGGACGCCTGCCGGGGGACGCCTGCGGGCGCTCCCGGGGCGGGTGGGACCCTGGGGCCGTGACCCAGGACCTCGCGGCCGCCTACGCAGCCGCCCTCGACCTGGTCCTGCGCCGCTCCCACCTCATGGCGCCGGACCAGCTCGGCGCCCTGGCCTCCGACGCCGCCGCCCTGCTCGGGGCCGGGGGCGCCCGCCTGTGGCTCGTCGACTACGAGCAGGTCTCGCTGGTGCCGCTGCTGTTGCCGAGGGAGCCCCCGCGCGACGTCCTGTCCATCGACGGCTCGGTCGCCGGCCGGGCCTTCCGCAACGTCGACACCGTCGACCTCGAGGTCGACGCCACGAGCCGCCGGGTGTGGGTGCCGCTGCTGGACGGCGTCGAGCGGCTCGGCGTGCTGGAGCTGCTCGTCCCCGCGCCCGGGCCGCTGCCGGACGCGCTGCGGCACGCCTTCGAGCAGCTCGCGCACCTGCTCGCCGAGCTGCTCATCAGCAACGCCGCCTACACCGACCACTACGAGTGGAGCCGCCGCCGGCAGGGGATGGCGCTGGCCGCCGAGATGCAGCACAGCGTCCTGCCGCCGCTGACCTTCGGCACCCGCAAGGTGATCATCAGCGGGTTGCTCGCGCCGGCCTACGAGGTCGGCGGTGACGCCTTCGACTACGCCCTCAACGGCAACGTCTGCCACGTCGCGGTGTTCGACGCCATCGGCCACGGGCTGCAGGCCAGCCTGCTGGCGAACCTGGCCGTGACGGCCTACCGCAACAGCCGGGTCGCCGGGCTCGACCTGTCCGACACCGCGAGCAGCATCGACGACGCCCTCGAGCAGATGTTCGGCGGCGAGCGCTTCGTCACCGCCCTGCTCGGCCAGCTCGACGTCGACAGCGGGCTGTTCCGCTGGGTCAACGCCGGCCACCCCGCGGCGATGCTGCTGCGCGGCGGACAGGTGGTGAAGGAGCTCGAGGGCGACCCGGCCCTGCCGCTCGGCCTGCAGGGGCTGCTCGGCGCCGGCCCGCAGTCGTTCGTGGTCAGCACCGAGTCGCTGCAGCCGGGCGACCGGCTGCTGCTGCTCACCGACGGCGTCGACGAGGCCCGCGACGAGGACGGCTCGTTCTTCGGCCGCACCCGGCTGGCGGAGTTCGCCGCCAAGGAGGCGGCGTCGGGGCTGGCGACCCCCGAGGTGATGCGCCGCCTGCAGCAGGCGGTGCTGCGGCACCAGACCGGCAAGCTGCAGGACGACGCGACCACGCTGTTCGTGCACTGGCTGACCGGGGAGTCCGACCAGCTCACGCCCTGACCCGAGGGCTGCCCGCGCGGCTACCTGCGGGCCAGCTCCGCGCGCACGGCGGCCAGCTCGTCGCGCAGCCGGGCGGCCGCCTCGAAGTCGAGGTCCTGCGCGGCGCGCTCCATGGCCGCCTCGGTCGCGGCCTGCTGGCCCTGCAGCTGCGGCACCGTCCGGTCGGCCAGCTGCCAGGAGGTCGTCCGGGCGGTGCCGACGCCGTCGGCGGTGTGGACGGGGACGGCGTCGGGGGCCGCGCCGATGTGGTGGCGGCGTCCGGTGTCGGGCGCGGCGTAGGTGCGGGCCCGGCGGCGCACGAGGTCGCGCGCGGACGGCCGCGGGGCGTCCTCGGCGGGAGGCTCGGTCACGGCGCCAGCGTAGGACCGGGCGCGAGGCGGACCACGCGGTCGGCGCGCTCCCGGGTGGCCTCCACGAGGACGGCGTTGGGCTCGTCGGTGGCGTCGACCCAGGCCTGCGCCTGCTGCGGGGTGCGCCCGTGCCGGACGTGCCGCTCGACCAGGCGCGCCCGTCGCACGCCGGGGTCCAGGTCGAGGAACCACGTCTCGTCGAGCAGGGTGCGGACCGGCGCGAAGGGCCCGTCGAGCAGCAGGTGGTTGCCCTCGGTGACCACGAGCGGCACCCCGCGGGGCACCGCCAGCACGCCCGCGACCGCCAGCTCCTGCTCGCGGCGGAACTCGGGCGCCCACACGACGTCGTCGTCGTCGCTGCGCAGGCGGCGCAGCAGGGCGACGTAGCCGGCGGCGTCGAAGGTGTCGGGGGCGCCCTTGCGGTCGTGCCGGCCGAGGGCAACGAGCGCGGTGTCGTCGAGGTGGAAGCCGTCCATCGGCACGAGCACGGCCTGCCCGTCGAGGGCCTGCACCAGGGCGGCGGCCAGCGTGGACTTGCCCGCGCCGGGCCCCCCGGCGATGCCGAGCAGGGTGCGCCGCCCGCGGGCAGCCAGGCCGCGGGCCCGGTCCAGCAGCTCCTCCACACCGACCAGCCTGCCCCCTCACTACTGTGCGGCCCATGACGGAGCCGGCCCGCTGGCTGGACGACGACGAACGGGCCGCCTGGCTGCCGCTCGTGCGCGTGCTGCAGCTGCTGCCCCAGCAGCTCGACCGGCAGCTGCGCGAGCAGGCGGGCATCAACCACACGTACTACATGATCATGGTGGTGCTGGCCGACCGGCCCGACCGCGAGGCACCCCTCGGCAGCCTCGCCGACGCCGTCGGCATGACGCCGTCGCGGCTCACCCACGCCCTCGGCTCGCTGCAGGCGCGCGGCTGGACGACGCGCCGCCCCGACGAGGCCGACCGCCGCGTGCAGCTCGCCCGGCTCACCGACGAGGGGCACGCCGCCCTGGTCCGGGCGGCCCCGGGGCACGTGGCGGAGGTGCGGCGGACCGTCGTCGACCTGCTCGACCGGCGCGACCTGGCCGACCTGCGACGGGTCTGCGAGAAGCTCGTCGGCGGTCTCGAGGGCCTCGAGGGCTGACCGGGCCGCGCGTGCGACGCTGCCGTCGTGGGGTGGCTGCGGCGCAGGGTGTTCGCGCGCTCCTACGCCCAGGTGGAGCGGTACGCCGCGGAGTGGGAGGCCGCGAACGCCGCGGCCCTGCAGGCCGACGGTCCGCTCTGGCTCGTGCTCGGCGACAGCGCCGCGCAGGCCGTGGGGGCCTCCAGCCGGGCCACCGGCTACGTCGGCGTGGTGCTGGAGCGGCTGCGCGACGACGGCGCGCCGTGGCGGGTCGTCAACCTCTCGCGCAGCGGCGCCCGGACGCGCGACGTCGTCGACGTCCAGCTGCCGGCCGCGCACGCCCTCGGGCTCGACCCGGCGTCGGCCGGCCTGGTCACCGCGGTGGTCGGGGGCAACGACGCCCTCGGGACGCCGCTCGCCGCCTGGCGCGACGACGTCGCCCGGCTGGTCGCCGCCCTGCCGCCCCGTGCCGTGGTGGCGACGACGCCGCGCGGGGTCTTCGAGCGCAAGACCCGCGCCGTGAACGCGCACCTGCTCGCCCTCGCCGGGGAGCGCGGCCTGCCCGTGGCCGACCTGTGGGCGGTGACGGGCCCGCCCTACCGCGGCCGCTACGCGGACGGCTTCCACCCCAACGACCTGGGCTACGCGCCCTGGGCGGACGCCGTGGAGGCGGCCTGCCGGGTGGCGCTCGACAGTGGTTGAAGTCTGAAGGATCTGCGCTACGCTGCTCCTACAACCTTGAAGCATCGGAGCCGTCATGACCCTGCTGGACCCCGCGAGCAGCACCACCGCCGCAGCCGACGCCCGGCTCGACCCGCGGCACCCGTTCTCCCGGCACCTGGTGCACGTCGACGCGCTCGACAGCAGCGCGCCCCACCGGCCCTGGACGCCCGACGACGGCGCGCTCCCGTCGCTGTACGTGAGCCACGGCGCTCCCCCGCTGTTCGAGGACGCCGACTGGATGCGGCAGCTGGTCGGCTGGGCGCGCGCGCTGCCCAAGCCGAGGGCGGTGCTCGTCGTGTCGGCGCACTGGGAGTCCGACGGCCTCGGCACCACCAGCACCGTGCCGACCGAGCTGGTCTACGACTTCAGCGGCTTCGCCCCCGAGTACGGCCGCATGCGGCTCGACACCCCGGAGTCCTCCGCGCTCGCCGCGCAGCTGCGGGCCGTGCTGCCCGCGACCGAGGCCCTGCACGAGCACCGCGGCCGCGGCCTGGACCACGGCGCCTGGGTGCCGCTGAAGGTCATGTACCCGCACGCCGACGTGCCGGTGCTCCAGCTCAGCCTGCCGGCCCGCGCGGGCTCGGCCCGGCTGCTCGAGCTCGGCGCACGGCTGCGCCCGCTGCGCGAGCAGGGCGTGCTCGTCGTCGGCTCCGGCTTCATGACCCACGGCCTGCCCTACGTCGACTGGGCCCGCCCCGACGTCGTCCCCGGCTGGTCGGCCGAGTTCGACGCCTGGGCCGCCGACGCGCTCGGCCGCGGCGACGTCGACGAGCTCGCGGCCTTCCGCACGCGCGCCCCGGGCCTGCGCTACGCCCACCCCACGGTCGAGCACTTCACGCCGCTGCTCGTCACGCTCGGCGCCGCCACCGACCCCGCAGCCCCGGTCACGACGACGATCGACGGCTGGATGGTCGGGCTGTCGCGGCGGAGCGTGCAGGCCGCCTGAGCCGGGCTCGGCGGTCCCGGTCCTGAGCCCGAGCCGGCGTCCCGGGCCTCAGCAGCAGGCGGCGGCCGTCGGACCGGCGCAGCAGCCGCCGGCAGGCTCCTGCCCCGCCCGCCCCGGCTCCTGCGGGCCGGTCCCGAAGACGGGGCTGTCGGCCAGGACGGTGTACACCTCCCAGCGCTCGCCGTCGGGGCCGGTGACCCAGACCTTGTCCTGGGTGGCGAAGCAGCAGGTCGTGCCGATCTCCTCGTCGGTGAACAGGCCCTGCCCGGTGAGGCGGGCGATCTCGGCGTGGACCTCGTCGCTGGACGGGACCTCGACGCCGAGGTGGTTCAGCGTGCCGCCGGAGCCCGGCTCCTCGATGAGGACGAGCTTGAGGGGCGGGGCGGCGACGGCGAAGTTCGCGTAGCCGTCGCGGACCTTGGCGGGCGGGGTGCCCAGCAGCGCGGTGTAGAAGGCGATGCCGGCGGCGAGGTCGTCCACGTTCAGGGCGAGCTGCACGCGGCCGGTGGCAGGGGTCGGGGCAAGGCTCTGGGCCGCGGGAGCCGGGGCGGGGGCGGGTCCCAGCGGGGGCGGCCCCGGGGCGGTCCCGGTGGCGGCGGTCTCGGTCGTCATGGGTGCTCCTCGAGGCAGGAGTTCGACGTTCGTCGAACATCGGCATCGTGGCGGCTCTGCTCGACGTTCGTCAAGCCTTTGCTCGACATCCGTCTATCGAGCGGGCAGGATGTGCCCGTGCCCAAGGCCCTGCCCCTGCTCGACACGACCGCGCCCGTCGGCTGCGCACCCTTGGCGTCCGGTCCGGTCGGCCCGGACGACGCGCTGGAGATCGCGCTGCGGCTGAAGGCCCTCGCCGACCCCGTGCGCGTGCGGCTGATGTCGCTGATCATCGCCGGGTCCGAGCAGGGGGTGTGCACCTGCGACCTCGCGCCCGCCGTCGGGGTCGCCGAGGCGACCGCGAGCCACCACCTCAAGCAGCTGCGCGACGCCGGGCTCGTCGAGGGCACCAGGAAGGGCACGAACACCTTCTACCGGCCCCGGACCGAGGCGCTCGGTGCGCTGTGCCGGGTGATCGACCCGGCCTGCTGCTGATGCCCGGTCCGCCGCCGGTGCCCGGGTCGCCGCTGGTCCCCGGCCCGCCGCCGGTGCCCGGCCCGCCGCTGGTCCCCGGTCCGCCGCCGGTGCCCGGCCGACCGCCGGTCCCCGCCTCGCCGCCGGTGCCCGGCCTGCTGCGCCAGGCGTTCGCCGAGCTGCTCGGCAGCGCGCTGCTGGCCGCGACGGTCGTGGGGTCCGGCATCGCCGCCCAGCGGCTCAGCCCGGGCGACCAGGGCCTGCAGCTGCTGGAGAACGCGCTGATCACCGGTGCCGTCCTCGTCGCGCTCATCCTCGCGCTCCAGCCCGTCTCCGCGGCCTTCAACCCGGCCGTCACGCTGGCCGAGCGGGCGCTCGGCGCCCTCAGCACGCGCGCGGCCGCCGTGTTCGTCGCCGCCCAGGCCGCCGGCTGCTGCGCGGGGGTCGTGCTGGCGAACCTGATGTTCGACCTGCCGCCCGTCGACCTGAGCTCGCACCACCGGGACGGCGCCCACCTGCTGCTCGCCGAGGCCGTGGCCACCTTCGGGCTGCTGCTCGTGGTGTTCGGGGCCGTGCGGTCGGGCCGCGGCAGCTCCGTCGCCTACGCCGTCGGCGGCTACATCACCGCCGCCTACTGGTTCACCAGCAGCACCAGCTTCGCCAACCCCGCCATCACGCTCGGCCGGACCCTGTCGGACACGTTCGCCGGGATCGCGCCCGGCTCGGTGCTGCCCTTCGTCGCCGCCCAGCTCGTCGGGGCGGCCCTCGCCGTCGCGGCCGTCCTCGCGCTCTACCCCGACGCCCGCCGGGTCGCCGACGACGTCGCCCACCCGGACGCCCGCCCCGGTGACACGGGGCCCCGGCCGTGAGCAGACCGGTGATCCTGTTCGCCTGCGTGCACAACAGCGGCCGCAGCCTGGCGGCCAAGGTCCTCGCCGAGCACCACGCCGCCGGCCGGGCCGAGATCCGCTCGGCCGGCAGCGCACCCGGGGCGGGCCTGAACCCCGTCGTCGTGCAGGTCCTGCACGAGCGCGGCCTCGACACCGCCGGGGAAGCCCCCGCGCGCCTCACCCACGAGGGCGTCGAGCAGTCCGACGTCGTCGTCACGATGGGCTGCGGCGAGAGCTGCCCGGTGCTGCCCGGGACGACCTACGAGGACTGGCCGCTCGACGACCCCCACGGCCAGGACATCGAGACCGTCCGGCGGATCGTGGAGCAGGTCGACGAGCGGGTCCGCGACCTGCTGGCCCGCCTGGGCGTGACCGGGCGGTAGGCGCGCCCTGCCGGCAGGCGGGCACCCACAGGCAGCGGACAGGGTGCGCGCAGGCTCCGGGCAGGCCCGCGGGCGACGGTCTGGGTGTGAGGGACGCACCTCACCCCGACACCCCCTGGAGAACCTCGTGATCCGCAGCCTCGCCACCCGCACGACCGTCGCCGGCACCTCCCTCGTCCTGTGCGGCCTCCTGGCCGGCGGGACGCTCGCCGGCGTCGGCACCGCCAACGCCGCCAGCAGCACCGGCAGCACCGGCAGCACGACGGCGACGACAGCCCCGTCCACCCGCACCAGCGACACCGCCGTTCCCGGCGCCGAGGCCGACAAGGTCATCGCCGCCGTGAAGGGCGCCTACGCCACGGCCACCATCACGACGGTCCGCAAGGACCCGGACGGCAGCTACGACGCCCTCGGCACGGACGCCAGCGGCAACCGGGTCTCCTACGACGTCAGCGCCGACCTCGCCACCGTCACGGCCGGCGGCGGTCGCGGCGGCCACGGGGGCCGGGGCGGACACGGTCCGGGCGGCGCGCACACCGCCGCGACCGCCGCCCAGACCACGGCCGTCAAGGACGCCGTCAAGGCCAAGGACGCCACCGTGAGCATCACGTCCGTGCTCAAGGACGCCGACGGTTCCTTCGACGCCCTCGGCACCGACGCCGGCGGCACGAAGGTGTCCTACGACGTCAGCGCCGACTACGCGACCGTCACCGCCCGCGCCGGCAGGTAGGCACCTGCGCGGGGTGGTCGCCCTGATCGCGGTCCGCCCTGATCGCGGTCCGCCCTGATCGCGGTCCGCCCAGATCGCGCTCTCCCTGGCCGTCCCCGACGGCCGGGGCGTCCCCGGACACGACACAGCCCTCCAGGCAGGACCTGGAGGGCTGTGTCGTCTTGTAGCGGGGGCAGGATTTGAACCTGCGACCTCTGGGTTATGAGCCCAGCGAGCTACCGAGCTGCTCCACCCCGCGTCGGTAGGACCAGCCTACAACAGGTCCTGACGGGGCCGCTCGGGTCAGCCGCTCGGCGCCGGCCGGCGACGCCGAGGGTGCCGGGCTCGCGCTCGCCGCCCCCGCTCCCGAGGTGCCCGCCCCCGCGGACGCCCCCGTGCCGGCCGAGGAGCCGGTGGCGCGGGCCAGCTGGTCCAGCGCCTGCCGCAGCCGGGTCTGCGCCTGCCCGTAGGCGGCGAAGTCGCCGGTGCGCAGCGCCTCCTGGCCGTCCTCGAAGGCCCGGACGGCGGCGTCGACCAGCGGCTGGGTGGCGCCGCCGCCCCCACCCCCGGGTGCCGGGCTGGCGCCGGGCGAGGGCCGGGTGGTCGGCGTCGGGCGCGCCGTGCCGCGGCCGAACAGCTCGTCGAGCGTCTCGGCGAACGTCGGCGCGGAGGCGACCCGGTCGCCGAAGGCGCCGAGCACGACCTGCAGGGTCGGGAAGGCGTCGTTGCCCGGCGGCCTGCACGTAGATCGGCAGGACGTACAGCAGCCCGTCGGCGACCGGCAGGGTCAGCAGGTTGCCCGGGATCGCGGTGCTGTTGCCCCGCTCGAGGGCGAACAGGTCGTCACGGACCGCGGCGTCGGAGTTGAAGCGGGCTGCGATCTGCCGCGGTCCCTCGACGTTGCGGTTCGCGGGCAGCTCGAGCAGTCGGATGCTTGCCGTAGTCGGGCCCGGGGTCGCCGGACACCGAGGCGACGGCGGTGAGGTTCTGGCCGTTGCGGGCGACGAACGGCGTCGTGAGGTTGAACGACGGCCGTGAGGTGCCGGGGAACTGCTGCACGACGTAGTACGGCGGCTGGTCCTCGGCCTGCCCGCCGGCGTTGAGCAGCGTCGCGACCTGGGCGCCCGGGGCTGCCGGGCTGCGCGGGCTGCGGCTGCTGCTGGGAGCCGCCCGCGGTCGAGGCCGGGTCGCCGGGGATCTGCCAGTAGTCGTCGCCCTGGAAGAACTCCTGCGGGTCCTCGATGTGGTACCTCGACAGCAGCGTGCGCTGGACCTTGAACAGGTCCTCCGGGTAGCGGAAGTGCGCAGCGAGCTCGGGCGAGATCTCGCTCTTCGGCGCAGCACGTCGCCGCCGAACGCCTTGGCCCAGGTCCGCAGCACCGGGTCCTGCTCGTCGAAGGCGTAGAGCGTGACCTCGCCGGTGAACGCGTCGACGGTCGCCTTCACCGAGTTGCGGATGTAGTTGACCTCCTCGGCGGGCAGCTGCGGGCCGCGCGTCTGGCTGTCGCGGACGGCCGCGCCGAGCGTCGTGCGCTGGCTGTACGGGTAGCCGGCGGAGGTCGTGTAGCCGTCGACGATCCACAGCGATCTCGCCCGTCGACGACGGCGGGGTACGGGTCCTCGTCGAGCTCGAGGAACGGCGCGACCTTCTGCACGCGCTCGCGCGGCGTCCGGATGTACTGCAGCTTGCTGTCGTCGTCGATCTGGCCCGACAGCAGCAGGTTCTTCTCGCGGAACTTCAGCGCGTAGGCGAGCTTGCGGAACGGGTTGCTCAGCTCGACGCCGCCGTCGCCGGTGTAGGTGTAGTTCGGGGCGTCGGAGCCGCCGATCGGGCCGTCGGTCTCCTCCTGCTGGGTCGCCACGACGGAGTAGTCGGTGGTGCCCTCGCCGAAGTAGATGCGCGGCTCGGTCGAGCCGGAAGCCCTCCGGGCCCTGCACCGGCAGGTCGCGCACGACGAAGATCGGCTCGCCGTCGTCGAGCTCGTTCGCCGGGGCCAGCACGATGCCGTTGCCGTGCGTGTAGATGAGGTGCTCGTTGATCCAGTTCCGCTGCTCGTCGCCGAGGCCCGGCAGGTTCAGCTCGCGCACGCCGACGACGTAGTCCTGCAGGCCCGCTGCCGAGGTCGTAGCGGTCGATGTCGAGGTTGCTGAAGCCTGAAGTAGGCGCGCTGGCGCTGCAGGGTGGTGAAGGTGCGGTCCACGACGTTCGGGTCGAGCAGGCGGGCGTTGGCGACGGTGCCCTGCTCGTTGCGGACGGCAGCGCTGGCCTTGCCGTCGGCCTCGTAGGTCGAGGTCTGCACGTCGTCGATCGAGTAGGCCTTGCGGGTCGCATCGATGTTGCGGCCGATGAAGTCGGCCTCGCGCTGGATCTCGTTCGGCTTCACCCGGAACTGCTGGGTGTAGGCCGGGTAGACGCCGCCGAACACGACGGCGGTGACGACGAGCAGCGCCACGGCGCCGGCGGGCAGCAGGATGTTGCGCACGACGATGTTGGCGAACGCCAGCAGCGCGCAGATCACCGCGACGCCGATGAGCACGTTCTTGGCCGGCAGCACCGCGTTGACGTCGGTGAACGACGCCCCCTGCACCCGCCCCCGCTCGCTGAACGCCAGGCCGAAGCGGTCGAGGTAGTAGGCGACGGCCTTGAGCAGCAGCACCAGGCCGACCAGCACCGACAGGTGGGCGCGCGCGGCGGGGCTGACCTTGTCCCCCGCGGTCTGCAGCCGCACCCCGCCGAACAGGTAGTGCGTCGCGGCGGCCGCCAGCAGCGACAGCACCACGGCGGTGATGCAGGAAGCCCAGCACGAAGCGCTGGAAGGGGTAGGTGAACGCGAAGTAGGAGATGTCGCGGCCGAACTGCGCGTCGGTCTCGCCGAAGGGGTCCTGGTTGCGCCACAGCAGGAACGTCTGCCAGCGCGACGCCGCCGACAGGCCCGCGAACACGCCGAACACCCCGCTGCCCAGCAGCAGCACCGGCACCAGGAACGGCTCGACGGCGACGCGGTAGCGCTCGAGGTTCTGCTGCTCCAGCGACATCGGGCGGAACGGCGGGCGCACCCGGTAGGCCACCGTGAGGTTCGCGCCGACCACGACCGCCATGAGCAGGCCGAAGCCCACGAACAGCAGCAGCCGGGTCTGCAGCACCGTCGAGAAGACCGCGGAGAAGCCGACGTCGCGGAACCAGAGCAGGTCGGTGTACAGCGAGACGCCGACCCCGCCGAGCAGCAGCACGACGGCCAGGACGGCCAGGACGGGGGCGAGCAGGCGGGGGCGGGCGGGCAGGCCCGCCCCGGGGGTGCGGACGGCCACGCGGCTCTCTTCCTCAGGGGGTGCTGGTGCGACTGATCACTCCAACTCCACCACAGCGCCGGAGGTTCCGGACAGGCGGCAGACTGCGGGGGTGAGCCAGCCTCCCCGCAGCACCCCCGCCCTCCAGTCGGTCGTCGGGGAGGTCGAGCGGCACGTCGACGAGGCCGGCTGGGACCAGCCGCCGCAGCTGTTCGCGCTCGTCGACACCGAGGAGCTGCTGCGGGCCGAGCCCCAGCTGGCCTCCACGATGGGCGTCGTCGCGTCCCGGCCGGGCGCGCTCACGCCGGTGGCCCAGGACCCGCTGGCCGAGGGGCCGCTCGACGAGGTGCTCGCCCGGGTGCAGTTCGGCGAGCAGGTGCTCGGGGTGGTGCTCGCGCACGAGGTGCTGGTGCTGCCGCCGTCGGTCGAGGACGAGCTCGACGACGCCGACGACCCCTCGGGCTACGCCGCCGGCCACGCCGAGCGCCGCGAGGTGCGCATGGTCGTCGGCGTCGTGCGGGGCGGCGGGAGCGCGGCCGTGCTGCGGCTGCGCGGCCGCGAGGGGGCGGCGGACGAGCGGGTCACCGGTCCCGACCTCGCCCCGGGGCTCACCGCCGCGCTGCTCGCGACCCTGGACTGAGCCGGCGCCGCTGCGCGGGGGCACCCGCGGGCAGGTCGAGCGCGAACTCGCTCCCCCGCCCGACCTGCGAGGTCATCGTGAGCGGGAAGCCGGCGTCGTCGGCGACCCGGCGGACGAACGACAGCCCGAGGCCCGAGCCCGCCGACCCGGCGGGTGGCCGAGCCGTCGACCTGCTCGAACGAGGTGAACAGCAGCTCCTGGTCGGCGGGCGCGATGCCGGGACCGGCGTCGCGGACGGCGACGCGGACCCGCGACCCGTCCGGCGCCCGGGTCGCGGACAGGGTGACGGCGGTCCCCGGCGCGCTGAACTTCAGCGCGTTGTCGATGAGCTCGTCGAGCGCCTTGCCGCACCACTCCCGGTCGACGACGACCGTCGGCAGCCCGCCCGCCACCCGCCGGCGCAGGTCGTCGGCCCGCTCGGGCGCTCGCCCCCGCCAGGCGTCGAGCCGCGCGTCGAGCAGGTCGCGGACGTCGACCTCGACGGGCTTCGGGACCACCCGGCCGGCCTCCAGCGAGGCGACGTCGACGAGCAGGTCGACGACCCGGTTCATCTTCAGCGCCTCGGACAGGATCGTGCCGGCGAAGCGTCCCCACCTTGGCGCCGTCGAGCCCGGGGCGGTTGACGAGGATCTCGGCGTAGCCGCGGATCGGCGTCAGCGGGGTGCGCAGCTCGTGGCTGACGTTGGACAGGAACTCGGTCTTCATCCGCTCGACCTGCACCTCGCGGGTGGTGTCGCGCAGCACCACGACGACGCCGTCGTCGGCGTCCTCGGCGGCGCGCCGTCGTCGTCGGGATCCTCGGCCGTCCGCAGGCCGCTCACCGACACCCGCACGGGCACCGTCCTCCCGTCGGCGCGGTGCACCTCCCCGGCGGCGTCCTGCACCCGCAGGCCGGGGTCGGCGAGCGGCGCGCCGTCGCTGCCCCGGACGTCGGCGACCTCCCCGAGCGGCCGCCCGACGACGTCGGCCTCCGGCAGCCCGAGCATGACCAGGGCGGCCCGGTTCACCGCGGCGACCCGTCCCTCGGCGTCGGTCGACAGCAGGCCGTCCGACATCGAGGCCAGCACGGTCTCGAGCCGGGCCGCCGAGCTGCGCAGGTCGCCGGTCAGCTGCGCGAGCGACCCGGTCATGGTGTCGAAGGTCCGCGACAGCACGCCGACCTCGTCGCGCGAGCGCCCGGCCGCCCCGGCGGCGCGCAGGTCCCCCGCGGCCAGCCGCTGGGCGGCGGCCGTCAGCTGCCGCACCGGGTCGACCGTCCGCCGCCCCAGGACGACGGCGAGCAGGGCGACCAGCGCCGTCGTCGCGACGGCCGCCAGCAGCAGCCGGGTGAGCGCCGTCCGCTGGCTCGGCCAGCGCCTGCGCCGCGCTGCGGGTGACCGCGAGGTACGCCGAGCACGTCGCCGTCGAGGTCCAGGACCGGCTGCAGCCGCAGCGTCGGCGACGTCCCGACGGCGAGCAGCGTCTTCCCCCGCAGCCCGACGCCGCCCTGCTCCCGGAGCAGCCGGTCGGCGCGGCGCAGCGCGTCGGCGTCGCGGGCGGCGGCGCCCTCGCTGGCGGTGACCCGCGGGGGCTCGCCCGACAGCAGCGCCACCCCGAACCCGCCCGCGGTGCCGAGCGCGCTGCGCAGCACCGCGTCGTCGATGGGCACGCCGAAGACCAGCACCGCCGGCACCGGCAGGTCCGGGCTGGCGGCGCGCTCGGGCGCGACCCCGACGGCGGCCAGGCGCCCGCTGCCCGAGAGCCGGACCAGGTCGGTCTGCGGCTCCCGGGCGGTCCCGGCCAGCAGGCGCTGCACGGCCGGCTGCTGCCGCAGGCCCTGCCGCTCGGTCTCGCCCAGGCTGAGCCCGCCGCGCTGGCGCACCGCCCCGACGGCGCCCTCGCGGGGGACGCGGACGGCGAACGCGGGCCGGCCCGGGCTGACGATGTCGAGGGCGAGGCCGCAGTCGTCCGGGCGCTCGCGGCAGGCCTGCTCCAGCGAGCGCGCCGGCAGGCTCAGCGGCGGGGCGAGCTCCTGCAGGGCCCCGACGCGCACCCGCGCCGTCTCGGTGACCAGCTCGGAGGCCTGCCGCTCGGAGGACTGCACGACCACCGTGCCGACGACGCCGAGGGCCGCCGTGGACATCGCCAGCACCCCGGCGACCGTCGTCGCGACGACCTTGGCCAGCAGGCTGGTCTGCGCGGCCAGGGCCAGCCCGCCCAGCACCAGCAGCGCCCCGGCACCCCGCGCGAGGACGACGGCGAGCGCGCCCCGCGGGCCGTCGTCGGCGAGCGGCGCGGCCAGCGCGGCGACGGCGGCGAGCAGCAGGCCCGCCCCGACCAGCGCGCCGGGCAGGTCGCGGCGCCCGCGCAGGGCCATGACCGCGGCGGCGACCAGCGACCCGCCCGCGAGCAGGGCGGGAGCAGGGGCCGCGGCCAGCGGCACCACGACGCCGCCGAGCGCCGCCGGGGGCGAGGGGCAGCGCGTGTGGCCGAGCCGAGCGCGCCGAGCGCGAACCCGGCGGTGAGCAGCAGCCCGCCGGTGCCGCGCAGCAGGGCCAGCCGGTCGGAGGAGTCGGGGCCGAAGCCGACCGCGGTGACCACCTCGACCGTGGCCAGCAGCAGGCAGCCCAGGCCGAGCAGCGCGGTCGGCGTCCGCAGCCCGCGCAGGGCGAGCGCGGCGGCGCCGAGCGCGCCCCAGGCCGCCACGGCCAGCAGCGCCGCCGCGCCGAGCGCGGCGAACGGGACCGCGGGCTCCATGGGCGCGGAGTCTAGGGAGCGGCAGGCCCCCGCGGGGCGCGACGGCGGGGCAGCCGGGCGCTACCGCGCGGCGGCGCTGGCGGCGGGGGCGCAGCCGCGGGGTGTCCCGCCGTCGCGCAGGACGCGCAGGCCCTCCAGCGCGTCCTGCAGGGTCGTGACCCGCACCAGCGTCAGCCCGGACGGGAGCGCGCCCAGCGCCTCGGCGCAGTTGGCGGCCGGCGTGAGGAACACCGTCGCGCCCTTCTTGCGGGCACCGAGCAGCTTCTGCGGGATGCCGCCGATGGGGCCGACCGCGCCGTCGGGGCTGATCTCGCCCGTGCCGGCGACGTGGGTGCCGCCGGTCAGCGCCGGCGCGTCGAGCTTGTCGATGATGCCCAGGGCGAACATCAGGCCGGCGCTCGGCCCGCCGACCTCCTTGAGCGAGATCGTGACGTCGAAGGGGTAGTCGGCGCGGTCCTGCGGCTCCACGCCGATGACGGCCCGGGCGGGGGTCTCGCCCGGCGCCGCGACCGTGGTCAGCACGGCCGTGGCAGCGGCCTGCCGGCGCGGCGGTAGGACACGGTGACGCGCTCGCCCGGGGCCCGGCTGCTGACGGCGTCGCGCAGCGCCTTGCCGTCGGCCACCCGCTCGCCGTCGACCGCGGTGACGACGTCGCCCGGCTGCAGCTTGCCCGCTCGCCGGCGCGCCCTTGCTCACCGCCGCCACCACGACCTCGGTCGCGATCGGCACGCCGAGCTGGCGCAGGGCGGCCGTCGTCGCCGCGTCCTGCGACGTCGTCATGGCGCGGGTGTTCTCGGCGTCGACCTGCTCGTCGGTCTGGTCCGGCGGGTAGACGACCTCCCGCGGGACGACGGCGAGGTCGTCGTCGAACCAGCCCTGCACGGCCTCGAACAGGGTCAGCCGCGGGGTGACGCCGACCGTGGTCAGGTCGAGCATCCCCTCGGTCGGGTAGGTGCGGCGGCCCTCGACCGCGATGACCGGCGTGCCCCCGACGGAGCCGAGCGTGTCGTAGGTCGGTCCGGGGCCCAGGGCCACGTACGGGACGCGCGCGACGGCGGCGGACGCGGCCAGGCCGACGGCGAGCAGCCCGGCCAGCAGCAGGGTCAGACCGCGTCGGGACACGCTCCGAGCCTAGCGGCGGAGGTGTGAGGTCGCCGTACGGCGACGGCCGCAGGCGCGCGCCCGGCGCGGGCCGCTCAGCTGGCGAAGAAGCCGAGCCCGCGCGCCTCGGCGCGGCTGCCGCGGCCCTGCTGCGCCACGGTCACCAGCGGCGGGAGGTCGGCGTCGTCGACGGGCAGGTCGAGCGGCACGTCGACGGGGAGGTCCTCGTAGGCCGGCTCGAGCACGTCCTCGACCGCCGGCTCGACGGAGCCCTCCAGCGGGCCCTCGAGCACGCCGGCGACCTCCACCTTGTAGTAGGCGCGGAACGCCAGCGGCACCTCGGTCAGCGCGTGCACCGAGACGTCCGCGACCTGCTCGACGTTGCGCAGGTGCTCGACGAGGCGGACGGCGTCGTCGAGGTCCGCGACACGGCGGAAGGCCGGGGCGCCGTCCTGGGCCGGGAAGAAGACGATGTGCTCCACGGGGGGCTCCTGGGTGTCCTGGGCTGCTGTCGCCGGGAGGATCGGCGCCCGGCGACCCCGGTCTTGAGCGCCCGGGGCCCCGGGATCGGAGGCGCGCGGCGGGCAGGAGTCGGGGTGTCGGCGTCGAACTGTGCGGGGACGGTGCGCTCGGGGGACGTGCTCGACAGAAGATCTTCCGCACAGGCCGCGAGGATCCGGCCGGCCGCTCGTTGAGGTCGGTGCCGGTACCCAGCCCACCGGCCGGAGAGGTGCCAGGTGTCCACGCTGCACGACCTGCCGGTCCCCCTGCTCGACCCCGTGCGTGACCCCGTGCTCGACCAGCTGACCGCCCCTGCCGCCCCCGCCCGGGCGCGCCTGCGCCTGGTCCCCGCCCAGCCCGCCGTCGACCCCGACTTCGACGCCGCCGTCCGCGCCGTCACCCCGCGGCTGCAGCGCTACGTCCTGCGCCGCCTCGGTGACCGGCACGAGGCCGAGGAGCTGGTGCAGGAGGCCCTGCTGCGCGCCTACCAGCACGCCGACCAGCTGCGCACCGAGGACGACCTCGCCGCCTGGACCACCGTCGTCGCGGGCCGTCTGGTCATCGACCGGCTGCGCGTCCGCGGCCGCTCCACCTCCGTCGCCGAGGTCCCCGAGGGCGTGCGCACCTCCCGCGACACCGCCGACGTCGTCGTCGCCCGCGACGAGGCCCGCACCGCGCTCGACGCGCTCGACGCCATGCCCGCCCGCCAGGCCGCCGTGCTGTGGGCCCGCGAGGTCGAGGGGCTCGGCTACGACGCCATCGGCGAGCGCTTCGGCATGACCGAGCCGGCGGTCCGCTCGCTGCTCAGCCGGGCCCGCAAGGCGCTGCGCAGCGAGTTCGCCGTCCGCGGCGGCACGCTGCCCGCCGGCGGGATCGCCCTGCTCGCGCCCTGGGCCGACAGCCTGACCTGGCTGGACCGGCTGCGCCGCCTCGGCGGGCCGCACCGTCACCCCCGCCGCCGTCGCCGTGCTCGGCGCCGGCGTGCTCGGCGGCGCGCTGGTGGCCCCGTGGACGGTCCCCTCGCCCGGCGAGAGCCGCCCCGCCGTCGTCCGCTCCGGGGTCGTCTCGCCCGAGGCGCCCGCCCGCAGCGCTGCCCGCCCCGCTGCCTCCCTCCCGACGCCGGCCGGCCTGCCCGCCGCCGCCCCCGCTCCGGCCCCGGTCGCCGCACCCGCCGCCGCCGCACCCGCTCCGGCCGGCGTGCTCGACCGGCTCGACAGCACGTGCGTCGGCAGCGACCGGCTGTCGGCCGGCGGCTACGAGTGCGGCACCGCGCGGCGGCGACGAGGTGGTCCTGGCCCCCGTCGTCCCGCTGGACGACGTCCTCGACCTTCCCGGCGACGGCGGGGTCGGCGCCGAGCTGCCCGCCCCCGTCTGCGGGGTCCTGCCCGCGCTGCCGGCCCTGCCCGTCCCGTCGTCCGCCCAGCCGCTCGCCTGCACGCCCGAGGAGACCCCGTGACCCGCCGCCGCACGCTCGCCGCCGCCCTGCTGGCCCTGTTCGTCGCCGGCGCCGGTGCGCCCGCACTGGCCGACGCGCCGGCCGACGTCACCACCGAGCGGGCCTGCGTCTTCCTCGGCTCCGACCCGGCCGACCGGCAGGGCGTCTGCGTGAACTTCCCCTGGCCCGTCTGACCGTCGGCAGCGCCCGGCGGCAGCACCCGTCCGTGGCGCCCGTCGGTCAGCGGCCGGCGTCGTCCGGTGGCTGCAGCGCGGCGCGGAAGCGCTCGTAGGCCTGCACCGACTCCGCGGTCTCCACGGGGCCGCGGCTGCGGCCTGCCCAGGACGCCCAGGCGACGGCGGCGAGGGTCGCGACCGGGACCGGGAGCAGCCACAGCAGCCAGGCGGGAGGCACGCCGCGCGAGCCTAGGCGCCGGTCAGGGGCTGCCGACCCACTCGTGCTGCCCGTCGTCGAAGGCCTGCCGCTTCCAGATCGGCACCGGCGTCCTTGAGGTCGTCGATGAGCCGGCGGGCCGCCTCGAACGCCTCCCCGCGGTGGGGCGCGCTCGCGGCGACGACGACGGCGACGTCGCCGACCGCCAGCACCCCCGTGCGGTGCACCGCCGCCACGGCGCAGACCGGCAGGTCGGCCGCGACCTGCTCGCAGACCCGCCGCAGCGCGGCGAGCGCGTCGGGGTGGGCGACGTACTCCAGCGCGGTGACGCCCTTGCCGCCGTCGGTGTCGCGGACCAGCCCGGTGAAGGACACGACGCCGCCGGCGCCGGGGTCGTCGACGGCGGCGAGCGCCTCCTCGGCCGTGAAGGGGACGTCGCGGATCTCGACCAGGCGCAGCACGCTCACGCGCGCACGGTAGGGGACGTGCGGCGCCGACGCCGGGCTGCCCGCGGGTGCACTCAGCGCCGGCGCCGCTTGCGCCGGGCGGCCCGCACCAGCGCGGCCGTGCCGACCAGCGCGACGGTGGCGCCGGCGGCCGCGCCCACGGCGCCCCGCGCCGTCCGGCCCGCGGGCGGCCAGGTGCGCGGCGAGCGCCTCCTCGTTGCGTCCAGCGCGGCGCTCCACCCGGCCGCCAGGAGCGCGGCCGGCTCGACCACGAGCGGCGCCAGCACCGACGCCAGCTCCGACCGCGAGGGCGCCACCACGCCGTAGCGGTGCAGCCGGTCGGCGGTGCTGAGCGCGACGGCGGGCGGCAGCTCGAGCCGGCGCTTGCCCGCCAGCGCCTCCACCCGCGCCTGCTCCAGGCCGCCCGGCGCGCCGACGGCCACCCCGCCGGCGACCCGGCCGAGCGCGGCCAGCTCGAGCGCGGCGACGCAGGTCCTCGACGTGGCAGAGCTGCCACAGCGGCTCGTGGCCCCGGGTCGCGAGCAGCCGGGTGCCGCCGAGCCGGCGCAGCTGCTGGCCGTCGTACGCCGGGCCGAGCGGACCGCCGACGAGCGTGGCCGGCCGCAGCACCGTGACCTCCAGCCCGGTGCGGCCGGCGTGCTCGGCCAGCCGCTCGACCTCGAGGTGGTCGCCGGTGAGCGTCTGCGGGTCGGGCTCGGCGCGCAGCGGGGCGTCCTCGGGCAGCGGCACGGGGTTGTCGGCGTGCGCGCCGTAGACCTCGGCCGACGTCGTCAGCACCACCCGGCGCGCGCCCGCGGCCCGGGCGGCCTCCAGCACCTGCGCGGTCCCGCGGACGTTGAGCGCCGTCCGGGAGCCGGCGTCCTGGGCGACGTCGTAGCTGGTGGCCAGGTGCACGACGACGTCGACGCCGGTCAGCCGCTCGGCCAGCAGCGGGTCGCGCACGTCGCAGAGCCGCCACGCGACGCCGTCGACCGGGCGGCTCGGCGACGTCGATCGCCGACCAGCCCGCCGAGGTCGTCCCGGCGGCCAGCCGCTCCAGCAGGGCGCGCCCGAGCCCGGCGGCCGCGCCGGTGACGGCCGACGGACGGCGTCCGCTCCGGCGCACGCGTCACGCCGCGCTCCGCCCGCGCCGCGGGGTTAGCGTCGTGACCATGAACGGCAGCAGCTCGTGACCCGCCCGCCCTTCGGCTTCGGACCCGCCGACCGCCCCGACGACGAGGGCTCCGGGCAGGACCCGCACGACCCGTTCGGCCTCGGCGGCCTGTCCGGGATGCTCGGCGGCGGCGACGTGTTCGCCACCCTGCAGTCGCTGATGTCCTGGACCGGCGGCCCGGTCAACTGGGACCTCGCGCAGAAGGTCGCCGGCGAGGCCGCCCGCAGCGGCGACCGGCCGGTCACCGACGCCGAGCGGCGCGAGGTCGCCGAGGCCTGCCGGCTGGCCGACCTCTGGCTCGACGCCGTCACCACCCTGCCCGCCGGCGGCGGCGAGGCGCGGGCCTGGAGCCGCACCGGCTGGCTCGAGTCGACGCTGCCGGCGTGGAAGCAGCTGGTCGACCCGGTCGCCGGCGCGCGTGGTCGCGGCCATGGGCCAGGCGCTGGAGAAGGGCATGGCCGAGGGCGGCGGGCTCGGCGTGCCCGAGGGGCTGCCGCCCGAGGTCGCGGGGATGCTCGGCGGCCTCGGCCCGGGCGGGCTCGGCGGCGCGCTGCAGGGCGTCATGCAGCAGGTCGGCGGCTTCGTCTTCGGCGCGCAGGTCGGGCAGGCGCTCGGCGCGCTGGCCGGCGAGGTCGTCAGCGCCACCGAGGTCGGCCTGCCGCTCGGCGAGCCCGGCCGGCCGGTGCTGCTGCCCGCCGCCGTCGCCGCCTTCGGCGAGGGCCTGGACGTCCCGCTCGACCAGGTGCGCCTCTACCTGGCCCTGCGCGAGTGCGCCCACCAGCGGCTGTTCGCCCACGTGCCGTGGCTGCAAGGCCCACCTGTTCGACGCCGTCGACGCCTACGCCCGCGGCATCGACGTCGACCTGTCGGCGATCGAGCAGGCCGTCGGCAGCTTCGACCCGAGCGACCCCGAGAGCCTGCAGCGGGCCATGGGCGACGGGCCTGTTCGACACCGCGCCGACGCCGGCCCAGCAGGCCGCGCTCGACCGGCTCGAGACCGCGCTCGCGCTGGTCGAGGGCTGGGTCGACGCCGTCGTCGACGCCGCGGCCGGCGGGACGCTGCCCGCCGCCGTGCAGCTGCGCGAGACGGTCCGCCGCCGCCGCGCCACCGGCGGGCCGGCCGAGCAGACCTTCCAGGCGCTCGTCGGCCTGCAGCTGCGGCCCAAGCGGCTGCGCGAGGCCGCCGCGCTGTGGTCCGCCGTCGCCGAGGCGCGCGGCACCGAGGGGCGCGACGCGCTCTGGGGCCACCCCGACCTGCTGCCCGGCCCGAGCGACCTCGACGACCCGCAGGCCTTCGTGCGGGCGCGCAGGCGACGGCGGCTGCGGCACCGACTGGGACGCCGGCCTGGCCGCGCTCGACGGCGGCCCGGGCGACGACGGTCAGCCGCCGCACAGGCTCGATCCCGCGCCCGGCCCGCGCGGGCGGTCGCAGCGGGCGGGGTCACCTCCCGACCCTAGGCCGGACGGGCGCGCGCAGGGCAGGCGCGGCCCGGCGCGGACTTCCTCGCACCCACAGCCCGCCGACGTCGTCGGCGCAGGTCAGCGCGGCTCGCGGCCGGCCGTCCACACGGCCGTCCACAGGCGGTGGACAAGCCCGTCCACAGGGACGCGCCACCCCGTCCCCACCCCGTCCCCAGGGCCGTCCACAGGCGGCGCGCCGGCGACGTTGACGCGGGGCCGCCGGCCCTCGTAGCGTCCGCGGCGACGGAGCCCCCGGGCCCGTCGCACCGCTCGGAAGGGGAAGCCGAGCGGGGCGGCGGACCGGGGGCTCCGTCAGTGCGTGCGGGCCCTGCGGTGCGTCCGGCCCTGCCGGCGCGGTGCCCGCTGCGCCGTCCGTCCGGTCTGTCACCCGATGGTGTGGCGACACCGGGGGTCCGGCGTCCCGATCCACTGACCACGGGCCGCTCTCGGGCCCGCTGTCGGACACCAGGACGGGACCGCCATGACGCACCTCCGCACCACCCCGGCTCGGCCGGGACCGCCCGCGCCCTGCCGCGCACCCGCCGCGGTCCTGGTGGCCCTCGCCCTCGCGGCGACCACCTCCGTCGGCGCCCTCCCGGCGGCCGGCGGCTCCGCCCCGCTCGAGCGCGTCGTCGTCACCGGCGCCGACGCCGCCGCCGCGGTCGCTGCGGGCCGGCGGCCGGGTGCTCGACCCGCTGCCGCTCGTCGGCGGGGTCGGCGCGCTGCTGCCGCGCGACGCCCGGCTGCCCGCCTCGCGTGCAGGTCGTCGCCGGACCGGCCCGCTGCACGTGCAGGCGTCGGCCGCGAGCGGCGCGCCCGGCCGCGGCCGTCCACGCGTCCGCGCGCCACCCTCGGCCTCGGCGCCCCGGCCGGCGAGGGCCGCGGCGTCACCGTCGCCGTCGTCGACACCGGCGTCGCCGCCGGCGTCGCCGGACCTGGCCGGTCGCGTCACCCACGTCGCCGTCGCCGGCCTGGGCACCGGCGACGGCCTCGGGCACGGCACCTTCATCGCCGGCCTCGTCGCCGGCAGCGGCGCCTCCACCGGGGCCGCCACGCCGGTGTCGCCCCCGGCGCCCGCGTCCTCGACGTCAAGGTCGCCGACGCCGACGGCAGCACCAGCCTGGTCGACGTCCTGCGCGGCCTGCAGCTGGCCAAGGACGGCGGCGCCGACGTCGTCAACCTCTCGCTGTCCAGCGAGAGCCCGCTGCCGACCGGCGTCGACCCGCTGAGCGTCGCGCTCGACCGGCTGTGGGACGACGGCGTCACCGTCGTCGTGCCCGTCCGGCAACGACGCCGGCAGCCGTCAGCACCCCCGGCGACGACCCGCTGCTGCTCACCGCCGGCGGCCTCGCCGACGGCGGCACCGCCGACCGCCGCGACGACGTCGTCGCCGCCTGGTCCGGCCGCGGCGGCGACAAGCCCGACCTCGTCGCCCCCGGCCAGTCGCTCGTCTCGCTCGTCGCCCCCGGCAGCGACGCCGCGGCGGCCCAGACCACCGCGGGCCTGCCCGCCGGCTACGGCGCGGGCTCCGGCACCTCCTTCGCCACCGCCGTCACCTCCGGCGCCGCGGCCGCCCTGCTCGCCGAGCGCCCGTCGCTGTCGCCCGGCCAGGTCAAGGACCTGCTGACCCGCTCGGCCTACCGCGGCAAGGGCCTGCAAGAAGGGCGCCGGCGCCGGCGGCCTCGACCTCGCGGCGGCGCTAGGCCGCCACGACCCCAAGGAGCAAGCCGCGAGAAGAACGGACAAGGTCTCCGCCGCCGACCTCGCCGCCTGGGAGGCGTTCGTCGCCGCCGTCCTCGACGGCGACGCCGACGCCGCCGCCAGCAGCTGGTCGAAGCTCTCCCCGCAGGCCCGCACCTGGGCCGCCCGCACCTGGGCCGACATCACCCCCGCGGCCCGCACCTGGGCGGCGCGCACCTGGGCCGCCCGCACCTGGGCCGGACTCCGCCGACGGCGAGGAGGAGTGGGCGGCCCGCACCTGGGCCGCGCGGACCTGGGCGGCCCGCACCTGGGCGGCCGGCGACTGGAGCGCCCGCACCTGGTCGGCCCGCACCTGGAGCGCCCGCACCTGGTCGGCCCGCACCTGGAGCGAGGTCGACTGGTCGGCCCGCACCTGGAGCGCCCGCACCTGGTCGGCCCGCACCTGGTCCGCCACCCGCTGGAGCTGAGCCGCAACCCTCCACTCCTGCGCCCGACTGCCGATGTCCCTCTCGTGACCAGGACGAGGGGGGCGTCGGCGGTCGCGCGCCTGCGGCTCGGCCCGCTCGGGCGCCTGGTCCTCACGACCGCGGCCCTCAGCGTGCTCACCCAGCTGCTCGCCCGGATCGTCGTCGCCGGCGACGGGCCGGTCGTCGACCTCACCCGGACGCTCCCCTGGGCGTCCGGCGTGGCCGCTGCTGTCGGCGCTGCTGGTGCTCACCGTCCTCGGCGACCAGCTCTCGGTGCCGCTGCGGCACGGCGAGCAGACCGAGCACCTCACGTTCTTCGAGGCCGCCGTCCTGCTCGACGTCGTCCTGCTGCCCGCCGACCAGGCGCTCACGGTCGCCGGGCTGGCGATGGTCTTCCGCGAGGTCGTCCGGCGCCGGCCGCCCGTCAAAGCGGTCTTCAACATCAGCATGCTGGCGACGGCGGCGGGCGCCCTGGCGCTGGTCGTGCACGCCCTCACCGACCCCGGCGCCGGCCTCGGCTGGCGCACCGTCGTCGCCCTGGTCGCCGGCACCCTGGCCTTCGCCGCCGTCAACCTGCTGCACATCTCGCAGCTGCTCGCCGTCGTCGCCGACGTCGCCCCGTGGCAGCTCGTGCGCGAGGAGGCCCGGCTGTCGACGGTCATGGCGCTGGGCAACGTCGCCCTCGGCGGCACCGTCCTCGCCGTCGCCGACGCCGCCCCCGCCATGCTGCCGTTCACGGTCATGCCGGCCGCCGCGCTGCTGTTCGCCTACCGCGCCGCCGCCCAGGAGGCCGAGGAGCGCGAGCGCAGCACCCGGCTGCTCGAGCTCTCCCAGCTGCTGGCCGGCCGGCGCGAGGCCGACGACCTGCTCACCTCCTTCCTCGAGCTCGCCCGCCAGGTGTTCGGCGCCGACCTCGCCCTCGCCGTCCTGGACGCCGGCGCCCAGCCGGGCGGCTCCGAGCCGGTCACGGTGCTCGACGACCGGGAGACCGGCAGCGACCGCCGCACCGCCGGCACCGCCGAGCGCCGCCTGCTCGAGCGCGCCACCCTCGAGGGCGCGAGCGCCGTCACCGACGACCTGCCCGACGGCTGGACCCGCGCGCTGGTCGCCCCGCTGGAGGCGGAGGGACGCCGGCTCGGCGCCGTCGTCCTGGCCTCCCGCGACCGCGCCGCCACGCTCGGCGCGCGCGAGCTCACCCTGCTCACCCCGACGGCGTCCGCGCTCGCCGTCGCCCTGCGCGGAGCGGCCCACCTGCGCCGGGTCGAGGAGGAGACCGGCAAGCTGCAGGCCGTCGTCGACCAGTCCTCCGACGGCATCCTCGTGCTCGACGGCGACGGCGTCGTCCAGCTGTGGAGCCCCGCTGTCGAGCGGCTCAGCGACCGCTCGTCCGCCGCCGCCGTCGGGCGCCGGCTCCCCGCGCTGCTGGCGACCCGCGGCGCCGACGACCGCCCCTGCGACCCGTTCCTCGTCGGCCGCGACCGGCTCAGCCCCGACGAGCCGCAGGCCACCGTCGAGGTGGTGCTGCTGCGCGACGACGGCGAGCAGCGCGTCGTCCGCTGCGCCTTCGCCGGTGTCTTCGACAGCACCGCCCCCGACGCCGCCCTGCAGCGGGTCGTCGTCATCGTCCACGACGTCACCCGCGAGCGGCAGGTCGAGCGCCTCAAGGCCGACTTCATCGCCACCGTCAGCCACGAGCTGCGCACCCCCGTCACCCCGATCAAGGGCTACGCCGACCTGCTGCGCCGCAAGGGCGACCGCATGACGCCCGAGAAGCGCAGCGAGTGCCTCGACGTCATCGTCGACCGCGCCGGCCACCTCGCCCGCCTCGTCGAGGACCTGCTGCTCGCGTCCCGCATCTCCGCGACCGAGGGGGCGTCGCACGCCTCCGTGGACATGGGTCGCGACGACCTCGCCTCCCTCACCCGCCGGGCCTGCGCCGACTTCGGCGTCGACGGGGAGCGCGTGACCGTCCACCTGCCCGACGGCGCCGTCCCCGTCGCCTGCGACCCCGTCCGCGTCATCCAGGTGCTCACCAACCTGGTCGGCAACGCGCTCAAGTACTCCGCCCCCGGCACGCCCGTCGCCGTCCGGCTGCTCGTCGACGGCGGCACCGCTCGCGTCGAGGTCTCCGACGTCGGGCGCGGCATCCCGGCCGACCAGGTCGAGCGGGTGTTCGAGAAGTTCCACCGGGTCGAGGACCCGATGCGGATGACCACCGGCGGCACCGGGCTCGGGCTGTACATCGCCCGGCAGCTCACCGACGCCATGGGCGGGTCGCTGTCGTGCACCTCCACGCTGGGGGTCGGGTCGGTCTTCGTGTTCAGCCTGCCGCTGGGTGAGGCGCCGGGCGCTGCGCTCGACGCGGCAGGGGCGGGCTGCGGGTGCTGTGGCGGGCGCGGGAGCGGTGGCGGGGGCTCCGGCGCAGCGGTCGGGGCGGGAGCAGGGCGGGGTGTCGGGCGGGGCTCTGCCGGGGCTGCCGGGGCTGCCGGGGCTGCGACCGCCGGCTGCCCGACCGGCTGGTGCGTCCGGTGGCGCGGCTGATCGACCTGGGGCCGGACCCGCGGTCGCAGCGCTGGCCGGACCGGCAGCCCGACCCAGCACGACGCTCGCCGCCCCGCCTGCTGCCGGACCTGCCACGGACTGTCCCGCTGCAGCCGGACCGGTCGCCGGCCCTGCTGCTGCCGGACCTGCTGCTGCCGGACCTGCCACCACCGGACCTGCTGCTGCCGGACCTGTCTCCAGCGGACCTGACCCAGCTGCAGCCGCCGCCCCTCCGGGGGTTGCGGCCGCGGCCCTCGCCGACCACGCACCCGCCTCTGGCGCCACCGCGGACACCCCGGTGGACGGCCCTGCCGGCCCTGCCGCCCTCGCAGCCCTGGCCGCTCTCGCGGCGAGCGCCCCTGCCACGCCCGCCGCCCCTGCCGCCGACCCCGCGTCCACCCGGCCCGCGTCCTCGGCAGCAGCCGACGTCGACTCCCCGGACAGGGCCCCTGCCGGGCGCTCCGCCCCTGCCCCCCGCGCCGGCGTCGCGACCACCCCGGTTCCCCCGAGCCCCCCGGTCCCCCCGTCCTCCGCCGCCGCCGCTCCCCCCGGCCCTCCCGCTGCGGCCGCCCCGCCTCCCCGCCGCGGCGGCCGCCACACCCCGCCGTGGGCGGTCCCGCCGCCACGCCCGGCGAGCGCAGACCAGCAGGAGCCCCTCCACGGGCTAGGGTGACCGCAGGAGAGCGCGCCAGCCGGCGCGCCGCTGTCGGCGGGGCGACCCGGCCGCTCGAGCTGTGAAGGAGGCCGTCGTGGCCGAGACCTACAACGGTTACTGCGTGAAGTGCAAGGAGAAGCGCGACTTCGAGGGCGAGATCAAGGTCAGCGAGTCCGGCCGTCGCATGGCCCAGGGCCCCTGCCCGGTCTGCGGTACCAAGATGAACCGGATCCTCGGCAAGGCCTAGCCAGACCTGCACTCCGCGAGGGCGGTCCCCACCGGGGGCCGCCCTTCCGCGTGTCCGCAGCGGAGGTGCGACGTGCGTGGCCCAGCGAGGCCGCTCCGCGTGTCCGCCTCCGGTCGGTCCGGGCCGGTCAGGGTCGGTCGGCCGGTCAGGGCCGGTCAGGGCCGGTCAGCGGTCGTCAGGGCCGGCGGTACCAGGCCGGCGCGGGCGCGTCGATGCGCGGCAGCGCCGAGGGGACCCGCCCGTAGCGCTCCTCCCCCTGCGCCTCCTGCCAGCCTTCGAACGCCTCGGTGACCTCCTCCCGGGTGCGGCCCACGAAGTTCCACCACATGACCAGCGGCGCCTCGAAGGGCGTCCCTCCGAGCAGCACCGCCCGGGCCGGGCCGTCGGCGTCCAGCACCAGCTCCTGCCGGCCGGTCCCCAGGTAGGCCAGCCGCCCCGGCCGCACCGGCTCGCCGTCGACCGCCGCCTCGCCCTCGAGCACGACCAGGGCGTGCTCGAACGCGGGCTCCAGCGGCAGGGTGGCCGGCCCGCCGGACAGCGCGAGGTCGACGCCGAGCAGCGGGGTGTCAGCCCGGGCGGGGCTGTCCCCGCCGACCAGCGTCGTCGTGACGACGCCCGGGAGCTCCTGCTGCGGCAGGGCGGTGTGGTGCTCGAAGGCGCTCGGGCCGGAGCGGGTGGCGTCCGGCTGGGCGACCCACAGCTGGAGCCCGTGCAGCGGGCCGCCCCTGCCGCGGACCTGCTCCTCGGCGTGCGCGACCCCCCGACCGGCGGTCATGAGGTTGAGCTGTCCGGGCTGCACGACCTGCTCGGTGCCGAGGCTGTCGGTGTGCAGCAGCCGCCCCGACAGCAGCCAGGTGACGGTCGCCAGGCCGGTGTGCGGGTGGGGGCCGACGTCGAGCGGGTCGGCGTCGGTGCCCGACGTCGGGCCGAGGTGGTCGGCGAAGCACCAGGCGCCGACGGTGCGTCGGGTGCGCCGGGGCAGGGCCCGGCGGACCTGCACGCCACCCACGGTCGTGTCGTGCGACGCCGTGACCTCGAGGACCGGCGGTGCGGGCGGGACAGGGCCGTCCGGGGTGTCGGAGGGGCTGACCGGTCCGCTCACGACGTGCTCTCGTCCACGCCGCCACCTTGTCACCGCGACGGCGCGGGTCCACCCTCGACGGGTGGAGCCGCGCGAGAACAGGTACCGCATCCCGCTGACGACGCTGGTCGCCGGCGCCTACGTGCCGCTGGCCGACCAGGTCGTCGTGCAGGACGTCGCTCCGCCGCCACCGCCCGCCGGCGGGCCGGGGGTCCCGCTCGGTGAGGGCGGCGACGCCGACGGCGACTAGCCGCGGAAGGCGAGGCCCTCGAACTCCCCGCTGCTCCGCCAGCCGTCCAGGTAGGTGAAGAAGGCTGCGGCGCCGGCGGGGTACCCGACGGCCAGGGCAGCCCCGGGGCCGGGCTTGTGGCCCTCGTTGTTGTAGTAGCCGGGGGTGCAGTCGGCCGAGCCGAGCATCCGCCCGGGCCCGGACAGCAGCAGCTGGACCCAGGCGTCCTCGGCCTCCGGCGTGACCTCGACCTGCTGGGCGTCCTGGCGGACCGCCTCCGCGACGACCGCGGCGATCGTGCGCCCGGACTCGGTGAGGTTGTGCGGCACGTTGGAGATGAGGTTCGCGCCCTGCGTCGGCTGCACGATGAACATGTTCGGGAAGCCCTGCACGTGGATGCCGTGCATCGTCTTCATCCCGTCGGCCCAGCGCTCCGACAGGCGCACGCCGTCGCGGCCCACCGGGTCGTAGCCGGCCCTGCGGGTGTACTCGGTGCCGACCTCGAAGCCCGACGCGAAGATGATCAGGTCGACCTCGTGCTCGACGCCGTCGACCACGAAGCCCTTCTCGGTGATCCGCTCGACCCCGCGCCCGTCGGTGTCCACGAGGGTGACGCCCGGCTCGTTGTAGGCGGCGAGGTAGTCGTCGTGGAAGCACGGGCGCTTGCACAGCTGCCGGTACCAGGCCTTGAGCCCCTCGGCGGTCGCCCTGTCCTGCACGACCGTCTCCGCCCGACGCCGGATCTCCTCCATCTTCTCGTCGTCGGAGGCCTCCCAGGCACCGAGCATGCCCTCGACGGTCCGCTCCTCGGGGGGCAGCGCGCCGATGCGGTCGCGGATGCGCCGGGCGAGGTCGGTCCAGCCGTCCTGCACGAGGTCCTCGGCGGCCTGCCCGCCGGTCTGGTTCAGCGTGAAGTTCTCCAGCCAGCGCTGCTGCCATCCCGGCGTCGCCACTTCCGAGAACCAGTCCGGGTCGATGGGCCCGTTGTTCCGGACGTCGACCGAGGACGGCGTCCGCTGGACGACGAACAGCTCCTTCGCCGCCGTCGCCAGGTGCGGCACGCACTGCACCGACGTCGCACCCGTCCCGATGATGGCCACCCGCTTGTCGGCCAGACCGGTCAGCGGGGCGCCGGACGGGTCGCCGCCGGTGTAGTCGTAGTCCCAACGGCTGGTGTGGAAGCTGTGCCCGCGGAAGTCGTCGATGCCGGGGATGCCCGGCAGCTTGGGCACGTGCAGCGGCCCGGTGCCCATGGACAGGAACTGCGCCGTGAAGGCGTCGCCGCGGGACGTCCTGACCAGCCAGCGCGAGGTGTCGTCCTGCCACTCGAGGGCGGTGACCTCGGTGTGGAACAGGGCCTCGTCGTAGAGCCCGTACTGCTTGGCGATGCGCTGGCAGTGCTCGAGGATCTCGGGGGCGTGCGCGTACTTCTCGGACGGCATGTGGCCCGTCTCCTCGAGCAGCGGCATGTAGACCATCGACGCCGTGTCGCACTGCGCCCCCGGGTACCGGTTCCAGTACCAGGTGCCGCCGACGTCGCCACCCTTCTCGACCAGGCGCACGTCGGTCACGCCGGCCTCCTTGAGCCGGGCGCCGGTGACGAGCCCCGCGAAGCCCGCTCCGATGACGGCGACCGTGACGTGGTCCGTCTTCGGCTCGCGCGGCTGGACCGGGGTGTACGGGTCCTCGAGGTAGTGCGCGAAGCGGCCGGTCAGCCGCTGGTACTGCTCGTTGCCGTCCGCGCGCAGGCGCTTGTCCCGCTCCTCGCGGTACTTGCGCCGCAGCGCCTCCCGATCGACCGGCGTGACCGTCATGCGTGCTCCCCGTGGCTCGACTGCACGGGCAGTGCAGCACGCAGGGGGCCCCGACACGCCGAGGCTCGAACTGGTCGAGGGTGATCCCTGTGTCAGTCCTGCAGCAGCAGCGGGACCACGACGAGCCCGACCGCGACGAGCCCCCCGATGGCGCCGACCGCGGCCAGTCCCCGCTCCGGGGCAGGGCGACGTTCCAGGACCAGCACGACGGCGACGAGCACCGCCCCCAGCGCCAGCGCCAGCGCGAGCACCGCGCTGACCACGAGCAGCAGCACCGACAGGAGACCGGACAGGGCGCACAGAGCCGGTCCGACCGGGCGTGGGCCCGCACCCGGCCCCGCGCCACCGCTCGCCCCCTCCACCCGGGCAGCCTCCCGCACTGCTCACCCCCTCGGCTGCGGTCCGTGACAGCGCCGCCTGCCCCGCTGGCGAGGCCGGGAGGCCCCCCGGCGGCGAGCACCGGCCGGCTGCCGCCGGGGACCTGCTCGGCCGGCGGCACGGCGTCGTCCTGCCCCGCGCAGAGGGAGGACCCGACCGACGTAGCGTGGACGCGGTGAGCGCCGCCTCGACCACCCTGCGTCTCGAGTCCCTGTTCGCGCGCGAGCTGCCCGAGCTGGCGCTGCCGTGGACGGCCGCCGAGGCTCCCGAGCCCCGCCTGCTGGTCCTCAACGACGCGCTGGCGGTGGAGCTCGGGCTCGACCCCGCCTGGCTGCGGTCGCCCGAGGGCCTGCGACTGCTGGTCGGCGCCCACGTCCCGCAGGGCGCGACCCCCGTCGCCCAGTGCTACGCGGGCCACCAGTTCGGCGGGTTCGTCCCCCGGCTGGGCGACGGCCGGGCGCTGCTGCTCGGCGAGCTGCGCACCGCCGACGGCGGGCTGGTCGACCTGCACCTCAAGGGCTCCGGCCGCACGCCCTTCGCCCGTGGCGGGGACGGCCTCGCCGCGATCGGGCCGATGCTGCGCGAGCACGTGGTCAGCGAGGCGATGCACGCGCTCGGTGTCCCGACGACGCGCTCGCTCGCGGTGACGGCGACCGGCCGGGAGGTGCAGCGCGAGACGCTGCTGCCGGGCGCTGTCCTGGCCCGGGTCGCCAGCAGCCACCTGCGGGTCGGCAGCGTGCAGTTCGCCGCGACCACCGGCGACGTCGCCCTGCTGCGCCGCCTCGTCGACCACGCGATCGCCCGCCACCACCCTCGTGCCGCCGAGGCGGAGCTCCCTGCCCTGGCCCTGTTCGACGCCGTCGTCGCCGCCCAGGCGTCCCTGGTCGCGCAGTGGATGCTCGTCGGCTTCGTCCACGGCGTCATGAACACCGACAACGTGCTGCTGTCCGGCGAGACCATCGACTACGGACCCTGCGCCTTCCTCGACCGGTTCGACGCGGCGACGGTGTTCAGCTCGATCGACGAGCAGGGCCGCTACGCCTACGGCAACCAGCCGCTGCTCGCCGAGTGGGACCTCGCCCGGCTGGCCGAGGCCCTGCTCCCCCTGTTCGACGCCGACCAGGACACGGCGATCGCGCTCGCCGTCGAGGCGCTGGGACGCTTCCGCCCGGCCTACAACAGTGCGTGGAACGCGGGCATGAAGGCCAAGCTGGGACTGTCCGACCTGCCCGACGACGACGTCCTCCCGCTCGTCGAGGACCTCGTCGCACTGCTGCAGGCCAACCGGGTCGACCACACGGGCTTCTACCGCGCGCTGGGCAGGGCCGCGCGCGGTGACCGCGAGCCGGCCCGGGCGCTCGTGCTGGACCTCGCCGCGGCCGATGCGTGGCTCGACCGGTGGGAGCCGCTCGGGCCGGTCGCCGAGGCGATGGACCGCGTCAACCCCGCGTACGTGCCGCGCAACCACCTGGTCGAGCACGCCCTGGCTGCCGCGACCGACGGCGACCTGGGGCCGTTCGAGCGGCTTCTCGACGCGGTGGGCTCCCCGTTCCACGAGCGCCCCGGCTTCGAGCGCTACGCCGAGGCCGGACCCGACAGCCCGTACCGGACCTTCTGCGGCACCTGAGCCCGACAGCCGGTCTGCAGCGCAGGAGGCGGGCACGGGCACTCCTCGGCGGTCGTGGCGGGCGGGACCCCGACAGCGCACCACCGCCACTGCCCGCGAGGTCCCGGCTCGACCGGCCTGTGGACATCCGACGTCCCTGTGGACAGCGGCCCTCCAGGCCTCCGGACGCGTCAGTCTCGGTGCCTGCCTCAGGAGGACACCGTGGAACCCATGCCCCGCGACGACGCCCGACCGCCCGACGCCTCCGTCACAGAGGCACCGCCCCCGCACGCTCCGCCCTCGCCCGGCGCGAGGTCCGGGGCCCTCCGCGACCACACCGCTCCGGCCCCTCCGCCGCGCGAGCTGCCGCTGCGCCCCGTCCTGCTGGCCGGCCTGCGGCGCAGCTGGCGCGACCGCGAGACGCTCCAGCTCGGGTGCCCGCCGGGGCGGGCGGTCGTGCTCGCCGGCATCGACGAGCCCCTGCGCCAGACCCTCGCCCTGCTCGACGGCACCCGCGACGCCGCCCGGCTGGAGGCCGACGCCGTGAAGGCCGGATGCAGCCCGGAGCGGACCGCCGAGCTCGTCGCACTGCTCAACGACGCCGGCCTGCTCGAGGACGCCGCCTGCGGGACGCCCAGCCTGCAGGCCCTGCCACGGGAGGAGCGCGACCGCCTGGCGGCCGACGTCAGCAGCCTGTCCCTGCTGACCGGCGGGCGCCCGCAGGCCGCGCTCGCCAGGAGGGCGGCCGCCCGCATCCACGTCGCGGGCGGGGGGCGGGTCGGCAGCGCCGTCGCGGCGCTGCTGGCCGTCGCCGGCGTCGGGACGGTCGACGTCGTCGACGAGGGCACCGCCCGGCCGGTCGACGCCGGCGTCGGAGGGCTGCAGCCCGACGACGCCGGCCGCAGCCGCGGCGAGGCCGCCCGTGACCGGCTGCGCCGGGCCGCGCCGTCGACGCAGGTCGTCCCGCTGCCCGCGCCCGACCTCGTGGTGCTGGCGCCCGTCGGGCCGCTCGACGAGCCCTACGTCGCCGACCTCGTCCGCAGAGGCATCCCGCACCTGCTCGCGGAGGTGCGCGGGCACGCGGGCGTGGTGGGCCCGCTGGTCCTGCCCGGCGCCAGCTGCTGCCTGCGTTGCCTCGACCTCACGCGCACGGACCTGGACCCGGGTTGGCCGTGGCTGGCCGCCCAGCTGTCCGAGGCCGTGCCCGGACCGGTCCCGTGCGACGCGGCGCTGGCGCTCGGCGTGGCTGCCCAGGCGGGCCAGCAGGTGCTGAACCTGCTCGACGAGGTCGTCGCACCCCCGGCCGTCGACGGGACGCTCGAGCTCGTCCTGCCCGACTACCGCTGGCGCCGGCGCAGCTGGTCACCTCACCCCGCCTGCGACTGCGGGTGGGCCGCCACGGGCTGAGTGCCGCCGGCGCGCGAGCCCAGTGCGCCGGCGGCCGGCCACGGCGTGCCGGCGCCTGCCCAGAGCGTGCCGGCGCCTGCCCACAGCGTGCCGGCGGCCGGCGCCGAGCCCCACCGCGCGCCGGCCGCTCGCCGCGACCACACTGAGCGGGTGAGCGACATCCCCCGCCGTGCGGTGACCCGGTCGGCCAAGCTGGCGACGCTCCCGCTGGGCATCGCGGGCCGGGCGACGCTCGGGCTGGGCAAGCGGCTGGGCGGCAAGCCGGCCGAGCTGGTGGCCGCCGAGCTGCAGGCGCGCACCGCCGAGCAGCTCTTCCAGGTGCTCGGCCAGCTCAAGGGCGGGGCCATGAAGGCGGGCCAGGCGCTCTCGGTGTTCGAGGCGGCGCTGCCCGAGGAGGTGGCCGCCCCCTACCGCGCCGCGCTGACACGGCTGCAGGAGGCGGCCCCACCGCTGCCCGTGGCCACGGTGCACAAGGTCCTCGCCGCCGAGCTCGGCGCCGACTGGCGCGACCGCTTCACGTCCTTCGACGACACCCCGGCCGCGGCAGCCAGCATCGGGCAGGTCCACCGCGCGGTGTGGGCCGACGGCCGCGACGTCGCGGTCAAGATCCAGTACCCCGGCGCCGGCCCTGCCCTGCTGGGCGACCTCAAGCAGCTGTCCCGGCTGGCGCGCGCCTTCGCGGTGCTCTCCCCGGGGCTGGACGTGAAGCCCCTGCTGGCCGAGCTGCGGGTCCGCGTCGCCGAGGAGCTCGACTACCGGATGGAGGCCGAGAGCCAGCAGGCCTTCGCCGACGCCTACGACGGCGACCCGGAGATCGCGGTGCCCGGTGTCGTCGACGGCAGCGGGCAGGTCCTGGTCACCGAGTGGCTCGAGGGCGTGCCGCTGTCGCACGTCGTGAAGGAGGGCACGCCCGAGCAGCGCGACCGGGCCGCCGTGCTGCTCGCGCGGTTCCTGTTCTCCAGCCCGGTCCTGGCCGGGCTGCTGCACGCCGACCCGCACCCCGGCAACTTCCGCCTGCTGCCCGACGGTCGGCTCGGGGTCCTCGACTTCGGCGCCGTCGCCCGGCTGCCCGACGGCTCGCCGGAGCCGGTCGGTCGGATCACGCGCCTCGCGCTCGACGGGGACGCTGCGGCCGTCCTGCAGGCCCTCGTCGACGAGGGCTTCGTCAAGGAGGGCATCGAGCTCGACGCCGACGCGGTGCTGTCCTACCTGGTGCCGCTGCTCGAGCCCGTGCGGCAGGAGCGCTTCCGCTTCACCCGCGAGTGGCTGCGCGCGGAGGCCCTCCGCCTCGGCGACCCGCGCTCCCCTGCCGCCGCGCTGGGCCGACAGCTCAACCTGCCGCCGTCGTACCTGCTGATCCACCGCGTGACGCTGGGGACCATCGGCGTGCTCTGCCAGCTCGCCGGCGAGGCCCCGTTCCGCGAGGAGATGGCCCGCTGGCAGCCCGGGTTCGCGCCGCCCGGGTCGGAGGCCGCCGCTGCTGCCGACGCCGCAGCCCGACGCCGCCTCGAGCCACCGTCGTCGGTCCCGACCCCCGAGCAGAGCGCCGTCGTCGAGCCGCCGCCCGACGACACCGTCCTCAGCGGGCGCTGATCCCGCTGGCGCTCCGCGGGGCCGTCACCACCAGGCCTCGTCGAGCCGCCCCTCGATCGAGCGCAGGTTCGCCCGCGTGCAGCCGTCGCACAGCCACGTCGGGCCGCGCTCGCTGACCTGCAGGCTCCACGACGCCGGGCGCTCGTCCTCCGTCAGACCGCAGACCGCACAGGTCGAGGACGACGACCGTGAGCCCCCTTGCGGCAGGTCACCGGCCACGCTCAGCCCTCGTCGAGCAGGGCGGTGCGCAGGGCGGCGAGCCCCTCGACCCCGAGGGCGTGCGCGTCCCCGGTCTCGACGTCGAGCTCGACGGCCGCCCCCACGGCGCCCTCGCCGTAGGCGTAGGAGGCGATCACCGCGGTCCGCTGGTCGTCGGGCAGGTCCCGCAGGGCCTCGTCGAGCCGGCGCAGCAGAGCGGCCTCGTCGGCGCCGTCGGGCTCGGTGGCGGCCCGCCCGTCGACGACGGTCGGCGGCAACGGCCGGCACTTGCCGCGGCGGGACTCGGGACGGTCGGTCACAGGGCTCCTGTCGGCAGGGTGCAGTGCAGAGGCAGGCTCGGGCGGGGGTGGGGCAGAGCGGGCCGCGGGTGAGGCAGAACGGGCAGCGGGGGGCGGGAGCAGCGGGAGGGCAGCACGAGGGCGCAGGGTGACCCGCCGCGACGGACAGGCCATGAGCAGCGGGCCCGGCCCTGGGCCGGGAAGACGAAGGCCGCCCCGGTCTCCCGGAGCGGCCGTCGCCTGCCTTCCCGTCAGGTCGCCTCACGGCGGAGTGTCCCTCGTGGGGACTGTTTTGGGACCGGGGGCCATGTATCGGGTCGGCACTCGTAGTGAACCGCATCCTGGCGGGGCCGTGTTCCGGGAACCGGCAGGTCCGTGGACGACCGGAGGTGGTCCGGTGCCGGTGCCGGAGCCGGGCGGGGTGCTGAGGCAGCCGCCCGACGTCGGCCGGTCAGCCCTGCGGGTCGCCCCCGCCGGTCGGCGCGGTCGGGGCAGGAGCGCTCGGCGCGGGCGCGTCGGCAGCAGGAGCCGCGGCGGGCGCGGCAGGCGCGGGGGCCGGCGCCGCAGAGGGGGCAGGCGGAGCCGCAGCGGGGGCAGCCGTACTGCCGCCGCCGCCGCTGCCGTTGCCGCCGCTGCCGCCGCCGTCGCTGCTCGCGGGCGCCGTGCCGCCGCCGTCGGACCCGGTCGGGGCGCCCGGCGTCGGGGCAGAGCCGGCGGGTGCCGCCGCACCGGGAGCGGGCGGGCTCACCGCCGTGCTGGCGGGCGCAGCACCGGTGTCACCCTGCGGGGCACCGCCGCTGCCGCTGTCCGTGCCGCTGTCCGTGGAGCCGGCGGTGGAGGCAGGAGCCGAGGTCGAGCCGCCGTCCGCGAGGCCGCCACCGAGCTCGGCGGGTGCCGCGCCGGTGTCGCCGCCGCCCTCGCCCGGGGTGCCCGAGGCGTCCGGAGCAGCACCCGGGGCGCCGCCCTGCCGTGCGCCCTCGGGACGCGGCTGGCCCTCGCCGCGCTCACGCCGGCCGCGACGCGACTTGCCGCGCCCCTCGCCCGGCGCGCTCGGCGTCCCCGGAGCACCGCCCGGACGGCCGCCGCCCTGACCGCCGCCCTGACCGCCGGCGCCGCGGCCCTGGGAGGCACCCATGTCCATGGCGCCCGCCAGCGTGTACTCGTGGACGAGCAGCTCGAGGTGCGCCTGCTCCTCCGGCGACGCCGTCTCCCGCTTGGCCTCGGCGAGCTTGCGGAGCTCGGCGATGCGCTGGCGGCGTCGGCCGGGCAGGTCGTCGGGGTGGGCGAGCAGGACGGCGTGCGCCGTGCAGGACGCCGTGCCGGAGACGGTGGTCGTGGCCTCCCGGACCAGGGCGAGCTCGGTGATGCAGGGGGCGCAGTACGTGGTCATGGGCGCACGCTACCCAGGCGGGGCGGTGCGCACGGGTGGTCGGCGGACCGGGCCGTCCCGCGGGTCGGGCCGAACGCCTGCGCCCGCGCGCCGGGCGCGTCACGATGCGCCGGTGCACCTGCCGTCGACCTCCGCGGTCCGCCTGCTCGCCGACTGGCAGCAGCAGCGGCGTGCGCTGAGCGACCGGGTGGACAGCCTGCTGCTGCACGGGCCGACGGCGGTCGACCGGGTCGCCGTGCGGGCCGACGAGCTCCGCGAGGCCCTCGACGCCGAGCGTGCCGCCTTCGAGGCCTTCGTCGCAGGCGCCGAGGGCGCCGGAGCCGGCCCGGAGCGGCCCGGCCGACGACGGGCCGGGGCAGCCGTACCCGCGCCTGCGCGCCGTGCACGACCTCGGCGGCTGACGGCCCCGCAGCAGACCAGCGTCCACCCCGTAACGCCGCCCCTCCCGCCTGCGATGGACTCCTCGGGGCCGGAGCAGGACGGAGGCGACGTGCCGCACGAGCCGACGCAGGACGGCGACGGGGACCAGCTGCGGCTGAGGGCTGCCCTGAACCGCTACCTCGTCGCCCGGAGCACGCCGGCCGACGACCCGGAGCTCTCCGCGGCCCGCCTCGGCCTGGTCGCCGTGCTGGAGGAGGCCGGGTGGGAGCCGCCCGCCGCCGTCCGGGCCGCGCTGGCGGCCGACGAGCGGGCGTCCCGGCAGGCAGGGCGACGCTCGGCCTGATCGCCCGTCCGTACGGTGGCCCCGTGGACCCCGTCGCCTTCTTCGAGGGGCTCGACGTCGTGCGGGCTCCTCGCGAGCTGGTGGCGCTCGGCGGCACGCTCGAGCCGCGCACGCTGCAGGCGGCCTACCGCAACGGGTGCTTCCCGTGGCCGGCGTCGGGCGAGCACGAGCAGGCCCTCGACCGGCAGGTGCGGCGGCTGGCGCGGCAGGGCCGGGTGCCGGTGCTCCCGGGCGAGGACGGGCTGGTCCCGTGGTGCTCGCCGCACCCGCGCGCGGTCCTGCTCACCGACCGGCTGCACCTGCCGCGCACCCTGCGCCAGACGCTGCGCCGCTGCGGCTGGACGACGACGCTCGACGCCGCCTTCGACGACGTCCTCGACGCGTGCGCCGGGCGCGACGAGACGTGGATCACCGGCCGCATGCGGGAGGCCTACCGCGCGCTGCACCGGTCGGGGCTCGCCCACAGCGTCGAGGTCTGGGACGGCGAGAGCCTCGTGGGCGGGCTGTACGGCGTCCTGACCGGGCGCGTGTTCTCCGGCGAGTCGATGTTCCACCGCGCGTCGGGCGCCTCGAAGGTCGCCCTGGTCGACCTGTGCGTCCGGCTGCAGGAGGCCGACGTGCTGGTCCTGGACACCCAGCAGGAGAGCGAGCACCTGGAGGCGATGGGCCAGGTGCTGGTCTCGCGCGAGGAGTACGTCGGGGTGGTGCGGGCGCTGCGGGACGCCGTCGCCGTGCTGCCGGCCGGCCGCCGGGAGGCGGACGGGCTCAGCCCTCGCGCCACACGATGACGACGCCGCGGTCGTCGCCCTCGCCGGCGGCGACCCGGCGCAGCAGCGCGTCGCAGCCGCCCGTGAACCCGGCGGGCACGAGCCGCTCGGCCTCGCCCAGCAGCTTGTCGATCCCGACGTCGAGGTCGCGGCCGGGGACCTCGACGAGCCCGTCGGTGTACAGCAGCAGGGCGTCGCCGCGGTCGAGCTGCCCGGCGACGGCGTCGTAGGAGACCTCGGGCAGCAGGCCGAGCGCGGGGCCGGACGCCTGCAGGAGCGACCAGCGGCCGGTACCGGCGTCGAAGTGGGCGACCGGCGGGTGGCCGGCCGACTCGAGCAGGAAGCCGCCGGTGCGCAGGTCGACCACGAGGTGTGCCGCCGTCGCGAAGCCCTCGTCCCAGGCCTGGCGGTGCAGGTAGGCGTTGGAGGCGGGGAGCACGTCGCGGGGGCTGCGCGACCCGAGCAGCCCGCCCATGGCACCGGACAGCATGAGCGACCGGGTGCCGGCGGCGACCCCCTTGCCCGACACGTCGACGAGCGCCAGCTCCAGGCGCTGCTCGTGCGCGAGGACGGCGCTGACGACGAAGTCGCCCGAGAACGGCCCGCCGCCGGCCGGGCTGACGCGTGCCTCGGCCCGCCAGCCGGCGGGCAGCGGCGGGACCTGCCCCTGCTGCGTCAGCCGGTGGCGCAGCTCGGTGAGCACGGAGTCGCCGCGCAGCCCGACCAGGCCGGTCTCCTCCCGGCTGCGCGCGACCTCGTAGGACAGCAGGGCGGTGACGACGAGCACGGCGAGCGCTCCGGGGCGCACGACCTCCAGGCCCTGCACCCCGAGCAGCACGCCGGTGCTGACGGCGACGACGACCAGCAGCCGCCGGATCCGCGACCCGGTCGAGCAGCAGGCTGCCGCCGAGCAGCGGGAGCACGTTGACGCCGGCCGGGACGTTCGGCGCCCCGAGCGTGAGGCTGCCCAGGACGACCAGGCCGGACAGCACGGACAGCCCGACCAGGGTGGCGTCCTGCGGCGGCGGCTCCCGGCGGACCCGCTGCACCAGGGCCCGCAGCCGGCGGCGGGCCGTGCCGGGTCCGGTGCTCATGGTCGCCGCAACCTACCGGCGCGGGGCAGGGCGCAGCCCGGTCACCCGTCGACGACGGGCTGGCACACCGGGCACCAGAACAGGTTGCGGCCGGCCATCACCTGAGTGAGCACCTCGGTGCCGCAGCGCCGGCACGGCAGCCCGTGGCGGCGGTAGACGTAGTGGGCGTCCTCGCGCCGGGCGGTGCCGCTGCGGCGGCTGCGGTCCTCGCGCTCGGTGGTGACGATGCGCCCCGCCCGCACCCCGGCCTGCAGCAGCGACCGCAGGTCGGGCCACATGAGGTCCCAGAGCCGGCGAGGCACGTCACGGCCGGGCCGGAACGGCGACAGGCCGGCCCGGTAGAGGACCTCGGCGCGGTAGACGTTGCCGATCCCGGCGAGCACCGACTGGTCCATGAGCAGCTCGCCGACGGAGCGCCGGCTGCGGGACAGCCGCTCCCACGCCCGCTCCGGGTCGGCGTCGCGGCGCAGCGGGTCGGGCCCGAGCCGGGCGAACACGGCGTCGCGCTCGTGGCGGGGTCATCACCTCGCAGGCCGTGGGGCCGCGCAGGTCGATCCACGTGTCCCCGGCCACCATGCGCAGCCGCAGGGCGCCCCGCGGGGCGGGCGGCGGTCCGCTGCCGACCTGGAACCCGCCGTAGAGCCCGAGGTGGACGTGCAGGAGGAGCGTCGCCCTCGAAGCCGTAGAACAGGTGCTTGCCGTACGGCTCGATCCTCTGCAGCACCCGGCCGGTGAGCAGCTCGGCGCCGGTGGCGAAGCGTCCCTGCGGCGAGGCCAGCGAGACCGCCTGGCCGACCAGCAGCGGCCGGTGGTCGCGGGCGAGCCGGTGGATCGTGTGGCCCTCGGGCACCTACGTCCCCACCGGGGACCGCTCCGCACGCTCGCGCGCCGTCAGCAGGGCGATGCGGCGCACGTGCCGCTCGTCGTCGCTGAAGGGCGTGGCCAGGAAGGCGTCGACGATCGCGAGGGCGTCGGCCTGCTCGTGCATCCGCGCCCCGACCCCGACGAGGTTGGCGTCGTTGTGCTGCCGGGCGAGCCGGGCGGTCTCCTCGCTCCACGCGAGCGCGCAGCGGGCTCCCGCCACCTTGTTCGCCGCGATCTGCTCGCCGTTGCCGGAGCCCCCGAGGACGACGCCGAGGCTGCCGGGGTCGGCGACGACGCCCTCGGCCGTGGCGAAGCAGAACGGCGGGTAGTCGTCGAGCGCGTCGTAGGCGTCGGGCCCGTGGTCGACGACCTCGTGGCCCTGGGCGCGCAGGTGCTCGGCGAGGGCGGTCTTGAGCTCGAGGCCGGCATGGTCGGAGCCGAGGTGCACGCGCATGGGCGACAGTCTCGTGCATGACGGGGTGCGTCGTCGGGGCGGACGGCTGCAGGGGCGGCGGCTGGGTGGCCTGCGTCGTCGACGGGGCCGGCGCGCTGTCCTGGCGGTGGGCGGACGACACGGCCGACCTGCTCCGGCTCGCCGACGACCTGCGGGCGGACGCCGTGGCGCTCGACGTCCCGGTCGGGCTGCCGGCCCTGGGAGCGACACGGCCCTGCGACGTCGCCGCCCGGGCCCGCCTGGGCGCCGCGCCGCAGCAGCGTGTTCGCCGCGCCCCCGCGGGAGGTGCTCGCCTGCGGCAGCTACGCGCAGGCCCGCCCGCTCGCGCCGTCGCTGAGCGCCCAGGCGTTCGGCCTGGTGCCGCGCATCCGCGAGGTCGACGCGCTCCTGCGGGGACGGGGGCCGGCGGTGCACGACGTCGTCGTCGAGTGCCACCCGGAGGTGGCGTTCGCGCGGCTGGCCGCCGGGCGGGCTGCGCCGCGAAGAAGACGCGCGCGCGGCGCCTTGGAGCGGCTGGCGCTGCTCGAGGCGGCGCTCGGCACGGTGCTGCCGCTGGACGTGCCGGGGGGCGCCGCGCTCGACGACGCCCTGGACGCCGCCGCCTGCGCGGTCACCGCCCTGCGCTGGGCGCGCGGCGAGGCCGAGGTCCTCGGCGGGGAGCCCGACGCCGCCGGGCTCCCCATGAGGATCGTCGTCTAGTCGAACTGCGGGCCCTCGGTGCGCGTCCGCTTGAGCTCGTAGAAGTGCGGGAAGCCGGCGAGCAGGCGGGCGCCGTCCCAGACCTTGCCGGCGTCCTCGCCGCGCGGGATGCGCGAGAGCACCGGGCCGAAGAACGCGACGCCGTCGACGTGCAGGACCGGCGTGCCGACGTCCATGCCCACCGGGTCCATCCCGCGGTGGTGCTCCTCCTTGAGCTGCTCGTCGAGCGAGGTGTCGCCCGCGGCGTCGGCCAGCGACGCCGGCAGGCCGGCCTCCTCGAGGGCGCCGGTGTAGAGGGCGGGGTCGTCGAGCTCGAGCTTGTCGTGGTGGATGCGGTTCCCGAGGGCCGTGTACAGCGGCAGCAGGTCGTCGGTGTGCTCGCGCGCGGCGACGCACACCCGGACCGGGCCCCAGGCCTTCTTCATCATCTCGACGTACTGCTCGCCCATGTCACGGCCCTCGTTGAGGACCGCCAGGCTCATCACGTTCCAGCTGGTCCTCACCGGCCGGACCTTCTCGACCTCGAGCACCCAGCGGGAGGTGATCCAGGCCCAGGGGCACAGCGGGTCGAACCAGAAGTCGAGCGTCGTCGTCTCGGGAGAGGTCATGCGGTCATGGTGCCCACGTCGGACGGCCCGCGCACCCGGCAGCGTCAGCCGCCCTGTGCGGCCGTGCGGTAGATCCCCTTGGCCATGAGCGAGCTCTCCTGCCGGTGGCGCTGCTCGTAGACCGTCGGCGCGCACGGCGCGCACGCCCTCGTCGTCGGGGGCGGCCTGCCCGGCCCACTCGGCGAGCTGGCAGGCCAGGCGCAGGTCGCCGTGCGGCGGCGAGCCGCTGGGCGCGGTCCGCGAGCACACCGGCGCCGCCGGCGAGGGCGGCGACCTCGGCCGGCGACGTCGGCGTCCGGCGCCGGCTTGAGGCGCGCCGGCGTTGCCGTCCCACCAGCCGCCGTACAGGCGCCAGACGTTGCGGACGACGAACTCGGGCTCGTCGTACAGCGGGCGCAGGTACGGCCGCGCCAGGGCGCTCGTCGGGCACCCGCACGGTGTGCAGGACGGTGTCGAGCGTGGCGCCGTCGTTCATCGAGCGCGAGCACCTGCTCGACGAGGTCGTCGAGGACGTCGGCGGTCTCGTCGAGCACGCCGGCGACCCGCTCCGCCCCGCCGATCGGCAGGCCGTGGGCGGGCAGCAGCAGCTCGGGCTGCTTGGCCGCCATCTCGCGCAGGGCCGCCGCCCACTCGTCGGGGTAGCGCTGCACCTTCTGCGGGTTGCCGGCGTTCGGGAAGTTCCAGATGAAGAAGTCGCCGGCGCAGACGGCCCGGCGCGCGGGCAGCCAGGCCCACGTGTGGTCGTCGGTCTCGCCGCGGGCGTGGTGCAGCTCGACCCGCTCGCCGCCGACGTCCAGGACCAGCTCGGTGTCGTAGGTGCGGTCGGGCGGCAGGACCCCCGCGGGCAGGAAGCGCCCGCCCGCCGCCGATGCACGTCGCCGAGCAGCCAGCCGAACTGCCGCCGGTTGACCGCCAGGTTGTAGGCGTCGGTGCGGTCGTAGCGGGCCAGCCGTCGCGGCACACCGCTGTGGGCCACCACCTCCGGACGGCGCACCCCGCGGGCGTCGGCGTCGGCCGCGAAGGCGCCGCTCCCGCCCACGTGGTCGACGTGCCCGTGGGTGTAGACGAGCGTGTGCACCGGGGCGTCGGTCCAGCCGCGCAGCGCGGCGACGACGGCCCGACCGGTGGCGGCGCCGCTGCTGTCGAACGCGACCAGCCCGGCGTCGGTCCGCACGGCGACGCAGTGCGAGAACGACTCGACGACGGCCAGGCCGTCGCGCGACCTCGGACAGCTCCTGGGTGACGCGGTTGGTCGGGACGTCGGCGACGCCGCTGTCGATGATGCGTGCGGACAGCTCGAGCAGGTCGGGCACGGGTCCTCCTCGGGTCGGGACGCCCGATCCTGCCCCACGGTCGGCCCCTGCCCGCGTGGGAGGATGAGGCGTGACCTCCTCGAACAACCTGTCCCGCGACGAGGCCCGCGAACGCGCGCGGCTGCTGCAGGTCTCCTCCTACGACGTCGAGCTCGACCTGCGCGACCAGAGCACCGGCACCACCTTCGGCTCGACCTCGACGGTCCGCTTCTCCTGCACCGAGCCCGGGGCCGCCACGCACCTCGACCTCACCGCCCCGGCCGTGCGCCGCGCCGTGCTCAACGGCCGCGAGCTGGACGCGTCGGCGTTCGACGGCAACCGGCTGGCCCTGGACGGCCTGGAGGCCGAGAACGAGCTCGTCGTCGAGGCCGACTGCGCCTACATGCGCACGGGCGAGGGGCTGCACCGCTTCGTCGACCCGGTCGACGGCAGCGTCTACCTCTACTCGCAGTTCGAGACGTTCGACGCCCACCGGATGTACGCCTGCTTCGACCAGCCCGACCTCAAGGCGGTCTTCCGCGTCGTCGTCCACGCGCCGGCCGACTGGACCGTGGTGAGCAACGCCGCCGGCAGCAGCAGCGACGGCACGTGGACGTTCGACGAGACGCAGCGGATGTCGACGTACATCACCGCCCTGGTCGCGGGGCCGTACCACGCGGTGCACGCCGAGCACGACGGCATCCCGCTCGGCCTGTACTGCCGCAGGAGCCTGGCGGAGCACCTCGACGCCGAGGAGCTGTTCACCATCACCCGGCAGGGCTTCGACTACTTCCACGAGGTCTTCGGGTTCCGCTACCCGTTCGGCAAGTACGACCAGCTGTTCGTGCCGGAGTTCAACGCGGGCGCCATGGAGAACGCCGGGGCGGTCACGTTCCTCGAGGACTACGTCTTCCGCAGCAAGGTCACCGACGCCGCCTACGAGCGCCGCGCCGAGACCGTCCTGCACGAGATGGCGCACATGTGGTTCGGCGACCTCGTGACCATGCGCTGGTGGGACGACCTGTGGCTGAACGAGTCGTTCGCCACCTACATGTCGGTGCTCGCGCAGGCCTCCGCGACCCGCTGGACCAACGCCTGGACGACGTTCGCCAACACCGAGAAGACCTGGGCCTACCGGCAGGACCAGCTGCCGAGCACGCACCCGATCGCGGCCGACATGGTCGACATCGAGGCCGTCACCGTGAACTTCGACGGCATCACCTACGCCAAGGGCGCCTCGGTGCTCAAGCAGCTGGTCGCCTGGGTCGGGCAGGACGCCTTCCTCGCCGGGCTGCGCACCTACTTCCAGAAGCACCAGTACGGCAACACCGAGCTGCGCGACCTGCTGGTCGAGCTCGAGGCGTCGTCGGGGCGCGACCTGTCGGCGTTCTCGGCCGAGTGGCTCGAGACGGCCGGGGTCAACACGCTGCGCGCCTCCTTCGAGACCGGGGCGGACGGCGCCTTCACCTCGTTCTCGCTGCTGCAGGAGGCGCCGGACGGCTACCCGACGCTGCGCAGCCACCGCGTCGCCGTCGGCCTGTACGACCTCGTCGACGGGCGCCTGGTGCGCACCGGGCGCGAGGAGCTCGACGTCGTCGGGGCGAAGACCGAGGTGCCGGCCCTGGTCGGCCGGCCGCAGCCCGACCTCGTGCTCGTCAACGACGACGACCTCACCTTCGCCAAGGTCCGCCTCGACCCGCGCTCGCTCGACACGGTCGTGCAGCACGTCGGCGACCTGACCGAGTCGCTGCCCCGCGCGATCGCGTGGGCGGCCGCCTGGGACATGACGCGCGACGCCGAGATGGCCGCGCGCGACTACCTGCAGCTGGTGCTGTCGGGGATCGGGCGCGAGACCGACATCGGGCTGGTGCAGTCGCTGATCCGCCAGGCGACGAGCGCGGTCGTGCTCTTCGGCGACCCGGCGTGGGCCCCCGAGGGCCGCGCCCGGCTGGCCGCGTTCGCCGCCGAGCGGCTCGACGCCGCGGAGCCCGGCGGTGACGTGCAGCTGGCCTGGGCCCGGGCGCTCGGCACGCTGGCCACCACCGACGAGCAGGTCGGCCTGCTGCGCGGGCTGCTCGACGGCAGCCGCGAGCTGCCCGGCCTCGCGGTCGACACCGAGCTGCGCTGGCACCTGCTGCGCCGGCTCGCCGTGCTCGGCCTGGCCGACGAGGCGTCCGTGGCCGCCGAGCTCGACCGCGACCCGACCGCCGCGGGCGAGCGCCACGCCGCCGCGGCCCGGGCGTCCATGCCGACGCCGGAGGCGAAGGCCGAGGCGTGGCGGCTCGCCGTCGAGGACGCCGCGCTGCCGAACGCCGTGCAGGCCGCCGTGATCGGGGCGTTCTGGCAGGTCGAGCAGCTCGACCTGCTGGCGCCGTACGTCGAGCGGTACTTCTCCTGCGTCGACGCCGTGTGGCGCGACCGTCCGGGCGAGATGGCGCAGAACGTCGTCGTCGGGCTGTACCCGGGACTCGTCGTCGGCCGCGACGTCGTCGCCCGGACAGACGCGCACCTGGCCGGTCGCGACGACGTCCCGGCCGCGCTGTCGCGGCTGCTGCTCGAGGGGCGCGACAGCGTCGTCCGGGCGCTGCGGGCGCGCGAGCGCGACGCGGCCGCCGGCTAGCTCCCCCGCACGGCAGAGGCCGGTCCCCCGAGAGGGACCGGCCTCGCGTCGTCTCTGCTGCCGCTAGTGCGCGGCGCCCGCTCCGTGGGCCGGGGCGTTGTCGTCGCCGAGCCGGTCGGCGCGCAGGGCGATCTCGGCGCTCTTGGCCTCGGCGGGCGTGAGCTCGCTGCGCTTGCCGGCGGCGTCGGCGATCTGGCGCAGCCCGTCGACGATGCCGCCGCCCAGGTCGCCGCCGCTGAAGGCGCTCGTCATGGACAGCACGGCCAGGGCGCAGACCCGGTCGGGGACGCGACGGCGGACCGCCGCGCCGGTGACGACCTCCACGCGGCGCTGCCCGGGGGCCACCACGACCAGGACGGAGCCGTCCGCCCGGTCGGGGCCCAGGGCCGCGTGCAGCTTCTCCGACGCCGCCCGGAACTGGTCGAGGCCCTCGAGCTCGAGGTCGCCGACCAGGACGCTGACGTCGAGGACGTTCTCCTCGCGGATCCGCTGGAGCGCCGACTCGATGCGCTCCTGCTGACGCAGCCCGAGGCCGGTCGCGCTACCAGTCGCCACTTGCGCCTCCGCGGGTCGAGCCGCCGACGGTGGCCGTCTCGACCGCGGCCACGGGGTCGGCCGGGCCGGCGAACCAGACGGGTGCGGCGTTCCAGCCGCGCTGCGGGCGGTAGCGGTTGTTGCGGACCGCGCCGGGCAGCAGGACGAGCGCCGACAGCGCCAGCAGCGCGACCAGCGGGACGACGCCGAACAGCAGCAGCGCCTGCCCGATCGACATCGCCGCGTGCTCGTCCGCGCCCTCCTGCGGGGCCAGCGGGTTGTGGTCGGCCAGCGCCGGGGCGGCGGACAGGACCACGCCCAGCAGCGCAGCGCCTCCGACGGTCAGGACACGGTGCACGGTGCTGCTCACGGCTCCCTCGTGCGGTCGTGGGTGGGGTCGGTGCGTCGGAGCGACACTACCGAGATCACGTGACCCCGCTCGACAGCAGGGCGGTGAGGCGGCGCACACCCTCGTGCGCGAGCACCTGCTCGAGCGACAGCGGCCGCCCGTCCGCGTCGGCCACGGGCAGCCGCCAGTTGGGGTACTCGTCGACGGTGCCCGGCAGGTTCGGCTGGCGCAGGTCGCCGACGGCGTCGCCGAAGGCGGCCAGCACGATGCGGCAGGGCGACGCGGCCAGCGCCGCGTGCATCGCCAGGACGGCGTCGCCGCCGTGCGCGTCGAGCAGCCCCTCGGCGCCGAGCATGGCCAGCAGCCCCTCGCGCTCGGCCCGCACCCGCTCGCGCTCCTGCTCGACCGGGACGCCGAGCTGGCCGAGCTCGTCGCGCACCCGCACGTGCTCCTCGGCGAGGAAGCCGGCCGCCGTCGGCAGGTCGTGGGTCGTCACGCTGGCCAGGGCCGCGGAGCGCCACTGCGCAGGCGGCAGGAACGCGTCGGTCTCCTCGTCGCGCTCGAACCACAGCACCGCGCTGCCGAGGACGCCGGTCTGCTCCAGCGACGTCCGCACGCGGTCCTCGACCGTGCCGAGGTCCTCCCCCACGACGACGACGCCGGCCCGCACGGCCTCCAGGGCCAGCACCCCGAGCAGGGCGTGGGCGTCGTAGGAGACGTAGGTGCCCTCGGCGGCGCTACGGCCCTGCGGGACCCACCAGAGGCGGAACAGCCCCATGACGTGGTCGATGCGCAGGCCGCCCGCGTGGCGGAGCACGCCCTGCACCAGCGCCCGGTAGGGCGCGTAGCCCTGCTCGCGCAGCCGGTCGGGACGCCAGGGCGGCAGCCCCCAGTCCTGGCCCTGCTGGTTGAACGAGTCGGGCGGCGCGCCGACGGTGGTGGTGAGAGCCAGGGCGTCCTGCAGCGCCCACGCGTCTGCCCCCCCGGCGTCCACGCCCGACGGCGAGGTCGTGCACGACCCCGACGGACATGCCCGACGCCGAGGTCCGGACCGCGGCCAGCTGCTCGTCGACCAGCAGCTGCACCCAGCACCAGAAGGACACCCGGTCGGCGTGCTCCTCGCGGGCGGCGGCGATGCCCTCGCCGTCGGGGCGGCGCAGCCCCTGCGGCCACTGCTGCCAGGGCGTGCCGTGCACCTCGGCCAGGGCGCAGAACAGCGCGAAGTCCTCCAGCGCCGCCCCCCGCTCCTGCCGGAACGCCGCGAGGGCGTCCTGCCGGTGGTGCGGCCAGAGCAGCTCGAGCGCCTGCAGCCGGGCGGCGAACGCCGGGTCGCGCTCGATGCGCTCGGCGTCGGCGTCGGGGCGCAGGGCGTCGACCTCCGCGCGCACCTGCTCCGGGGCCAGCGCGTGCTCGGGCAGGTCCTGCACCCGCAGGTACAGCGGGGAGCGGAACAGTCGCGACGACGGCGAGTACGGCGACGGGTTCAGCGGCGGCACGGGCGTCTCGGCGTGCAGCGGGTTGAGCAGCACGACGCCGGCGCCGTCGGCCGCGGTCGCCTCGACGACGGTGCGCAGGTCGGCGTAGTCGCCGAGGCCCCACGAGTCGGCGCTGCGCAGGCTGTACAGCTGCACCATCCAGCCCCAGGCGCGGTCCTGCTGCGCCGGGAGGCTGGTCGGCGCGACGACCAGGACGGCCTCGTCGGTCTCGCCGCCCGCCTCGGCGTGCAGGGCGTGCCAGCCCAGCGGCAGGTCGGGCAGGACGGCGCGCAGCCGCACCCGCCCCTGCCGGCGCTGCTGGGCGGCGTCGCCGACGGGCACGTCGACGGTCCCGCCGTCCTCGAGCAGGACCCGCAGCCGGACGGGCGTGCCCTCCGGGGCGTGCAGGTCGACGCCCGCCCCCGGCCCGCGCACCACCAGCGACGGCGGCAGCAGGCGCTGCCACGGGGCGGCGGCGACGTCCTCGAGCGCGGCCTGCACGGCCTCGTCGGTGCCGGCGTCGACGCCGAGGGCGGCGAGCGCGGCGACGACGGCCTCGCGGCCGACCTCGACCGGGTCGCCCTTCCAGTCCTCGTAGGAGGTCGCGACGCCGTGGGCGGCGGCGAGGTCGTCGATCAGGTCGGTCACGGTCCCGCCGTCCCCGTTCCCCGGGCCCCTACGCGTGCTCAGGCCGGCGCGTCGGTCCGCAGCCGGGAGTAGCCGACGAGGTCGTGGAAGGCGCCGAGCCGCCACTGGGCCCCCCGCAGGACGCCCTCGCGGGAGAAGCCGGCGCGCTCCAGGGCCCGCTGCTCGGCCGTGTTCTCGACGTCGGTCGAGGCCTGCACCCGGTGGACGCCGAGGGTGGCGAACAGGTGGTCGGCCAGCGCGCGCTGCGCGCGGTGCCCGTGGCCCTTCCCGCGCGCCGAGGCGTGCAGCGAGATGCCGATGTCGACGGCGGCGCTGCCGGCGTTGGGCCCGAACGCGACCGGCCGCCACCCGACGGCGCCGAGCAGCCGGCCCTCGCCGTCGGTGACCGCCAGCTCGCCGCTGCCCGGCGGCAGCGGGGCGGGCGCGCCGACGACGCCGGGCGGGGGCGGCCCGCGGAAGTCGTCGAACGGCGAGAGCACCTGCTCGCGCCACCGCTGCAGCGTGCGCTGCTCCTCCGGGCGCGCCGGCCGCAGCACGGTGCGGAGCCCGTCGGTCACCAGAGGGCCGGGTGCCGGTCCGCCCAGGGCCGGGCCGCCTCGAGCTGCGCGGACAGCCGGACGAGGGTGAGCTCGTCGGCGGGCCGGCCGACCAGGTGCACCCCGATGGGCAGGCCGTCGGGCGACTGCACCAGTGGGACGTTGACCGCGGGCTGGCCGGTCATGTTGAAGATCGCCGTCCAGGGGGTCCACCGCGTCATCCGGTCGAACTCCTCGGCCGGGTCGGCGTCCTGCGTGAAGTACCCGATGGGCACGGGCGGCTGCGCCAGGGTCGGGGTGAGCAGGACGTCGTACTCCGCGGTCGCCCCGATGCCGCGGCGCGCGGCCTGCTGCAGCGCGGACTGCGCGGCGGCGAACTCGTTGGCGGTGCGGCCCCGGCCGAGCTCGCGCAGCCAGCGGGTCAGCGGCAGCAGCAGCTCCTCCCGGGACGGGTCGACCGGCACGGTGGAGGCCGACACGGACCAGAGCACGCGGAAGTGCGGCAGCAGGTCGGGCCCGTAGGGCGGGTCGACGTCGACGACCTCGTGCCCGAGCTCGGCCAGCAGCGCGGAGGCCTGCTCGTAGGCGTCCACGACGTGCGGGTGGACGTCCACGCCCTCGACGACGGGCACGCGGGTGCGGGCGATGCGCAGCCGCCCCGGCTCCTCCCCGGCCGCCGACAGGAACGTCTGCGCCGGCGGCGGCGCCCAGTGCGGGTCGCCGACGCCGGGCCCGGCCATGGCGTCGAGCAGGGCGGCCGCGTCGGCGACGGTGCGGGCCAGCGGGCCGTGCCAGGACAGCCCGGTGAGGTCGCCGTTCACGGGGCCGCGGCTGATGCGGCCCCGGCTGACCTTGATGCCGAACAGCCCGCAGACGCTGGCGGGGATGCGGACCGAGCCGCCGCCGTCGCTGCCCTGGGCGAACGGCAGCATCCCGGCCGCCACGGCCGCGCCGGCGCCGCCGCTGGAGCCGCCGGGGCTGAGCGCGAGGTCCCACGGGTTGCGCGTGGTGCCGAACGCGGTCTCGGTGTAGCAGGGCAGCCCGAACTCGGGCGTGGCCGTCTTGCCGAGGCTGATGGTGCCGGCGGCGCGCATCCGGGAGACGACGGTGTCGGTCCACGGGGCGACGAAGCCCTCGAACGCCCGGCTGCCCAGCCGGCTCGGCACGCCCTCGACCATGTCGAGGTCCTTCACGGCGGTGGGCACGCCGTGCAGCGGCGGCAGCTCGCCGCCGTCCCGGACCGCCGCCTCCGCCTCGCGGGCCTGCGCCCGGGCGGTGTCGAACGTCGTCGTCACGAACGCCCCGACCTGGTCGTCGAGGGCCTCGATCCGGGCGATGCAGTGCTCGACCAGCTCGACGGGGCTGGTGGCGCCGGAGCGCACCGCCGCCGCCTGCTCGAGCGCGGTCAGGTCGTGGAGGTCCGCCATGCCCGCGACGCTCTCACGCCGGTTCCTCGAGCGGCTCGGCCGCCCAGGGCCCCTCGCCGAGGTAGGGCGTCCACTGCGGCTGCACCCGGCGCGCGCCCACCACCCGCCACGCCGCGCCGGTGGGGGCGACCGGCTGGCGGCGCATCCGCCAGCCGAGGTCGGCCACCGCCCGGTCGGCCTTGACGTGGTTGCACCGCCCGCAGGCCGACACCACGTTGTCCCAGGTGTGCGGGCCGCCGCGGCTGCGCGGCACGACGTGGTCGAGGCTGGTCGCGGCGGCACCGCAGTAGACGCAGCGGCCTCCGTCGCGGGCGAAGACCGCCTTGCGGGTCAGCGGCACGGTCGCCCGGTAGGGCACCCGCACGAAGCGCGTCAGCCGCACGACGGCGGGGACCCCCACGCCGGTGCGGGCGCTGTGCAGCACGTCCCCGCTCTCGGCGACCGGCACCGCCTTGCCGAGCAGCACCAGCACGGCGGCCCGCCGGCCGGGCACGACGCACAGGGGCTCGTAGCTCGCGTTGAGCACCAGCGCCTCGACCACGTCGCCTCCTGTCGGGTCGAGCATGACCGACGCGCCCGGGATGCGCCACGCCCTTCGCCACGGGCACGATCGGCGGGTGCTCGTCCTGCTGGCCCACGCCGCCGCCACCTGCTCGCTCGCCGGCCTGGTCTGGGTGGTGCAGCTGGTCGTCTACCCGGCGTTCCTCACCGTCGGTCCGACCCCCGCCTGGGCGGGGTACCACGCGGCGCACAGCCGGGCGATGACGACCGTGGTGCTGGTCCCGTGGGCGGTCCACGGGCTCACCTGCGCCCTGCTGCTGCTCGACCGGCCGGCCGGCGTCCCGCTGCCCCTGGCCCTGCTCGCCGGTGCGCTCGGGCTGGCCACCGTGGCCGTGACCGCGGGGGCGTCGGTGCCGCTGCACACCCGGCTCGGTGCCGGCTACGACCCCGTGCTGGCCCGCCGGCTGCTGAGCACCAACCGGCTGCGCGTCGCCGCCTGGACCGGGGCGGCCGCCCTGTCGCTGGTCCTGCTCGACCTAGGGTCGAGGGGATGACGACCTACCCCGACGCCCCCCGCCTGGACCTGGTCGACCACCTGCACGGCCACCCCGTCGCCGACCCCTACCGCTGGCTCGAGGACGCCTCCTCCCCCGACACGCAGGCCTGGTCGGACGCCCAGGAGCGCCTGGTCCGCGAGCACCTCGACGCCCTGCCCGGGCGCGACCGGCTGCGCACCCGCCTCACCGCCCTGCTCGACGCCGGGTCCGCCGGCGTGCCCGCCTGGCGCGGCGACCGGGCCTTCTCGACCCGCCGCGAGCCGGGCCAGGAGCACGCCGTCCTGCACGTCCGCGAGGGCGACGGCAGCAGCCGCGTCCTGCTCGACGTCGTCGCGCTGGACCCCTCGGGCGCGACCACGCTCGACGCCTGGCAGCCCTCCAAGGAGGGGCACCTGCTGGCCTACCAGGTGTCCAGCGGCGGGGACGAGGAGTCGCTGCTGCACGTGCTCGACGTCGCCACCGGCGAGGCCGTCGACGGCCCGCTCGACCGCTGCCGCTACTCCCCCGTCGCCTGGCTGCCGGGGGGCGAGGAGTTCGTCTACGTCCGCCGGCTCGCCCCCGACCAGGTCCCGGCGGGCGAGGAGCAGTTCCACCGCCGGGTCCTCCGCCACCGCGTCGGCACCTCCCCCGACGACGACGTCCTGCTCTGGGGCGACGGCCTGGACCCGACCAACTACTACGGCTGCTCGGTCAGCCTGGACGGCCGCTGGCTGGTGGTCAGCGCCAGCGCCGGGACGGCCCCCCGCGACGACGTGTGGCTGTTCGACCTCACGGCCGACGTCCTGCAGGCGGTGCCGGTGCAGGTCGGGGTCGACGCCCGCCTCGGCGCCTGGGTCGGGCGTGACGGCCGGCTCTACCTGCTGACCGACCGCGACGCGCCCCGCGGCCGGCTGTGCGTCGCCGACCCCGAGCGGCCGCAGGACTGGACCGAGCTGGTCGCCGAGGACGCCGAGGCCGTGCTCGAGGACGTCGAGGTGCTCGGAGGACGGCCGGCTCGTCGTGCTGCGCAGCCGGCACGCCGTCAGCGAGGTCGAGGTCGACGGCGAGCCGCTGGAGCTGCCCGGGCTCGGCAGCGTCGGCGGCCTGTCGGGGCGGCCCGAGGGAGGAGCCGAGGTCTGGTTCGGCTGGACCAGCACGACCACCCCGCACCGGGTGCACCGCTACGACGCGCGCACCGGCGAGGTCGACCTGTGGGAGGACGCGCCCGGCGCCGTCGACCTGCCCGAGGTCGCGGTCCGCATGGTCGCGTTCCCCTCCGCGGACGGCACCACGGTGCGGGCGCTCGTCGTCGCCCCGACCGCCGAGCCCGACCGGCCGCGGCCGACCGTGCTCTACGGCTACGGCGGCTTCGGCGTCGCCCTGAGCCCGGCCTACACCGCCAGCGCCCTGGCCTGGGTCGAGGCCGGCGGCGTGTGGGTGGTGGCGAACCTGCGCGGCGGCAGCGAGGAGGGCGAGCAGTGGCACCGCGCCGGCATGCGCGAGCACAAGCAGAACGTGTTCGACGACTTCGCCGCCTGCGCCGACCTGCTCGTCCGCGACGGCTGGACGACGCCCGGGCAGCTGGGCATCTACGGCGGCAGCAACGGCGGCCTGCTCGTCGGGGCCGCGCTCACCCAGCGGCCGGAGGCGTACGCCGCCGTCGTCTGCTCGGCGCCGCTGCTCGACATGGTCCGCTACGAGCTGTTCGGCCTCGGGCGCACCTGGAACGACGAGTACGGCACCGCGGCCGACCCCACCGAGCTCGGCTGGCTGCTGTCCTACTCCCCGTACCACCACGTCCGCGAGGAGGAGCGCTACCCGGCGGTGCTGTTCACCGTCTTCGAGGGCGACAGCCGGGTCGACCCGCTGCACGCCCGCAAGCTCTGCGCGGCGCTGCAGCACGCGACCTCCTCGGACGCCCCCGTGCTGCTGCGCAACGAGCGCGACGTCGGCCACGGCGCCCGGTCGGTGACCCGCACCGTCGGGCTCTCGGTCGACCTGCTGTCCTTCCTCGCCGCGCACACCGGGCTCGCCCTGTGACCGTGACCCCGAGCCCCAGCCCCGAGCCGCTGCGCGAGCGGCTGGACGGCGCCCTCACCGAGTCCGGCGGCGCCCTCGCCGACTGGGCCGTCACCGGCCTGCGCATCCTCGTCGTCGTCCTGCTGGCGCTGCTGCTGCGCGCCCTGCTGCACCGCGCCATCGACCGCGTCGTCGAGCGGGCGGCCACCCGGCCCGCCGTGCCCGAGTCGCTGCGCCAGCGGCTGGACGTCTCCGCGGCGGTCGCGGTCGAGCGCCGGCGGCAGCGCGCCGAGACCATCGGCACCGTCCTGCGGTCGGTCGCCTCCATCGTGGTCGCGACCGTCGCCGGCACCACCGTCCTCGGCGAGCTCGGCGTGGACCTCGGGCCGATCCTCGCCTCGGCCGGCATCGTCGGCGTCGCGCTCGGCTTCGGCGCGCAGAACCTGGTCAAGGACTTCCTCAACGGGATCTTCATGATCCTGGAGGACCAGTACGGCGTCGGCGACGCGGTCGACCTCGGCGAGGCCAGCGGCATCGTCGAGGCGGTCGGGCTGCGGGCCACCCGGCTGCGCAGCGTCGACGGCACGGTCTGGCACGTCCGCAACGGCGAGATCCTGCGGGTCGGCAACATGAGCCAGGGCTGGTCGCGCGCCCTGCTCGACGTCGAGGTCGCCTACGGCACCGACATCGCCCACGCGCAGCGCGTCATCAAGCAGGTCGCCGACGACGTGTGGCACGGCGAGACGGTGGGGTCCTTCGTGCTCGACGAGCCGGAGCTGTGGGGCGTCGAGACGCTCGGGGCCGACGGCATCGCGCTGCGCCTCGTGGTCAAGACGGCGCCGCTGGAGCAGTGGAAGGTCGCCCGCGAGCTGCGCCAGCGCCTGAAGGACGCCTTCGACGCCGAGGGCATCGAGATCCCGTTCCCGCAGCGCTCGCTGTGGCTGCGCACCACCCCGGACGGTCCCGCCACCCCCGTCACGCCGTCGCCCGGCACGGTCGGCACGCCCGCGCCCGCGCCGTCCGGCGAGGCGGACGTCCTGCGGGCCGACACCGACGTGCTGCGCACGCCCGAGGGCTGAGCGGCCGGGCGCTGGGGCAGGATGGACCCGTGAGCCTGTACGACGAGGTCGGCGGCGAGCCCGTCTTCCGCCGGCTCGTCGACGCGTTCTACGACGGGGTCGAGACCGACCCGGTGCTGCGGCCGCTCTACCCCGAGGGCGACCTGTCGGCGGCCCGCGACCGGCTGCGGCTGTTCCTCGAGCAGTACTGGGGCGGCCCGACGACGTACAGCGACACGCGCGGTCACCCGCGCCTGCGGATGCGGCACGTCACCTGGCAGATCGGCGAGGTCGAGCGCGACGCCTGGCTGCGCCTCATGCTCGCCGCCGTCGCCCGGCTGGACGTCGACGAGCGGCACCGCACCGCGATCTGGGACCACCTGGAGCGGGCCGCCCACACGCTCGTGAACGTCCCGCGCTGAGAGCGGGCTACCCGTCCGGCTGGGCCAGCAGCAGCACCAGCACGCCGGTGCCGTAGCCGGGCACCTCGACCGACAGGTCGACCCGCAGCGGCGCGCCGCGCAGGAACGTGACGACCTCGTCGCTGACCGGCTCGGGCGCCACCTGGGTGGCCCGGAGCTTGAGGTGGGCGTCGGCGCTGTTGAACAGCGACGCGGCGACGTTGAGCACCTCCTGCGTGTTGTCGGCCAGGTCGGCCGGCACGGCGCCGGCGTCCAGGGCCTCCTGCACGCGCGGCATCGGCACCAGGGCCAGCGCCGCGCCGAGCACGCAGCCCAGCACGAGGTCGCACATCAGCAGGGCACGGATGCCGCCGCCGTCCTCGACGTAGCTGCCGACCACGTGGACGCCGCGCCCCGGGAGCACCGGTCCGGGCTCCTGCGTGACGGTGACCGGCCGGTCGAACAGCCCGTTGAGCAGGCCGCGGACGTCGGCCGCCGTCGGCAGGGCGGCCTCGGCCAGGCCGTCCCCCTCCACGACGTGGGCGTCCTCGACGTCGGGCCCGGTCGCGGTGGTCATGCGACCAGCACGCCGCCGAGCGCCTCGGCGAACGTGTCCGCCGTGAAGGGCTTGGCGATGAGGAACAGGGCGCCCGACTCCGAGGCCAGCCCCCGCATGGCGTCCGTCGACTCCGAGGTGACGAAGCCGAACGTGACGTCGTTGCCCTGGGCCCGCAGCGCCTGCAGGAACTCGATGCCGGTCATCTCCGGCATGTTCCAGTCCGACAGGACGAGGTCGGGCGACTCGGCGCCGGTCTTCGCGAGCCCCTCGGCGCCGTTCTCGGCCTCGACGAACTCGTGGTCGCCGAAGCCGGCCTGGCGCAGCGTGCGCGTGACGATCATGCGCATGGCCTTGCTGTCGTCGACGATGAGGATCTTCACGGTCACACCTTCCAGACGCTGACGTGCACGGGACCGGCCGCGCAGACGAGCGCGACCCGGTCGACGAGGACCGCACCGGGGACCCGGACGGTGTAGGACTCCCCCTCGGCGACGGAGGGGATCGAGAGCTTGCTCGGCGCCGGCAGCAGGGACTTGATGTTCCCGCCCACCATGTTGGTCAGCTCGCCCAGGGCGTCGCAGACCTCGTCGGCGGGCAGCGTGCCGGGCTCGGCGGCGAACATCGCCTCGGCGGCGGCGTGCGCCAGGTCGGTGGGGACCTCGAGGAACACCGTCCCCTGCCACTCCCCGGACACGTGCACCGTGCCGGTCATGGTGCGGCCCTCGAGGGCGGGGGCCTCGGCGCCCAGCGGGTGGGCCTCCAGGGCCATCCCGAGGAAGGAGGACCAGACGTCCTGCGCGATGCTCGTGATGTCGGCGGCGGTCACCACCGGCGGCTCGGTCGATGTGGTCATGTCGGTTCTCCTAGCCCCGGGGCCGGTAGGCCGTGGCGCGGTCGAGGACGACGCGCTCCCACGCGTCGTCGATGGTCAGGGTGGTCTCCGCGCCACCCAGGAACAGGTACCCGCCGGGTCGGAGAACCCGTCGCACGCGCTCGAGCACGGCCCGCTTCGTGGGCGTGTCGAAGTAGATGAGGACGTTGCGCAGGAACACGACGTCGAAGGGGCCCATCACCGGGAACGGCACGGCGAGGTTCAGCGCCTTCGTCTGCACCATGGCGCGCAGCTCGGGCTTGACCTGCCACTCGGTGCCGACCTTGTCGAAGTGCTTGACCAGCATGGTCACCGGGAGGCCGCGGTTGACCTCGAGCTGGCTGTAGCGACCGGCCTTGGTGCGCGCGAGCATCTCGCTCGACAGGTCGGTCGCCAGCAGGCTGGTCTGCCAGCCGGGGTGGGCGGCGAGGGCGTCGCGCAGGATCATCGAGATCGTGTACGGCTCCTGGCCGCTCGAGGACGCGCCGCACCAGAACGACAGCCGGCGCTCGTTCGCGCGGGCCTTGATGAGCTCGGGCAGCACGTGCTTGGACAGCGCCTCGAAGGGGTGGTTGTCCCGGAAGAAGGACGTCTCGTTCGTCGTCATCGCGTCCACGACCTGGGCGACGACGGTGCCGTGCGGCTCACGCCGCATCCGGCTGACCAGGCCCGCGATGGAGCCCTCGCCCGAGCTGCGGGCCAGCGGCAGCAGCCGCGACTCGACCAGGTACTCCTTGCCCGGCTCGAGCACGATGGCGCTCTGGCGGCGGACGATGTCGCGGATGTAGTCGAAGTCCGACGTGGTGAGGGTGGCGCTCATCGACCTGCTCCTGTCAGTGCCTGGGTGCGCCCGCGGGAGAGCACCTGCAGGACGTCACGGGCGACGTCGCGCAGCGGGAGGACGCGGTGGGCCTGGCCGGCCGCGACGACGGCGCCGGGCATGCCCCAGACCACCGACGTCGCCTGGTCCTGCACGACGACCTCGCCGCCGGCGGCCCGCAGGACCTCGGCCCCGCGGGCGCCGTCGGAGCCCATGCCGGTGAGGACGACGCCGAGGACCCGCTCGCCGTAGACCTTGGCGGCGCTGCGGAACATGACGTCGACCGCGGGCCGGCAGAAGTTCTCCGCCGGGGCGTCGGACAGCCGGGCGACGACGGCGGTGCCGCGGCGCTCCAGGACCAGGTGCCGGTCGCCGGGGGCGACGAGCACGCGGCCGGGGCGGACCAGGTCGCCGTCCTCGGCCTCCTTGACCGACAGCGGGCACTTGGCGTCGAGCCGCTGGGAGAACAGGCGGGTGAAGACGGGGGGCATGTGCTGGGTGATGACGACCGGAACGGCCAGGTTCGCGGGCAGGTGCGGCAGCACCTCGGTGAGGGCGTCGGGGCCGCCCGTCGACGAGCCGATCGCGAGCAGGTCCATGCGCCCCGTGGGGGCCTCCGTGCTCGCCGGCGGCGAGGGCACGTGCCGCTGCTGGCGCGGGAGGGGGGCGGCGACGCTGCGCTGCCCGCCGGGGACGAGCGCCTTGATCTTGGGGACCAGCTGCTCGCGGACCGCGGCGATGGCCTCGGGCACGCTGCCGACGTTCGCCGGCTTGCAGACGTAGTCGCTGGCGCCGGACGACAGCGCGTCCAGCGTGGCCGACGCACCCCGCTCGGTCAGCGTGCTGAACATGATGACCGGCAGCCGGGGGTGCGTCTTGCGCAGCGCCCGCAGCGTCTCCAGGCCGTCCATCTCCGGCATCTCGACGTCGAGGGTGACCAGGTCCGGCGCCACCTGCAGGAGCTTGGACAGCGCGATCCTGCCGTTCGCCGCCGTGCCCACGACGCTGATGTCCGGGTCGGCCTCCAGGCTGGTCGTGACGAGCCGGCGGATCACCACCGAGTCGTCGACGACCAGCACGTTGATCCTGGCCATCAGGCGGCCCGGCCGTCGGAGGTGGTCAGGCCCAGCAGGCTCAGCTTGTCGAGGATGGCCTCGGCGGTGAAGGGCTTGATGACGTACTCGTGGGCGCCGGCAGCGAGCGCCCGCACGATCTGGCCGTGCTCGCTCTCCGTCGTCACCATCATGAGCGTCATCTGCTTGTAGGCCGGCTCCGAGCGGACGGCCTTGACGAACTCCAGGCCGTTCATGACCGGCATGTTCCAGTCGACCAGCGCGAGCGCCGGGACCTCCGGGGAGGCCGCCACGACGTCGAGGGCCTGCTGGCCGTCGCCGGCCTCGACGACGTCGAAGCCGAGGTCGAGCAGGATGCGGCGGAGGATCATCCGCATGGCGCGGCTGTCGTCGAGCACCAGAGCGAGCATGTCGGAGGTCCTGTTCGTGAGGGCGGCCCGGGAGTGCGGGCGGGGGTGCGGGCGGGGCGTGCGGGCGGGCCGAGCGGAGGGCGGGCGTGCCGAGGTGCGTCCTGCTGGCCTGTCGGCAGCAGGGGTCCGGCCGGGAGCGCGGGGGGCGCTCCCGGCCGGTGGGCCGTCAGACCCGGAAGGTCCCGACGAGCGTGGTCAGCTCCTGGCTCATCTGGGCGAGCTCGGACGCGGCCCGCTGGCTGTCGACGACACCGCTGCTGGTGGTCTCGGCCGCCTGCGCCACACCGATGATGTTGGCCGCGATCTCGGTGCTGCCGGTGGCGGCCTCGGCGACGCTGCGCGACATCTCGTTCGTCGTCGCCGTCTGCTCCTCGACCGCGCTGGCGATCGTCGTCTGGTAGTCGTTGATCTGCGCGATCACGGCGCTGATCTGGCCGATCGCGTCGACGGCGCCGGCGGTGTCGCCCTGGATCGCCTGGATCATCCGGCTGATGTCCTCGGTCGCCTTGGCCGTCTCCTGCGCCAGGTCCTTGACCTCGTTCGCCACCACCGCGAAGCCCTTGCCGGCCTCCCCGGCACGCGCGGCCTCGATCGTGGCGTTCAGCGCCAGCAGGTTCGTCTGCTCCGCGATGCTCGTGATGACCTTCACGACCTCACCGATCTGCCGGCTGCTGTCCCCGAGCTTGGAGACGGTGACGTTCGTCGCCGACGCGACCTCCACCGCCGTCGCCGCGACGCGGGCGGCCTCGTTGGCGTTCTGCGCGATCTCGCGGATCGACGCGCCCATCTCCTCGGCGCCGGTCGCGACCGTCTGCACGTTCCGGCTGACCTGCTCGGCCGCGGCAGAGACCACGTTGGCCTGCGCACTGGCCTGCTCGGCCGAGGCCGCGATCGTGGTGCTGACGCTGGTCAGCTCCTCGCTGCTGCCCCCGAGCGCGCTGGCGTTGCGGGACATCGTGGCGACGGCCTCGCGGACCGACGCGACGGCCTCGTTGAGGTCCCCGGCCATCTGGCCGACCTCGTCGCGCGAGTCGACGTCGGCGCGCTGGGTGAGGTCGCCGTCGGCCATGCCCTTGAGCACGTCCGACACCTTGCGCAGCGGGGCCGTCACCAGGCGGCTGACGAACAGCGCCAGGCCGGCGCCGACCAGCAGCCCGAGCAGCAGGAAGACCAGCACGAGGCTGCGGGCACCGGTGTACGTGCTGTGCGCCTCGGCGGCCACGGACTTCGCGCGGGCCTGCTCCTCCTCGAACAGCTCGGTGAGCAGCGCCGTCGTCTTGTCGGTGATCGGCTTGGTCTCGGTGTCGCGGGTCTTCTCGTACGCCTTGATGTCCCCGCGGCGTGCCGCCGGGACGAGCTTGGTGTCGCGGATCTGCTGGTACTGCTTCCACAGGCCGCTGAACTCCTCCAGCTTGGCCGGGTCGACCACGCCCTCGGAGTAGTCGGCGACCGCGGTGCCGACCTCGTCGTCGTTGTCCTGCAGCTGCTCGACGTACTTGTCCATCCCGGACTCGGTGCTGGACACCAGCACGTTGGAGGCGTTGAGGCGGGTGAGCACCGTGGCCCGGCGCAGCACGGACAGGTCGGCGACGGGGAGCAGCGAGTCCTCGTAGATCGAGGTGGCGGCCTGGTCGGTCGCCGAGAGCTTGGAGATGGCGACGGCGCCGACGCCGCAGGCGACGAGCGCCGTCGACGAGACGGCGATGAGGATCTTGGTCCCGACCTTGCGGTCGGCGAACCAGCGGCTGGCGGCGTTGCCCGCGCGGGCGTTGTCAGGCATGTCGTCCTTCTCGGAGTGGGTGCGCGCGGGACCGGGCGCGAGGAGCGGGAGGGTGGGGGTGGGTCAGAGCTCGACGGCGCGGGGCACGTCGAGGGCGAGCAGCAGGGCGCCGTCGAGCTTGTAGGCGCCGCGGATGAGGTCGCGGGCGGCGAGGGTCACCGTGTCCGGAGGGGCCTCGAAGTGGGCCGGGTCGGTCTCGATGACGTCGCCGATCTGGTCGACGAGCAGGCTCACGGCCCCCTCCTCGGTCCGGACGACCACGTTCATGGGGAGCACGCCCTCGGCGCGGTCCGGCATGCCGAGCCGCCGCCGCAGGTCGAGCGCGGTGATGACCTGGCCGCGCAGGTTGATGAGACCGCCGACGGCGCCGGGCGCCAGCGGGACACGGGTCATCTCCTGGTAGCGGATGACCTCCTGCACGGTCTCGACCTCGACGCCGAACAGGTGACCGTCGAGCACGAAGGTCGTGAACTGCTGGGTCGCGGACGTGGTCAGGGTGCTGGCTGCCGCGCTCATGCGTAGACCGCCTCGTCGTAGAAGTGGGGGTCCGCGGCGAGGATGGCCGAGCGGACGTCGAGCAGCTCGGTGATGTGCTCCTGCACGACCGCCGACCCGATCAGGCCGTGGTCGTCGAGGTCGCTGGTGGCGAGGAGCGTCTCCTCGGCGATGTCGAGGATCGCGTCGACGACCAGCCCGACGCTGCGGCCGGCCTCGCTGTAGACGACGACCTGCAGGCTGCTGTCGGCGTCGGGCTCGCTCCAGCCGCCGGCGCCGAGGAAGCTCGACAGCCGCACCAGCGGGAGGATCTGGCCGCGGTACTGCACGACCTCGCGGGAGCCGACGTGCTCCACGGTGGTGAGCGGGAACTCCTCGAGCCGGGTCACCATCGCCAGGGGGATGGCCATGCGCCGGTCGTCCCCGAGCCGGACGACGAGCAGCGCCTGCACCTCGGAGGTGGCGGCGTCGCCGCGGGCGGACCGGTCGACCAGGGCGCGGTCGCGTCCGGCGGCCAGCACGTTGGACTGCTGGGCGAGGGCGAGCACGTCGAGGATGAGCGCCACCCGGCCGTCGCCGAGGATCGTCGCGCCGGCGTAGCAGGGGATGCCCTTGAGCTGCTTGCCGAGCGGCTTGACGACGATCTCCTCGGTGTCGCAGACGTCGTCGACGACCAGGCCGAACTGCCGCTCCTCGGCCTGCAGCACGACGATGTAGACGGTGTCGCGGCTGCGGTCCGAGCTGCCCGGGGCCGACGCCGAGCTCGCGGTCGAGGTAGACGAGCGGGAGCAGGTTGCCGCGCAGCCGGTAGACCGGCGCGCCGTGGATCTGCTCGATGCCGTTGAGGCCGTCGCCCTCGAGGCGCACCAGCTCCAGCAGGTTGACCTGCGGGATGGCGTAGCGGTCGCCGGCGCAGGTGACCGTGAGGGCCGGGATGATGGCCAGCGTCAGCGGGATCTTGATGCGGAACGTCGTGCCGTGGCCGACCCGGCTCTGCACGTCGATCGTGCCGCCGATCTTCTCGATGTTCGTCTTGACGACGTCCATCCCGACGCCGCGGCCGGACACGTTGGTGACGGCGGCGGCGGTGGAGAAGCCGGGCAGGAAGATGAGGCCGATGACCTCGCGGGCGCCCATGCGGGCGATCTGCTCCGCGGTCATCAGGCCCTTCTCGACGGCCTTGGCCCCGATGACGGCGGGGTCGATGCCCTTGCCGTCGTCGGTGATCTCGATGTTGACCTGGCCGCCCTCGTGGAAGGCGCGCAGCAGCAGCAGGCCCTCGGCCGGCTTGCCCGCGGCCAGGCGCACGTCCGGCGGCTCGATGGCGTGGTCGACGGCGTTGCGCACCAGGTGCGTCAGCGGGTCCTTGGTGGCCTCGAGGATCGTGCGGTCGAGCTCGGTCTCCTTGCCCTCCATCTCGACGCGGACCTGCTTGCCGCAGGTGCAGCGACAGGTCGCGGACGACGCGCGGGACCTTCTGCCAGATGTTGTCGATGGGCTGCATGCGCGTCTTCATGACGCCCTCCTGCAGCTCGCTCGCGATGAGGTTGAGCCGCTGGGAGGAGCGCACCAGGTCGGTGTCCTCGCGGGTGCTGGCGTGCTGCACGATCTGGTTGCGGGTGAGCACCAGCTCGCCGACCAGGTTCATGAGCGCGTCGAGCAGGTCGACGTCGACGCGGATGCTGCTGTCGGCGACCGAGCGGCGCGGGTCGGCCTGCGCCTCCAGGGCGTGCTCGACGTCGGCCGGCTGCACCGTCCCCTGCTGCGACCAGGATCTCGCCGAGCTGGCGGGCGTCGCCCAGCCGCTGCTCCACGACCGCCGCGACGACCTCCTCGGGGGTCGTGACGCCGGCCTCGACCAGCACCTCGCCCGAGCTTCGGGGGCCTCGGCCGGCGGCGGGCGCCGGCGACCGGCAGGTCCTCGGGCGAGGCGCGCTGCTCGGGGCGTCGGTCGACCTGCAGGCGGGTCAGCGTCTCGATGAGCGCGGTGTGGTCGGGGTCGCCCTCGGTGCCGTCGGCCTCGATGCTGCCGAGCAGGCCGCGGACGGCGTCGACCATCTGCAGCAGGGCGCTGGTGATCTCCGGCGTGAGCGCCAGCTCGCCGTCGCGCAGGCGGGAGAGCAGGTTCTCCCCGACGTGCGTGACCGCCTCGAGCTTGCCGTAGGCCAGGAAGCCGCTGGTGCCCTTGATGGTGTGGATGGTGCGGAAGACGCTGCCGAGGAGGTCCCGGCTCGTCGGGTCCTGCTCGAGCGCGATCAGGTCGCTGTCGAGCTGGTCGAGGTTCTCGTGGCTCTCGACCAGGAACTCCTGGACGATCTCGTCCATCTCGTTCACGGGCTCCCCCTCCGGGGCGTCGCTGTCAGGTCGCCGTCCCCGTGCAGGGTCGGCGTGTCGCAGCGCCCATCGGCGGGGGCCGCCGGACCGGTGAGGCGGTGCGGAGGACCAACGCGGAGATGGCCCGTACGGGTCGTGCCGGCACTGGTCCGTCACGAGTGGTGCTGCGCACAGGACGGCCCGACGGCTCAGAGCCGCGCGGGCTCTGCCGATGGACCGGGTGCGGAGACCGCTCCGCCAGAAGGAGGACGACGTGGACGCCCTGGCTGCACTGCTCACCCGCGAGCGGCTGCTGCGTCGAGCTCGTCGTGTTCAAGCTCGTCGAGCTGCGCCAGCTGCTGCTGGCCGGCGAGACCCGCTTCCTCGGCTGGGCCGTCCGAGGAGCTCGAGCGCGCCGCCACCGCGGTCCGCGCACGCCGAGCTCGAGCGCGCCGTGCTGGTCACCGGCCTGGCCGACCGACCGGGGCCTGCCGCCGGACGAGCTGACCCTGTCCGCCCTCGTGCGAGGACAGCCCCGAGCCCTGGCGCTCGCTGCTGTCCGGACACGCAGCGCGGCGCTGCGCGCCGACACCGCCGAGATGGCCGACCTGCTGGCCGCGAACCGGCGGCTCGCCGAGGCCGGCAGCCGGCGGCCTGGCCGAGACGCTGCGCCGGCTGTCACGGCGAGCCGCGCCGAGGAGCCCGTGCGCACCACCTACGGCCCGGGCGCCCGCTGGGAGACCGCAGCGGCCCGCGCGCCCCGCGTCTCGCACGAGCTGTAGGCCGACGTGTCCTTCTCCAGCCTGGGCATCGGCGCCTCGCGCGCTGACCGCCGCGCAGCGCGCCGTCGAGACCGCCGCGCACAACGTCGCGAACGCCGGCACGGCCGGCTACACCCGCCAGCGCCTGGCCGTGCAGACCGCGCCCCGACCCCGGGCACCGCCGGGCTGCGCGGCGACGGCATGCGCGGCACCGGCGTCACGGTCATCGTCCATCGACCGGCTGCGCGACCGGCTCGCCGACGTCTCCTTCCGCAGCGAGGCCGGCGTCGAGGGCGCGGACCGCCGCCCGCGCCGAGGGCCTGGGCCGCACCGAGTCCGTGCTCAGCCAGTACGGCGGCGGCACTCCCGAGGCGCTGTCGCGCTTCCTCGCCGCCTGGGACGGCCTGAGCCTCAACCCCGCCGACAGCGCCGCCCGGAACACGGTGCTCTCGACCGGCGCGGCGCTCGCCGACAGCATCCGCAGCAGCAGCGCCGGGCTCGACCGCTGTCGCGCGGCGAGCTGTCGACCAGCGGGTCGACGACCAGCTCGAGCGAGCTCAACGGCCTGCTGCGCCCACGTCTCCGCGCTCAACAGCGCGATCCACCGGGCCGAGGTCGCCGGGTCCGACCCGAACGACCTGCTCGACGAGCGCGACAACGCCCTCGACCGGATCGCCGCGCTCACCGGCGCGCAGGTCCGCTGCGACGACGAGGGCCGGGCCGAGGTGCACCTCGGGACGGTGCGCCCTGGTCGACGCCGACCACGACCGAGACCGTCGCCTCCGCGGGCAGCGGCGCCGACCGGACCCTCACCACCGCCGGCGGCACGACCCTCGCCCCCGGTGGGCAGCTCGGTGGCTACCTCAGCGTCGTCAAGTCCGACGTGCCCGCCTTCTCCGCCCAGCTCGACGCGCTGGCGAACGCCCTGCGCGACGGGGTCAACGCGGTCCACCGCGCGTCGTCCGGACTGTCCGGCGACCCGCAGGTCCCCGGCCCGACCGGCCTGGACTTCTACACCGGTACGAGCGCGGCGGACCTGCAGCTGGCCCCCCTCACGGCCGACCAGGTCGGCGCCTCGCGCACCGGCCACGCGCACGACGGCGAGGGGGCGCTGGCCATGAGCGCGCTGCGCACGCAGGCGCTGGTCGGCTCGCAGCCGCTGGCGGCGGCGCTGCGCAGCTTCTCCGCGCAGGTCGGTCAGTCGGTCACCGACGCCGGCCGCAGCGCCTCGACCGCCAAGGCCGGCCTGGCCGCCGTCACGATGACCCGGGCCGCCAGCAACGGCGTCAGCGTCGACGAGGAGATGGTCGACCTCGTGAAGTACCAGCACGCGTACTCGGCCGCCTCGCGCGTCATCACCGTCGTCGACGAGATGCTCGACAAGATCATCAACCAGATGGGCCGCTGATGAGGATCACCACGGGCACCACCTACCTGACCGCCGCCCAGGGCCTGGGCTCGGCTCTGTCCCGGGTGCAGGAGCAGTCGGCGAAGCTGTCCTCCGGCAAGTCGATCGAGAAGTGGTCCGACGACGCCCCGGCCGCCGCCACCGCGGAGGCCCTGCGCGCCCAGGAGGCCGACCTCACCTCCTTCGCCCGCTCCGCCGACGACGCCCGCGGCTGGCTGAACACCGCCGACGGCGCGCTCCAGTCGATGTCGAGCCTGCTCACCCGCGTCCGCGAGCTGGCCACCAGCGCCGTCAACGGCAGCGTCTCGGCGAGCAACCGCACCGCCGTCGCCGACGAGGTGGGCCAGCTGCGCAACCAGCTGCGCGACCTCGGGCAGACGAGCTACCTCGGCCGCCCGCTGTTCGGCGGCTTCGGCGGCACCACCGGCAAGGCCCTCGACAGCAGCTCGGGGACCGTGGAGTGGAGCGGCGACAGCGAGCCCGTCCGCCGCCAGGTCAGCCCCACGGTCGTGCTGCAGGTCAACGTCGACGGCAAGGCGCTGTTCGGGTTCGACGGCGGCGGCGAGGACGTCTTCGCCACCCTCGACCGGCTCGCCCAGGCCGTCCGCGACGACGACACCGCCACCCTCGGCGACGTGCAGGGCCGGCTCGCCACGCACGCCGACGCCGTCGGCCGCGGGCTCGCCATGGTCGGTGCCACCACCAACCGGGTCGACGCCGTCGCCGAGGCCGGGGCGACCGCGCTGGTCGACCTGGCCGCGCGCCGCAGCGGCTTGGAGGAGATCGACATCGCCGAGGCGATCCTCAAGCTCAACGCGGCCCAGGCGTCCTACCAGGCCGCCCTCGGCGCGACCGCGAAGTCGAACCTGCCGAGCCTCGCCGACTTCCTGAAGTAGCCCCGCACCTCCGCGTGCCGGGCAGGACGCCCGCGCCACCGCCCCCCACGGACGGCCGTCGACGACGGACCCCCATGCCCGCCCCGCTCCCCTCCCCGCTGCACGTGGTGCTGCCCCTCGAGGGCGACCCCCTGCCCCTGCTCGCCGCCGTCGGGTCCCTCGTGGAGCGCTGGCCCGCGGACGTCGACGCCGTCCTCGTCGTCCCCACCGGGCCCTTGGACGCCCGCGACCGCACCCTGCTCGCCCAGCTCGGCGACGACGTCCTGCGCCCCGTCGCCCCGGCCGGCACACCCTTCGGCGGCCTGGTGGCGCGCGCCGCGCAGGACCTCCCGCCCGACGCCGCCCTGCTCGTGCTCGACCCGGCGGACCTGCCGGCCCCCGACGCGCTCGACCTGCTCGCCTCCGGCCGCCCTGCCCCCGGCGGTCTGCACGTGCCGGGAGCGGCGCTGCGCGACGTGCCCGTCCTGTCGGCCGCCGGCGACCTGCCCTCCCTGGCGGCCCTGCTCGGCACCCTGGAGCCGCTGCCCGTCCCGCTCCCCGCACCGGCCCGGCAGGTCGCCCCGCTGAGCCGTCCCGTCCCCGCCCGCGCCGGCAGCGTCAGCGCCGTCCTCCGGGCGACGGGTCCGCTCCCCGCCTGCAGGCCTGCCTGTCCGGGCTCCGCCGCGGGACGCGCGCGCCCCTGCAGGTCGTGGTGGTCGACGACGCCCGCGACCCGGCCCGCTCGGCGTGGCTGGCCGGGCAGCGCGACGTGACCGTCGTCCGCGCACCGCGCGACGCCGGTGGGCCCGCCGCCCTTTCCGCGGGCGTGGACGCCAGCACCGGCGAGGTCGTGGTGCTGCTGCGCGACGACGTCGTCGTGGGGCGCTTCTGGGCCGACGGCCTGCTGCGCGCGCTGAGCACCGCGGGGGCCGGCGCGGTCGGGCCGGTGCTCGCCGGACGGCCCGGGCCGCAGGGCGCGACGGGCGTCACCTACGACAGCCCGGCCACCCTGCGCGACGCCGCCGACGCGTGGCGCCGCAGTCGGACAGGGCAGACGGAGGCCGCACGGGTGCTCGACGCCGCGTGCGTCGCCCTCCCGGCCCGGGTGCTGTCGGAGGTCGGCGGGCTCGACGGCTCCTACAGAGGGACCGCCCTCGCCGTCGCCGACCTGTGCCTGCGGCTGGAGCAGGCGGGACACGCCCTCGCCGTCGCCGCGGACGTGCTCGTGCACGCCGAGCCGGTGGCCGTGCCCGCGCAGGACCCGGAGCACCACGTGCGCCTCTGGTCGGCGGCCCCGCTGCTGTCGGCGGCGCTCATCGTCAAGGACGAGCAGCGCGCCCTCCCCCGCTGCCTGGCCTCCCTGCGCGGCGTCGTCGACGAGCTCGTCGTCTGCGACACCGGCAGCAGCGACCGGACCGTCGAGGTGGCCGAGGCCTTCGGCGCCCGCGTCGTGCACGCGCCCTGGACCGGCGACTTCGCGGCCGCCCGCAACGTCGCCCTCGCGGCGTGCCGCGGCACGTGGGTGCTCAGCGTCGACGCCGACGAGCAGCTCGGCGTCGCCCCCGGCACCGACCTCCGGCTGCACCTGCTGGCCCTGCCGACCGACGCCGGCAGCGTGACCGTCCGCTCGCGCAGCGACGAGCAGGGAGGCGCGACCTTCGAGCACCAGGGCGGCCGGCTGTTCCGCCGCGGGCCGCTGTCGTGGGTGGGCGCCGTCCACGAGACGCTGCTCGACGCCCGCACCGGTGCGGCGCCCCGCTACACCGAGGCTCCCGGCGTGTGGCTCGACCACGACGGCTACGTCGGCCGCGTCTACGACGAGCGCGACAAGACGCGCCGCAACCTGCTGCTCGCCGAGAAGGACCACGCCCAGGCCGTGGAGGCCGGCGACGACGGCCGGCGCTGGAAGACGGCGTACGAGCTGGCCCGGGCGCTGAGCCGCAGCGACGAGGCGCCGGCCCGGACCGAGGCGCTGCTGCGCGAGGCGCTGGTGCTGATGCCGCCGGGGCTGGCGCACCTGCGCGCCGACGCGCACGTGCGGCTGGCCACGGCCGTCGCCCGGCAGGGCCGGCTGACCGAGGCCGTCGCCGCCGCCCGCGACGCGCTCGTCGTCACGCCCGGCGACCCCGCCGCGCTGCTCGTGCTGGGCGAGGCGCTGGCCGCCGACGGCCGCGCCGCGGAGGCGCTCGCGGCCCTGGACGAGCACGCGCACGCGGGGCAGGACGGCGTCGAGGCGGTGCTCGACCTCGGCAAGCGCGACGTCGACCTGCCGCAGCTGCGCGCCCGGCTGCTGTCCCGCCTCGGCCGGCCGGACGACGCCGTGCCCCTCCTGCTGCAGGTCGCCGACGCTCACCTCGGCGCGCTCGACTGGGGCCTGCTCGCCTCGGTCCTCGACGGCGTCGCCGGCGGCGACCGCACGCTCGCGCAGGTGGTCGCGCGCGCACCAGAGCAGGCACTGGCCGCCCTCGACGGCCTGCCCGCCGCACGGACCACCACGCTCGTCGCGCACCTGGCCGACCTCGGGGTCGACGCGCACGCCGCGAGCCCGGCCGCCCGTCGCGCCGCCCGGCTCGACGAGGCCCTGCTCGGCCACGACAGCGGGGCGGTCGTCGAGGCCGCGCTCGCCCTGGAGGACAGCGACCTCGCCGCCGCCCTCGAGCTCTGGTCGCGCGTGCCCGACAGCGCGGGTGCGCGGGTCGCGCAGGCCCGCTGCCTGCTGCAGCTCGACCGCGTCGACGACGCCGTCGGGGCGCTGGACGGCGTGGACGTCGACGCGCTGGAGCCCGCGGAGCTGCTCGTCGTCGTCGCCGTCGCCGGAGCCGCCGGGGACCGCACCACGGCGCAGGCGCTCGTCGACACGCTGCAGGACCGGACGGACCAGGACGACCCGGGCCTGCGGACCACCCTGCAGGGACTGGTGACCACGCTCGGGCTGGCCCTACCCGACCGGGTAAAGAGGTAGCCCGGCACTACATCCCGGCCGTGGTGGGCCCGATAGCACTGTTGCCTCGCAAGGACGTGAGGCATCACGACTCGATCCCCAGGAAGGGGCCACCACCATGTCTCTGCGCGTGAACACCAACGTCGCTGCCATGAACGCCTACCGGAACCTCACGGTCACGGAGAGCAGCCAGAACAAGTCGCTGGAGAAGCTGTCCAGCGGCCTGCGCATCAACCGCGCCGCCGACGACGCCGCCGGCCTGGTCAACAGCGAGGCGCTGCGCAGCCAGGTCGGTGGCCTGAAGGTCGCCACCCGCAACGCCCAGGACGGCATCTCGGTCGCGCAGACCGCGGAGGGCGCCCTGAACGAGGTCACCTCGATCCTGCAGCGCGTGCGTGACCTCACCGTCCAGAAGGCCAACACCGGTGGCAACAGCGACACGGCCAACAGCGCGATCGACGCCGAGGTCAGCTCGCTCGCGGCGGAGATCGGCCGCATCGGCACGACCACCAAGTTCAACGGCCAGACGCTGCTGGACGGCAGCTACGACAAGAAGTTCCAGGTCGGCGCCAACCAGGACGAGCAGGTCGACCTCAAGGTCGGCCTGGCCCTGTCCTCCGTCCAGACCGCGGTCGCGGGCCTGGGCTCCGACGCCACCGCCCTGGACACCCTCGACACGCAGATCACCGCCGTGTCGGCGGCCCGTGGCGAGCTCGGTGCGTTCCAGAACCGCATGGAGCACACCATCGCCAACCTGGGCGTGGCCGTGGAGAACCTGTCCGCGTCCGAGTCCCGCATCCGCGACACCGACATGGCGATGGAGATGACCAGCTTCTCCAAGAGCCAGATCCTGTCGCAGGCCGGCACCGCGATGCTCGCGCAGGCCAACCAGAGCAGCCAGGGCGTCCTCAGCCTGCTCCGCTAGGCCACCCGCTCCACCGCACCGCACCGCCGCCGCTCCACCGCACTCCGCTCCACCCGCACGTCGTCCGCGAGGCCGGTCCCTCCCGAGGGGCCGGCCTCCGGCGCGTCCGGGGTTCACCCGTTCGTGTGCCTCAACGGGGGGCGGGCTCCTCCGATGAGGACTGTGCCCAGCACGGATGCCGGGCAGCACGACCCCCGCACACTCCACGGACGGAGCTCCACCATGTCTCTTCGCGTCAACACCAACATCGCGGCGATGAACGCCTACCGGAACCTCACGGCGACGGACAACGCCTCGAACAAGTCGCTCGAGAAGCTGTCGAGCGGCCTGCGCATCAACCGGGCAGCGGACGACGCTGCCGGCCTGGTCAACAGCGAGGCGCTGCGCAGCCAGGTCGGTGGCCTCAAGGTCGCCACCCGCAACGCTCAGGACTCCATCTCGGTCGCCCAGACCGCAGAGGGCGCCCTGAACGAGGTCACCTCGATCCTGCAGCGCGTGCGTGACCTGACCGTCCAGCGTGCCAACGCCGGCAGCAACAGCGACACGGCCACGAGCGCCATCGACGCCGAGGTCAGCTCGCTGGCCGCGGAGGTCGCCCGCATCGCGACGACCTCGAAGTTCAACGGCCACACCCTGCTGGACGGCAGCTACGACAAGAAGTTCCAGGTGGGCGCCAACCAGGACGAGACCGTCGACCTGAAGATCGCCATCAACCTGAGCACCGTCGCGACGAGCCTGACCGGCCTGTCGACGGACGCCACCGCCCTCGACTCCATCGACGCGCAGATCCAGAGCGTGTCGGCGGCCCGCGGTGACCTCGGTGCGTTCCAGAACCGCATGGAGCACACCATCGCCAACCTGGGCGTGGCCGTGGAGAACCTGTCCGCGTCCGAGTCCCGCATCCGCGACACCGACATGGCGCAGGAGATGACGACCCAGTCGCGCAACTCCATCCTCGCGCAGGCCGGCACCGCGATGCTCGCCCAGGCCAACCAGAGCAGCCAGGGCGTCCTGAAGCTGCTGCAGTAGTCGAGCCCCCCTGCTTGGCAGGGGACGCACGGCGACCCCTGCCGACACCCGGTGAGGGCCGGTCCTCCGGCCCTCACCGGGTTCGTCGGCTTCCTCGACCAGCCCGCCCCCGCACTCCCCCGCACTCACCGATCGAGCGAGGTGCTCCGTGTCGTTCTCCCTGTCCGGCCTGGGCTCCGGGCTGGACACCGCCTCGCTCGTCTCGCAGCTCATGCAGGCCGAGCGGATCCCGCAGAGCAAGCTCGTGGTGCGCCAGCAGGCCGCGCAGAAGCAGGTCACCGCCTGGAACGACCTGCGCACCAAGATGCAGGCGATCCAGACCGCCGCGGAGCTCCTCCAGACGCCGGCCAAGGCGCTCGGCTCGACAGCGAGCAGCAGCGACGACACAGACGGTGCGGGCCAGCGCGACCTCGGGCGCCTTCCCCGGCCAGTACGCCCTCACCGTCCGCCAGCTCGCGACCGCCCAGCAGCAGGTGAAGCCCGGGCTGGGCGCGCTGTCGATGACCGTCGGCGCCGGCCGCAGCTACCTCACCGCCGGCCCGCTCGTGCTCGACCTGTCGGCCGCCCCCGCCGGGGTGCAGGACGTCGAGGTCACGCGCTCGTCCGCCCCGGCCGCCGTCTACGGCACGCCGCTGGCCGCGCTGCCCCCCGGCGCCACCGACCTCACGGTCGCCGTCGACGGGGGCGCGCCCGCGACGCTCTCGCTCACCGGGGACTACCGCGACCCGGTCACGCTCGCCCTGGACCCCGCCCGCCTCGCGCAGGACGTGAACGACCAGCTCGCCGCGCAGGGCGTGGCCGCCACCGCGTCCGTCGTCGGCGGGCGGCTGCGGCTCGCGACCAGCGCGGAGGGCTCGGCCCGCACCCTGCAGCTCGGCGGCGGCGCCGCCGGAGCCCTCGGCCTGTCGACCACGCAGGCCAGGGGCCAGGCCGCGCTGGTCACGGTCAACGGCAAGACCCAGGACGTCGAGCCGACGGCGACGCCCGGCTTCCAGGCACTCGGCACGTCCGGCGTGTCGCTGCAGGTGGGCCCGTCGCTGCGCACCGGCAGCACGAAGGCGAACGTCGTCGTCACGACGGACACCACCACGCTGGCCGACCTGCAGTCGATGCTCAACACCACCGGCAGCCCCGCGTCGGCCGCCCTCGTCGCGGCCGCGGACGGCAGCCGCAGCCTCGTGCTCAGCAGCACCGCCACCGGGACGCAGGGCCGCCTGACGGTCACCGCCGGCACCCCGGTGCTCAGCGGGCTCGCCGAGAGCACGCCCGCCCGCGACGCCGAGGTGACCGTCAACGGCATCGACGTCGTGCGCAGCTCGAACACGCTCACCGACGTCCTGCCCGGGCTGACCCTGAGCCTGCTGTCCAAGCCGGCCGACGGCGCCGCGCGGACGGTCACCGTGGCCCGCGACAGCGCCGGGCACGTCCGACCGGGTCGCGGGCTCGTCGACACCCTCAACCTGTTCCTGGGCAAGATCGCCTCGGACACGAAGTACGACGTGAAGGCCAAGACGGGCGGCCCGCTGGTCGGCGACGCCACGGCCCGCGGCACGGCCTCGCAGCTGTTCTCCACCGCGGCGACCGCCGCCGGGGCAGGCAGCATCCGGGCGCTCTCGCAGCTCGGGATCGAGACCACCCGCGACGGGAAGTTCGCCTTCAAGGCCGACGTCTTCGCGGCCGCCCTGGCCCGGGACCCCGACGGCGTCGCCAAGACCGTCGCCGGGCTTCGCCGACAGCGTCGCGACCTACGCCAAGAAGACCGCCGAGACCGGTGGCCTGCTGACCGGCCGGCGCGACGGCGCGCAGGCCGAGGTCGACGCGCGGCAGAAGCAGGTCGACGACCTGGAGGTCCGGCTCGCCGCGACCGAGCGCCGCTACAAGGCGCAGTACGCCGCCCTGGAGACCTCCATGGCCGCCCTGAACTCGCAGCGCACCGCCATGGGCGCCGCGCTGAACAGCTTCACCGGCACCAGCAGCTGACCCTCGACGGGTGACTCAGCAGCCCCACGGCACCGCCGATGGGACAGGGACCACGGACGGTCCCCCGCCCCTCCTGAGGAAGGACCCTCGATGAGCCTGAAGAACGACGCCGCAGAGCGCTACCTGACCGAGCGCGTGCTCACCGCCACGCCCGCCGAGCTGACCGCGATGCTCTTCGACGCCTGCGTCGGCGCCCTCAAGGCCGCTGCGCGGCTGCAGGAGGCCGAGGAGCACGTGCTGGCCGGCCAGCGGCTGATGAAGGCCCAGGACATCGTCCTGGAGCTGCGCTCGACCCTGAACCCGGCGGCCGGCGCGCTGACCACGCAGCTCGACGCGCTCTACACCTACGCCTTCGGCCAGATGATCACCGCGAACGTCCGCCGCGACCGCTCGGCGACGCTCGAGGCCCTCGCCGTCATCGAGCCGATCCAGAGCGCCTGGCGCGCCTCCTGCTGCACCCTGGCCGCATGACGGCCGGTGCCGGCTGCACGCCGGCAGCTCGGTGAGCCCGCAGCGGGTGCGGCTGGGCCGACCACCTCGACGCGCTCGAGGAGTGGCTGCGGCACGGCCGCGCCGTGCTGGAGGCCTCCGACGGGCCGGCCGCGGCGCTGCCCCCGCTCGTCACCGTCCCCGACGGGCCGCTGCCCGCGGCGCTCCACCTGCGCGCCCAGGCGGGCCTGCAGGAGCTCGAGCGGCTGCTGCAGACCGGCGACGCGCCGGCGCCGGCAGCTCGACCGCACGCGCGCCTACGCCGTCTCCTAGCGACCACGGGGGCCCGCCCGGAGCGTCGGCGGCGCGCGCCACCGGCGCACTAGTCACTCCGGGCACGCGGACCACCCGGACGGGTCAGATCGCAGGATGGCCCGTCCGAGAGCGACAGGACCGGGGCCGTCCGCCCGAAGCACTCAGCACACACGGACGTACGGCCGCACCACCTCAGGGAAGAGCACCTCATCGCCACCGGCAGGAGCCGACGGCGAGGGGCGGCGCTTCCCTTTCTGCGTTCGACGGAGGACCTCGATGACCCTGTTCACGGACGGCGTGCAGAGCGCGCTGGAGCGGGCGATGGACGGCGTGGCCCTGCGCCAGCGGGTGATGTCGCAGAACGTCGCCAACGCGATGACGCCGGGCTACCAGGCGCAGAAGGTGGAGTTCGAGGGCGCGCTCGCCGACGCGCTGCGCACCGGCTCCTCGCCCGCCGACGTCACCCCCGACGTGACCGGCACCGGCGCCGCCGCCCGCGAGGACGGCAACAACGTCGACCTCGAGACCGAGGCGACCGGGCTGATGCGCAGCGGCCTGCAGTTCGAGGCCCTCGTGCAGGCCGTCAACTACCGGCACAACGTCCTGCGCGCGGCGGTGCGCTGATGGGCATGTTCGGCGCCCTCGACGCCGCCAGCAGCGGGGTGCGGCTCGGCCGCACCTGGATCGACGCCTCCTCCGACAACGTCGCGAACCTCAACACGGTGCGCCCGGCCGGCGAGGAGCCCTTCCGGGCCCGCCTCGTCGTGGCCAGCGCCCGCAAGGGCACCGAGGGCGTCGACGTCGAGCGGATCGCCGAGAAGGCCGGCGCCCCCGAGGTCGTCTACGACCCCGAGAACCCGCTGGCCGACGCCGCCGGCTACGTCACCCGCCCGCAGGTCGACCTCACCGAGGAGATGACCAACATCATGATGGCCAGCCGCCTCTACCAGGCGAACCTGTCCGTGATGCAGCAGGCCCGCGACAGCTACCAGCAGGCCCTGCGGATCGGCCAGCAGTGAGCGTCATGGGCATCGGGGGCGCGGCGGCGACGCCGTTCGTCCCGCCGAGCATCAGCACCGGCGGCGCCGGCGCCGCCCGCGGCGCGGCCGGCAGCGGCCGGGCGCCAGCGCCTTCGCCGAGTCGCTCGAGTCGGTGTCGAAGCTGACCCAGAAGGCCGACAGCCTCGCCGAGGGCGTCGCCACCGGCGACCTGCAGGACGTCCACCAGTTCACCGCCGCCGCCGCCAAGGCGCAGCTGGGCGTCGAGCTGACCGTGGCCCTCCGCAACCGCGCGGTCGAGGCCTACCAGGAGATCATGAGGATGCAGGTCTGATGGCAGCGCTCGACGTGGACGCGGTCAAGGCGAAGGCCACCGCCTTCCTCAAGGGCTTCTCGCCCCAGCCAGCTCGTCATCATCGGCCTGCTCACCGTCGTCGCCGCCGTCGGCGGCGTGACGTTCCTGCGCTGGGTCACCGCCCCGACCTACGGCGTGCTGCTCGCCGGGCTCGACGCCCAGGACGCCAGCGCCGTCATCGCCAAGCTCGAGGAGGACGGCGTCGCCTACCAGCTCGCCTCCGGCGGCTCCACGGTCATGGTGCCGACGGCGGTCATGGACGAGCAGCGCCTCGCCGTCGCCGCCGACGGGCTGCCGGCCGGCAAGACCGACAGCGGCTGGGCCGCCTTCGACGGGCAGGGCCTCACGTCCTCGTCCTTCCAGCAGCAGGTCGCCTACCAGCGCGCCATGGAGTCGACGCTGTCCTCCACGGTCGGCGCCATCGAGGGCGTCCGCAGCGCCGAGGTCCACCTGGCGCTGCCCGAGAAGAAGCTGTTCACCGAGGACCGCGAGCCGGCCCGCGCCTCCGTGCTCGTCACCAGCGACGGCTCCCTCGACGACGAGGCCATCGAGGCGATGACCCACCTGGTCGCGAGCTCCGTGCCCGACCTGGCCGCGTCCGACGTCAGCGTCACCGACAGCAGCGGCCGCCTGCTCACCACCGACGGCACCGGCGCCGGCAACGACCGCGCCGCCAAGGCGCGCACCGAGCTGGAGACGGCGCTGGAGACCCGCGCCACCACGATGTTCGACCAGCTGCTCGGCACCGGCCGCGCCGTCGTCCGGGTCAACGCCGAGATCGACACCGCCAACCGCACCGTCGACAGCGAGACCTTCGACGACGCCAAGAAGACGGTGCTGTCCTCCTCCACCTCCGAGGAGACCTACTCGACGCCGGGCGGCACGGCAAGGCAGGCGGCTGCGGTCTCCGTCGTCGACAACCCCGCCACCACCGTCGACGAGTCGGCGCAGGGCTACAGCAAGACCAGCAGCGCCGTGCAGAACGGCGTCTCCCGCATCGTGCAGCGCGCAGGTCGTCGCCCCCGGCGGGCTCAAGCGGCTCACCGTCGCCGTCGCCGTCGACCGCAACGCGAAGAACGCGCCGGCCGCCGCCGAGCTGCAGGCCATGGTCGCCAACGCCGTCGGGCTGGACCCGTCGCGCGGCGACACCATCTCCGTCACGACGCCGTCCTTCCTGCAGCCCGACGACGGCGCCGGCCGCCGACGCGGAGGCAGCTGCCGGACCGAGCCGGATCACCGCCCTGGCCCCGCAGGTGCTCGGCGGCGTGCTCCTGCTGCTCGTCAGCCTGGGCCTGCTGCGCACGGTCCGCCGCGGCATCAGCACCGAGCTGTCCGCCGCGGAGGTCACCGCCGCCCTGGACGCCAGCGGTGCACGCACCGCCCTGCCCGCCGGCGCCCCCGCGGCGCTGCCGGCCGGCGCGGTCCCCGCCCCCCGCGAGGAGGACGACCTGCTCGCCCGCCTCGACGACCCCGACGAGGTCGCCGGCATGCTGCGCGGCTGGATGGCGAACGCGGGCGGTGAGCGGTGACCGTCGCGACCCTCGGCAACCGCCGCAAGGCGGCCGTCGCCCTCGTGGCGCTCGGCCCCGACCGCGCCGCCGCCGTGCTGCGCGGCCTGGAGGAGCACGAGGTCAAGGCGCTCGCCCTCGAGGTCGCGAACCTCGGCCCGGTCACCCCCGACGAGGTCCGCGCCACGATGAGCGAGCTCGCCCGCGGGCTCTCCTCCCCCGCGGTGCTGCCCGCACCGGGCAAGCGCTTCGCCAAGGACCTGCTGGTGCGGGCCCTCGGGGCCGAGCGCGGCGAGCTGGCCTGCGCCGAGCTCGACGTGCCCGCACCGTTCTCCTGGCTCGAGGAGGCCGACCCCGACGCGGCCGCCAAGGCGCTCGCCTCCGAGCCGGCAGGCGCGGTCGCCCTGGCGCTCGCCCACCTGTCGCCGAAGACCGCCGCGCGCCTGCTCGTGCGGCTGCCCGAGGGCGAGCGCGCCCGCGTCGCCGGCCGCATCGCCGGTCTCGGCGCGGTGCACCCCGAGACCGTCGCCCACGTCGAGGCCGGCCTGCGCGAGCGGGTGGCCGACGTGCTGCGCTCGCAGGTCCGCAAGGTCGAGGGGCCGGCCCTGCTGGCCGGCGTGCTGTCCAAGGCCGGCCGCGACACCAGCCGCGAGCTGCTGTCGGTGCTCGCCGAGTCCGACCCGGCGCTCGCCGAGGCGACCACCGACGCGCTGTTCACCTTCGAGGACGCCTGCTCGCTGGACGCCCGCTCGATGCAGGTGCTGCTGCGCAGCGTCGACGGCAAGGAGCTCGCGGTCGCGCTGTCCAGCGCCGACGAGGCGACCAAGGCCAACGTGCTCGGCAACATGTCCGAGCGCGCCCGCGAGACCCTGGTCGACGAGATGGACCTGCTGCGCGGCGTGCGCGCCGCCGAGGTCACCGAGGCGCGCAACGCCGTCGTCGCCACCGCCCGCCGCCTGGAGGAGGAGGGCCAGCTGGTCCTCACCCGCAACGACGACGAGGACGACGCGTGAGGGTCCTCAAGGCCGGGGACGTCGCGGGCGTGCGCGTCAGCGACGCCGCCCTGCGCACCGCCCAGCTGCAGGCCGAGGCCGAGCGCCAGCAGGCCCTCGCCGACGCGTACGCCGCCGGGTTCGACGACGGCGTCCGCCGCGCCGTCGCCCAGGGCGCGGACGCCGCACCGCGCGGGGCCGCGGCCCTCGAGGCGCTGCTGGACGAGGTGCGACGGCTGCACGCCGAGCAGGTCGCCGCCACCGGCCGCGCCGTGCTGAGCGCCGCCGTCGACGTCGCCGCGTGGGTGCTGCGCGCCGAGGTGTCGGAGGGCTCGCGCGCCCTGCTGGCCCGGCTCGAGCAGAGCGCGACCGCCCTGCTCCCCAGCCCCACCACCCGCGTGCTCGTCCACCCCGACGACGCCGAGGCCGTGCGCGGCTGGGCCGCGTCGCGCAGCGGTGTCGAGGTCGTCGTCGACCCGGCCGTCGCGCGCGGCGACGCCGCCGTCGAGACCGACGCCGGCAGCATCGACGTGTCGGTGGCCGCCGCGCTGCGACTCGCCCGCGAGGCGCTCGACGTGCCGGCACGCCCGGACGCGGCGTGACAGCACCGGCGACCGTCGCCGACCGGCTCGCCCTGCTCACCCCCTGGCGCGCGAGCGGCACGCTGACCCGCGTCGTCGGCCTGGAGGCCGAGTGCAGGGGCCTGCGCGGCGCCCTCGGCGACCTCGTCGACGTCCGCGTCGGAGAGCGCACCGTGCCCGCGCAGGTGGTCGCCGTGCGCGAGGACGGCCTGCTGCTCGCCCCGTACGCCGAGCTCGACGGCGTCTCCCCCGGCGCCCCGGTCGAGAAGACCGGGTCCGGGCTGCAGCTGCGCGTCGGGGACGACCTCGTCGGCCGCGTGGTCGACGCCCTCGGCCGGCCGATCGACGACGGCCCGCCGCTGACCGGCGAGCTGGTCGGCCTCGACGCCGCCGCCCCGCACCCGCTCAAGCGCCGCCGCATCAGCGAGCCGCTCCCCCTCGGCGTCCGGTGCCTGGACACCATGACCCCGTGCGGGCGCGGGCAGCGCATCGGCATCTTCGCCGGCTCCGGCGTCGGCAAGTCGACGCTGATGGGGATGATGGCGCGCGGCACCCAGGCCGACGTCGTCGTCGTCGGGCTGGTCGGCGAGCGCGGGCGCGAGGTGCGCGAGTTCCTCGAGGACGACCTCGGCCCCGGCGGCCGCGAGAACGTCGTGTGCGTCGTCGCGACCTCCGACGAGCCGCCGCTGATGCGCCTGCGCGCCGCGTACACGGCCACGCGCATCGCCGAGCACTTCCGCGACCAGGGGCTCGACGTGCTGCTGCTCGTCGACACCCTCACCCGCTTCGCGATGGCCCGGCGCGAGATCGGCCTGGCCGCCGGCGAGCCGCCGGCGACCCGCGGCTACCCGCCGTCGGTGTTCGCCGAGATGCCACGCCTGCTCGAGCGCGCCGGGCCGGGCGAGCACGGGACCATCACCGCGATCTACACGGTGCTCGTCGACGGCGACGACATGAACGACCCCGTCGCCGACTGCGCGCGCGGCATCCTGGACGGGCACGTCGTGCTGTCGCGCAAGCTGGCCTCCGCGGGCCACTTCCCCACCGTCGACGTGCTCGACAGCGTCTCCCGCTCGGCGTCCAAGGTGACACCGGCCCCGCGCCTGGAGCTCGCCGCCCGGCTGCGCCGGCTGCTGGCCGCGGCGGCCGAGGCCAAGGACCTCGTCGAGATCGGCGCGTACGTCCCCGGCAGCGACCCGCTCGTCGACGAGGCGCTGGCCCGCAAGGAGCTGCTCAACGCGTTCCTGCGCCAGCCCGTCGACGAGGTCGCCGACGCCGAGCACAGCTGGGAGCAGCTGTCGGCGGTGCTCGCGTGACGGGCCACCCGCAGATGGTCAGGAAGGACGGTGCGCGGGACGTGCAGCACCCCGCCCGATCCGCCGATCCAGCCCCCGTGACCCCGACCGTGGCAGCGCACCGGTGAGCAGGCGGCTGGCGACCGTGCTGCGCGTGGCCGCCCTGCAGGAGCGGCTCGCCCGCGCCGAGGCGGGGCGCAGCGCAGCTGCCGTCGACGACGCGCACGCCCTCGTCGCCGAGCGCGACCAGCGCCCTCACCGCCGCGCGGCTCACCGCCGGCTCGCCCGCCTCGCTGCAGCAGGGCCTGGCCGTGCAGGGGCTGCGCGCCCGTGCCGTCACCGCCGCGCAGGCGGGGCGTGGGGGACGCCGAGACCGCCCGGCAGGCCGCGCTCGACACCTGGAGCCGCAGCCGCGCCCGGCACCGCCTGCTCGAGGAGCTCGACGCCCGGCTGCGCGCCGAGCAGGAGGCCGACGAGCTCGCGGCGGCCCAGCGGCTCGCCGACGACCTGTCCGGCAGCCGCCGGACGGAGCCGGCCCGATGACGCTGCAGCAGGTGCAGGCCCGCACCGGCGAGATCGAGGCGCGGCTGCGCGCCCTCGCCGGCAGCACGAGCGCACGCGGCACCCTCGGCGTGGCCGGCCCGGCCGCCGACGTCTTCGCGGCCCAGCTCACCGCCGCGACCACGCGCACCTCCCGCCACCGGCCCGGCGACGACGACGCCCGCGCTGCTCCCGGCCGCCGGCCCGCTCGCCCGCCTCGTCGGCAGCGGCGGGACCACGGGCGAGGACGTCGTGCGCACCGCCGAGAGCCAGGCCGGCACGCCCTACGTGTGGGGCGGGGAGTCGACCGCAGAAGGCGGCTACGACTGCTCGGGGCTCATGCAGTGGGCGTACGCGCAGCACGGCGTCGACCTGCCGCGCGTGTCCCGCGACCAGGCGAAGGTGGGGCGCGCGGTGTCCGCCGCCGAGGCCCGGCCCGGCGACCTCGTGTACTTCGAGCGGCAGGCCCCGCGACCCGACCACGTGGGGATGTACGCCGGCGGCGGCGAGTGGATCGTCGCTCCCAAGACCGGCGACGTCGTCAAGCGCCAGAAGGTCGACCTGTCCGAGGCGACCACCATCCGCCGGGTCCTGCCCGAGCCGGGCGTCGGCCTGCTCGGCCCTGCGCGCCGGCGGGTACGGCGGAGCACGGCGAGCACGGGCGCGTGGAGCTCAGGGCTGCCCGCCGCCGGCCGCCGCTTCGCCCCGCTCATCGAGCAGGCCGCGCAGCAGGCCGGCGTCGACCCCCGACTGCTCGCCTCGCTGGCCTGGTCGGAGTCCGGCTTCGACCCGTCCGCCACCTCCCCCGCCGGCGCGACCGGGCTGGTCCAGCTCATGCCCGCGACCGCCCGCGGCCTGGGTGTCGACGACGCGACCGACCCGGCCCAGTCGCTGCGCGGCGGGGCCACCTACCTCAAGCAGCAGCTCGACGGCCTTCGGCGGCGACGCCGAGCTGGCGCTGGCCGCCTACAACGCCGGGCCGACCGCGGTGCGCCGGCACGGCGGGGTGCCGCCGTACGCGGAGACCCAGCAGTACGTGCAGACCGTGCTCGACCGCTTCCGCTCCCTGGGAGGGACCCCGTGACGACCCCCGCGCTCGCCGTCGCCCCGGCACCCACGACCCTGCGGAACGGCAGCGCCGGCTCCCCCGCCGAGGCCGGGCTGTTCGCCGGGCTGCTGGCGGACGCCGCGGCCCCGGCGCCCGCGGCCCTGGCGGCGGTGCCTGGCGGACCCGCTGCCCGGGGCGTCGCTGCCCGGAGCACCGGTGGGGGCGCCCGGCGCCGGGGTGCCCGCTGTCGAGGCGCCCGGCACCCGCGGTGCCCGCTGCCGCTCCGGGCGTGCCGCTGCCGACGGCCGCGCAGGTCCTCGAGGGCGCTGCGCCGACGCCTCCCGCCGCGGTCCCCGGCGACGCGATCTCTGACGCCCTCCTGTTCCCGAGCGAGTCGCTGCTCGACGAGGCCCTCCTCGACGACGAGCCGCCCCTCCTCCTGCCCGACGGCACCGCGCCCGGCGTGCAGGTGCTCGCCCCGCTGCTGCCGCCGGTCCCTCCCGTGACCGCGGAGGTGGAGGTCGCTGCACCGGCCGCCCCCCGGCGTCGACGCTCCGCTGCTCGGGCCGGCCGCCGCTCTGCCGCCGGACGGGGTCCCCGCCGGTCGGGGAGCCGGCTGCCGGTCCCGCAGTCAGCACCGTCGCGCCGTCCGACGCCGCGCCCGCGGACGCACGGACGCAGGACGCGCTCCCGGTCGACGTCCCGCCGGCCGACCCGCTCCCCGCCGACGCGCCCGTGCCGGTCCTGCCACCCCCGGCGCCGTCGTCGGGCCGCCCTCCGCGGCCCCCTCGCCCGCGCCTCCCGGGCTCGCCGAGGTCGCCGCCGCGCGGGCCCCCGAGCAGGTGCAGCCGGCCGTCGCCGAGCTCGCCCGCGGGCTGCGCGACGTCGGCGGCGGGCGCGCGAGCCTCGTCGTCCGGCTGGACCCGCCCGAGCTCGGGCCCGTGCTCGTCCGGCTCACCGTGGTCGACGGCCGGGTCGACGTCACCCTGCGCACCTCGGAGGCGGTCGCCGCCGTCGGGCTGGGGTCGGCGTCGGCGGAGGTCCGCAGCACCCTGCTCGAGCACGGTCTGGACCTGTCGTCGTTCGACGTCAGCGCGGGAGCCCTGCCCGGCGACGGCGGCGGGCTGCCCGGCCGCCAGACGTCATCCGATCAGGGGACTCCACCCCGCGGCAGGGGTGCCGACCGGACAGCCAGCGCTCCTGGCGCCGGCGCCCCCACGGGCGTCCTGCTCGACGACTCCCCCGCCGACGGCTCCCCCGCCGGCACGTGGCTCTAGCGGAAGGACGACCGTGACCACTCCCCTCGGCGGCACGACGGCCACCACGCCCGCCACGGCCGGCGACCGCCACGGCGGCGAAGTCCGGCGACAGCGCGATGGGCCCCGACGCCTTCATGAAGCTGCTCGTCGCCCAGCTGAAGTACCAGAACCCGATGGCGCCCGCCGACGGTCAGGCCTACATGACGCAGATGGCGACCTTCACCCAGGTGGAGAAGCTCGACCAGCTGGTCAAGGCCCAGGCCGACGCCGTGCAGTGGCAGCAGCGGGTGTCGGCCGAGGGGCTGGTCGGCCGCACGGTCAGCGGCACCAGCGAGGGCCGCGCGCTCAGCGGCACCGTCGTCGGCGTCCGCTACGCCGAGGGCGCCGCGGTGCTCGAGCTGTCCGACGGCACGACCCTGGCCCCGAGCGCCGTGGAGCGGGTGCAGGCCGCACCGGCGACCAGCAGCACGGCAGCCGCCACCTCCCCCAGCAGCACGACCGCCGCAGCACGAGCACGCCCAGCACGGCCGCCGCAGCACGCACCAGCACGCCCAGCACGCCGTCGGCCTGACGGACCTCTCCCCCGGCACGCCAGGACGGCGCGCTCTCTCCCACCACGGACGGTCCCTCTCCTCGTGGAGGTCCGCCAGCATGATGCGTTCGATGTTCGCCGGGGTGTCCGGCATGCGTTCCCACCAGCAGATGATGGACGTCATCGGCGACAACATCGCCAACGTCAACAGCACCGGCTTCAAGGCCAGCAGGGTGGTCTTCCAGGACACCCTGTCGCCAGCTGATGCGCAGCGGGTCGGCGGGCGCCGCGGCGCAGGTGCCGCCGGCGCCGCACGAACCCGCTGCAGGTGGGCCTGGGCGTCAAGCTCGGCGCGATGGACCAGGTCATGACGCAGGGCGCCATCCAGACGACGGGCCGCGCCTCCGACCTCGCCATCCAGGGCAACGGCTACTTCGCCGTGAAGCTCCCTGGCAGCACCGAGGTGGGCTACACCCGCGCCGGCTCGTTCAGCCTCGACGACAAGGGCCAGCTGGTCGACCCGGCCGGCGGCGTGCTGCTCGACAAGGACGAAGGCACCGATCGTGCCCCGAGGCGGACCTGCGCTCGTTCTCGATCGGCAACGACGGGACGATCAACACCGTCTACGACGCCACCGCGACGACGACGCCGACCACGCCTCCGGTCGATCGGCCTGGCGCGTGTTCGACAACCCGGCCGGGCTGGTCAAGGCCGGCGACGGGCACCTGCGCTGGAGCGCCGCAGCCAGCGCGGCCACCGCCGCCGCAGGCACCGGCACGCTCGCCGCCGCCGGCACCGGCGGCGCGGGCACGCTCGCCGCCGGGTCCCTGGAGATGTCGCAACGTCGACCTCGCCCAGGAGTTCACCAACATGATGATCGCTCAGCGCGGCTTCCAGGCGAACTCCAAGGTCATCAGCACCAGCGACGAGCTGCTGCAGGAGCTGGTCAACCTCAAGCGCTAGTCCGACCGCACCCCGACGCCCGCCGCGCCCGTCCCCGGGCCGGCGGGCGTCGGCGTGCCGGGCGCTCGTCGTGCGGGCGTCGCCGTGCCGGGGCCGGCGCCGGTGACCACCCGCACATCACCCGTTCGGACGACACCCGCCGCTCAACGCTGCGGCGCCACCGCCGATGAGGTCCGTGCGCGGGCAGGACGCCCGCGTCGGTCCGCACGGACCGGACCCTCAGGAGGAGGGCGGCACCATGATCCGTCTGTCACGCCTCAACGGCAGCGAGGTCCACCTCAACGCCGACCTCATCGCCACCGTCGAGTCGCACCACGACACCGTGGTCACGCTCGTCGACGGCCGGACCTACGTGGTCCACGACAGCGCGCAGCAGGTCGTCGAGGCGATCACCCGCTACCGCGCGTCCGTCCTGGCGATGGCCGAGCAGATGATCGACGAGAGCCCGGCCGAGGACGACCAGGGCGAGCCCGAGGGCCGCCTGCTCGTCCTGCGCCCGACCTCCGACACCGACGGGGGCGCTGACGTGGAGGTCGCGACCCCGGTCGGCATCATCGTCGCGATCGTCATGATCGCCGTCGCCTTCATCATGGAGGGCGGCAGCCCCATGGTGGCCTTCTCGAACCCGGCCGCCATCATCATCATCGTCGGCGGCACCGTCGGCGTCGGCATGGCCAGCAACAAGATGAGCGACATCGGGCCGGGCTTCAAGGCCACGATGGCGATGATGCTGCCGGGCAAGAAGCTGGACGGCGCCGCCGCCGTCACCGAGCTCATGGAGTACGCCGAGACCGCCCGCCGCGACGGCCTGCTGGCCCTGGAGGAGAAGGCCAAGGCGGTCGAGGACCCGTTCCTCAAGCGCGGCCTGGAGCTCGTCATCGACGGCACGGACTCCGACGAGGTGGCCGAGGTGCTCGAGGCCGACATCGCCGCCATGAAGGAGCGCCACAAGGTGGCTGCGAAGTTCCACATGGACTGCGGCACCTACGCGCCGGCCATCGGCATCGTCGGCTGCGTGCTCGGCCTGACCCTGGCGCTCAGCCACATGGAGGACCCGGCGGAGATGGGCCACGCCATCTCGGCCGCCTTCATCGCGACGCTGTGGGGCATCGGGATCGCCAACTGTCTTCTTCATGCCGCTGGCCAACAAGATGAAGCGCGCCTCGGCCGCCGAGGTGCAGCACCGGCAGATGATCGTCGAGGGCATCCTGGCCATCCAGGCCGGCGTCAGCCCGCGCGCCGTCGGCGAGAAGCTCAAGAGCCACCTGCCCCCAAGGTGCGCGAGTCCGTCGGCGAGAAGAAGGCGGCCTAGCCCGTGTCCGGCGGTCACGGCAGCCACGGCGGGTCGCGCCGCAAGAAGCACCACGAGGACCACGACGAGCACCCGAGCGAGGCGTGGCTCATCGCCCTCGCCGACATGATGACGCTGCTCATGGTCACGTTCTCAAGCAATGCATGTATGCGTCCAGTGTACACGACAGAG
>CAWFHF010000005.1:0-136860 GCA_963815615.1 uncultured Actinomycetota bacterium | reverse complement strand
GCACCACACTGGCAGTGTGGGGGTCAGGGGTTCGAGTCCCCTCAGCTCCACCCGCACGCACAGGGCCTTCTCCCCCAGGGAGGGGGCCCTGCGTCGTGTCCGGCGTCCTCCGTGCCGCTGCGCGGTCTAGCGGCCGAACCGGGCCTCCGACCGGGCGCGGGCCTTGGCGGCCTCGACGTCGCGGTCGCGCGCAGGGGCGCTGGTCACCAGCGACGCCAGCAGCTCGGAGGTCGCGGCGGCCACCTGCGCGACGGCCCGGTCGAAGGCCTCGGCGTTGGCCTGCGCCGGACGGGCGGTCCCGCTGAGCTTGCGGACGTACTGCACGGCGGCCTCGTGCACCTCGTCGCGGGTCGCCGGCGGGGCGAGGTTGTGGAGCGGCTTGATGCTGCGGCACATGCCCGCAGGGTAGGCGCGTCAGGGGCGGTGCAGGCGCCGGACGTCCTGCAGGGTGTCGGCCTGCGCAGCCGGCTTGTCCTCGCGGTAGCGCAGGACCCGCGCGAAGCGCAGGGTCACCCCGCCCGGGTAGCGGGTGGACGTCTGCACGCCGTCGACGGCGACCTCGACGACGAGCTCCGGCCGCACCCGCGACCACGTGCCCGTCGTCGTCGACGGCGAGCTCGCGCAGCCGCGCGGTCTGCCAGGCGAGCAGCGCGTCGGTCAGTCCCTTGAACGTCTTGCCGAGCATGACGAAGCCGCCGTCGGGGTCGCGCGCGCCCAGGTGCAGGTTGGACAGCAGCCCCCGCCGGCGGCCGGAGCCGTGCTCCACGGCCAGCACCACGAGGTCGAGGGTGTGGCGCGGCTTGACCTTGAGCCACGCGCCGCCGCGCCGACCCGCCTCGTAGGGGGCCTCGAGGTCCTTGACGACGACGCCCTCGTGGCCGGCCTGCAGCACCGCGTCCTGGAAGGCGCGCGCCGCGTCGAGGTCGTCGGTGACCAGCCGCGCCGCCCGCAGGCGCTCCGGCACGAGCTCCTGCAGGGCGGCGTGGCGGGCGTGCAGGGGGGCGTCGAGCAGGTCGGTGCCGTCGGCGTGCAGCACGTCGAAGAACGCGGCGGTCAGCCGGGCGCCCGTCCTGCTGGCCGCGCGCGACGACGTCTCCTGGAAGGGCCGGGGCCGGCCGTCGGCGTCGACGAGCAGGGCCTCGCCGTCGAGGACGAGGCGCGTTCCCGTCAGCCCGAGCACCTCGGCGACCAGCTCGGGGTGCCGGTCGGTGACGTCGTCGAGGGAGCGGGTCAGCACGCGCACGGCGTCGCCGTCGCGGTGGACCTGCACGCGGACGCCGTCGAGCTTGGCGTCGACGCAGGCGCGCCCGCCGAGCCGGGCCCACGCGTCGTCGAGGTCGACGGCGGGGGCCGCGAGCATCGGCGCGAGGCCGCGGCCCACGGTCAGCGTCACGGCTCCGAGGGCGTCGGCGCCACCGGTGAGGGCGGCGCGGGCGACGTCGGGGAGCGACCCGGACAGCGTCAGCGCCCGGCGCACCAGGGCCACGGGCACGTCCGCAGCCGCCGCGACGGCGTCGGTGACCAGGCCGGCCGACGCCCCCTGCCGCAGCTCCCCGCTCACCAGGCCGGCGAGCAGCCGCTGCTCCGGCGCCGTCGCCCGCGACCACAGCGCCCGCAGCGCGGCGGTGCGCGCCCCTGCCGACCCGGTGCCGGCGAGGTCGGCCATCGCGGCGAACGCGGCGTCGACGTCCGCGACGTGCAGCGACGGCGCCTCCGCGGGCGGCGGCAGGTCGCGCAGGGCCCGCCAGCCGACGCCGGTGCGCCGCTGCCGCAGCTCGCCGGACAGCCACGACGTCACGACCTCGACCTCGCCCGCGGAGGTGGAGGCGGCCCGCAGGGCGTCGGCGAGCCGCTGCACCTTCGCCCGGCGTCCGGGCAGCGCGGCGACGGCGAGGGAGGTGTCGGCGACGTCGGCGAGCAGCACGCGACGAGTGTGGCCCTACCGTGCCCGGGTGCCGACCGACCCGAGCGTGCTGGACCGGCTGCGCCGCGCCCCCGACGCCGAGGGGCCGGGGCTGCTCGCCGTCGACGCCGCCGACCGGCTCGTGCTGGACGAGGCCGCGGACCTGCTCGCTGCCGCCGGGCCGGGGGAGGTCGCCGTCGTCGACGACCGCTACGGCGCGCTCGCGGTCGGTGCGGCCCTGCTGCACGGGGCCCGCGGCGTGCGGGTGCGTGGCGACCGGCTCAGCGGCGAGCAGGCGGTCGAGCGCAACGCGGCCGCGCTGGGGGCCGACGTCCGGCTGGTCGACGACGACGCCGACCTGCTGGCCGGCGCACGCGTCGTCCTGCTGGCGCTGCCGCGCAGCCTCGGCGCACTGCAGGACCGGGCCGCGAGCGTGGCGCGGCACGCCCCTGCCGACGTGCGGCTGGTCGCGGGCGGGCGGCTCAAGCACATGACCCGGGCGATGAACGACGTGCTGGCCGGCTCGTTCGACGACGTGCGGGCGAGCCTGGCCCGGCAGAAGGCGCGGGTGCTGCACGCGACCGGACCGCGTCCCGCCGCCGACCCCGGGCCCGCAGCGGGCGACCGTCGACGGGCTGGTCGTGTGCGCCGTCGGTGGCGCCTTCGCCGGCGCGTCGCTGGACCGGGGGACGCGGCTGCTGCTGCAGCACCTGCCCGACGCGGTGCCGGGCGCCCGCGACGTCGTCGACCTCGGCTGCGGCACCGGCGTGCTGGCCACGGCGCTGGCCCGGTCACGCCCGGGCGCCCGGGTGCTGGCCAGCGACGAGTCGCGCGACGCCGTCCGGTCCGCTCAGGCGACGGTGCAGGCCAACGGCGTCGACGTCGAGGTGGTGCGCGACCTCGGGCTGAGCCGGCAGCCGGAGGCCTCCGCCGACCTGGTGGTGCTCAACCCGCCCTTCCACAGCGGGGCGGCAGTGGCCGAGCGGGCCGCGCACCCGCTGTTCGCCGAGGCGGCCCGCGTCCTGCGTCCGGGCGGCGAGCTGTGGTGCGTGTGGAACAGCCACCTGGACCACCGGGGGGCGCTGCGCCGGCTGGTCGGGCCGACGCGACAGGTGGCCCGCGACCGCAGCTTCACGGTGACGGCTACCGTCCGGCCATGACGACGAGCGGTGGTGCCCGCTGGTGGCAGGAGGCCGTCTTCTACCAGATCTACCCGCGCAGCTTCTGCGACTCCGGGAGCGGCACCGGGGGCGACGGCGTCGGCGACCTGGAGGGCGTGCGCGGCCCACCTCGACCACCTGCAGTGGCTCGGCGTCGACGCCGTCTGGCTGTCGCCGTTCTACCGCTCGCCCGATGGCCGACTACGGCTACGACGTCAGCGACTACTGCGACGTCGACCCGCTGTTCGGCACCCTCGCCGACTTCGACGCGCTGCTCGCCGACGCTCCACGCGCGCGGCATGCGCGCTGATGGTCGACTGGGTGCCGAACCACACCAGCGACCAGCACCCGTGGTTCCTCGAGGCCCGCGCCTCCCGCGACAGCCCGAAGCGCGGACTGGTACGTCTGGCGCGACGGCACCGCCCGACACCCCGCCGAACAACTGGATCGCGGCCTTCTCCGACGACCCCGCCTGGACGTGGGACGAGGCGACGGCGCAGTGGTACCTGCACCTGTTCCTGGCCGAGCAGCCCGACCTCGACTGGACGAACCCCGACGTCGTCGCGGCCATGCACGACACGCTGCGCTTCTGGCTCGACCGCGGCGTCGACGGCTTCCGCATGGACGTCGTCCACCTGCATCGGCAAGGACCCCGACGCTCGCCCGACCTCGGGCCGGGCGTCACGCCTGGTCGCTCAACGACGACCAGCCGCGCACCCACGAGCTGCTGCGCGGCATCCGCGCCGTCCTCGACGCCTACGACGGCGACCGCACCAGCGTCGGCGAGGTCTACCTGCTCGACACCGGCGAAGGTCGCCGCCTACTACGGCGACGGCGACGAGCTGCACCTGTCGTTCAACTTCCCGCCGCTGTGGTCGCCCTGGGACGCGGCGGCGTGGCGCGAGAACGTGCGCGGCGAGCCGAGCGGCGAGATCGCGCCGCACGGCTGGCCCAGCTGGGTGCTGTCCAACCACGACGTCCCCCGCCACCGCACCCGCTACGGCGGCTCCGAGGCGCGCGCCCGGGCCGCCGCCGTCCTGCTGCTCACCCTGCGGGGCACGCCGTTCCTCTACGCCGGCGAGGAGCTCGGCCTGCTCGACGCCGAGGTCCCGCCCGACCGCGTCGTCGACCCCGGCGGCCGCGACGGCTGCCGCGCCCCGCTGCCCTGGGACGGCACGCCCGGCCACGGCTGGGCCGGGGCGGACCCGTGGCTGCCCTGGCCGCCCGAGGCCGACACCCGGAACGCGCGAGGCCGCGCGGTCGGACCCGTCCTCCGTCGCAGGCCTCTACCGCCGGCTGCTCGCCGCGCGGCACGCGAGCGCGGAGCTGCGCACCGGCTCGCTCGAGCTGCTGGAGGACCTGCCGCCGACCGTCGTCGGCTACCGCCGGGGCGAGGGCGCCGGGCAGCGGACGGTGCTCGTCAACGCGGGCGACACCGCGGTCGACGTCCCGGTGGCCGGCACGGTCGAGGTGGCCAGCGACGGGGCCGGCGAGGGCGCGCCGTTCGCCGGCCGGCTCGGCGCCGACACCGCGGTCCTGCTCCGGGCCTGACCGGCGCGCAGGACTGTCGGGGGACCCCGGTGCCGGGCGCCCGGGTCCGCATGGTTCCCTGCCTGCGGGCCGCGCGTGCACCGGAGGTGTCCTCGCCGGGCCGCAGACCGCCGCGCGCGCCCTCCCGGGGCGCCTGACAGATCGGACCCGCTCGATGACGACCGTGGGGGTGCTCGCGGAGCAGGGGCCGGAGTCGAGGGTGGCCCTGGTGCCCAAGGACGCGGCCCGCCTGGTCGCCGCCGGCCACGAGGTGCTGGTGCAGTCGGGCGCCGGTGCGGGCTCGGGCGTGCCGGACGACGACTACGCCTCCGCCGGCGCGGCCCTGGTCGCCCGGGAGGACCTGCTCGCCCGTGCGGCGCTGCTGCTGGCCGTGCGCGCCCCCGGGGCCGAGGGCCCGGCCCTGGCCCCCGAGGAGCTCACGGCGGGGCAGGTCGTCGTCGGGCTGTGCGACCCGCTCGGGAACCCCGCCGTGGCAGCCGCGGTCGCCGCGACCGGCGCCACCGCCTTCTCCCTGGAGCTGCTGCCGCGCACCACCCGGGCGCAGGCGATGGACGTGCTGTCCTCGCAGGCCGTGCTCGCCGGCTACCGGGCGGCCCTGCTCGGGGCCGAGCGGCTCGGCAAGGTGCTGCCGATGATGTCGACGGCCGCGGGCACCCTCGCACCCGCCAAGGTGCTGGTGGTGGGCGCCGGCGTCGCCGGGCTGTCCGCCATCGCGACGTCGCGCAGGCTGGGCGCCGTCGTGTCCGCCTACGACGTGCGGCCCGAGGCGCGCGAGCAGGTCGAGAGCGTCGGCGGCGCCTTCGTCGAGCTGCCGCTGGACACCTCGCAGGGCTCGGCCGAGGGCGGCTACGCCAAGGACCTCGGCGCGGAGTTCCTGCAGCGCCAGCAGGAGCTGCTGGCTGCGACCGTCGCGGCCTCGGACATCGTCATCACCACCGCGCAGGTGCCCGGGCGCAGGGCGCCGGTCATCGTCACCGAGGCGATGGTGCGCGGCATGGCGCCCGGCTCGGTCCTCGTCGACATCGCCGCGGCGCAGGGCGGCAACTGCGCGCTCACCCAGCCCGACGGCGAGGTCCTCGTCGACGGCGTCCACGTCCTGGGCCCCAAGAACCTGGCCGGCACCGTCGCCACCCACGCCAGCCAGCTGTTCTCCAAGAACGTCAGCGCCTTCCTGGCCCTGCTGCTCGACGCCGAGGGCTCCCTGGCCTTCGACACCGACGACGTGCTGGTCGCCGGGACGCTGGTGTCCCGCGACGGCGCCGTCGTGCACCCCCTCGTGCTGGAGCAGGCCGCCGCCGCTCCCGCCCTCACCCCCTCTGGGAGCTGACCGTGCCCGAGCACATCGAGTCGGGGCTGTTCGTCCTGGTCCTCGCGGCCTTCCTGGGACTGGAGGTCATCCGCCGGGTGCCCCCGCTGTTCCACACGCCGCTCATGTCGCTGACCAACTCGATCGCGGCCATCTCCCTGGTCGGCAGCCTCGTGCTCGCCGGCGAGGGGGGCGGCACGACGGCGACGATCCTCGGGAGCATCGCGGTGGCGGCGTCGACGTTGAACGTCGTCGGCGGGTTCCTGCTCACCGACCGGATGCTGCGCATGTTCCGGGGGCCCGGGGACCGCAAGGCCGCCGCGTCCGTGCCTGCCCAGAAGGGGGCGTCCGCCTGATGCGCACCGAGCTGAACGACTACGTGGTGCCGCTGTTCTACCTGGCGGCCGCCGCCCTGTTCATCCTGGGGCTCAAGGGCATCAGCCAGCCCAAGACCGCGCGCAAGGGCCTGCAGGCCGCCGAGGCCGGCATGCTGTTCGCCGTCGTCGGCACGCTGCTCAAGGCCGAGGTCGTCGACTACACGTGGATCGTGCTGTCGATGGCGGTCGGGGCCGCCCTCGGCGTCGCCCTGTCGCTGCGCATCCCGATGACGGCCATGCCCCAGCGCATCGCCCTGTCGCACGCCTTCGGCGCCCTCGCCGCCGGTCTCGTCGGCACCGGCCACTACATCGAGAACCAGTCCGAGCTGACGGCGTCGGTGACCGTCCCGCTGGTGCTCGAGGTGCTGCTCGGCTTCATCACCTGCACCGGCAGCCTCGTCGCCGCCGGCAAGCTGCAGGAGGTGCTGTCGACCCGGCCGATGGTCTACCGGGGCCAGAACGGCGTGAACCTGGGCGTGTTCCTGCTCGCCGTCGTCGCCGGGGTCACCGTCGTCGCCGACCCCGACAACACGACGGCGTTCTTCGCGCTGATCGCCCTGTCGCTGGTGTTCGGCCTGCTGCTGGTGCTGCGCATCGGCGGCGCCGACATGCCGACGGTCATCTCGCTGATGAACGCCTACGCGGGGCTCTCGGCGTCGGCGATGGGCTTCGTGCTGGAGAACAAGCTGCTCATCGTGGCGGGCGCGCTCGACGGCGCCTCCGGGCTCATCCTGTCGATCATCATGTGCCGGGCGATGAACCGGTCGTTCAGCAACGTGCTGTTCGGCGGCTTCGGCGCGGCGGGCGGCAGCACCCCGACCGGCTCGGTCGAGGAGCGGCCCTACCGCAGCGCCACCCCCGAGGAGGCCGCGATGCTCCTCGAGGTCGCCCGCGAGGTCATCATCGTGCCGGGCTACGGCATGGCGGTCAGCCAGGCCCAGCACAAGGTGCGCGAGCTCACCGACGCGCTCGAGCAGCAGGGCGCGCGCGTCCGCTTCGCCATCCACCCGGTCGCGGGCCGCATGCCGGGCCACATGAACGTGCTGCTCGCCGAGGCCGACGTCCCCTACGACCGCATCGTCGACATGGAGGACATCAACGGCGACTTCGGCCAGTGCGACGTCGCCCTGGTCATCGGCGCGAACGACGTCACCAACCCGGCGGCCAAGACCGACCCCAGCAGCCCCATCTACGGCATGCCGATCCTCGAGGTCGCCGAACGCCCGGACCGTCATGGTGGTCAAGCGCGGCATGGCCACCGGCTTCGCCGGCGCCGACAACGACCTGTTCTACATGGACAAGACGCTGATGCTGTTCGGCGACGCCAAGGCCGTCGCCGACGGGCTGGTGCGCGAGCTCGACACGAGCGCCCCCGCCCGCATGCACTGACCGGCAAGGACCTGCCCCACGGGCCCGCGACCGGTACCGGTGCCCCGGCCGGAGCGGGCAGCGTGCATGATCGGTCGGTGACACGCGGCCTGCTCGACGAGGACCGCCTCCGCGACCCCGGCCGCCTCGCCGCCGTGCGGGGCACCGGCCTGCTCGACACGCCGGCCGAGTCGGTCTTCGACGAGCTCGCCGCGCTGGCGGCCCGCGTCACCGGCATGCCGCTGGCGTTCATCACCCTGGTCGACGACTCCCGCAGCTTCTGGAAGGCCACCGTCGGCACCGGCATCGCCGCCGACGACACGGTCACCCGGCAGAACACCCTGCAGGAGTCGTTCTGCCAGTACGTCGTCGCCAGCGACGGCCCGATCGTGGTCACCGACGCCGCCGACGACGACCTCACCCGGGACAACCCGTCGGTCGCGTCCATGGGCGTGCGGGCCTGGGCCGGCTACCCGGTCCGCGGTCCGGAGGGGCACGTGCTCGGGTCCTTCTGCGTCGTCGGCACCGAGCCGCACGTCTTCAGCGACGACGACCTGCACGTGCTCTCGACCCTGTCGGCGGCGGCCTCCCGCGAGGTGGCCCTGCGGGGCGCGCTGGAGCGGGCCGGCGAGCTGGCAGCCGTGACCGAGGAGGCCAACCGCCGGCTGCTGCAGCAGGCGCGCGCGTCCGAGGAGCTGGGTGCGTCGCTGGACGCCGCCGCCGTGCTGGACGCGCTGAGCCGGCTGGTCGTGCCGGAGCTCGGCACCTGGCTGGTCGTCGGGCTGCCCGAGCACGCGGCCGTCGCGCTGGGGCACCGGGGCACGGGCGACCCCTCACGGGTCGTCGTCGTCCACGTCCGTCACGCCGTGCCCGGCCGGGCCGAGCGGCTGGAGTCGAGCCCTGGCGGCCTTCCCGCTGAGCACCGCCGACAGCCACGGCGTCGGCCACGTCATCGCCACCGGGGAGGTGCAGTACGTGCCCGAGGTGTCGGCGCCGGACCTGCACTTCGAGCGCGCCGCCGACCAGCAGGCCGTGGACGACCTGGTCGCCGAGGCCGAGACCGAGAGCGCGCTGACGGTGCCCCTGGTCAGCCGCGGGCGTGTCCTCGGCGCCATGACCGTCGCGGCGCCCGCCCGGGCCGCGCTCGACCACGCCCTGCTGGCGGACCTCGGCCGTCGCGCCGGCATCGCGCTCGACAACGCCCTGGCGTACTCCACGCAGCAGCGGGTCGGGACCGAGCTGCAGCGCAGCCTCATGCCCGTCGAGCCGCCGACCCTGCCCGGCGTCACGCTCGCCGTCCGCTACCTGCCCGCCACCACCGGGGCGCTGGCCGGCGGCGACTTCCACCAGGTGGTCCGCCGCCCGCACGACCTCGTGCTCGTCCTCGGCGACGTCGAGGGCCACGGCATGACCAGCGCCGCCCGCATGGGGCAGCTGCGCGCGGCCGTCGCGGCGCTGGCGCTGGAGGGGCACGCGCCCGGCACCCTGCTGCAGCGCCTCGCCGCCGACACCGGGCAGGTGCTCGACATCAGCCTGGCGACCCTGCTCGTCGCCGCCTTCGACCCGGAGCGGGGCACGCTCGTCACAGCGTCCGCCGGGCACCCGCCGCCCGTCGTCCTGCCGCCCGACGCTCCCGCGCACCTGCTCGACGTCGACCCCGGGCCGCCGCTGGGCGCCGGGCCCGCGACCTTCCCCGAGAGCACGTGGACCATCGCCCCGGGCAGCACGGTCGTGCTGTACAGCGACGGGCTGGTCGAGCGCCGCGGGGAGGACCTCGACGTCGGGCTCGAGCGGCTGCGCGCCACGCTCGACCGGGAGGGCCGCGCCGACGACGTCGAGGACGTCGCCGACGCCGTGCTCGCCGGGACCGGCTGCGACGGCGGGGGTGGCGACGACATCGCCGTGCTGGTCCTGCGCTGCTGACCGGGGGTCAGCGCAGCGCCTTGTCCAGGTGCACCAGCACGAGGTCCGGCGACACCGTCTCCCGCCGCCGCTCGACGTAGCCGTGCCGGGCGTACAGCCGCAGGTTGCCCTCGCTGCGCGAGCCGGTGTACAGCGCGAGACGCTCGACCTCCGGGCCCGCCGTCGTCTCGACGTGGCTGAGCAGGCGGCTGCCGATGCCGCGCCCCTGCAGGTCGGGGGCGACCGACAGGCGCGCGACGTGCAGGGTGGCGCCCTCACGGCGCACGCGGACGGCGCCGACCAGCCGGGCGCCGAGCCGGGCGCCGACGGCCGTCACCGCGGTCAGCTCGGCCCGCAGCTCGTCCGCCGTCTGCAGGAGAGCCGGGTGGTCGAAGGCGTCGTAGAGGGCGGCCTCGCCGACGAAGGCGGCCCGCTGCAGGGTCAGCAGTTCGCCGGCGTCGTCGGGACCCGACCGGCCGAGCACGAGGTCGTCCACGAGCGGACCCTAGGTGCGGCGGCGCCGCCCGCGCAGGCCGAGGGCGACGGCGCCCGCGACGAGCAGGACCCCGAGGCCCTGCAGCCCGGGGGAGTCGTCACCCTCCCCGAGCACGACGCCCGCTGCCCCGACGCCCGCCAGCAGCAGCGCGAGCAGGACGCGCACGAGGGTCAGTCGAGCCGGCTGAAGACGTCCTGCAGCCCGGCGAGGGCCAGCAGGCGCTCGGCCTGCGGCGTCAGGCCGGACAGGGCGAAGTCGACGCCGGCGCGGCGGGCTCCGCGGTGCGCGTCCAGCAGCGGCGTCAGCGCCTGGGCGTCCAGGAAGGGGCAGCCGGACAGGTCGACGACCAGCGAGCGCGGGCGGACGGCCAGCGCGTCCATCAGCTGCTCGCGCAGGTGGTGGACCTCGGCGATGTCGAGGTCCGAGCACACCTCGAGGGTGATGGTCATGTCCCGGGCGGGGGAGACGGTGCGGTCGTCGACGGCGGTCATCGTGAGCTCCTCGGTTCGTCGGACGGTCGAGGCAGACCATGCCCTGCCCCGTGCCGGCGGGGAGGGCGCAGAGCTGTGTCAGTCGTGTGACGCCCCGAGCGGCCACGCGGGGCTGCGGCAGGATGACGGGGTGCCCGGTCGCCTGCTCGTCGTCGAGGACGACGACCGCATCCGCCTGTCGCTGGAGATGGCCCTGGAGGACGAGGGGTACGAGGTGGTCGGCGTCGCGACCGCCGAGCTCGCCCTCGACCGGCTGCAGGGCGACCCCTTCGACGCCGTCCTGCTCGACCTCATGCTCCCCGGCATGGACGGCTTCGACTGCCTGCGCGTCCTGCGCCGCACCGACGACGTCCCCGTCGTCGTGGTGAGCGCCCGCGAGGACACCCACGACATCGTCGCGGCGCTCGAGGCCGGCGCGGACGACTACGTCGTCAAGCCGGTGGCGGTGAAGGAGCTGTCGGCCCGGCTGCGGGCGCTGCGTCGCCGCGTCGCCGGGGCCCAGGGCCCCTCCGACCGGCTCGTGCTCGGCGACCTCGAGCTGCGCCCCGCCGCCGGCGAGGTGCTGCTCGACGGTCGCGACGTGCGGCTCACCCGCACCGAGTTCCGGCTGCTCTGCGAGCTCGCCGACAACCTGGGCAACGTGCTGTCGCGCACCCAGCTGCTGCAGCGGGTCTGGGAGTACGACTTCGGCGACGAGCGGCTCGTGGACGTCCACGTCGGGCGACTGCGGCGCAAGGTCGAGCGCGACCCCGCCGACCCGCAGCACGTCGTCACCGTCCGCGGGCTCGGCTACAAGCTGCGATGAGGACCTTCGGGCTGCGCCGGCGCGTCACCCTCGCCTTCGGCGCCGGCTCGCTCGCCCTGTCGGCCGGGCTCGCGCTGGCCACCTGGTCGCTGACCGAGAGCAACGTGCTCGAGGTCCGGGAGCGCACGTCCGTCCGGTCGGCCTACGCGGACGCCACCGTCGTGCAGCGCGGCCTGGCCGTCGGCGACGGGGACGTGGTCGCGGTGCTGCGCTCGCTCGACACCGGCCGGGGCCGCGTCCCCCTGCTGCGCCGGGACGGCAAGTGGTACGCGCGCACCGCCGACGACGGCCTCACCGACGCGGTCCCGGACAGCCTGCTGCGGATGGTCGAGCAGGGACGGCCCGCACTGCAGCGGGTGGACGTGCAGGGCGACCCGGCGCTGGTCGTCGGACTGCCGCTGGACGACGACGGCACCGCCTACGTCGAGGTCGACGCCCTCGTCGAGATCGACCGGACGCTGCGCGGGCTCGCCACCACGCTGACCGTGCTCGCCGTGCTGACGACGCTGGCCGGGCTCGCCCTCGGGGCCTGGGCCGCCCGCCGCCTGCTGCGGCCCGTGCAGGACATGACCGACGCCGCCGCCCGGGTGTCGCGCGGCGACCTCGGCACCCGGCTCGACCCCGCCGACGACCCCGACCTCGCCCCGCTGTCGTCGTCGTTCAACCACATGGTGGAGGAGCTCACCGCGCGGCTCGACCGGGACCGCCGCTTCGCCGCCGACGTCAGCCACGAGCTGCGCTCGCCCCTGCAGACGATGACCAACGCCACCGCCGTCCTCCACAACCGGGCCGACGGCCTGGACCCGCGCACGCGCGCTGCCGCACAGCTCGTCGAGGACGAGGTGGCCCGCTTCAGCGCGCTCGTGCAGGACCTGCTCGAGCTGGCCCGCGACGAGCTGCCCATGGCCAAGGTCGACACCGACGTCGTCGCCCTCGTCCGGGAGGCGTGCGTGCGCCGCGGCGTCGACCCCGCACTGGTCGACGCGACCGGCGCGCCGGGCAGCTGGCGGGTCGACGGCCGCCGCTTCGAGGGCGTCGTCGGGAACCTCCTCGACAACGCCGCGCGGCACGGAGGCGGCGTCGTCGCGGTGCAGGTCGGCTGCACGCCGGACGGGCTGCTGCTGCTCGAGGTCGACGACGCCGGCCCCGGGGTGCCGCGCGAGGAGCGCGCCCTGGTGTTCGACCGGTTCGGCCGCGGGCGGGCGGCGTCGTCGCGGCGGGGCACGGAGGGCACCGGCCTCGGCCTGTCGCTGGTCGCCGCCCACGTGGCGGCGCACGGCGGGTCCGTCGTCGTCGACGACCGGCCCGGCGGAGGGGCGCGCTTCCGGGTGCTGGTGCCGGCGTGAGGGCACTGCCCGTCGTCGTCGTCGCGGTGCTGCTCGCCGGGTGCGGGCTGCAGCCGGAGGCCGAGCCGCGGGCGCTGCCGCCCCGCACGGCGCCCGAGGCCGGCCCGACGGCGACCGCCCCGGTGCTGCCCGGCGCCCGGCCCACGACGCTCTACCTCGTCCGCGACGCGATGCTCGCCCCCGTCGTCCGGCGGGCGAGCAGCGGCAGCTCGCCGGTCGGCGCGCTCACCCTGCTGCTGCGCGGCCCGACCCCGGGCGAGGGCGACCAGGGCCTCAGCAGCGCGCTCGCTCCCGACGCCGTCCTGCTCGACGAGGTGCAGGTCGAGCCCGGCGGCCTGGCGGTGGTGCCGCTGCGGACGCTGCCTGCCGAGGGGCTGGTGCGCAGCGACGAGGTGCTCGCCTACGCGCAGGTCGTGGCCACCCTGACGGCGCTGCCCGGCGTCCGCTCGGTGTCCTTCCTGCGCGACGGCGAGCCGCTCGCGGTCCCGCGGGCCGACGGCCTGGTGGCCACCGCCCCGCTCACGCGCCGCGACTACGCCGACCTGCTCTAGGGTCCGCGGCATGCGCATCCTGGTGCTCGGCGGCACGGCCTTCGTCGGACGGGCGGTGGTCGAGGACGCTCTCGCCGCCGGCCACGAGCTGACCCTGTTCGGCCGCGGCCGGACCGGCACGGACCTGTTCCCGGACGTCCCCCGGCGCACCGGCGACCGGGACAGCGGCGACTACGCCTCCCTCGCCGAGGGCGAGTGGGACGCCGTCGTCGACGTCAGCGCCTACGTGCCGCGCCACGTCGCGCAGGCCTCCGAGGCCGTGCGGGACCGCGCCGGCCGCTACCTGTTCATCAGCACCGGCTCGGTCTACGACCGCGAGCAGGCCCCGGCCGACGGCCTGGACGAGACGGCGGCCCGGCTCGCCCCGGAGCGGGGGACCGAGACGGTCGACGGCGCGACCTACGGGCCGCTCAAGGTCGCCTGCGAGGACGAGGCGGCGCAGCGGTGGGGCGACGCCCTGACCGTCGTCCGGCCCGGCATCGTCGGCGGCCCCCACGACCCGACCGACCGCTTCACGTACTGGGCGCGGCGCGCAGCCCGGGGCGGCCGCGTCGCGGTGCCCGGGCGGCTCGACCAGCCCGTGCAGGTCGTCGACGCGCGCGACCTCGCCCGGCTGGTCGTGTCCCTGCTGGAGGCCGACACCGGGGGGACCTTCAACGCGGTCGGCCCGGCCGTCCCGCTCGCCGACCTGGTCCGCGCGTGCGCCGGCGGCGCCGACGTCGAGCCGGTGCAGGTCGAGGACCGGCTCGGCTTCCCGCTCGTGCTGCCCGACGCCTCCTGGGACGTCATGTTCCGCCGCAGCGCCGCCCGCGCGCACGCCGCCGGCATGCCGGTCACCCCCTACGCGACCACCGCCGAGGACGTGCGCGCCTGGGACGCCGAGCGCGGCACCCCGCCGCTGTCGGTCGGGATGACCGAGGACGAGGAGCGCGCCCTGCTGGGCTGAGTCGACACGGCGACGCCCGGCACCCCTCGTCGGGAGGCCGGGCGTCGTCGTCGTGCGGGGTGCGGTCGGTCAGGCGCTGACCGCGGTCCGCTCCTGCGCGGGGGAGCCGGCCTGGGCCGGGGCGACGGCGCGGCCGAAGCGGACGCCGTCGGTGATGGAGCCGTGGCGCAGCATGCGCAGGTCCTTCACGTAGTTCATCGTGACCTTCCACGGCGCGATCGAGCCCTGCTTCGGGAACTCCTCGATCGAGCGCATGACGTAGCCGGCCTGGAAGTTCAGGAACGGCTCCTCGGCCACGGCGGCGTCGCGCTCGGGCACGACCGTCGTGTAGCCGTTCTTCTGCATGTGGGCCAGCAGCCGGCAGACGTACTCGCTGGTCAGGTCGGCCTTGAGCGTCCACGAGGCGTTCGTGTAGCCCAGGGCGTAGGCGAAGTTGGGGACGCCGCTGAGCATCAGGCTCTTGTAGGCCATGGTGTCGCGGATGTCGACGTCCTGGCCGTCGACGCCGAGCTTCGCGCCCCCGAAGGCCAGCAGGTTCAGGCCGGTCGCCGTCACGACGACGTCGGCCTCGATCTCCGTGCCGTCCTTGAGGCGGATGCCCGTGGCGGTGAAGGTGTCGATGTGGCCCGTCGCGATGGTGGCCTTCTGGTCGCTGATGGCCTTGAACAGGTCGCCGTCCGGCACCATGCACATGCGCTGGTCCCACGGCTGGTAGGGCGGCGTGAAGTGCGTGTCGATGTCGAAGTCCGCCGGCAGCGCCTTCTGCTGCACCTTGCGGATGAGCCCCTTGACGCGGTCGGGGTGGTTGCGGGCCATGTAGTACCCGAAGGCGCCGAGCAGGACGTTCTTCCAGCGGATCGCCGGGTAGGCGACGCTGTCCGGCAGCTTGGCGCGCAGGAACTGGCTGATCGGGTCGATGCCGGGGACGGCGAGCACGTAGGTCGGGGTGCGCTGCAGCATCGTGACCAGCGACGCGCCCTGGTCGGCGAGCGCGGGGACGAGCGTGACGGCGGTCGCGCCGCTGCCGATGACGACGACGCGCTTGCCCGTGACGTCGAGGTCCGTCGGCCAGTGCTGCGGGTGCACGACCTGGCCGCCGAAGTCGGCGAGGCCGGCGAACTCGGGGGTGTAGCCCTCGTCGTAGCGGTAGTAGCCGCTGCAGGAGAACAGGAAGCTGCAGGTCAGCCGCACCTGCTCGCCGGTGTCGGTGCGCTCGCAGGTGACCGTCCAGCGCGCGTCGGCGCTCGACCAGTCGGCCCGCACGACCTTGTGCGAGTAGCGGATGTGCCGGTCGATGCCGGCCTCGGCCGCGGTCTCGCGCAGGTACTCGAGGATGGACGGGCCGTCGGCGATGGCCTTGGCCTGGGTCCACGGCTTGAAGCGGTAGCCCAGGGTGTGCATGTCGGAGTCCGAGCGGATGCCCGGGTAGCGGAACAGGTCCCACGTCCCGCCGAGGCTGTCGCGCATCTCCAGGACGGCGTAGCTGCGGCCGGGCTGGCTGGTCGTCAGGTGGTGGGCGGCGCCGATGCCGGACAGGCCGGCGCCGACGATGAGGACGTCGACGTGCTCGAGCTCGGAGGGGGCAGCGGGTGCGGCGGAGGTCGTGGTCGCGGTCACGGGGCGAGTGTGACGACGCAGCGTCGAGTCTGTCAACACCCTGTCGAGAAGCGTCGACGCGCGCGTAGGCTCGGGCCCATGGCGACCCCGGCGACCCGCCCCACGCGCGGACGCCGCACGCCCCGGCTGTCGGGCGACGAGCGCGAGCGCGAGATGCTCGAGGCGTTCGAGCGGCTGCTGGAGCAGCGGCCCCTGCACGCGCTGTCCGTCGACGACATCGCCCGCGGGGCCGGCATCTCGCGGCCGACCTTCTACTTCTACTTCGCCTCCAAGGAGGCGGTGCTGCTCAGCCTGCTCGAGCGGATGCTCGCCGAGGCCCGCGCCGACCGCGACGCCGCCTTCGCGCGGCTGGCCGAGGACGACCCGGCGCGCTGGCGGCAGGGCATCGCGTCCTTCTACGAGATCTTCCGCAGCCACCGCGCCGTGACGCTCGCGGGCGCCGACGCCCGCGCCGCCAGCGACGAGGTGCGGGCGCTGTGGTCGCGGGTGACGACGAGTGGGTCGAGGAGGCCGCGGGGGCGATCGCGTCCGAGCGGGCCCGCGGCGCCGCCCCCGCCGGGCTGGACGCGCGCGACCCTGGCCACCACGCTGGTGCTCATGAACGAGCGGGTGCTGCACGCCAGCTTCGCCGGGCACGAGCCGGCGGTCGCCGAGGACGAGGTGCTCGACGTGCTGCTGACGGTGTGGATGAAGGCCGTCTACGGCTGACGTGCTGCGGCCCGCCGACCTCCGGCAGGGTCAGCCGGCTGTCGCCCCGAGCAGGCCGGCCAGGTCGCCCAGCACCTCGTCGGCCCGGCCGAGCATCAGGGTCAGGTGGCCGTCGTCGGGCAGCAGCCGCGGGGTGCAGGTCGGCAGCTGCTCCGCCAGCCAGCGGCCGTGCGCGGGCGGGACCATGAGGTCCTGCTCGCCCTGCCACAGGAAGACCGGGACGCGGACGTCCTCGGGCGCGAAGCCCCAGGGCTCGGTGAAGGCGAGGTCGTCGTCGAGCCAGCCGTCGACGCCCTCGCGCAGGGCCAGCGCCACGGAGGCGTGCATGCGCTCGGCCTCCTCGCCGCTGAAGACGGCCTGGTCCGGCGGGCTCAGCACGCTGGCCATCGCGTCGAAGGTGCCCTGCGGGCCCGCGCTGACCATGTCGAGGCGCCACGGCTCGATGAGCGCCCGCAGCGGCTCCTCGCCCTGCAGGGCCGCCCCGAACTCCACCTCGTTGCCCTCGCCCATCCCGGCCAGGAAGTCCAGGCCGTCGGCGGCGAAGGGCCCGACGCCGGCCACCGTCGCGACGCCGACGCAGCGGTCGGACAGGGCACCGCAGGCCAGCGCGTGCGGGCCGCCGCCGGACGCGCCTGCCGCGGCGAAGCGCTCCGCGCCGAGCGCGTCCACGACGGTGAGCGTGTCGGCGACGACGTCGGCCACGGTCCGGCCCGGCCGGCGGGTCGAGCCGGCGTAGCCCGGGCGGGCGTAGGCGGCGAGGCGGACGCCGAGGCGCTCCGCGGCGGCCACGAGGGCCGGGTGCAGCGCGTGCCCGCCGGGCGTGCCGGGGTGGAAGACGACCAGCGGCAGGGAGTCGGCCCCCGAGGTCTCGACGTCGAGCGTGCGGCCGTCGGGCGTGGACAGGGTGAGGGATGCCATGCCTCGACCCTGGCACGGGCGGCAGCAGCGGGCGGTCGCAGGCCCCCGCACGCCCTAGGATCAGCCCATGGCACCCCTCCTCCTCCCCGGGCCGCGCTGAGCACTCGCTCAGACCGCGGCCCTCGTGATGCACGGGGGCCTCTTTCGTGTCCGGGAACCGTGACCCGGGCCGCCGCAGGGAGCAGACGATGACCGCACCGCAGGACGAGACCGGCTACGACCCGCACGCCGCGCAGGAGCGCTGGCTGCCCGTGTGGGACCGGCTCGACCTCGCCCGCGCCGGACGGGCGGCGGGGGCGGAGAAGAAGTACCTGCTGGACATGTTCCCGTACCCGAGCGGCGACCTGCACATGGGCCACGCCGAGGCGTGGGCCATCGCCGACGTCGCCGCGCGGTACTGGATGCGCCGCGGCTTCGACGTCCTGCACCCGCCCGGCTGGGACTCCTTCGGGCTGCCCGCCGAGAACGCCGCCATCAAGCGCGGCGAGCACCCGGCGTCCTGGACCTACGCGAACATCGACGTGCAGGCCGAGAGCTTCCGCCGCTACGCGATCAGCTTCGACTGGTCCCGGCGGCTGCACACCAGCGACCCCGAGTACTACCGCTGGACGCAGTGGCTGTTCACCCGCTTCCTGGAGCGCGGGCTGGCCTACCGCAAGAGCAGCGCCGTGAACTGGTGCCCGCAGGACCAGACCGTGCTGGCCAACGAGCAGGTCGTGCAGGGGGCCTGCGAGCGCTGCGGCGCCGCAGTCACCAAGCGCGAGCTGACCCAGTGGTACTTCAAGATCACCGACTACGCCGACCGGCTGCTGGACGACATGGAGCAGCTGCGCGGCTCCTGGCCCGCCCGCGTGCTGCGCATGCAGGAGAACTGGATCGGCCGCTCCGAGGGCGCGACCGTGCGCTTCACCGTCGGCGACCGGTCCGTGCCGGTCTTCACGACCCGCCCGGACACCCTCTACGGCGCGACCTTCTTCGTCGTCGCCGCCGACGCCGCGCTGGCCGACGAGCTGTGCGCGCCGGAGCAGCGCGAGGCGTTCGAGGCCTACCGCGACCAGGTGCGGCGGCTGTCGGAGATCGAGCGGCAGAGCACCGAGCGCGAGAAGACCGGCGTCCCGCTGGGCGTCAGCGCGGTCAACCCGCTGACCGGCGAGGAGCTGCCCGTCTACGCCGCCGACTACGTGCTGGCCCAGTACGGCACCGGCGCGATCATGGCGGTGCCCGCGCACGACCAGCGCGACCTCGACTTCGCGCGCGCCTTCGACCTGCCGGTGCGCGTCGTCGTCGACACCGGCGAGGACGACCCGGCGGAGACCGGCGTGGCGACGTCGGGCGACGGCCGGCTGGTCAACAGCGGGTCGCTGGACGGGCTCCCCAAGGCGGAGGCCATCCCCGCGGCCATCGCGCTGCTGGCCGAGCGCGGCACGGGCGAGGCCACGGTGACGTTCCGCCTGCGCGACTGGCTGCTGTCGCGCCAGCGCTTCTGGGGCACCCCCATCCCCGTCGTGCACTGCGAGCGGTGCGGCGAGGTCGCCGTGCCCGACGACCAGCTGCCGGTCGTGCTGCCCGACCTGCGCGGCGAGGACCTGCGCCCGGCCGGCACGTCGCCGCTGGCCGCTGCCACCGAGTGGGTCAACACGACCTGCCCGACGTGCAGCGGCCCCGCCACGCGCGACACCGACACCATGGACACGTTCGTCGACTCGTCCTGGTACTTCCTGCGCTTCTGCTCGCCCGGCTACGAGGACGGGCCGTTCGACCCCGAGGCCGTGCGCGCGTGGATGCCCGTGGACCAGTACGTCGGCGGCGTCGAGCACGCGATCCTGCACCTGCTGTACGCGCGCTTCTTCACCAAGGTGCTGCACGACATGGGGATGGTCGACGTCGTCGAGCCGTTCTCGGCGCTGATGAACCAGGGTCAGGTCATCAACGGCGGACAGGCGATGAGCAAGTCCAAGCCCGAGACCATGGTCCACCTGGGCGAGGAGCTGGGTCGCTACGGCGTCGACGCCGTCCGGCTGACCATGGTCTTCGCCGGCCCGCCCGAGGAGGACATCGACTGGGCCGACGTCTCGCCGTCGGGGTCGGTGAAGTACCTGTCGCGCGTCGTCCGGCTGGCCACCGACGTCGCCGAGCTGGCGCTGTCGGACGCGCGCGACGCCGCCGTCGACCGTGCTGTCGCCCGGACGGTCGACGAGGTGACCCGGCTGGTCGAGGGGCACCGCTTCAACGTCGCCGTCGCCCGCTTCATGGAGCTGACGTCGGTGCTGCGCCGGGCCGTCGACGGCGGCGGCGCGGGCGTCGCCTCCCTGCGCGAGGCCACCGCGGCGCTCGCGACGATGCTGTCGTGCTTCACGCCGTACACGGCCGAGGAGGTCTGGTCGCGGCTGGGCCACGACGTCGACGCCGGCGACAGCGTGCACGCCTCCGCCTGGCCGACCGCCGACCCCGCGCTGCTGGTCGAGGAGTCCGTCACCTGCGTGGTGCAGGTCGCCGGCAAGGTCCGGGCGCGCCTGGAGGTGCCGCCCGGCATCGCCGACGGGGACCTGCAGGCGCTCGCCCTGGCCGACGAGGCCGTCGTCCGGTCCCTGGACGGCCGGGGGGTCCGCACCGTCGTCGTGCGCGCGCCGAAGCTCGTGAACGTGGTCCCTGCCTGATCGCTTGACCCTCACGCGGCGGGAGGCTGCAGGCTGACCGGCGTGGAGGGGATGACGGTCGGTGAGGTCGCGCAGGCCACCGGCGTGACCGTCCGGACGCTGCACCACTGGGACGAGGTCGGGCTGCTCGTGCCCGCCGCGCGGACCGCCGCGGGGTACCGCCTGTACACGCCCGCCGACCTCGAGCGGCTGGTGCGGGTGCTGGCGCACCGGGCGCTCGGCCTCGGGCTCGAGGACGTGCGGCGGCTGCTCGACGACCCTGACGTCGACGTCGTCACCTCCCTGGACCGGCAGCACGCGCTGCTGGTCGAGCGCATCGCGCACCTGCAGGGCCTGGCGGCCCTGGTGCGCACGACCCGAGAGGCCAGGAGGATGGGCATGCAGCTGGACCCGCAGGAGCTCCGCGAGGTGTTCGGCGACGCCGACCCGACCCAGCACGCGCAGGAGGCGGAGGAGCGCTGGGGCGACACCGAGGCCTACGCCCAGTCGAGGGCGCGCACGTCGACGTTCTCCCAGCAGGACTGGGCAGAGGTCAAGGCGCAGGGCGAGGCCGTGGAGGAGCGGCTCGCCGCCCTGCTGGCTGCGCGAGTGCCGCCCGACGCCGACGAGGCGCGCGACGCCGCCGAGCAGCACCGCGCGTGGATCGGCCGGTTCTACGACTGCAGCCACGAGTTGCACCGCGGTCTGGCGCTGATGTACCTGCAGGACGAGCGGTTCACCGCCCACTACGACCGGCGCGCGCCCGGGCTGGCGCAGTACGTCCACGACGTGATCGAGGCGAACGCCGCAGGTCGCTAGCCTGCGCAGCGTGGACACGGTCGCGGTCGTCACCGACTCGACCGCGTACCTGCCCGCCGAGGTCGCCGACCGCGAGGGCATCGGCGTCGTGCCGCTGCACGTCGTGCTCGGACGGCGCACCGGCGTCGAGGGGCTGCAGGTGTCGCCGGCCGACGTCGCCGCGGCGCTGTCCGAGCGCCGCGTCGAGGTGTCGACCTCACGCCCGACGCCCGCGGAGTTCGCCGAGGCGTACCGCGCCACGCGTCGCTCCTGCGTGGTGTCGGTGCACCTGTCGGCCGCCCTGTCGGGGACGCACGACGCCGCGGTGCTCGCCGGCCGCGAGGTGGCCTCCGAGGGCATCGAGGTGCGCGTCGTCGACAGCCGGAGCATCGCCATGGGACTGGGCTTCGCGGTGCTGTCCGCCGCAGCCCGGGCACGCGAGGGCGCGGACGCCGAGGCCGTCGAGCAGGCCGCCGTCGAGGCTGCGGGTCGCACCACCTGCCTGCTGTACGTCGACACGCTCGAGCACCTGCGCCGGGGGGGCCGCATCGGGGCGGCGTCCGCGCTGCTGGGGACCGCGCTCGCGGTCAAGCCGCTGCTGCACGTCGTGGACGGCAGGATCGCGCCGCGCGAGAAGGTCCGCACCGCTTCGCGCGCCCTGGCCAGGATGGTCGACCTCGCCGTGGAGGCGGCCGGCGACGGGCCGGCCGACGTCGCGGTCCACCACCTCGCGGCGGCCGAACGGGCTGCCGGGCTGGCCAGCGCCCTGCGCGAGCGGGTCCCCGGCCTCGCCGAGCTGCACGTGTCGGAGGTGGGAGCGGTCGTCGGGGCGCACGTGGGCCCGGGTGCCCTCGCGGTCGTGGTGAGCCGGCGGTGAGCGCGGTGCTCGCGGCGCTCGTCGGCTACCTGGTCGGCGCGGTGTCGCCGGCGACGCTGCTCACCAGGGCGCGGGGCGTCGACGTCCGCACCGTCGGGTCCGGGAACCCCGGGGCGACGAACGTCGCGCGCGCCCTGGGACGCCGGGCGGGCATCCTCGTCGCGGTGCTGGACGTGCTCAAGGGGCTCCTGCCGGCCGTCGCCTTCGGGTCGGTCGACTCCCGGGCCGGCCTCGTCGCGGGGGCCGCAGCGGTCCTCGGTCACGTGACGTCGCCCTTCCTGCGCGGGCGCGGGGGCAAGGGCGTCGCCACCGCGGCCGGGGCGATCCTCGGCAGCCACCCGCTGTGGGCGCCGGTGGTGCTGCTGACCTGGGGGGTCGCCCTGGCCCTGTCGCGCTGGACGGCTCTGGCGTCCGTGTCGGCGGCGCTCGCGCTCGTCGTGATCGCCGTCCTGGCGCGCGAGGACGTGCTGTGGGCCGCGCTGCTGGCGGTCGTCGTCGTGGTGAGGCACCAGGCCAACCTGCGCCGCGGCAGGGACAGGACCGGGGCGTAGTCCACAGTCGAGCCCGCTGTCCACAGGTCCTCCTGGTGGACGCGCCGGCGCACGGGCCTTCCTACGGTCCGGCGGTGCCCCTCCCGCGACGCCCTCCACGGCCCGACGAGCAGGCAGCCGTGTCCGCCCGGGTCCGGTCGCTGCTCACCCCGGCGCGTGGGGGTTGGATCCTGCCGCCCGACGACGACGGGACGGCGCTCGGCGGGCCGGCTGTCGGGCTGCCTGCCGTCGGTCTGCCTTCTGCTGTCGACCCGCCGTCAGCCTTCGGTCCGCCTCCGGCCGTGGGACTGCCGCCGTGTACGTCGGGAGTCCGCCTCCGGCCGGCGGTGTGCCGCCGGACGTGGCGGCGTCGGCGGTGCTGCCCACCGTGCGGGAGCGGTTGCGCGCCGGGCGGCTCGACCCGGGCCGTCGTGCCGTCGCGGGGCTCGCTGCCGTCGCCCTGCTCGCCTGCCTCGTCGCGGGAGGCGTGGTCCTGCGTGGTCGGCCCCAGGAGGTCGCCGCCCCGGTGGTGGAGCAGGCCGGCACGCCGATCACCGGCGGTTCCTCTGTGGGCGCGGCGCCGGCTGCTGCCGAGGTCGTCGTCGCCGTCGCCGGGAAGGTGCGCCGGCCCGGCCTGGTGCGGCTGCCGCCGGCAGCCGGGTCGACGACGCGGTCCGTGCGGCGGGCGGCCTCGCCCCCGGCGCCTCCGTCGGGCTGCTGAACCTCGCGCGCCGCCTGGTCGACGGCGAGCAGGTGCTCGTCGGCGTCGACCCACCGCCCGGCTCGGCCGCGGCGCCGAGCGCTGCCGGTCCTGTGCCCGCCGCGGGAGGACGGGTCGGCCTCAACACCGCGACGGTGGCCGACCTCGACGGGCTCCCCGGCATCGGTCCGGTCCTGGCCCAGCGGATCGTCGACCACCGCACCGAGCACGGGCCCTTCCGCAGCGTCGACCAGCTGCGCGAGGTCTCCGGCATCGGCGAGGCCAAGTACGCGAGCCTGAAGGAGCGGGTGACCGTGTGAGGGACGAGCCGCTCGACCTGCGGCTGGTCCCGGCCGCGGTCGCTGCCTGGGTCACGGCGTGGCAGGTCCGTCTGGTGCCGCCCCCGCGCGGTCGTGGTGCTCGCGCTGCTGCTGGCGGTCGCCGGAGCAGTGCTGCTCCTGCGCAGCTCTCGGCGCAGTGCCGCCGGTCTGGCCGCCGCGCTGCTCTGCGCCGCCGCAGCGGCGACCTGCACCGCGGCCCGCGTGGAGGTCCGCACGGCCGAGCCCGTGCCGTCGCTCGCGGCCCGCGGCGCCGCGGTCGTCGTCGAGGGGGTCCTGACCGACGACGCGCGCCGGGCCGGCCCGCAGCCCGGCGGGCGCCCCCTGGTGGTCGCCCGCCTGCGCGTCGAGCGGCTCGACAGCGCCGGGAGGACGCTTCCGGCTGCGCGTGCCGGTGGTGGTGCTCAGCGGCGACGCGGGGTGGCTGCCGCTGCTGCCCGGTCAGCGGGTCCGCGCCGAGGGCCGGCTGCGGCCGCCCGAGCACGGCGACGACGTCGCCGCCGTGCTGTCCGCCCGCGGCGCCCCGCAGCTGCGCGGGCGGCCGGGCGTGGGCCAGCGCCTGGCCGGACACCTGCGGCAGGGGCTGCGCGAGGCCGCCCGGTGCTCCCGAGGGCGGAGGCCGGGCTGCTCCCCGGGCTGGTCGTCGGCGACACCAGCGGGCTCGACCCCGACCTCCGCGAGGACTTCCGCACCGTCGGCCTGACCCACCTGGTCGCGGTCAGCGGCACCAACTGCGCGATCGTCGCCGGTGCTGTCCTGCTGCTGGCCCGCCGGCTCGGCCTCGGCCTGCGGGCGGCGCCGGCGGCCGCGGCGCTCTCGCTCGTCGCCTTCGTCGTGCTGGCCCGGCCGTCGCCGAGCGTGCTGCGGGCGGCCGTCATGGGCGGCGTCGGCCTGCTGGCCCTGGCCACGGGCAGCCGCCGGCAGGCGGTCCCGGCGCTGGCCGCCTCGGTGCTGCTGCTGGTCCTGCTCGACCCGGACCTCGCCGCCACCGCCGGCTTCGCGCTGTCCGTGCTGGCGACCGGCGGACTGCTGCTGCTCGCGCCGGTGTGGGTGGAGCGGCTGTCCTCGCGCATGCCGCGCCGCGCGGCGCAGGCCCTCGCCGTCCCGGCCGCCGCCCAGGTGGCGTGCGGCCCCGTGGTCGTCGCCCTCGCGGGGACGCTCGGCCTGCTGTCGGTGCCGGCGAACCTGCTGGCGGTGCCGGCCGTCGCGCCGGCGACCGTGCTCGGGGTGCTCTGCGCCCTGCGTCGCGCCGGTGTCGCTGCCCCTGGCGCAGGCTCGTCGCCTGGGTGGCCTGCCTGCCGGTCGCCTGGCTGGTGCTCGTCGCCCGCACCGGCGCGCGGCTCCCGGGCGCGCAGGTGCCCTGGCCGGACGGGACGGCCGGGGGCGCTGCTGCTCGTGCTGGTGACGGGCGTGCTGGCACTGGTCGTCGCCCGACCGGTCCTGCGGCGGACGACTGCGGCCCTCGGCGTCGGCGTCCTGCTGGCCGTGGTCGGACTGGGCGCGCTGCGGCCGGGCTGGCCCCCCGACGGCTGGTTCCTCGTCACCTGCGACGTCGGGCAGGGCGACGCCCAGGTGCTCGCCCTCGGGCCGGGCAGCGCGCTGGTGGTCGACGCCGGGCCCGACCCTCGGGCGGTCGACCGCTGCCTGCGGCGGCTCGGCGTCGAGCAGGTCCCCCTCGTCGTGCTCACCCATCTGCACGCCGACCACGTCGACGGGCTGCCCGGCGTCCTGCGCGGCCGGTCGGTCGGAGCGGTGGAGGTGGGCCCGCTCGCCGAGCCCGCGCCGCAGTGGACCCGCGTGCAGCAGTGGGCCCGGCAGGAGCGGGTGCCCCTGCAGGCCGCCTCGGTCGGCGCGGTGCGCCGGCAGCGGCAGGTCCGCTGGGAGGTGCTGGCGCCGCGGCGGGCCTACCGCGGCACGGAGCTCGGACCCGAACAACTCCTCGGTGGTCCTGCGCGTGCAGGTCGGCGGCGTGCGGGTGCTGCTGACCGGCGACGTCGAGCCCGAGGCCCAGCGCGACCTGCTGTCGACGGTGCCCGACCTCGCGGCCGACGTCCTGAAGGTGCCGCACCACGGAAGCCGGCACCAGGAGGCGGCCTTCCTGCAGGCGGTGGCCCCGCGCATCGCCCTGACCGGCGTGGGTGCGGACAACGGCTACGGCCATCCGGCGCCGGGCACGCTCGACCTGCTGCTCGGGCTGGGTGCCCGCTCCTACCGCACCGACCGCGACGGCGACGTCGCCCTGGCGCTGCGGGACGGCTCCCTGGTGAGCACCGGACGCTCCGGACCGGGCGAGCTGCGCGGTCCGCAGGCGGGCGTCCCGGCGGCGGCCCGCCCGGTGCACGGCCCGGCTGCTGGATCCTTCGCCCTGCCGCCGCCGTCCGAGCGGGGGGTCGGCGGTGCGGGCCGTGCGCCACAGCCGACGGTCGTCGGGGCTGCTGCCGCTGCCCTGCGGCCACGGGCTCGCGACCCGACGGCGGTCGCCGGCGCCGCGTCGGGTCCCCGCCGAGGTGGCAGCGCCGGGGGCCCCGACCGTGGGACGATGGCGCGTGCCCGACGACGTGCTCGCCCCGCTGACCCTCGTGGTCGGCGACGAGGGCCTGCTGGTCGACCGCGCCGTGTCGGCGGTGCTGCGGGCGGCTCGGGCCGCTGCGCCCGACCTGGACCTGCACGACCTGGCAGCGACCGACCTGCAGCCCGGCGACCTCGACGGCCTGCTCGCGCCGTCGCTGTTCGGCGAGCGCCGGCTGCTGGTGGTCCGGGGCGTGCAGGACGCCGGCAAGGAGACCGCCGCCGAGCTCACCGGCGCTCGTCCAGGCGCTGCCCGACGACGCCTGGGTGCTGCTGGTCCACGCCGGCGGTGCGAAGGGCAAGGCCCTGCTGACGGCGCTGTCGGCCGTCAAGGGCGCCCGCACCGTGTCGGCGGCCAAGATCACCAAGCCGAGCGAGCGCAAGGACCTCGTGCGCCGCGAGCTGCGGGCCGACGGCCGGCAGGTCGCCGAGGAGGCCGTGACGCTGCTCCTGGAGGCGGTCGGCACGGACCTGCGCGAGCTGTGCATGGCGTCCAGCCAGCTGCTCGCCGACGTCGAGGGCCCCATCACCGAACAGGCCGTGGCCACCTACTACCGCGGCCGGGCCGAGGCGAGCGGCTTCGCCGTGGCCGACCGGGCCGTCGAGGGCGACCTCGCCGGCGCGCTGGAGCTGGTCCGCTGGGGCCAGAGCGCCGGGCCTGGCGCACGTGCTGGTCACCAGCGCGCTGGCCAGCACCCTGCGGTCGGTCGCCCGGGTCGCGTCCGCCGGCCGGGCGCCCGCGGGCGTGCTGGCCGGGCAGCTCGGGATGCCGACGTGGAAGGTCGAGAAGACCCAGCGCCAGGCCCGTGCCTGGAGGCCGGAGGGGCTGACCGTCGCCCTGCAGGCGGTCGCCGCGGCGGACGGGGCCGTCAAGGGCGGCGGGGCGGCCGACCAGGCGTACGCCGTCGAGCGCGCCCTGCTCGCGGTCGTGCAGGCGCGGAGCGTGGGGGCGTGAGCGACCGCAAGCCCCTCTACCCGCGGCTGCTGCGGCTGCGCCACGTCGCCCCCAACGCGTGGCAGCGCGCCGCGCTCGGCGAGGGGGCGCTGGCCGTGGCCGCGGTGCTGGTCCTCGCCGACCTCGCCACCGCCTGGACGCTGCTGGTGCTGCCCGTCGCCGTCGCGGGGGTGGTCAAGCTGCACGACGTGACCGCCGGGGTCCTGGCGCGGTCGACCCCGGAGCCCGAGGGCCGGGCCACGGACCAGCCGACCTCCTGATCCGCCCGGCACGCGGGCGGGGCAGAGCGGCGGGCCGGCGGCGCTCGGGGCGACTGGCGGCCGGCCCTGGAGCCGCCGCCCGACCGCTGAGCCGGCCGCCCGAGCCGCCCCCGGACGCACGCGAGCGCCGGCCCCCGACGCCGAGCGCGCCGCCCCCGACGCACGAGGCGCGCCCCCGGACGCACGAGAGCGCCGCCCCCGCAGGGACGGCGCTCTCGGCGGAGCGGGGACTGCTAGGCGCTGGGCGTGCCCGCCAGCGCCGCGGCGCTCTTCATGATCGAGGACTTGCGGTTGGCGGCCTGGTTGGCGTGGATGACGCCCTTGCTGGCGGCCTTGTCGAGCTGGCGACTGGCGGAGCGGGCGAGCGTCGTGGCCTGCTCGACGTCGCCGGCCTCGAGGGCGGCGCGGTACTTGCGGACAGCGGTCTTCAGCGAGGACTTGACGGCCTTGTTGCGCAGGCGCGCCTTCTCGTTGGTCTTGTTCCGCTTGATCTGGGACTTGATGTTCGCCACGCGGGAAGGTCCTCGGGAGAGTCGTCGGGGGCGTGCAGCACCGGGCGCGGGGCACGCGTCTGGTCCGAGACTAGCAGCCGACGGCAACGCCGTCGGGGCGAGCGATCAGCTCGGCAGCCCGTCGAGCCAGCGCAGCGCGACGTCGCCCTGCGCCGCCTGGAACCCCCGCACCGTCGGCATCCCGGGCGGGGGAGGCTGCCGCCGCCGGTGCTGCATGAGCCCGGCGAACGCCGCGACGAGGACGGCCGACCCGCTCGGGCTCGACCGTCCGGCCGTGCCGCGACAGGGCCAGGACCTCGGGGGCGGGGGGCCCGCCGTCGCGCTCGACCGAGGGCGCGGCGAACAGCAGGTCGCAGACGGGGTGGCCGAGGGCGGCGTGCGGCCAGTCCACGAGCACGGCGCCGCCGTCGGGGCGGACCAGCAGGTTGTCGGCCCGCACGTCCAGGTGCAGCAGGGTGTCGCCGGCCCCGGCCGAGGGCCACTGCGCCTCGAGGCCACGAGCCGGTCGAGGTGGCGGTCCTCCCACGGCGTCAGCGCCGTCCCCTCGTCGGCGAGCTGCCGCCACCCGGTGAGCGGCTGCAGCACGGCCGCCGGCTCGAGGGCCAGCGGCGACGGCGTCAGGGCGTCGTGCAGGCGGTCGAGGGCGGCGACGCAGGCGGCGAGCTCGTCCGGCCGCCACGGCAGGACGGGCGGGCGGCCGTCGACCTCCTCGAGGACGAGCACGACCCACGGGTCGTCGTCGAGCACGCCGAGCAGGGCAGGGGCGCCCGCCGCGGGCGGGAGCGCCGCGGTGACGACCGCCTCGCGGCGGTGCAGGTCGAGGGTGCCGGGGTTGACCTCGCCCGAGGCGGCCTTGACGAAGGCCCGGCGGCCCGAGGCGCAGCGGACGCGGGCGGCCACCCCCGGCGAGAAGCCGCCCGACTCGGACTGCGCGGCGACGACGGGGGACCCCAGCGCGGCGCCGACCCACGCCGTCACCGGCGTCGGCAGGGACTCCCAGGGCGGCCGCACCCGGGCACGCTCGCACGGGCGCCGCGCCGCTGTCGTGGGAGAATCTCCCGTGCCCATGACCGACCCCGCGAGCATCCGCAACTTCTGCATCATCGCCCACATCGACCACGGCAAGTCGACGCTGGCCGACCGGATGCTGCAGCTGACCGGGGTCGTCGACGCGCGGTCGATGCGCGCGCAGTACCTCGACAAGATGGACATCGAGCGCGAGCGCGGCATCACGATCAAGGCGCAGAACGTCCGGATGCCCTGGCAGGCCGACGACGGCCGCGACTACGTCCTGCACATGATCGACACCCCGGGGCACGTCGACTTCACCTACGAGGTGAGCCGCAGCCTGGCCGCGTGCGAGGGCACCCTGCTGCTCGTCGACGCCGCGCAGGGCATCGAGGCGCAGACGCTGGCCAACCTCTACCTCGCGCTCGAGAACGACCTGCACATCATCCCGGTGCTCAACAAGATCGACCTGCCGGCGGCGCAGCCGGAGAAGTACGCCGAGGAGATCAGCAAGATCATCGGCTGCGAGCCCGACGACGTCCTGCGGATCAGCGCCAAGACCGGCGAGGGCGTCGGCGAGGTGCTGAACGCGATCTGCCGGCAGGTGCCGCAGCCCATGGGCGACCCCGACGCCCCGGCCCGCGCCATGATCTTCGACTCGGTCTACGACTCCTACCGCGGCGTCATCACCTACGTCCGCGTCTTCGACGGCTCGCTGTCCACCAAGGACAAGGGCCTGATGATGTCGACGAAGAACGAGCACGACATCCTCGAGGTCGGCGTCGTCAGCCCGGAGATGACGCCGACGGAGTTCCTGTCGGCCGGCGAGGTCGGCTACGTCATCCCCGGCGTGAAGAACGTCCGGCAGGCGCGCGTGGGCGACACCCTGACGACGGCGAAGCGCCCGGCCACGGCGTCGCTCGGCGGCTACCAGGACGCCAAGCCGATGGTGTTCAGCGGCCTCTACCCGCTCGACGGGAGCGAGTACCCGGCGCTGCGCGAGGCCCTGGACAAGCTCCGCCTCAACGACGCCGCCCTGGTCTACGAGCCGGAGACGTCCGCGGCGCTGGGCTTCGGGTTCCGCGTGGGCTTCCTGGGCCTGCTGCACCTGGAGATCGTCCGGGAGCGGCTCGAGCGCGAGCACGGCCTCGACCTCATCAGCACCGCCCCGAACGTCGTCTACACGGTCGACCTCGAGGACGGCACCGAGGTCGTCGTCACCAACCCGAGCGACTGGCCGACCGGGCTCAAGATCGCAGCGGTGCGCGAGCCGGTGGCCAAGGCGATGGTGCTGCTGCCGAGCGACTACGTCGGCGCCGTGATGGAGCTGTGCCAGAGCCGCCGCGGGATCCTGCAGGGGATGGACTACCTGTCCGAGGACCGCGTGGAGCTGCGCTACCTGCTCCCCATGGGCGAGATCATCTTCGACTTCTTCGACAACCTGAAGTCGCGCACCAAGGGCTACGCGAGCCTGGACTACGAGCTGTCGGGCGAGCAGGTCGCCGACCTGGTCAAGGTCGACATCCTGCTGCAGGGCGAGACCGTCGACGCGTTCAGCGCCATCGTCCACAAGGACAAGGCGTACGCCTACGGGACGATGATGGCCGGCAAGCTGCGCGAGCTCATCCCGCGGCAGAACTTCGAGGTCCCGATCCAGGCGGCGATCGGTGCGCGCGTCATCGCCCGCGAGAACATCCGGGCGATCCGCAAGGACGTCCTCGCCAAGTGCTACGGCGGTGACATCACCCGCAAGCGCAAGCTGCTGGAGAAGCAGAAGGAGGGCAAGAAGCGCATGAAGATGGTCGGCCGCGTCGAGGTCCCCCAGGAGGCGTTCATCGCCGCGCTGTCCACGGGCGAGGAGAAGGCCGGCAAGTGACCGGGCCGGCCGACGTCGGGGACCTCGACCGGCTGTTCCGCGCGGGCGTCGAGGCGGCCGGGCGGACCCTCGCCGAGGGCAGGCCCCTGTGGCCGTTCGGGCTCGGCCTGACGGTCGACGGCGTCGTCGTCGCGGCGCAGCTGACCGTGGCGGAGGCCCGGCCGACCGCCGAGCAGGTCGTCGTGCTGGTCCGGCAGGCGCTGGCGGAGCGGCGCGAGGACCTGCGGGCCGCCGTCGTCGTCGCGGACGCCCGGCTGGACGGCGCGCCGGCCCTGCGCCTGGAGCTCGAGGAGCGCCTCGGCGAGGCGGTCGTCGTGACCGTGCCCTACCTGCCCGGGCCGGTGATGCAGCAGCCGACACGGGCCGCCGGGCAGCACGCGGTCTTCTAGGCGGGGACCCTGCCGACCCGCGCGCGCCGGCGGCCGTAGGTCGCGTAGACCGCCAGGCCGAGCAGCAGCCACACCAGGAAGCGCAGCCAGGTCTCCACCGACAGGTTCGCCATCAGGTACAGGCACAGCAGCGCCGACGCCGCGGGCAGCACCGGCGAGAACGGCACCCGGAAGGGCCGCTCGAGCTCCGGACGGGTGCGGCGCAGCAGCGGGACCGCCGCCGAGACGATGACGAAGGCGAACAGCGTGCCGATGCTGACCAGGTCGGCGAGCACCGTGAGCTTCACGAAGCTCGCCAGCACGGCCACCATGACGGTCGTGACGACGGTCGCGAGGACGGGCGTGCCGAACCGCGGGTGGAGCGTCGCGAAGCGGGGCGGCAGCAGCCGGTCGCGGCCCATGGCGAAGAAGATCCGCGGCATCGCGACGAGGTCGACGAGGGTCACCGACGTCAGGCCGGCCACCGCCGCGATCGACACGAGCGTCGCGGCCCAGCCGGCGCCGACGGCGTCGAAGGCGCGGGCGATGGGGGCGCCCACGTCGAGCCGGCTGTAGTCGACCATCCCGGTGACGACGAACGAGACGCCGACGTAGAGCAGCGTCGACACCGCCAGGGTGCCGAGCAGCCCGCGGGGCAGGTCGCGCCCCGGGTTCCGGGTCTCCTCGCCGAGGTTCGCGACCGCCTCGAAGCCGGTGTAGGCGAAGAAGACGACGGCGGCCGCGGACAGCACGCCGGCGATGCCGAACGCCGTCGGGGTGAGCCCGAACACGGCCTGCACCAGCGGCTGCGACAGCCCGTCGACGCGGTCGACCTCGCGGGCGGCCGGGACGTACGGCGTCAGGTTCTCGCTGCGGACGTAGAACAGCCCGGCGACGACGATGAACACGCAGATCGCGACCTTGACGAGCACCAGCACCCCGGTCACGCGGGACGACTGCTGCACCCCGACGACGGCGACGACGCCGAGGACCAGCACCAGCCCGAGGGCGCCGACGTTGACGGGTGCCTGCTCGCCGAACAGCGACGTCGGCAGGGAGAACAGGTCCTGCAGGTAGGACGACCAGCCGCGCGCGACCGTGGCCGCGCCGAGGGCGAACTCGAGCAGCAGGTCCCAGCCGATGATCCAGGCGACCAGCTCGCCCAGGGTGGCGTACGCGTAGGTGTAGGCGCTGCCGGCGGTCGGGACGCTGGAGGCCAGCTCGGCGTAGCAGAAGGCGGCCAGCGCCGCGCACACGCCCGCGAGCAGGAACGACAGCGTGACGGCGGGCCCGGCGCTGTCGCGGGCCTCCACGCCGGTGAGCGTGAAGATGCCCGTCCCGATGACGATCCCGATGCCGAAGCCCATGAGCCCGAGCGGGCCGATGCGCCGGCGCAGCTGCGGCACACCGCCCTCCGAGCCGGGGACGTCCGAGGCGTGGGCGAGGACGTCGTCGATGCTCTTCGTGCGGAACGCGGCGCGCAGCGGGCTGGTCACGCCGCCCGGAGTACCCCGGTCAGCGGGTGTCGACCACCTGGTAGGCCTCGGCCAGCCGGCCCTCCGGCAGCCCGTGCTCGACGGCGGTCCGGCCGAGGTGCTCGCGCAGCTCGTCGGCGACGCCGCGGTCGAGCATCGGCGTCTGGCTGTCGTGCGCGCTGCAGGCCCGGACCTTGGCGTCGAACACGTCGGTCACGTCGACGGCGACGCTGTCCTGCGGCCCCCCGAACAGCCAGACCTCCGGCGTCTCCCACAGCGGGAGGTCGAGGTCCTCGGGCGGGAACGCGAAGGGGTTGCGGGCGTCGGGGTAGACGGCGGCGAGCACCGCCGCGCCGGTCGCCAGGTGGTCCGGGTGGTACAGGTACACGAAGCGGTAGTTGCGCTCCGGCGAGTGCGTCACGACGGCCTCGGGCCGCACCTCGCGCACGACCCGCGCCAGGTCCAGCCGCAGCGACCGGTCGACCTGCACCCAGCCGTCGTCGCGGCCCAGGAAGCGGACGTCGGTGACGCCGAGCTCGCGGGCGGCGTCGCGCTGCTCCTGCCGGCGGATGCCGGGCACGTCCTCGCGCGGCACCTCGTCGTCGAAGCCGCCGCTCTGCCCGTCCGTCACGCAGACGACCGTGACCTGGCAGCCGCGCGAGGCCCACAGGGCGATGAGGCCGCCGGCCCCGAAGTCGGCGTCGTCGGGGTGGGCGCCGACGAACAGGGCACGGGCGGGAGTGCGGTCCATGCGCCGGCTCCTGCCCCGCGGGAGGGGCACGTGACCGTCAGCGCACGCGCTGGGCGCGCAGCTGCCGGCGCCGCCGCAGCATGGCCCGCGTGCCGGTCACCTCGACCGGCGTGCGCTGCCGGTCGCGGGTCCGCAGGACGAGCACCCACGGCCGGAGCCCGAGCAGCTGGGCGCTCAGGGCCAGCGGCAGCAGCGCGAGCAGGGCCAGCAGCTCCAGGCCCAGCACGACGACGCCGACCACGGCGAGCACCAGGAAGGGCAGGAACAGCAGCAGCAGGAGCAGCCCGACGACGGCGCTGAGCGGGTCGTCGCCGAGCCCGAGGTCCAGGTCGGGCAGCTCCGGGCCGGTGTCGCCGGTGCGCCAGCGCGGGCGCCAGGGGAGCAGCCGCAGGCGGACCGCGACGAGGTCGCCCGGCGCGCCGGTCACGCGATCCTGCGGTACTTCCGGACGGCCAGCACGCTGAACACGACGGTGATGGCGACGATCCACGCCAGGCTCTTGAGCAGCGGCCGCTGCAGCGGCAGCCCGTCGTTGAGCAGCGCCCGGACGGCGTCGACGGTGGGCGTGACGGGGGTGGCGTTGGCGAAGGCCTGCAGCCAGCCGGGCATCGACTGCAGCGGTACGAAGGCCGACGACGCGAAGGTCAGGGGGAACAGCCAGACGAAGCCGGCCAGGTTCGCCGCCTCGACGTTCGGCACCGACAGTCCGATGAACGCCTGGATCCACGAGAAGGCGAACCCGAACAGGGACGTCAGCGCGATGGCGGCGACCAGGCCGAGGAACGACGCCGGGCGCAGCCCCACGGCCAGCCCGACCGCGGTCATGACCAGCACGACCAGCACGATCCGGGCGAGATCGCCGAGGGTGCGGCCGGCCAGCACGGCCGAGCGCGCCATCGGCAGGGACCGGAACCGGTCGACGATCCCCTTGGCGAGGTCGTTCGCGAGCCCGACGCCGCTGCTGGTGGAGGCGAAGGCGGTGGTCTGGACGAAGATCCCGGCCATGAGGAAGTTGACGTAGGACAGCCGGCCGGTGTCGATGGCGCCGCCGAAGACGTAGCGGAACAGCAGCACGAAGATGACCGGCTGGACGGTGCTGAAGAACAGCAGCTCCGGCTGGCGGGTGGTGTGGCGCAGGTTGCGGCCGGTCAGGACGAGGGCGTCCCTGACGGCCCAGCGCAGGCCGCCGCTCGCGGGGGCGTCCAGGGCGGTCGTGCTCATGCGTCCTCCTCGTCGGCGGCCACGGTGCCGTGGCCGGTCAGGGTCAGGAACACGTCGTCGAGGGTGGGACGGCGCAGCGCGAGCTCGCTGACGGCGACGCCGGCCTCCTCGAGCACCCGGGCCGCCTCGGTGACCAGGGTGACGCCGGTGGTCGCCTGCAGGGTGAGGTCGCCGCCGGTGCCGCGCACCGGGTCGCCGACGGCCTGCAGGGCCGCCAGGGCGCGGTCGCCGTCGGCGGCGTCGGCCGGGCGCACGACGACGACCGAGCCGCCGACCTTGTCCTTGAGCTCGTCGCTGGTGCCCTCGGCGATGACCCTGCCGGTGTCGATGACGGCGATCCGGTCGGCGAGGCGGTCGGCCTCCTCGAGGTACTGCGTCGTGAGCAGCAGGGTCGTGCCGTCGCGGACGAGGTCCTCGATGACCTCCCACAGCCGCAGCCGGCTGCGCGGGTCGAGGCCGGTGGTCGGCTCGTCGAGGAACAGCACCTGCGGCCGGTTGACCAGCGAGGCCGCGAGGTCGAGCCGACGGCGCATGCCGCCGGAGTAGCCGCCGACGACGCGGGAGGCGGCGTCGGTCAGCTCGAAGCGCTCGAGCAGCTCGTCCGCGCGACGGGCGATCTCGGCCTTGGGCAGGTGGTAGAGCCGGCCGACGAGCACGAGGTTCTCCCGGCCGGTCAGCAGCTCGTCGACGGCGGCGTACTGCCCGGCGACGCCGATCACCCGGCGGAGGCGGTCGGGGTCCTTGAGCACGTCGATCCCCAGCACGGTGGCCCGGCCGCTGTCGGGGCGCAGCAGGGTGGTGAGCACCCGCACCGTCGTCGTCTTGCCCGCGCCGTTCGGCCCGAGCAGGCCGAGCACCCGGCCCTCCGGCACCTGCAGCGTCACCCCGTCGAGCGCGCGCGTGCTCCCGTACGTCTTGACCAGGTCCTCGACCTCGACCGCGTCCGCCATGCCAGGGAATCTAGGGCCGCCGGTCCAGCGCGTTCCTACGGGAAGCGCGTGAAGCGCAGCACCCGGTCGTCGCCGCGGCGGTCGGTGCCGGACAGGCCGTTGTTGCTCGTCATCAGCCAGACCGACCCGTCCTTCGGGTTCTGCATGACCGCGCGGACGCGCCCGTACGTGCCCTGGAACATCGGGGTGGCGCTGCTGATGGTCGTGCCGCTGAACCGCAGCCGCCAGACCCGCTGCCCGCGCAGGGCGGCGACGTAGAGGCTGTCGCCGCGCACGGTCATGCCCGACGGCGAGGCCTCCTCCGGGCGCCACGTCCAGGCGGGGTCCACGAACCGGTCGTCGTCGCTGCGCCCCTCGACGACCGGCCAGCCGTAGTTGCCGCCGACCCGCAGCGCGTTGACCTCGTCCTGCGCGTTCTGGCCGAGCTCGCTGGCCCACACCTGGCCGGTGCGGTCCTGGGTGAGCCCCTGCACGTTGCGGTGGCCGTAGGAGAAGACGCGGCCGAACCGGTTGCCGGGCGCGGCGCCGCCGGTGGCGGTGACCCGCAGGACCTTGCCGGCGAGGCTGGCGGTGTCCTGGCTGCGCGAGGAGGTGCCGCCGTCGCCGGTGCCGATCCACAGCAGCCCGTCGCGGTCGAACATCAGCCGGCCGCCGTTGTGGATGTTCCCCTTCGGGATGCCGGTGACGATCGGGGCGGGCCGGGCGGCCGAGCCGCGCCGCACGAACGCCACCCGGTTGTCGCTGCCGGTCGTGTAGTAGACGAAGAAGCGCGGGTCGCGTGCGTAGTCGGGGGCGACGGCGATGCCCAGCAGGCCGCCCTCGCCGCCCTGCGCGGCCTCGCGGACGGTGTAGATCCTGCGCGCGGGCTGCCCGGGCTTGGCCTCCCACACCCCGCCCGTGCGCTCGGTGAACAGCGACGTGCCGTCCGGCAGGAAGGCGATGCCCCAGGGGATCTGCTTGCCGGTGGCGATGGTCTGCGGCGCGCTCGCGGCCGACGCGCCCGGCACGGGCAGCAGGGCGAGCAGGGCGGCGGGCAGGGCGGCGAGGAGGGTGAGGCGCTTCACGGACAGACGGTACGTCGCGGGCCGCACACTGGTCGGGTGGCCGGACCCCTCCCGCTCGGTGAGCCGGTGCCCGCCTCGGGCGCACTGCCCGCGCAGGCGCTCGACGGCCTCGGCGCCCGGCCGTTCGGGCTCTACCTGCACGTGCCGTTCTGCGTCACCCGCTGCGGCTACTGCGACTTCAACACCTACACCGGCCTGGACGACCTGCACGGCACGTACGCCGACGCCGCGGTCGCGGAGGTCCGGCTCGCCCGGCGGGTGCTCGGCGACGTCGACCTGCCGGTGCAGACCGTCTTCGTCGGCGGCGGCACCCCGACGCTGCTCCCGCCGGCCGACCTCGTCCGCGTGCTCGACGCCGTCCGGGCCGAGTTCGGGCTCGCCCCGGACGCCGAGGTCACCACCGAGGCCAACCCCGACTCGGTCGACCCGGCGTCGCTCGCCGCCCTGCGCGCCGGCGGGTTCACCCGGGTCAGCTTCGGGATGCAGTCCGCCGTCCCGCACGTGCTCGCCGTGCTCGACCGCACGCACACGCCGGGCCGACCGGAGCAGGCGGTGCGCGAGGCCTACGACGCCGGCTTCGCGCAGGTCAGCCTCGACCTCATCTACGGCACGCCGGGGGAGTCCGACGCGGACTGGCAGGCCTCGCTCGACGCCGTCGCCGCGGCCGGGCCCACGCACGTGTCGGCGTACGCGCTCATCGTCGAGGAGGGCACGCGGCTCGGCCGCCAGGTCGCGCGCGGGGAGCTCCCCGCCCCCGACGACGACGTCCTGGCCGACCGCTACCTGATGGCCGAGCAGGCGCTGGACCTGCCCTGGTACGAGGTCAGCAACTGGGGCGAGCCCTGCCGGCACAACCTGGCCTACTGGCGCGGGAGCGACTGGTGGGGCGTCGGGCCGGGCGCGCACAGCCACGTGGGCGGGGTGCGCTGGTGGAACGGCAAGCACCCGCTGCCCTACGCCGCCGCCCTGGCCGCGGGCCGCTCGCCCGCTGCCGGCCGCGAGGTGCTGGACGACGACGACCGCCGGGTGGAGCGGGTGCTGCTGGAGCTGCGGCTGCGCGAGGGGCTGCCGCTGTCGGTGCTGCAGCCGGCCGGCCGGGCGGCCGCGGACCGGCACGCCCGCGACGGCCTGCTGGCCCTCGAGGGCGACGGGGACGACAGCGGAGACGACGGCCGCGCGGTGCTGACCCTGCGCGGCCGGCTGCTCGCCGACGCCGTCGTCCGCGACCTCGTCGACTAGCGCGAGCGCGCGAGGAGCACCCGGCGCAGCAGGTCGGACTTCTCGCGCAGCGCCTTGCCGACGACGACGGGCGCCGTCGGGGCGAGCGCCAGCGCGCGGTCCAGGAAGCCCTGCCCGGCGCCGTGCAGCGGGAAGAGCCGGTTGCTGTAGACCATCGACGGGATCATCCCGCCGCGGTCGAGGCCGGGCAGCAGGTCGAGGTAGCGGTCGGCGTAGGGCGCGAGCAGGGCGTCCTGGCCGGGCCGCCAGAAGGCGGTCGTCACCGTCGCCACCAGGGACACCGGCACCGACCGCTCGACGGCGAGCGACTGCCACACCGCCTCCTTCGCGGCGGCGTCCGGGCGGGCCGCCTGCACGGCGAGCGGTCGCACCCGGGCCTCCGGGTCGGGGTCGGCCGCGAGCAGCCGGGCGACGTCGTCGTCGGTCTCCCCGCCGAGCTCGGCGGTCCGGACGAGGGCCCGCCACTGCAGGTCGACGTCGTCGCCGGCCGCCTCGCGCAGCCGGGCGACGGCCGCGGCGTCGGGGGCGGTGCGGGCCACCACGCGCAGCGCCGCGGCCCGGCGCGAGGGCTGCGCGGCCAGCCGCCAGGCGGCGTCGTGCAGCAGCGGCAGCAGCGAGGCGTCCGGCGCCCAGAGCTCGGCGGCGTCGAGGGCGAGGGTCAGGTAGGGCTCGACGACGGGGTCGGCGGTCTCGGACGCCAGGACCCCGACCAGGCAGCCGAGCACCTCGGCGGGGGTGGCCTCGCCGGTGAGCAGCAGGTCCCAGACGGCGGCGACGGCGACCCCGCGCGACAGCGGCGTCGGGCAGCAGCGCCGCGCCCTCGAGCAGGGCGGCGCGGTCGTCGGGGCGGCAGGTCGCGAAGGTGAGGTCGTCGTCGTTGACGAGGTAGAGGTCGGCGCCCGCCGGCAGGTCGACGGGCGTGCGCTCGCCCTGCACCTCGACGGTCGCGAGCGCGGCGCGCTCCAGCCGGTCGCCCCGCCGTCGGTAGGCGCCGACGGCGAGCACGTGCGGGCGGGGCGGGCCCTGCGGCCCCCGGGCGTGCAGCACCAGCGCGTCGCCGTCGCGCTCCAGGGTCAGCCGGTCGGTGCCGGCCTGCTCCAGCCAGCCCTCCCGCCACGCGTCGAGGTCGCGGCCGCTCGCCTGCGCCAGCGCGTCGACGAGGTCCTGCAACGTGGTGCTGCCCCACGCGTGGCGGGCGAAGTAGTCGGCCATCCCGCGGGTGAAGGCCTCCTCGCCGACGTACGCCATCAGCTGGTGCAGGACCGACGCGCCCTTGGGGTAGGTGATCGCGTCGAAGATGGACGCGGCCTGGGCGACGTCGGCGATGGGCTGCCGGATGGGGTGCGAGGCGGGGCCCTGGTCGGCGAGGTAGGCGCGCAGCTCCTCGCCGGCGAGGTGGCTGGCCCAGACGTCGGTGTAGGACGTGGCGCTCACGGCGGCCCAGTGCGCGGCGAGCTCGGCGAAGGCCTCGTTCAGCCAGAGGTCGTCCCACCAGCGCATCGTCACGACGTTGCCGAACCACATGTGCGCCATCTCGTGCAGCAGCACCCGCACCAGCTGCTCCTGCTCGGCCGCCGTCGGGGTCGACCGCTGCAGGAAGTCGTCGGACCAGGTGACGCAGCCGTAGTTCTCCATCGCCCCGCCGAACTCCGGGACGAACACCTGGTCGTAGCGGCGCTGCGGGAACGGCATCCCGAAGGTGCGGCCGAAGAAGGCGAGCCCCTGCGCGGTCACGCGGAACAGCTCGGGCGCGTCCCGCTCGAGCAGCCCGCGCAGCGAGCGCCGGGCGTACACGCCGAGGTCGTGCCCGTCCGTCGCCTGCCGCAGCTCCACGAACGGTCCGGCGTTCACGACCGTGTTGTAGGTCGCCAGCGGCGGGGTGTCGCCGAAGGCCCAGCGGCGGGCGTCGGCGCCGTCGGTCACGTCCGCGTCCCCGGCGTTGCTCAGCACCGTCCAGGACGGCGGGGCCGTCACCGTGAACGCGTGCGGGGCCTTGAGGTCGGGCTGGTCGAAGCAGGCCCAGGCGTGGCGCGCCTCGTCCGGCTCGAAGGACGTCCACAGGTAGACCTCGCCGTCGGCCGGGTCGACCGCGCGGTGGACGCCCTCGCCGCCGGCGGTGTCGGACTGCACGGAGACCACCCGCAGCACGTGCGCTCCGGCAGTGAGCCCGTGGAGCGCGATCCGCCCGTCCTGCGCGGCCGGCAGGGGGGCGTCGTCGAGGGTGGCCTCCACGACGTCGGCAGCGCAGTCGACGAACGTGTCGCCGTCCGCTCGGCAGCGGAAGCGGACGGTCGACACGGCGCGCAGCTCCGGGCCGGTGGCCAGGCCGGTCAGGTCGAGGTCGACGTCGTAGCGCTCCACCTCGAGCAGCAGGGCGCGCGACTGCGCCTCGGCGACGGTCAGGCTGCGGGTCATGGCTGCACCCTGGCACTGCGTCCGCCCGCCGTCGTGCGGTGACCCAGGGCACACGGGGAACAGGCGCCGCCGGCGGTAGGTTCTCCAGGTCGTACCTCCTGCGGACGAGCCGTCCGCACGGTCGCTCGTGTGTCGTCGTCTGAACCCGGGGTCCCCCGGACCGGTCCGCGTCGCCCAGCACGTCCTGACAGCGGCCCCCGGTCCCATCCCCCTCCAGAAGGACACCCTTGCCCTCCAGCTACGCCCCCCGTTCCTCCAGCACGTCCCGCTCCGGGAGCGGTTCGTCGTCCGGCTCCTGGCGCCAGGGCAGCAGCCCGCGCCGCGGCCGTCCGCGCAGCAGCGCCGCCGCCCCCAAGGTGATCGTCAAGAGCGACCTCGAGCTCGCCCTCGACGCCGCCGCCGAGGCCGCCTCCGCGGACACGGCCGAGGCGCCGTCGTTCGCCCAGCTCGGCCTGCCCGACCGGCTGGTCTCGCTGCTCGCCCGGCGCGGCATGGACGCCCCGTTCGCCATCCAGGCCCGCGCCCTGCCGGACGCCCTCGCCGGGCGCGACGTGCTCGGCCGCGGCCAGACCGGCTCGGGCAAGACGCTCGCCTTCGGCCTGCCGACGATCGTCCGGCTGCTCGCCGGCCCCCGTCGCACGCCCAACCGGCCGCGCGCCCTGGTGCTCGTGCCGACCCGCGAGCTCGCCCAGCAGGTCCACGACGCCCTCGCGCCGCTGGCCCAGCCCATCGACCTCAAGCTCGCCACCGTCTACGGCGGCGCGTCCATGGGCCGCCAGATCGACCAGCTCCGCCGCGGCGTCGACCTCGTCATCGCCACCCCCGGCCGCCTGCAGGACCTCATCGAGCAGGGCGAGTGCCGGCTCGACGCCATCGAGATCACCGTGCTCGACGAGGCCGACCACATGGCCGACCTCGGGTTCCTCCCGGCCGTGACGGCGCTGCTCGACCTCACCCCCGCGACCAGCCAGCGGATGCTCTTCTCCGCCACCCTCGACCGCGGCGTGGACCGGCTCGTCCGCTCGTACCTGCGCGACCCCGCCGTCCACGCGGTGGCCGCCAGCTCCAGCCCCGTCGAGCTCATGGACCACCAGGTGTGGGCCGTCACGCACGACGCCAAGCCGGCGCTCGCCGCCGAGATCGCCGCCCGCCCGGCGCGCACGCTGTTCTTCGTGCGCACCAAGCACGGCGCCGACCGCCTCGCGATGCAGCTGCGCACCAGCGGTGTCGAGGCCGGCGCCATCCACGGCAACCTGACCCAGGGCGCCCGCAAGCGCGCGCTGGACGACTTCTCCACCGGGCACGCCCGCGTGCTCGTCGCCACCGACGTCGCCGCCCGCGGCATCCACGTCGACGACGTCGACCTCGTCGTGCACTACGACCCGCCGGCCGACCACAAGGACTACCTGCACCGCTCCGGCCGCACCGCGCGCGCCGGCGCCTCCGGGACCGTGCTGTCGTTCGTGCTCAGCGACCAGGTGCGCGACCACCAGCGCATGCGCGAGTCGATCGGCATCGACGCGAACGCCGTCGCCGTCACCGCCGGGCACCCGGCCGTGCGCGTCGTCGCCGAGTCGGGCGAGCCGATCGTCCTCGGCCCGCGGATGACCCAGCCGCGCGAGCGCAGCGGCTCCGCCCGGCCGCGCAGCGGCGGGTACGCCGGCCGCAGCAGCGGCGGCTACCAGGGCCGCACGGGCACCCCCCGCGCCGGTGCGCCGGCCCCGCGCCGCCCGCAGCGCCCCGCCCAGCCCTAGCAGCACCCGCACGTCCGAGGCAGCACCCGCACGTCCGACGCCGTCCGCCCCCTCCGGGCCGGGCGGCGTCGTGCGTACCGGGGACACCGGCCCGGCGACCCGGCAGACTGGGCCCGACCCCGCACCCGACCGTGACCGTTGGAGGAACAGCGTGCGCAGGACCGTGGTGGCCGCCCTCGTGGCGGCCCTCGTCGCCACCGTCGCCGGAGCGGCGGCGGCGGCCCCGAGCGCGGCCGACCGCAGGCGCGTCGTCGTGGGGTCCGACGGCTACCTGTTCATCGCGCAGGACTGGACCGTCCCCTGCGAGGACGCCGGCACCGCGGCGGCCGTCGCGGGCCGGCTCGGGCAGCTGGCGACGTCGCTGCACGACTCCGGGCGCGAGGTCGCGCTGGTGCTCGCGCCGGACAAGTCGACGGTCCGCTCCGGCAACGTGGTCGCCTCGCGGGTGCCCGGCCGGGCGTGCGCCGACCGGCAGAAGGCCGCCCTGTGGTCGGCGGCGGCGCAGCTGCCCGACCTCGTCGACCTGCGCCGCCCGCTGTCGGCCGCGGGGTCGCGCTGGCAGACGTACTGGCGCAAGGACACGCACTGGACGCCGACGTCGTCGGGCGTCTACGCCCAGCAGCTGGCCAAGCGCTTCGACCCGCTGCTGCCCGCCCTGCTGCAGCAGCAGCCCGCGACGTTCAGCCGCACGGGTGACCTCGCGACCGTGCTGCAGCAGCCGGCGCGCGAGACCGTGCAGGGTCAGCGCCTCGTCAACCCGGGCGCCTCCGTCCGCGAGCTGGCCCGCCGCGACGTCGGCCTGGTCAACCCCGTCCGCAGCACCGTGGCCACCCCGACGGCGTTCGGCCGCGTGGTGCCGGGTCGGACGGTCTTCGTCGGCGACAGCATGGACGACGTCTCCGTCGAGCAGCTCGCCCCGGTGTTCGAGCAGGCCGTCTTCGTGTGGGTCACCCCGGGCGAGCCGCTGGGGCCGGTGCTGGCCGAGCTGCGGTCGGCCGACCGGGTCGTGCTCGAGACGGTCGAGCGCTTCGGCGCCCGCTCCCGCATGACCCAGCCCGACGCCGTCCGTGCCGTGCGGTCCCTGCCCCCGCGCGGGGCGTCAGGCGGCCTGCTGCAGGGCTAGCAGCCCGTCGGCGACCGCCTGCGGGGCCTCCTCGGGCAGGAAGTGCCCGACGCCCGGCAGCAGCAGGGTCCCGGCGCTCGGCGTGAAGCCGCGCAGCAGGTCGGGGTGCACGACGAGGTCGTCCTGCCCGGCGACCATGCGGGTCGGCACCCGCAGGTCCTCCGGGCGGTAGCGGCCGCGCCACACGCCGGCCGCCTCGCGCAGCAGGAACGTCCGGTACACCTGCGTGCTCACGTGGACCCGCTCGGGCTGGGCGAGCACGTCGGAGTAGACGCGCAGCTCGTCGGCGGTGAAGGTCCCGGGCGTGCTGCTGGCGCCGGCGATGAGCCGCTCGACCGGGGTGCGCGACCCGACCAGGCGGCGGCCCAGGACGGGCGTGCTCAGCGGCACCTGGTAGGCCAGCCGCCACGACTGCAGCAGCCGCCGGTCGGCCCGCTGGAAGGGGTGCGGGATCGACAGGGCCAGGAACGAGGAGAACCGGTCGGGGGCGCGCAGGCAGGCCAGGAACCCGGTCCAGCCGCCCCAGTCGTGGCCGACCAGCTGCACCCGCGGCAGCTCCAGGGCGTCCAGGACGCCGAGCAGGTCGGTGGCCAGCTGCTCCTTGTCGTAGCCCGACGCCGGGGCGCCGGTCCAGCCGTGCCCGCGCAGGTCGGGCATCAGCAGCCGGTGCGAGCCGGCCAGCAGCGGCACCACCCGCCGCCAGCACCACCAGTGCTGGGGCCAGCCGTGCAGCAGGACCAGCGGGGGCGCGTCCGGGGTGCCGGCCTCGGCCACGTGCACCGGCAGGCCCCCGACGTCGAGGGTGCGGTGGGTGACGCCGGGCAGCGGGGGCATCGGCAGGGCGGGCATGCGCGGACGCTAGCGGCGCTCAGTCCGCGGCGAGCGGCCGGACGGCGTCGAGCAGCCGGGCACGCAGCAGGGCGCCCTCGTCGGCGAACCCGCGCTGCTCGGCCGCGTACTGCGCGCGCCCCTCCGACGTCTCGATGCGGACGGGCACGAGCCCGAGCGCCGAGAGGTCGTAGGGGGAGGCGCGCATGTCGAGCTCGCGCACCCGCCGGGCGAGCGCGAAGGCGTCGGCGACGAGCTCGGACGGCACGTGGGGGGACAGCCGGTAGGACCACTTGTAGAGGTCCATGGTGGCGTGCAGGCACCCCGGCTGCTCGAGCGCGACCTGGGTCTCGCGGGTCGGCTGCAGGGCGTTGAGCGGCCGGGCGGCGGGGGTGAAGAAGCGGAACGCGTCGATGTGGCTGCACCGCACGGGCAGCGCGTCGACGACGGCCGACGTGCCCTCCGCGCCGAGCCGCAGCGGCCAGGTCGCGTGGCGCACCTCGTCCTGCTCCTGCCGGTAGACCATCGCCCACTCGTGCAGCCCGAAGCAGCCGAACGACGCCGGCCGCCCCGCCGTCGCCGCCAGCAGTGCGGCGGTCCGGGCCGCCAGCCGGCGCAACCGCGCGTCCGGCGGGGCCAGCACGCTGCCGCCGTCGGCCGGCAGCCACGCGCCGCCGGTGGGCCCGTCCTGCAGGACGACGCCGGCACCGGGCGACCAGCGCCGCAGGTGCGCCGGGCGGTGGCCGTAGTAGGTGAACAGGAAGTCCTCGACCGGGTGCGCCTCGCCCCGGCTGCGGCGCGCCAGCACCGGGGCCGTCCAGGCGTCGACCCGCTGCTCGTGGGCCGCCTGCCGGGCCTGCCACACGTCGGCGGGCAGGACGGCGGTCACGGCCTCCGAGGCTAGGCGCGGCGCGCACAGCCGGCGGCGGACGGCGAGGTAGCCCACCAGCCCGACGGCGAACACGCCCCACCACACCGGCTCGGCGACCTCCAGCGGCCACTGCGGCGAGGCGAGCAGCACCGCCCCGATCAGCAGCAGGCAGACGGCCGCCTCGTGGCGCACCCGGGCGCGGACCGCCGTGCCGACGGCGGCCAGCAGGGCGAAGCCCGCCAGGTCGCCGACGACCCCGCGCGACAGGTACGGCAGGCCGCCGGCCAGGTAGCCCGCCGACGACACGAGCGCGGCGACCGCCGTCGTCGCCCACTCCGCGGGGGACAGCCCCCACGTGCGGCTCAGGGCGGGGGAGTGCGACGGGCTCATGCTGCTGTCAGGTCCGGCTGAAGCGACGCGCCGCCTTCCGCTGCGCTGTGCACCGCGAGACTCGCTGCGTCAGAGGATTCCGGCGAGCGTCACAGGGTTCCGGGCACCGTCAGCGAACCCGTGAGGTCAGCGCTTCACTTCCGCTTGCCAGCAAGGGGCAGTTCACGGTCGCGGACCGGAGCACCCGACCGTCCTACGGGGGGCTCGAGCGGGTCACGATCATGTTCCGGCGGACCTCTTCATGCGCGGGCCGACATCCGGCGCCAACACCGAGTCAGGCGTCGAGCGCGATGAGCCCGGTGAGCTGGGCAAGCCGTACGTCAAGTTCGCCAAGCTTCTCGAGATCGAGGCGACCGGTGAGGTCCTGTAAGTCCGTCGCGAGCAGGGGCTGGAGGGCGGGGGTGCGGATCCAGCACTTCTTCGTGCAGCCGGCCTGCCCCGCCGCGAGTTGCACGTCGAGCGGGGTCCTGTAGGTGGTCGACCCGGACACCGGCATGCCCATGACGACCGCGGGGTCGGCGTCGAGTAACTCCTGATTGGTGATCACCACGAAGCGTCGCCGCTCCGCGTGGATGTCGCGTGCCTCCTCGGGCAGAAGCCTGAGGAGCCGGTCGTTCACCAGGTAGAGGCCGCCGCATTGGAGCGCGGGCATCAGCCCAGAAGCGCGCTGTTGGCGCGCCGGAGGAGGTCCTCGTTGTCCTCGACGGTGTCGGCAAGCTGCGTGCTTGTCGTGGCGTACTCGGCTGCGTCGATGGACGGGAGGCCGTTCGACTGGGTCTGCAGTCGTGTGCGCATGGCGGCCATGCGGCCGGCTGCGCTGGGGGCTGTGACGAGGCCGAGGTCGAGGTCGACCTCGCGGGCGCCGGCCTGCTGGGCTGCGCGCATGGGGGCGGTGTCGTAGGTGAGGTCGCGCAGGGCGGCGGCGGACTGCGGGCCGAGTTCGCGCACGACTTTCTCGAGGATCACTAGGTAGTTGGTGTCGATGTTCAGGGGGGTGTCAACCTCGGCCTGGAGCAGGTACTCGGGGGTGCCGTAGTAGTTGTGGGTCGCGGTGGTGGCGAGCAGTCCGGTCTTGCTGAGGTCTCGTTCGAGTTCGACGAGGGTGTCGCTGTAGGGCCCGTAGTGCCTCCAGCGCCAGTTGATACCGCTGGAGGGGGCGCTTGCGGTGCGCATGCACTCGAGGTCGGCGAGGTAGAGGAGTTTGGCGACCTTGGTGCGGTTCATGCGGATGCGTCGTTCTTGAGCGAGACGGAGCACGGCGATGTAGGCCGCTGCGGGTCCGCTCATGGTGGTCACTGATCCCAGGGTAGTGGGCGCAGGGGCGCTGCACCGGCCTGTTGGACGGTGTCGACGGGGGCGTCGATGCCTGTAGGTCCGTCGCCACCTGGGTCGACGGCGCGGTTGTTAGGGGCTTCCGGCGGCTCTAATGTTGTAGTTGGTGTCGTTTTTGCTCTGGGAGAGCTCGAGCTCGGGTCTCGGCATCAGCAGCGCGGGCTGGGGGTGCCCTCGGGCTGTTGCCGGGGAGCGCCGTGAGGGCGTGGCACGCCTGGTGCAGCCGTGATCTAGCTGTGGATGTGGCCGCACTTGTCGGGCAGGTGGCGTCTCCGTCCGAGCACTGCCTGGTGGTCGCGTCTGCCGCCCGTCATCCTGCAGGTTGGTCCGGCTGTGGCTGGCTGCGGGATCGCCGGCGGTACTCCCGCTGTGCTTGAGCGCGAGCGCAGGATGCGGAGCAGTACAGGACTCCGGTGCTCCGGGACTGCCCGAACTGGGACCGGCCCCGCTGCCGGGTGAAGTAGCGGCCGCAGGTCTCGTTCGCGCACCGGCGAGCCGGGACGCCGTGGGCGACGAACTCGAGCAGTTGGAGGCACATCGACGTGAGGATGCGTGGCACGGGCCGGCCGAACGCGAAGCCACGCTCTTCCAGAGTGGGGTGGATGGCTTCCAGGCGTGGGCCGTACGAGGCTGCAGCAGAGTTGACCGCGTCCAGCATCGTGTCGAGCAGGTCGAAGCCGGTCAGCGGCACCGGTAGATCTCGGTCCGCCCACACCTGCTCGGCTGTTGCGGTCGGTGGTGCGGTGAGGTCGAGCAGGGCGTCGGGGTCGGCCAGCATGAGAAGCCAGCTCTGGAACACCGCCTGGCAGAGGTTCAGGAAGGTCACCTGCACCGACCAGGTGTACGCAGTCCCGGACAGCCGCACCGCGCCGTCCTCTGTTGGCGGTGGTAGGCGAACTCCTCTTGCTCGTAGTCGGAGTTCAGGACGTCGTACAGCAGGTCGTACACCTCGTTGCGGTGTTCTCCGACGCCGGCCTCCGGCGGCCCGATGTAGCCCTCTAGCGGACGCGCTCCCGTCGAAACCCACGAGCGTGGCTGCGGCGTGACCCGCACGACGTCGCGGTGCGTCAGCAGGTTCGATGGCGGTACCGGAGGTCCTTATTGCTGCAGGAACTCCAGCAGTGGTCCGGGGTCTTCTGGGTCGAGCTCGAGGAACTCCCGCAGGAACAGCTCGGACGGGAGGGTGCGCATGACGATGTCCTTCTCGTCGAAGAACAGCACGACCTGGTCGTCGTAGGACGTCTCGCCCTCGCTCGCCCAGGTTGCGAGCGCCTCGCGGGTCTGCTGTTCGTTGGCGCTCGACGAGAGAATCCACGACGTTCGGCCCTGCGGCCGCGGCTTCCTGCAGGCTCTGTCCCGGCTCGACCGGGAACTCCACCAACGGGTCGCGGCTCGGCAGTTCGGTGGCGACTGCGTCCTCGTAGCCGAGGCGTGGCTGCTCGTCGCCCGGTAGGGCGTGGGCGACAGCGCGAGGTACTGCGACCCGAGTGGGCGCGGCCACCACCGCTGGCCAGGCCGTGATACGAAATCGTAGGTCTTCGTATTCCGCCACGGCAGCAGTCTGCGTGACACGCTTCTTGACGTCAACGTACTACTCGTCGAGGAGCACCGCATGAGCACTGATTCCCGCTCGTTCGCCACCGTTCAGCGCGCCGCTCTGTACTTGGCCGGCGACGGCCGCTGCGCGGAGTGCGGAGCCGACCTGGAACCGGGTTGGCACGGCGACCACCAGCTCGCGTTCGCCGCGGGCGGTGCGACTGACGCCGGCAACGGCGCCGCGCTCTGCCCCGCCTGCAACCTCACCCGAGGCGCCCGCGGCACGGACGGGTCCGCGCTGTCCGCGCTGCGCACCTGGCAGCAGGACGCGCTCATGGTGTACGTCCAGCAGGCCAGGCAGGACTTCCTTGTCGTCGCGACACCCGGGGCCGGCAAGACTCGTCTTGCGGCCGCGATCGCGCACCGGCTGCTGGCCGAGGGCGAGGTCAGTCGCGTCGTCGTGGCCGCCCCCAGCCAGCGCTTGAAGCGGCAGTGGGCCGACGCGGTCGCGCCGTACGGTGTGCAGCTTGACCCGAACTGGAGCAACGCCGATGGCGCTCTGCCGCCCGGGGTGCACGGCGTCGTCGTGACGTACGCGCAGATGTCCGCCCTGCCCGACCTGCTTCGTCGGCACGTCACGGCCGCGCCGACGCTGGTAGTGCTCGACGAGGTGCACCACTGCGGCGAGGACAAGTCCTGGGGCGACGCCGCGCGGCACGCCTTCGGCTCGGCCCGCCGTCGGCTTGCCCTGTCCGGCACCCCGTTCCGCAGCGATAACAACGCCATCCCGTTCGTCGCCTACACCGACGGCGTTGGCACGCCCGACGTCGTCTACGACTACGGCCGCGCGGTTCACGACGGCGTGTGCCGTCCGGTGTTCTTTCCGCGCCGCGGTGGGCGCATGGAGTGGGCCACGACGGGCGGGCAGATCGTCACTGCCACCTTCGACGACGCGCTGGACGATCCGCGGCTGTGCAACCAGCGTCTGAACACGGCGCTGGCGCTGACGGGCGAGTGGGTGCCTTCGGTTCTGCGTGACGCGCATGCCGAGCTCGTCGAGATCCGCGCCACCGACCCGTCCGCGGGGGGCCTGGTGCTCGCGAAGGACCAGGAGCACGCCCGCAACATCGCGGCCCTGCTGCGTGCCCAGGCCGGTGTCGAGCCGGTCGTCGTCGTCAGCGACGAGCCGGATGCGAACACTCTTATCGAGCAGTTCGCGGCCGGGGACGCCGCGTGGCTGGTCTCGGTGCGGATGGTGAGCGAGGGCGTCGACATTCCGCGGCTTCGCGTCGCGGTGTTCGCCACGAACACGATCACCGAGATGTTCTTCCGGCAGGCGGTCGGCCGCGTGGTCCGGCTGCGCCCTGGCAGCCTCGAGGAGACCGCGTCCGTGTTCATCCCTGACGATCCTCGGCTGCGCCGCTTCGCTGAGACCATCCGTGAGCAGCGCGACCATGTCATCGACGCCGACACCGAGGAGCTCCTGGCGCCGGCTGGTGATGGCGGCACCCGATCGAGCGGCTCGTTCCAGCCGATCGCAGCCGAAGCGACTGACGCGGGCGTGATCGTGGGCAGCACCACAATCACCGCCGCCGAGCTCGCTCACGCCGCCGCGCTCAAGTCCGCCGCCCCTGAGGCGGTCGGGTTGCCGACCGCGGCACTGGCTCTGCTGCTGCGCGCCCACGACGCTCAGCAGCACCGCCCCGCACAGGTCGTACCCGCGCCGACGGGGGCCGGCGAGCAGGTGCCGGTGTTCCGTCGGCGCGAGCAGTTGCGGAAGGCGAACAGCACCGCTGCCCGCCGTCTGGCGTACCTGCTGGGCAGCGAGTTCGCCGACGTCAACCGCCGGCTCAACGCGGCGGTAGGGGTAACGGGCATCCGGCACGCGACGGTCGACCAGCTCGCGGCGCGACTTGCTGAGGCGGCCCGTCAGATCGACGAGCTCGGTTGACGTTGCTGAGGTCCGCACCGAGGTCGTTGTGCTCCGGCTTGTACACGGGCCCGGGCGGGACGGGAGCCTGAACTTGTGGCGGGACGACGCGCGCGTGGTCCGCGAGCTCCTCGATGGTGGCGCGTAGCAACTAGTGAGTCGTCCGCGCCGTCCGCATCGCCGGGCTGTGGACAAGAACCGAGCGCCGTTGCACGCCTCTACGGTCAACATGGGAGGTGGGGCGTGGTCGTTGCAGGAGACGGACCGGCCGCAGCTATGCCCGCCGAGCTTGTCGCGGCTGCGCAGGCGGACCGGCTTCAGTCGCTCGCGCTCGCGTCTTGTGGCCGCAGGCTGCAGGGCGTGCAGGCCACGTCCGGGTGCAAAGGCGGGGCAGCCGTCGCGGTGCAGGACTTCGTGGCCCGCTGGGCTGGGCCGATGCAGAGGCTGGTGCTCGCGTGCGATGACCTGGCCCGGCTGGCCGAGGGCACTGCTGGCGAGTTCCGCGCCGCCGACGGCGGCTGAGCGGTGGCCCTGCCTCTGCCGGCGCCGCCGCTGCCTGTCGTGGTGCCGACCGGCGACGTGGAGCAGATCTCGGGCGCAGCCCGAGTGATGCACGACGTCGCGGAGCAGGCGTCGCAGGTCTCCGCCGGGGTCGCCGCGGCCGCCGCGGCCGTGGTGAATGGGTACTCCTGGTGCGGCCCGCGGAGCGGGCAGTACCTGCTGGCGTCGCAGGCGACGGCGACCGCGAGCCGCCTGCTGTCCCTGTGGACGTTGCGTGCCGCCGTGGTGCTTGCGCAGTACGCGAAGGACCTCGACGCCGCGCAGCGCGAGGCGCGCGCGGCGCAGGCGCGGGCCGCCGAGCTCGACGACACCCGGTCGCGGCTGGCGTGGCGGTGGCAGAACGCCCGTGACGCGCGACCTGCGCTGCCGACCCCGGAGCAGACCGCGTCGAGCTGGCAGCAGGAGGCGGCGTTCGCGCGTGAGGCCGACTGGCTCGCCGGAGCGACCGGAGCGGTCAACGCGCAGGCCCGCGCGGCGCAGGACGCAGCCGCCTCGGCGGAGGCACGGCTGCGCGAGCCTGTCGGAGGCGGCGGGGCTCGCGGCGCTCCTGCAGCCGCCGAAGGTCGCCGAGGCCGGCAAGGAACACCGGTGGCGCGACGAGCCCTGGCGCCAGATCCGCGGGCTCGGCAACGGCATCGAGGACGGAGTCGAAGAGCCGGTCAAGATGGTCGGCGACCTCACCGGCATCACCGCCGACGCCTCGGAGTCCTGGGCGGCGCTCCGCGATGGCCTGGAGGCGGCGGCCGACGACCCGTGGGCTGCACTCCTGGCCTCTTTACCCCTGCAGGAGCTCAGCGACGGCGAGGTCGGGTACGCGCTCGGCACCGTCATCCCGGGGGCGGTCGCGGCGTTCTACACCGGCGGCGCCGCCGCCGGGCTGAAGGGCAGTGAGGCCGCCGCGCGTGCCGCCGCGGGACTTCGCGCCGCCCGGCTCGCGCACGCCCGGCGCATCGCCTCCTCCGGGCTGCCCATGGACGCCGGCGTCATCGACTGGTCCGCGCTGCGGCGCGGCGCGAAGATCCCCCTGGCCGACGGGAGCTCGTACCAGCTCACCCCTGAGGAACTCGCCGTCGGCGAGGCGTGGGCCAAGAACGCCAAGCCCGGCGACAAGCGCGCCGACGGCAACCCGGGCGCCTACCAGGACCTCGTCTACCCGGGCGGCGAGATCGACCTGGGCAACAAGACGTTCCCCGACGGCATCAACCCGGACTTCCTCGCGCTCGGCGACGCGAAGCTCCGTGAGAACGCCCAGTCCTGGTAAGTGCCGGAGTCCCTGCCCGAGGGCATTCGCGCCGTCGCGCAGGCCAAACTGGACCAGCGGCTGCTCAAGTACAAGGCGGCGATTGAGGACCCTGGCAACCCGGCCAAGGTCCTTGAGATCGTCACCAACGACCTCGAGGCCGCCCGCGCCTTCGAGGACGCCCTGCGCCGGCTCAACGTGCCCGGCTACGTCGTGTACCGCCCCTGGGAGAAGCCGTGACCTTGAACTACCTGCTCGCGGTCGACACCGACGCGACCAACTGGACCTTCGACCGCCAGCAAGTCGTCGACGCCCTGCTCGGGCGCTGGGCTGACGCCGAGGTCGTCGACGATCCCGTGCCGGGCTCGCAGGCCGGTGTGAGCGTGTACCTCCCCCGGCAGGAGCACCGCGAGCCCGAGGTCACCTGGTACAACGGCGGCGGCGGCATCAGCCTGGAGCTCCACGACCGCCAGGTCGCGGCCGAGGTCATCTCGGTGCTGAGCGGTCTGCCCGACTTCCCGGAGGCGGGCGTCCTGCTGACCGACTGGGCGGACACCGTCGTCTCCGTGCGCCCGGCGATGACGGCCGCTGCTCTGCTGGCGCTGGGCGAGGACTCCTAGCCGAGCGAACAGCTGCAACAGCAGGTTCGCGTCGAAGCGCAGTGCGGTGCGTTGCGGCCCGGGCTGCGCGTGCCGGCGAGGGCTGCGGAACGGACGGGGGGCAGCATGTGTCCCATGGGCATGCGACGCACTGGTCAGGCCCTGGTGGTGCTGGTCGCGGCACTGCTTTCGCCGGGGTGCAGTGACGCGAGCGAAGACCTGGACGCTGCGCGGGCGACGTGGGAGAAGACCCAGCCATCCAGCTTTTCGTATACCTACCGGGCCGGCTGCCAGATCGTCACGGTGGGCCGGGTGACGGTCGAGAACGGCCAGACCCGCGTGCGGATCCTGGAGGGCGACCCGCAGTCGATGAGGCCCGACGACGTCAACATCGACGCCCTGTTCGGATACGCGGAGCAGGCCCTCCGCGACGCCGACCAGGCCAAGATCCAGTACAGCGAGAAGTACGGCTACCCCGAACGCTCCGAGGTCGACACGGACGAGAGCGCGGTGGATGACGAGTGCGCCTTCATCGTCAGCGACTTCCGCCCCGGTGGTGACGGGCGCATCCGGACCGACCGGTGAAACACCACTCGTCGCGGCGCCAAGACCTTCCTGGGCGCGCAAGATGGCGGACTAAGCCCACGGTCGCGGGCCGGCGCGGTGCCCGCGGGCTACTGGCCCCTGTCCTCGTCGTCTTGGATGCGGTCGGGCGGGCAGGTGCCCTCGGTGGTCAGCCTCGCCAGGTTGCCGGGCTGGCTGTGGTAGCGCAGGCAGGCTTCGGCGACTGCTGGAAGGTGCGGTCCTCGTGGTGGTGAACGACGTCGCCGCCAGTGACCTGCACCCCGAGCGGGCCGTCCACGTTCGGGCCGGCCACGATGGTGCGGCCCTTCGGCTTCGGGCTCGAGGGCACTGATGTCGCAGCCAGGCTGCTCGGCGCCGTCACCTGTGTCCGCTCGGCCCTCTGGACCACAGTCCGGCTCAGGGCTCGGACCGGCGGCCTCAGTGCGACGGGGGATGCGATCGGCGCAGCAGCGGGCACCGCGCTGACGGGTGTCGTCGCCAAGCCGGGCGACGGCGGGCTGCCACCGGCCTGCAGGCCGAGAAGGGCGGTCACCATGACGCCTGCCATGGCCGTCCCCACCGCCACGGGTGCTGCCGTCGTCGCGGCTCCCCAGCCCTTGGGGACGAGCGCACTGATGAAGGGGACGCCGTAGGTCGCCTCGAGGCGGGCACGAGCGGCGGCCCGGGCCCGCGACAGCAGCGACTCTGTCGTCTTGTAGCTGGCGCCCAGCTCGCGGGCGACGACCTCGAGGGTGAGGCCGCGGGCCCGCAGCGCCAGTGCCTGCTGCTGACGTGCTGGCAGCGCGGCCACCTGCCCGGCCAGCCACTGGGCTTCGGCGCGATCGCAGACCGCCTCGTCGGCAGCAGGCTCAGGCCCGCCGTGCCGCACCGAGTACGCCTGACGGTGAGCGCCCATGGCCTGGTCCCTCAGCAGGTCGGTGCACAGGTTGCGCACGACCACGTTCAGGTACGCCCCGACCTGGCTGGCCTCCACGTCCTTGCCGACCGTGCGCAGGAGGGCCTCCGCGACGACGTCCTCGGCGTCCGCAGCGGGCACGCGTGCCCTGGCCAGGCGCAGCAGGGCGGCGCGGTGCGGCAGGAGCGCCTGCCAGGCGTCGCGGTCCGGCGCCTCATGCTCGCCGGGGCCGGCGTGGGCCTGCTCGTGCAGCATCGCCTGCTCGGCCTGGAACGGTGGACCCACGGCGACACCTTCGACGGCGGCCCTTCCAGTCCTGCTCGGCCGGCGGAGCGGCTGGGCACGGGCGCCGTTGCCGGGCCTGTGAAGGGGACACAAGGGGCGATCAGCCGAAAAGCCGGAGTTCGTCCGAAGGACCACGGCCCCTTCCTCGTGGACTCAGTGAGGACGCTTACACGAGGAGAACCATGAAGCGCAGCCTGCTCGCCCTGCCCCTGCTCGCAGCCCTTGCAGTCCCCGCGGGCGCCGGCCAGCAGTCCGACCCGTGCGGCGACGCCACGCCCATGGTCAAGGCCGGCCCCGTCCAGCAGGCAGCGCCCGTGGAGAGGACCGCCGGCTTCGACATCGCCTCCCTGAGCGTGCAGGACCTCAAGGACGGCGACACCCCGGCAGGAGTCGTCGTCACGCTCACCCTGTGCGGTGACATCCCGGCGGCGCCGGAGTTCCCCAGCAGCAGCTGGCAGGTCGGCTGGGCGCTGCCCGGGCTGCCGGAGGGCAAGGACACGTGCACCGGGCAGCTGCAGGTCGCCGACTACCCGAACACCAGTGACGGCACCGTGGTCCGCGAGGCCCGCCTCCGCAAGAGCTGCAACACCGTCAACTCCACCCCGGTGCTGAACGGTGGCAGCTCGACGAGCTCCGACGCGTACACGGTCACGCTGCCGCGGCAGGCGTGGAAGGCCGAGGGCAAGACCATCACGTGGACGCTCTCGCGCGGCGCCGACCTGGGCCCGGCTGCCGAGCAGGTGCAGGCCGGCGTCCTGCTCGCGCGCCCCGCGGCGACAGCCCGTGACGGCCGCATGATCACCACCTTCGACACCGCGGGTGTGCGGGCGACCGGGCCGGGCGCGGAGGACAGCACCGGCGCCACGCCGGACCACGTCGTCGGCTGACGGCTTCGCGGCGGGCAGCTGAGGCACGGACGCAGCCCCGCCACGGCGCACGCACACGAGCGCCGACCGGGAGCAGCGGGTAGCACCTGCATCAGGAGCACGGCGGGGAGAACGGGGACACAGTGCTGGCACGACGGACCGTCCATGGCTGGCTGCCGCTGGCGCTGGTCGCCGCGCTCGCGCTGGTCGGCGTCGTCGCGGCGCGCAGCCTCCCCGACCCCATGGCGACGCACTTCGGTCCCGGTGGCGTCCCTGACGGCACCATGCCCAGACTGCTCGGCCTCGCGGTCGCACCGATCCTGGCGGCCGTCGCCGCCGGGTTCCTGGTGGGCGTGACCCGCTGGGGCCGCCGAGTCAACGACGCGTGGGCCTTGGCGGGCTTGGCCTACCTCCTCCTGGGCGCAGCGTGGGGACTGCAGCTGGGTCTGGTCGCCTCGAACTCCGGCGCGTCACGGGCGTCCGACGCCCGGCTCGCCGGCACCGGCTGGCTGGCGCTGATCGTCCCGTTCGCCGCCTTCGGTATCTGGTCCGCGTTACGGTGCAAGCGCCTCGAGCCCGTGTCCTCGGCCAGCTGGGCCAACGTCGACGTCGCCGCGGTCGGTGACGACATCGTGATCACCATGCGGGGCGCCGATGCCGTTGGGCGCTCAAGCGCAGCATCCGCCTGCCGCGGCGCGGCCTCCTGCGCGCGCAGGTCGCCGACCTGTCGTCGCTGCGGCCGTCCGGGCTTCGACTGCCCGGCACCGAGATCCCCGGCGTCCTGCGGGCCGGGTCGTACGGCAGGGCCCCCAACCGCGACTTCTGGGACGTCCGCACGGGACCGCAGGTACTGGTCCTCACCCTGGCCGACGGCCTGCGGTACCGGCGCATCGTGGTTCAGCCACGTGACCTCGACGCGGCCCTGGCGGCGCTGCCACAGGCCGTCACGTAGCGATGTCACCGCTCGACGTCATCGCCCCGGCGACGCGTTGGAGCTGCGCCGCCGACGCGGGCAGACCCGCAGCGTGTTGCCGTGACGGCGTCGGCCGTGCTGGCCTGCACCCCGGGCGAACGGCTCTGCGGTGTGTCCGACGCAGTCGGATGGACCATCGTCGTGCTGATCGCGCTGGTCTCGATCTTCGTTGTCGCTGCCTTCGCCCGGCCGCCCCGCAACGGGCTCGCGGTCAAGGGCGACACCCTCGTGCTCACGGTCGGGCCGCTGGACACGCTGCTGTGCCTGCGCCGCACGGTCCGCGTCCCCGTCGCGCAGGTTCTCCGAGCGGTGGTGCTCCCGCGCCGTGAGGCGCCCATCGGCCGCTGGCGGCTGCCCGGGACATCCGTGCCGGGCCTCATCACCGCCGGCGTGTACCTGCGGCGGGGCTCGCGCGACTTCTGGAACGTGCGCCGCGCGGACCCGGTGCTCGTCGTCGACTGCACCCGGCGCGACGGCAGGTGGCGGGCGCTGGTCGTGGAGGTCGCGGATCCGGACCGGTCCGCCCGGGAGTTCAACGCGCTCCTGGCCGCCCTGCAGGCGACGCCGCGCAGCTAAGCGGAGATGCCTGTGGCCATGCCGGGAGCGCTCGAGACACCGTCGCTGCCGCGCAAGCGCCCAGTGCTGCCGACAGCCCTGCTAGCCCCCTCCGGGACAGAGGGAGCCTCTAGCCTCCGTTCATGGGAGACCTCCTATGGCGCGTTGCAGGCGTGCTCCTGCTGCTCGGCCTGGCAGGTTGCGGAACCGAGGCCGCACCAACGGCTGCAGCCGGGGCTTCAACATCCCCAAGTGCCAGTCCCGCACAGGTCGGCAGCCCAGCGGCTGGCGACCCGTGCCAGCAGTTCGGCCTCGACCCGGTGCGCGGGTACGTCGGCCTGGAGCTGGACGAGGCCGACGCCCTTGCCGCCCGACAGTCCTGGCGGGAGGTGCGTCGCATTGGCGTGCCGGGGACGACGGGACAGGCCCTTGCGACCAACAGCGACCCGTTGCGGCTGAACCTGGTCTTCGACGAAGCGGGACAGGTCAGCAGCGCCTGCGCGGGCTGAGTAACGGCAGGTGCCTCATTGAGCTGCAGTTGCGCGCTGCGGCACAGCTAGTCCGCGTCGTCGATGTCCACGCCGTGCAGCACGGCAAGGTCGGCGAGTCCGCTGGTCCAGCCCTGCCCGATCGCGCGGATGCGCCAGCCGTCGCCACGCCGGTAGAGCTCGAGCAGGGACAGGGTGCGCTCGACGGTGGCGGCGTCGAGCGTCGCCTCTGCGTACACCGGGGCATCTCCGCCGGGGCCGATGCTCAGCGCGACGGCGCCGACGTCGCTGAAGGTGGCGGTGTCGTGGTCGATGGCGGCGGCGACGGTGACGCGCTGGGCCCAGCCGGGCAGGGCGTCGAGGTCGACGGTCACGGTCTGCTCGTTCGGGCCGTCGCTGGTGAGCGTGACGGCGCCGTTGTGGCTGACCGGGTTGTTGAAGAAGGTCATGTCGTCATCGCCGGTGACCTGTTCGGTCTGGTCGAGGGTGAAGGCGACGATGTCGAGCTCGACGGTGCTCGGCGGCGTGGCGCCGGGCTGCTCTGTGCTGGCGCTGGCCGCCCAGCTGGCGGCGATCGTCCACAGGCCGGTGCTGGGCAGGTCGATGACCTGGCCTCGGGCCAGGAGGCTCGGCGTCGACGTGGACGCCAGCTCGCGGTCGACGGTCGGCTGCTCCGACCCGTTCGACGCAGCCTCCGTCGCCAGTGCCGGTGTGGCGGCGCTGTCGGGCGCGTCCGAGGGGCGGTGCTGGACGTCGGAGCTCGGGTCTGTCAGCCACTGCGGCGGCCGCAGCGGCAGTCCGAGCGCGAGGATGCGCGTCCACCGCTTGTCCTGGTCCGCGTGTGCCAGGCAGAGCACGTCCGTGACGTTCCCGGAGAGGTTGACGGCAGCGGCCGCGCCCAGCTCGACGAGGGCGGCGCGGGCGGCCGAAGTGGCTGCGTGATCGTCGCCGAGCACGAGGACGCGGCGGCCGGTCAGGACTGCGCTGCTCGCGGGCTGCAGGGCTGGTCGCGCCGCGGCGGGGCTGGTGCGCTGCGCCGGGACGGGTGGGGCGGCCTGCTCGAGGGGCACGCCGGGGCTGACCGCGCCCAGGAGCGCGACGAACTGCGCCTCGTCGATGACAGGGACGTTCTCCTGCCGTGCACGGTCGGCCTTGGCGGAGCCGGAGCTGACGTCGTTGGTGACGAGCACGCTCGTGTGTCGGCTGACGTTGTTCATCATGTTGAGCCCGGCGCGTGCGCCTCGACCGACGAGCTCCTCGCGGGCGAGGGCTGTGTCTCCGGTCAGCGCGACCTTCATGCCTTGCACGAGCGGGGTGCCTGGGGTCCAGCGGCCCGGGCTGGCGAAGGCGCACGTGACCTTGGGGATGTTCGGCGTGTAGGTGACGCCGCCGCCCTGGCCCTTCGGCGGGCAGGTGACCATCGGCAGTCCGAGGCCGAGCGGGGCTGCGGCGTGCAGGCTGGCGCGCAGGATGCCTGCGAGCACGCGGGTGTCGTCGAGGGCGTCGTGGGCGCGCTGCTGCGGCACCCGGTAGTGCGCCGCGAGCGTGCCCAGGCGCATGTCGGGGGCGGGGGTGCCGAGGCGCCGGTTGAGGGCGAGCGTGCACAGGCGCCGCTGCACGGGCAGGACGGAGCCGGCGCGGATGAACTCGTGGCGCAGGAAGTCGTAGTCGAAGCTCGCGTTGTGGGCGACCAGCGTGCGTCCCTCGAGCAGCCCGGCGAGCCGAGGCGCGACCTCGTCGAAGGTCGGCGCGCCGTGCAGGTGTGCGGCGGTGATGCCGTGAATGTGCGTGGGGCCGGGGTCGCAGCCGGGGTTCAGCAGCGTCGAGTACTCGTCCGTCTGCCGGCCGTCGGGGTCCAGCGTGATCACGGCGACCTGGACGACGCGATGCTGCCCGGAGCGCAGCCCGGTGGTCTCGACGTCCACGAGCGCCCACTCGTACCCGTACTCGGCCGGCAGGGGCCCGGCTGCAGGTCCCTGCTGAGAGGTGGTCAGGAGCGTGCTGAACCAGCCCATGCGCCCCACCATGGCGCACGTCGCCCAGCCCGTCCCGCGAACGGCGGGACTGCCTCGCTTCCCGTCAGGCACCCTGGTGGGGCCATGCCCGCTCACCCTGCCCCGCCGCGCCGGCCGATGCTGCCGATGCAGCTGTGCGGCACGGACACCGCGCCGCTGCTCGCCCAGCCGGAGCGATACCGCTGGCTGATCAAGTACGACGGCTTCCGCGCGCAGTTGCACGTCGGGTCCGGCGTCCTGTGGTCGCGTCAGGGCAACGCGCTCGCCGCCGCCTTCCCGGACGCCGTCGAGGCCGCCCGCCAGGCCCTCGGCGAGCGCGATGTCGTCCTCGACTGCGAGCTCGTGACGCTGGACGACCAGGCTCGGCCGGACTTCGAGGCCCTGTCTTCCCGCTCGGGCTGTCGCGGCCGCGCTGCAGAGCGGGCCGCAGCGCGGACGCCGGCGGTGCTCGTCGCCTTCGACCTGCTGGTGGCCGACGGCGTCGACGTCCGCGAGCTGCCGTGGAGCCGAAGGCGTCAGGCTCTGGAGGCACTAGCTCTGCCGCAGTCGCTGGCGACCGGGCCCCGGCCCTGGTCTGTGCGCCCGCCACGGACGACGGTCTCGAACTGCTCGCTGTGACCGCCGAGCTGCGGCTCGAGGGCTGCGTCGCGGCCCGGCGGGATGCGCCGTACCGCCCGGGACGTGCGAACTGGATCAAGGTGAAGCACCCGTGGGCGCGCGACCTGCAGTCGCCGACAAGCTGGAGGCGGACCGCCTGAGCGGTCACCCCTCCTTCACTGCAGCGGCCGAACGTGTGGCGCTTAGGAAGGCGCCGCGGACCGGTGGACCGGTCAGCCGACGTCGCCGTGTGGCAACGTGGAGTCCTGATGCGGTCAGCCCGGCCGTTGGCCCGGCAGGTCAATGCGTGACCGTGCGGGTGTCCACCAGGCCATGGAGTGCGACCTCCACACCGGGGACGGTCCTGCTCGTCTCGAGCGGCTGGCACAGTCGCCGAGCCGGTGACAGCATGACGGCGCCGCCTCGCCCCGGATGAGGGTGACGGGCGGCGATGGAGGCGACCAGAGTGCAGGCACGCTACTGCTCTCGGCTCCCCGCGGCCGCCGGCTCTTCTGGGAGGTGCTTGAAAAGGCGCCACTGATCACCAGCCCCGACGACACGACACCGTGGACCCCACTCCCAGATCAGTCTCCTGAGCTCCTGCTCAGCAGCGCACGAGCAGCACTCCGCCACGTCGACCTCGACGCCTTGCAGCGGGTCCAGGACCCCGCGCTCCTCATGCCCGCGCTTGCAGCGAGCGTGGACAGCGCGCGGTACTGGCAGGCACCGGACGACACGGACCTCGCGCTCGACAGCCCCGACGTTCAGGACCTGCTGCTCCCTGTTGCCGAGGCCGTCCTGCAGTGCCCTGCAGCCCTCTGGTGGGACGACCCCGTCGATGTCGCAGACCAGCACCGCGCGACAGAGCAGCGGGACGACGCGCAGCCCCCGGGCAACCCGGACTCGGCCGCCGAGCTCGCTGAGTGGCGGCGAGCGACCGTCCAAGACGAGAACCGCGCGGCCAAGGAGCGGCCAGCAGACCCGGCGGCGAGCTGGGGCGGTTGGTGGTGGTCAGCGCCAGCACTGACCGAGCTCGTCACCAGCTCCAGCACGATCCCGGGCAGCCGCACGCCCTCGGCCTCATCCTCGTCGAAGACAGCCCCGGCGCCGGACGCATGCACGTGCAGCCCGTCGAGATCGACCCCTCGGCCCGCATGTACGAGGTGGCTGGCCCCGACGACTGGGCGCTGCTGGTCGCGGCGCACCCGCTGAAGGTCACGAGTTCTCGGCGCCACGACTGGTGGCGTGCCACCGGTTGGTCAGGCGGCTGGGTGATCCCGGACTGGGCCGCCGTCGCCGAGCACTGGGACGGCGTCCACGTCACCGTCAACGGCTACCTCAGCACCGCCGGGCTGCCCGTCACCGTCGCCTCGGCGAGGACCGCACCATGCTGGCCGGTTGGAACCCCGGCACGACCTGGTGGCTCACCGACCTCGCCCGTCTGGGCCCCGCCGTCACCTACGGGGCCACGAGTCAGGACCTGCTCCAATCGGCGCCCGGTCCCCGCACGGTCTTGAGCGCGGCAGTGCCGCCCTGGCACAGGCGGCGCTCCGCCGGCCCATGGACCACCACCCGCCGGAGCGGCAGAGAAGCGCGGAAGCAGGGCGTCCCCGAGGGTCACGGGCGGCGCGCGAGGGCAGGATCTGGGCCGTGGCTCTCCTGTCGCGCCTGACCCAGCTGGACACGCGAGTGCTCGGGCGAAAGCGGTTCACGCCCGCCGGCCACAGGACCTGGGTCGTGTTCGCACTGCTGGCCGTCGCACTGCTCGCCGTCAGCGCGTACGGCCTGGCGGTCAACGCGCCAGCGGCGTACGGCTTCGGTCTGGGAGGCGGAGCCGGGGCACTCGTCCAGGCCGTCGCGCTGTTTGTTCGCAGAGACAGGGTCTCGTGACCACGCAACGGAAGCGCACCAAGTACGCGGGTCCGCTAGCGGTTGCCTGGAACCTCATCGCACTGCTCAACGCCTCTCAACTGCTGCTGTCGGACGACAATCCGGGCGGGTTCGGCGACACACTCACCGGGCTCCTGCTCGTCGCCAACGTCGGGTTGGCGGCGGTGTACGGCGTGGCCTGGTACCGCCAATCACGCACGTGAAGGCACCGGTCGCCGAAGCCGGACCGCGCGGGGTGGTGAAGAAGTAGGCGGTGGCAGCCTGTGTTGCGCCCTGCCGGCGTCGCCTCGCCGACGGTCCCGAACCCGATCTATCGGCCGTCGCGCTCCGCCTCCAACTCGGTCAGCCGACGCTCCACCCCTTCCAGTCGATCTGCCAGATCCACGACTGCGACAGCAGTGATTCCCGCTCCGACTACAGTCCCTACGCCTCGTGCCGCGAAGCGGCGAAGGAAGTCCAGCCGCGCAGGCGGAGTCGTCGGCGCACCGCCAAGGACAGCGTCGTCGAGACGTCGTATGCGCTGCAGCAGACCCATCCGCAGGACTCTGCCGCACCCCAAGCGGTCGGCGCCAGGGCCAGCTTCGCGATGACCACGGCGTCAGGATCGGCTACGGCATCACGCCTTCCAGCCGTCAGGCCAAAGGGCGCGCCGTGCCGCCCCGCGAGCGCGGCACGCCCTGGAGCTGACCAAGAGAAGGGTTGCCTGTCTGACTCGGCACTCGCCCAGCCACGGGGCCCGCCGCCGACCAGGTCGCACGGCCGCCGGTGCTGCCCAGCATGCGCCGGTCCCGGCACGAGACGGCCGGGACGCGCGGGCAGCCCAGAAAGTCGGCAGACGGCGCGAAGGACGGGGTCTACCACCCCGTAGAGCAGAGAAGGAGAACGCACGCCTGTTCCGGAGGACCTCGATGAGCCCGCTGCCCCTGCCTGCCCCCCAGGCACTGCCCGGCGTCCACATATCGCGAGGACGCGTGCGCCGCCTGGCGCTGCTGGCCGCAGCCGCCGTCGCCGTCGGCCTTTCGGTCCCCGCCAGCGCGGGCGCCCCCGCCCCGACACCTGGAGACCCTGATGGGCCGGTCACGCTGGGCGGCGCTGTCACGGCATCGTCCTCAGAGACCGCAGTCATCCGTGTGCGCGTGCCCCAGCGCACGACTCTGGCGCTAACGGGCATCACGCTGCGCGGGGGCGACGGCTTCACGGGCGTCCTGCTCACCGAGCCCCGCAGCCGGGACGGCTTCTTCGTGGAGCAGGTGCGCTACCCAGCCGACGCGACAGGACGTCGGCACCTGGCCGACAGCGGCCAGCTCGCCAGGGCTGACCGGGCCTCGGGCACGGTCGTCACGCCCGCGACCATCAGCTGCCGGACCTGCACGGTGCCCGCCGGCGACTACGACCTGTACGTCATCGCCGACGGCGCCCCCACCACCGTCTCGTTCACCCTCGAGGGGCTGCCGGGCCTCACCACGCTGGACGACAGCGACCTGACCGTCGTGCCGTCCACCCGCGTCAGCTACGCGTCGAAGACGACCACGTTCGGCACTCTCGCGGGCGGCAGCGACGAGACCACCGACTGCTGCTTCGCCAGCAGCGGCGGGCTGGCGTACAGCGCCTTCCGCAGCGCGGTGCAGACGCAGTCCCTGTCGGACGTGGATGTGACCTTCTGCCTGATCAACCCTTCCGGGGCGTGCACCGGCGGAAGCTCAGGCATCAGCACCATCGGCGCCCTCGGCCCGGACGACTCCACCAGCTACCCGACCGCGGTCGTGGCGCCTGGGCAGGTCGGCACAAGCCTGACCACCAGCGTCCGCTCCGGCACGTCCACGACAGTCACCACCCAGTCCGACACCCTGCTGCTCGACTGGCAGCCGCCGCGCGGCTAGGTCTGCACAGCACGCGCGGCAGACGGGCTCGCGCCTCAGCCGGCCTGTTCCTCGCCCAGCAAGCGCGACGTCATCGCGCGCAGCAACGTCTCCTCGGCCTCGCTGAGGGGGGCGCCGAAGACCGCGACCGTCGCCTGGTCGCCCTGCTGAGTCCAGGTGGCTCGGATGACCTCCGAGCCAGCGGTGACGTCCCGGAACTCGACCAGGGCCGGCTGGCCGCCACCTCCGACGTGCAGTTCCGCGGCGTAACGGCGGCCGTCCGCGGTGAAGTCGTCCAGGGTCACGCGACCAGGGGAGGCCGGTCGGTGAAGCCCGCGCAGGGGGTCTGCGTTGGGGTGCGCAGGCCGATCTCCGCCCTGTGCTGGCACCTGGCGCAGGCGCCCCGCGGCACGCCCCGGCGCCGCTGATCGCGCGCCGCGCGCCTGGTGGTGGAAGGCGTCGTGGCCGCACGCGACGCAGAGATCTCCCGATGCCTGCTGCGTGGCCTTCTTCTGCACCCAGGCGCTGAACCGCAGCGCCAACCACAGACGCAGTCCCGTCGCCGGCACACCAGTGACGCGCTCGAGCTTCCGGTCGCGCTGCATGCGACACCATCCCCTCGTCGCTGTACCTCGTCCACGAGCGCCCGCCCGGGCACGGCAACGTCGGGCGGCGAGCCAACATCAGGCCGGGGCGCGATCTGGCCCTGCGCGCCTACGCCACCCGACGCAGCGCAGGCACTAGGCACGAAGACATGACCTCCGGCGGACCGCCCTCGGCCAGCGAGGTCGAGGAGGGCTTCCGCCGGCTGCAGCAGGCCGCCGAGAAGTTGCGAGCCACGCTGGAGGAGCTGCCCGACGCCATGCAGCGCGCCGACTGGACGACGCGCATCGGGGAGTGGCTGCTGATCGAACGTGAAGAGGTCGCGAAGGTGCGGGTCGTCGCCGTCAAGGAGCTGCGCCCGGAGTACTCGTACGCGGCGATCGCTGCGCGCATCGGCCGGTCGAAGAGTCTTGCGGCGGCACTGGCCAGGGAGGCGCGAGGTGCTGATCCGAGATATCGCAAGAAGGAGGAGAAGCCCGACCGGCCACGGCGAAAACCCATCACCTGACAGTCGCCTCGGCCGCAACGCTCTTGTAGGTGGGGCTTCACGGTCCGCACGTGGCAGGGGTCAGGCACGCGCCGCGATCGCCTCCTGTATGGGGCGACCTCCGGGAGGGCATCGCAAGCGGCGACACACCTGGTGGTCCGGAAGGGCGGCTTGGGCGACGGCGAGAGCGAGGGGCTGCCCGCCCTCCTGGCGCTGGAGCCCGGCACCGCACCCACAAGACCGACCACGCCCGCCGTTGGCGCGACCACGCGATCGGGCTGGTGGCCGCGCCGCAGCAGCGCCAGATCGTCGGCTGCGTCAGCGGTCAGCTGCGGCGCTGACCGGAAGTGCGCGGATGCGCGAGAGCGCTCGCCACCAACCCGAGCAGGACACCGCTCATGGCCATGATCAGAGCCTGCGTCAGGGGCGGTCCGAAGTCCTCCAGCCGACCGAAGCGCGTCAACGTCGCATAGGTCAAGAACAGCCCGCACACGAGGCCCACGCTGGGCGCGGTCCACCGGATCGCCTCAAGAAGACCGAGCCGGCCAGTGCTCAAGCCGCGTGTGAGCAGGACGACCAAGGCCCCGGTGAGCGCGACGACGAAGCCCACCGGCGCGCACCAAGTTCGGATCAGGTCTGTGATGTTGCCCTGCAGAGCCGCGTGTCCCAGCCCCACAGCACCAGGAGCACCGCCGGCAGCGCCCAGGCGGGGCTGAGCGCGCCGTCGCAAGCGGCACGACGGCCGACCCGCCTCCGACAACTGCGACCGATCGCTCCTGCGACTACTCCGACTGCACCTGCTGCACGACTGCCCCCTCGGTCCTCATGAACATCGCCAGCCTGTGAACACGCCCGGTTCCGGCCTCGACACACAGCCAGTCTCCCTCACGCTCCCTGTCACAACAGGCCGTACCGATCCGGCCGGACGGACGGCGCACGCGCGCAGCACGGCCGCCAGCGGTGTGGTTGCGGTGCACGCGACGACCGGCGGCCGCACCCTTGCGGTTGCGGCCGCCGTCAGGCTCAACTAAGCGGAGTCGGCCCGGATCTCCTCGAGCGCGCGACCGCGCGCCATCTCCACGCCGTCCTCGTCCCACTTCAGCAGGACGAACCCTGCCCGGTCAGCGGCCTCGAAGTACTCGGCCGCCTTCCGTGCGGCGGCTGCGATCTCACGCAGCGTCGATGCCTTCGCAGCCCAGTCATGCAGGCGTACCTGAAGCACCAACTCGCGCGGATCCCAGCCGATCTCGCCGTCGGCGAACTCCACTGAGTCGCCGAGCTCGTTGGTCAGCACGTACCTGCGCCCAGGCTGCAGTCGGGCCACGTACCCCTCGGGCACCTGGCCTCGCAGCACCCGGTAGGCCGGTCGGGTGCTGCCATCGGCCTCGCCCGTCCCCTCGATGACCGGCACATCCGCTAGCCGCGGATCTTCCGGATCGACCCGGAACCACCCTGGCGGAACCTGTTGCTCCGGCTGGATGTTGAACTCCCTTGCGTCGCGTCATGGACGTCAGGGACCACTGGGCGCGACGGCCACTCAGGCAACAGCTCCAGTGAGGCGAGCGGCGGACCACCGGGGTGCGGTGCCGCAGCACTCAGAGCGCCCTGCGCACCGGGCACGACCGCAGTGCGTCGTCGAACGTGCAGCCGGCCCGGCGCAACTCGGCACGCCACGCATCAGGGTCAGGGCCTCGGTCGGCCGGGGACCTTCCTGCTCCAACAGCTCCTCGTACAGATCCGTCACCGCGCGCGGCTGCGCGACCTTCTGCGGCCACTCCACGCGGCGCGGAGAACCACCCTGGCGAACCAACCGCCAACCGTCAGAGCCCCAGGGCGCGCGCTCAACCACAACGCCGACCGGCTCGTCTCCGCCGCAGGCGGCTGCCACGACTGGACGGTCAACTGCAACCCCAACGCCGCAACCACACGGGCCACCTTGTCCCAGCCGAGCATGCGGCCCGAGCCGGTGCACAGCAGCGTGATCTCGTTCGTCGACACCCCATGCGGACCCGTTGCCTTACTCAACAACCCGGGATCGGCCCGAGCCCGGATCACCGCCGACGCCACCCTCGCGTACTGCTCAACCGACACCAGATCCGGCTTCACCAGCCCTGGTGGCTGCCGGAACGGACCCTCCGGCCACGTGCCAGACGGCGCCAGCCAGTCCGTCAACGGGATCTGCGCGCCAACAGCCATGGACCGATGATTACTGCGTCACCAGGCCCCGTACAGCACCAAACGCCAAGCGTTGGCGTTTCTCCTCGAATACGAGGACCAAAACCGCACGGCGGCCAACACCTCCACCGCGGTGCTCCACCAGCACCCTCGGCACGGCGCGCACCTCCCAACGTGATCGGCGTCCACCAACCCGACGCCCCACCCGGAGACACGCCATGACCACCGGCACGACCACCACCATCGGCAGCGCGCCGCCCGCACCCACCGCCGCCCCTGTTGCCGCCGCCAACAGCAGCAGCAACCCCGCCGACCGCCCGCGCGCCAGCAACGGCGCCTACGTCTCCCGCAGCCCCCACGGGCAGACGATCAGCGAGCCACCCCCCTCAGCCCGCCCTGGCTGGACGCGCTCTTCGACGACAGCGTCCTGACCCAGGAGCAGCGCGTCCTGCTGACCGTCAGCGCGAAGTACGGCGCGGAGACCCTCGCCGCCGACATCCGCCAGCAGAAGATCGAGATCGGTAGCAGCAGCCGCTACCACCTCAAGCGCGCCCGTCAGCAGGCACGTGACCACCGCCTCGTCCTCGCCGGACAGCCCCCTGTGCCACCCGCCGCCCGGGCACCAAGCGCCGCCCTGCCCGCACCGCAGGCACTGGCGCAGGTCGGACGGCGACGGCGACGACCCCGACCCCGAAGGCGCTGGTCAGCCGCAGCAAGCCGGTCAGCCTCACCAAGCCGGTCAGCCTCACCAGGCCGGCGAAGGCACCAACCGCCTCGCCGACGCAGCCGAACGGCACTCGCACCACGACGAGCACCAGCCCGCCCAGCTCGACCGAACCACCAGCCCGACCGGCAGCGCCGCAGCCAGCCAGACCCCCGGCACCCTCCCCAGCCCGCGCACGGCAGCGGCACACCACGCACCGCAGCCCCCGCTCAACCGGCGGGACCGCCGCGAGCAGGAGCGCCGCGAGCGCAGCGGCAGCGGTCGATGAGCACCAGCAGCGCCGACGACCAGACCACCATGCCCGCCCACGCCAGCCCGCCGCCCCGCGGCGCAGCAGCCAACCCTGGCTTGAACCTGTCGGAGGAGTCGTGCAACATGCTGCACGGAGGGTCGATCGCGAGCCGACCGCCGCTGCCACTCCCCAGCAGCCGGCGGTCAGCGCCGCTGCGCACAGCAGCGACCGACCCGACCAGGAGCGCGACATGCCCAGCCGGCAGCCCGCACCCGAGATCGACCCTGAGCAGCAGAGCGACAAGGGCACCGCGCCCCTGCTCGCGCCCACGCAGAAGGACCGGCGCGCCCAGCCTGACGACGCCGCCGACCCCGTCCTGCCCGACCAGGCCACCGGCCCCCTGCGCCGCAAGCCCGGCATCCAGCGCCCAGAGGCCGCCGCCCGGCGCGACCCGCGCCTCACCCCCGGCAGGCCCCGCAACCCCGGCGGCAACCAAACCGACCCCGGCCACCAGCCCTCCTGGCCCCAGCTGAGCTCGCTGCTGCTCGCCACCACCGCCGCGGCCGCCCTGCTCGAAGCCGACGAACTCCCCGACCGCCGCCACCTCGGCGAGCACATCGACGAGCTCCTCGGCGACATCCGCGCCACCATGCCCAAGACGAAGTTCATCCGCGGCGAGGTCCTGCGCGCCCACGGCTTCACCAGCCGCTGCCTCACCCGCTGGAAACCCGAGAACCTCACCTGGGCAGCCCGCGCCGTGCACGAGGCCGCCAAGGACCTCGCCGAGACCGGACACCCCGCCGCCCGGCAGTACCTCCAGCAGCGCCCCCCGGGACGCAGGCTCGCCTGGCCCGACGACCCGGCGAGTTCACCAGCGGCCTGCTGCTCGACCGCATGCACTACACGCACCAGAGCGACAGCGTCACCGACCCGTGGATGCTGCGCCAGGTCGCCCTCGACACCAACCTCGGCATCGCCCTCGCCGGCGCCATGTTCGCCGGCGTGCGCATCCTCGCCCCGCTCACACCGTCCGCCAGCGTGCACCTCACCGCGGACGGCGTGCACCACCCCGTCGGCGAGTGCCAGTGGTGCGTCAGCACCAGCGCATGGCCGGCCGCGACGCCCGACACCACCCTGCCCGCCACCATCCAGCTCGCCCGTCCGCGCACGCAGCCCCAGGAGATGCCGGACGCCGCAGGCGGTGCCGCATGAGCGAGCTCACGCGGCAGGCCGCCGACCGTCACCAGACGCAGCGCGCCGCCGCGGTCAGCGGCGACGTCCTCGAAGTCTCCCCGGGCAGTCGCGTGCCCGCGCACGTCCGCGAGCGCGTCGGCCGCGAGCTCGCCGCGCTGTCAGCCTCCCGCGGCGGCGCGGACCTCGACGACGAGGACTACGTGCCCTACATGGCACAGACCGGCCGCAAGATCCGACAGCTGCAGCGGTACAAGGCAGACGCCGAAAAGCTCATCGCCCTCGAGACCGTCATGTCCGTCCGCGGCACCCAGCAGGACAACCCCGACGGCGACCCCGGTGAGCAGATCACCCTCGAGCAGATCCGGCAGGCCCGGGCCGTCCTGCGCGGCGAGCGCCCCAAGGCCCGACTCACCGAGCGCGAGCTGCTGGCCCTCACCGCCGCCCCCAACATCTACGAGGCGTACCTGTTCCTCAGCTTGGACGCCAAGAGCGTCGTCAAGGCTCGCAACATGCAGAAGACGCTGTTCTACGACCTCGTGGCCAAGCTCCCCGAGGACACCCGCAAGGGCCTGTTCAAGGGCAGCCACAAGATGAACGAAGGCGCACCCCACCTGCCGCGCCCCATCATCAACTTGGCAGTCCTACAGCACCGACATCAAGCACCTGCGCCTGTGGGTCTGCGGCGAAGGCCGCTGGAGCTTCGACGTCTGGGCAGTCCGGTGGGAAGACGAAGCCAGCAACCTCATCGTCGCCAAGCAGCTCTTCGACCACGTGCCGTACGACTTCGAGATCGCAGCCCTGTTCGCAGCAGCCACCCGAGGCTTCCTGCTCGACCTGCCCGACGGACGCGTCCTCGACGTCCACGGCACGCCCTCCCTCGTGCGCAGCGACAACGGCGCCAACGTGACCGGCGTCAAGATGCGCGCTGGCAGCAGCAGCTTCGGCTTCATCATCAGTTCCTCCCAAGCTGGAGAGAGCCAGGGCAACGGCCGTCACGAGCGAGGCCACCAGGTGTTCGACACCGCCCTCAAGCGCCAACCGCCACCAGCCGCCCCAACACCGCCCGGCTCAAGAAGCCGTACGCCGAGTACGAGCTCGACGACCTGCTCACCTTCGAGCAGCTCAGCGCCCTCTACCACGAGCTCATCGACAAGCGGAACGTCGAGCACGCCCCCGACACCGACCGGCACGCCGGTCGCACCCCCGCCCAGTACGCCTACGACCTCATCGCACAAGGGCGCACCGAGACCGTGCCCGTCAGCGACGAGCAGATCCTCGACCTCGCCATCCACCTCGGCGACCGCGTGTACGACGCCAACGCCGGCACCGTCCAGTACGACAACCGGCTCTACCACGACCCCGCCCTCGCCCGCGACGGCGAGCGCAGCTACTCGCTCTACGGCCTGCCCGGCGACGACACGTTCGTCCTCGTCGCCGACACCGACGGCAAGTACGTCTGCACCGCCGTCTGGACCGACCTGCTGCCCGGACACGTCAAGACGACCACCAAGAAGGACGCCGTCGACCGCGAGAAGCAGGTCGACAAATTGCAGAAGGAGGCGGCGAAGCGCTTCGGCACCGGATCCTGGGCAGCCCGGTTCGCCAGCGGCAGCGACCAGGACAGCGGACCCGTCGCCCAGGACCTGCAGTTCCACGACGGCAGCGACCTGGAACCCGACGGACCCCAGGGCGTCAGCAGCGCCCCCAGCCGGCCCTTCACCGCAGCTGAAGCAGCCGGGCGCGCCCAGGCCAAGCGGGCCCGCGAGGCCAAGGCGAACGGCGCCGTCGACGACGCCCTGTCCGACATCGAGCCCGACATCGAGCCCGACAGCCCGCCCACCGGCCGTCCCACCGGACGCAGCGCCGGGCCCGTCGACGTCCCCAGCCCCAAGACCGGCAAGGACGACGACAGCACCACCGCGAGCACGCCGGACCACGACACCGACCCCGACGACGACGACCCCGACACCGCCTTCCTGCGCCGCAAGGGACTCCTGTGACGAACCTGCCGACGGACACCGCCACCGTCATTGCCTCGACTCAAGCGCCGCCCGTCGGCGCCAAGCCCGACGACACGCGGCAAGACAAGATCAAGCGCATCCAGGGGCTGGTCGAGCAGCCCGAACCAGGCGACCTCAGCACCTGGAAGCTCAACGAGATCGGCGAGCGGCTGCCCCAGGACATCACCAAGGAGATGCCGCACGGCAGCAGCCTGTGCCTGTCCAACCGGCTGCTGGCCATCATGGGCGCCGTCCCCGAGCTCATCGCCCTCGGCCGCGTCGGACTCGTCCACGGACCCAGCGGCGCGGGCAAGAGCGTCCTGCTCGGCTGCATCCGCGCCGCCTGCCCCATCCGCGTCGTCCACCTCAACCTCAAAGGCCGCAAGACCGACCTCATGCTCGCCAAGGAGATCTACGCCGCCGTCACCGGCCGACAGTTCAAGAGCGGCGGGCAGATGCGCGGCCCCGACCCCATCTGGCGAGCCATCGTCGTCGAACTGACCCGCGAGCCCGCGCTGCTCGTCGTCGACGAGGTTCAGTACGTCAGCAAGGACGCGCTGTTCGCCCTGCACGACCTCGCGACCCAGTGCCCCACCCGCTTCGGCGTCGTCGTCGCCGGCACGACCGACGGACTCCAGCGGTTCAGGAACGACCCTCCGCTCTGGCGCCGGTTCAAGTGGCGCATGCCCCTGCACAAGCTCGCCGGCTCCAACATGATCATCCAGCTCGAGAACTGGCACCCCCTGCTCAAGCAGGCCAACAACAGGACGCTACTGCGGCGCATCGACGCCGCCCACTGCAAGGGCAACTGGGGCGAGTGGGGCACCTTCATCGAGAACCACCAGGACCTCCACGGGCGGGACCACGCGCTCACCGAAGACTCGGCGAAGTCCACGCTGTCTAGCCGCCTACACGTCACCCTCACGTGATGAACAACGCCCTGCCGTTCGGGCAGCCCGGCGCGATCATCACCACCACGATCCCCGACGGCACGCCCCTGCATGAACTGCGCGCCCTGTTCTCCGGCGACCCGCACAGCGTCGTCGCCACCATCTACACCCGCGCACACGGCAACCGAGACAACATCCCCTACAACAGCATCACCGACGACACACTCAACTGGCTAGGCAGGACCGGCACCACCATCGGTCGACGCAACGGCGAACGACACCTCCTGCGCATCGTGCCGTTCCTGCGGCACGGCTGGCAGGACAACCACCTCCGCCACCCCGAGACCGTCCCGCACGGCATCTCCAACTACGTCGTCATCGGAGCCGAGCAGTTGCTCGCCGACGGCGTGCGCGAGCTGATCGACGCGGCCGCCGCCGCCAACACCGCGGTCTGGCTGCTGCAGAGCACCCGAGAGACCCGCGGCACAGCCGTCATCGCCAGCTACGCCCACGAGGTGTCCTGGAGCCACCTGTGGCAGGAGTGGGCCAACGAGGCCGAACCCCCGCCCACCCAGTGCGCAGGCACCATCACCCCCTGGTGGCGCAGCGGCCAGCGAGACCCCCACGCCCGGGTAGCCGCGCTCATCGAGAGCGCCGTCGCACTCATCGACAGCACCTGTCCGACCCATACCCACCACGCCGGCTGCCTGCGCCAGGCCCTCGCCCAGGGACTGCAGCGACACAACATCGACGAGCACGAGGCGAGGCAGGTCACCCTCGCCCTCCGCCGCCTCGCTCAGCGCGACCGCCGACACGAGTACGACGTCCTCGCACGCGACACCTTCGCCCCCGCGCGCGACGCACTCACCCGACTCCTACGGCCCTGCCGCAAAGACCCGCTGAACATCAAGATCGCCCAGATCGACCGGAACGGACGCTCGATCCACCTCCAGGACCGCTGCCTGCTTGTCCCACGTCAGGACCGTCCGGCACTGCGGCGGCAGCGGCAGTTGACGCTGCTCGCCGGCGGCTCCGTCAACACTCCGTTCTTGACCATCTTCGGCGACCCCGGGCGCGCACCGAATCACTGAATGAAGGACAGGCCCCCGCCGAAGACCTGGGCGGGGGCTTGTTCTTGCCCGGAGCGAGATGACGTGCCGCGGAGACGTACGACGCTCTGCGGAAGGTTCGGACGCTGCACGGGTGAGCGCTCGCCGACGGGAGCGGACTCGACAGCTGCCGGGCCTACCCCGTCCGTCGTAGGATTGGCACTCAGGATCGGCGAGTGCCAGGAGGAGGTCGGCGTGCTGGACGACCGCAAGCTCGAGGTGCTGCGCGCGATCGTGGAGGACTTCGTGTCCACCAACGAGCCGGTGGGCTCCAAGAGCCTGGCCGAGCGGCACGACCTGCGCGTCTCGCCCGCCACCATCCGCAACGACATGGCGGCGCTCGAGGACGAGGGCTACATCACCCACCCCCACACCAGTGCCGGCCGCATCCCCACCGACCGCGGCTACCGGCTGTTCGTCGACCGGCTCAGCCAGGTCAAGCCCCTGTCCGGCGCCGAGCGGCGGGCCATCCAGACCTTCCTGGAGGGCGCCGCCGACCTCGACGACGTCGTCCGCCGCACGGTCCGGCTGCTGTCGCAGCTCACCCAGCAGGTCGCCGTCGTGCAGTACCCGTCGCTGTCGCGCAGCTCGGTGCGCCACCTGGAGATCGTCCACCTGGCGCCCAGCCGGCTGCTGCTGGTGCTCATCACCGACACCGGGCGGGTCGAGCAGCGCGTCGTCGAGCTGCCGGTCGTGCTCGGCGACGACGAGGTCGCCCAGCTGCGCCAGGCCTTCGGCAGCCGGCTGCACGGCGCCCAGCTCGTCGACGCCCCCGCCGCCCTGGCCGACCTGCCCGACGCCGCCCCGCCGGCCATCCGCCCGGTGCTGACGAGTGTCCTGGCCGTCGTCCTGGGGACGCTGGTGGAGCGCCCCGAGGAGCGGGTGCTCATCGGCGGCACCGGCCACCTGGCGCGCGCCGCGCTCGACACGCAGGCCCTGCGGCCGGTGCTCGAGTCGCTCGAGGAGCAGGTGGTCCTGCTCAAGCTCATCGGCGAGGTCAACGACCCCACCACCGTGCACGTGAAGATCGGCGAGGAGAACAGCGTGGAGGGACTGCGGTCCACGTCCGTCGTCACGGCGGGGTACGGGCCGGGCGGGTCGCCCTACGCCGGGCTCGGCGTCGTCGGCCCGACCCGCATGGACTACCCGCAGGCGATCGGGCAGGTCCGCGCCGTCGCCCGGTACGTCGGCGACCTGCTGGCCGGCGCGTAGTGGCCACCGACTACTACGGCCTGCTCGGCGTCGGCCGCGAGGCGAGCGACGACGAGATCAAGAAGGCCTACCGCAAGCTCGCCCGGCAGCTGCACCCCGACGTCAACCCCGACCCGGAGGCGCAGGAGCGGTTCAAGGCCGTCACCGCCGCCTACGAGGTGCTGTCGGACCCGCAGAAGCGGCAGGTCGTCGACCTCGGCGGCGACCCGCTGCAGTCCGGCGGCGGCGGGGCCGGCGGCTTCGGGGGCCAGGGCTTCGGCGGGCTCGGCGACATCATGGACGCGTTCTTCGGCGGGGGAGGCGGGGGCCGGGGCCCGCGCAGCCGGGTGCGCCAGGGCGCCGACGCGCTGATCCGCATCGAGTGCGACCTGTCCGAGACGGCGTTCGGCGTCGAGCGCGAGCTCACCCTCGACACCGCCGTCGTCTGCAGCACCTGCACCGGGCTCGGCACGCAGCCGGGCACGCACCCCGAGACCTGCGGCACCTGCCGCGGCGCCGGTGAGGTGCAGCAGGTGCAGCGCAGCTTCCTCGGCCAGGTGATGACGACGCGGGCGTGCCCGCGCTGCCAGGGCACCGGCTCGACCATCCCCCACCCGTGCCACGAGTGCGGCGGCGACGGCCGGGTGCGCGCCCGGCGCACCCTGTCGGTCAAGGTGCCCGCCGGCATCGAGGACGGCATGCGCATCCGGATGCAGGGCGAGGGCGAGGTCGGCCCCGGTGGCGGCCCGGCGGGCGACCTGTTCGTCGAGGTGATCGAGCGGCCGCACCCGGTCTTCACCCGCGAGGGCGACGACCTGCACTGCCGCATCACCCTGCCGATGACGGCGGCCGCGCTGGGCACCGCCCTGCCGCTGGCCACCCTCGACGGCGAGGAGCAGCTCGACGTCCACCCCGGCACGCAGCCCGACGAGGTCATGACCCTGCGCGCCCGCGGCGTGCCGCACCTGCGCGGCACCGGTCGCGGCGACCTGCACGTGCACCTGGAGGTGCAGGTGCCGACGAAGCTGGACGCCAAGCAGGAGGAGCTGCTGCGCGACCTCGCCCGGCTGCGCGGCGAGGAGCGGGCCCCCAGCAGCGGGGCCGGCAAGGGGCTGTTCGGCCGCAAGCGCCGGTGAGCCCGCTGGCGACAGGGCCGCGGTGAGCGCCCCCGTCTTCCTGCGCGAGGACCTGTCGGCGTCGCGCATCGTGCTCGACGGCGCCGAGGGGCGGCACGCCGCGGGCAGCCGGCGGATGGCCGCGGGCGAGGCGGTCGACCTCGTCGACGGCCGGGGCACCCGCGCGTCCTGCCGCGTCGTGTCGTCCGGCAAGGACAGCCTGACGCTCGAGGTGGTGGAGCGGGTCACCGAGCCGGTCCCGGCCCCCCGGCTCGTGCTCGTGCAGGCCCTGCCCAAGGGCGACCGCGGCGAGCTGGCCGTCGAGCTGGCCACCGAGGTCGGCATCGACGAGGTGGTCCCCTGGGTCGCGGCCCGCTGCGTCATGCAGTGGAAGGGCGACCGTGGCGACAAGCAGCACGCCCGCTGGCAGGCCACCGCCCGCGAGGCCGCCAAGCAGTCGCGCCGCGCCTTCGTCCCGCCGGTCCGCGCCCTGCACACCACCGCCCAGGTCGCCGCCCTGCTCGACGGCGCGACCGGGCTCGTCCTGCACGAGGCCGCGACCGACCCGCTCACCTCGGTCGAGCTGCCGGGCGGCCGCGACGTCGTCGTCGTCGTGGGGCCGGAGGGCGGCATCGACGAGCGCGAGCTCGAGGCCTTCACCGCGGCGGGGGCGCGCACCGTCCGGCTCGGCCCGACGGTGCTGCGGACGTCGACGGCGGGGGCCGCGGCGGCCGCCGTCCTGTCGGCCCGCACCGGCCGCTGGTAGCGGCTACCAGTCCAGCGTCGTCACGCAGCCGGGCGCGCGCAGGCACGGGTCGACGACGGTCACCTGCCGCCCGCCGACCAGCCGGACGACGGCGCCCGCCCCGGTCCGGGCCAGCACGAGCAGCCCGTCGGGCGCCTCGACGACGGCGCTCTCCAGCACCGGCGGGCCCGCCGGCCCGAGCACCTGCCGCGACCCGCGCGCGTGCAGCACCGGCGTCGCCGTCGCGCCGCACCGCTCCCAGACCAGGGCGGCCAGCGGTGCCGCGGCCGCCGCCGTGCCCGTGCAGCCGGCGGGCACCGGCAGGGCGGGCACCAGTGCCGTCGCCCCGGCGGGCAGGTCGACGACGCGGTCGGGCCCGCGCAGCTGCAGGACGGCGCTGCCGTCGTCGCGGACGTCGAGCCGGCTGACCGCCCGGGTGCCGAGGGGGATGCGGCGGACCCGGGCGTCCGGGCCGCGCAGCAGCAGCGTGCCCGGGCCGCCGTCGCAGGCCGCCTCCACCCAGCCGAGCCACTGGCCGGACGGCGACAGGCGGGGCAGCCGGCGCACCAGGGGTGCCCTCTCCACGGTGGTGCCGCCGGCGCCGCGGTCCAGGGCCGCCCGCAGGACGCTGGTCGTGCAGCCGTCGGCCTCGGTGCGGACGTAGACGACGGCGTCGCGCCCTCCGCGCGCGGGGTCGCTGTCGCGGGCGCCGCCGCTGGGGGTGCTGACCTGCAGGACGACCTCGCCGGTGAGGGCGTCGTGCAGGCGGACCGACCCGTTCGACGAGCGACACGAAGGTCGCGCCCGGCGGGGGGACGCCGGGGTCGACGGCACCCGCGCGGCGGACGGGCTGCAGGGCGAGCCCGCTGCCGTCGCGCCGCACCGCGACCAGGGCGCCGACCGCCCAGTCCTGCGGGACGTCGAGCGGGGCGTCCAGGCCGGCCGCGGTGGCGAGCACCCGGCCCGCCGGGTCGAGCAGCCGCACGTCGACCGGGCCTGCGGCGCTCCCGCGCACCGGGTCGCCCGCCTCGACCGTCCCGGGCTCCTCGAGCGCGACCCCGGCCGAGCGCACCTGCACCACCGACCAGGGCCGGGCGTCGGCGCGCCCCAGCCGGACCAGCCGGACCGTCGCGAACGCGCCCCCTGCCCGCTCCAGCGCGACCAGCCCGCCGCCGACGGCCCGGGCCCGCACCCCGGGCAGCCGGAGCAGGTCGTCGGCCAGGTGCTGCGCGACCTGCACGGCGTCCCCGGCCCACGGTCGGCCGGAGGGGTCGACCGCCCAGTCCGCCGCCTGCCTGTCGGTGGTGAACGGCCAGAACGGCGTCCCCTCGCGGGGGTCGACCCCCTCGGCGGCGGGCAGGGCCGCAGGCGGCGTCGGCGGGGCGCAGAGCGCGTCCGCGGTGGTCGCACAGCCCGACGCCCGCGGCGAGGGCCGGACGGGCTCGGGGAGCGGGGCGACCTCGCGGGCCTCCGCCGACCGCACGGCAGGGGCGCGCGGCGCGGGGACGGCGTCGACCGCGAGCACCGCGACGACGGCGAGCACCCCGACGGCCGCGAGCCCCGCGACGGGCCGCAGCGGGCCGCCCCGCACCGGCTGCGGGAGGAGCGGGGCCGCGCCGACCTCGGCGTCCAGCCAGGCACGCAGCAGCGGCACGAGCGCGTCGAGGTCGGGGGCGCCCGCGGCGGCCAGCCCCTCCGCCTCCCGCTGCGCCACCGTGCCCAGCGGCAGGTCGAGCAGGTGGGCGACGCCCGGCACGGGCAGGCCGGCGACGGCGCGCAGCGCCAGCACCTCGCGGGCAGCGGCGCCGACGTCGGCGAGCGGGTCGCGCCGGGTCCACGGGCTGCGGCGGCGCCGGGCCTCCTGCACGACCGCGCGCCGGGCCGCGTCGAGCAGCCGGGCCGGGTCGCGGCGCGGCCACAGGCGGGCCCGGGCGCGCTCGACGACAGCGGCGGCGTCGGCGGGGTCGCCGGTCAGCAGGGCGGCCAGCTCGACGAGCTCGCGCAGGCGGGCGTCCAGCGCCGCGCCGCGTCCGCCTGCCACCCGTGCCTCCTCCTGCCGTCGGTGCCCCTCCGGCGCCTCCAGGGTGCCTGCCCCGGCGGGTCTGCGCGACCGTGCTCGGCGACGGGCCGGCGCGACCTACCATCCGCCGGTGCCGTCCGTCCTCGCCCGCGCCCTGCTCGGGACCGTCGTGGTCCTCGCGCTCGGGTGGCCCGGGGCGGCGCTGGCGCAGGAGCCGGGGGCGTCACCGGCGGCCGGGTCGAGCCCGTCGCCCGCGCCGACACCGCTCGTGCCGCTGCCCGACCCCCCGGACCCGGAGCCGACCGGCGCGCCGCAGCCCACCGCGGAGCCGGAGGAGACGTCCTCGCCCGAGGCGCAGGAGCCGTCGCCGTCGCCCAGCCCGCGCCGGGCCCGCCGCAGCCCGACGCCGTCGCCGGTGCCCGCCCCGACCCGCGTCCGGGTCGCCGCCACGGACGGCGCCCTGCCGACGCCGACGGACCTGCCGTCGGACCCGCCCTCGGTGCTGGCGAGCCCGGGCCCGGCGCGCGACCCGCTCGACGTCGGCCTGGCCGAGACCGAGCCGTCGCCCACCCCGGCGCCCGCGACGGCCAGCCCGGAGCGCCCCACCGACCCGCTGACCCGCGGCCTGCAGGTCGCCCTCGGGGGCGCCGTCCTGCTGGGCCTGGCCGGAGGGACCGGCCTCTACCTCACGAGGGAGCGCCGATGACCACCGCCGACCCGTCCTGCGTCTTCTGCCGCGTCGTCGCCCGCGACCTGCCGTCGACCGTCGTCGCGGAGGACGAGCGCACCCTGGCCTTCCGCGACCTCGCGCCCGCAGCCCCCGTGCACGTGCTCGTCGTGCCCAAGGAGCACCACCCCGACCTCGCCGCGCTGTCGGCCGCCGACCCCGGGCTGCTCGCCGACCTGTGGGCCGCCGCGGTGCGGGTCGCCCGCGCGGAGGGGCTCGACGGCGGCTACCGGCTCGTCGTCAACACCGGCGCCGACGGCGGGCAGACCGTCTTCCACGTGCACGTCCACGTGCTCGGCGGCGGACCGGTCACCGGCCTCGCCGGCTGAGGCGGACTCCCGCGCTCGCGGGTAGCATAGTGATCATGAAGCGCACCTCTGCGACGACGTCAGCCCGCCCCTGACGTGCCCGACGCCCCCGGCGGCCCCGCCGCCCCCGACCGCGTCACCACCCGCATCGTCGTCCCCGGTGCCCACACGATGCTCGGGCTCCTCGGCAGCCGCGACGAGCTGCTGCGGGTCATCGAGAAGGCGCTCAAGAGCGACGTCCACGTCCGTGGCAACGAGATCACCCTGACCGGTGCGCCCGCCGACAACGCCCTCGCCGAGACCCTGATCGCGCAGCTGCTGGCCCTGCTCGACGCCGGTCAGGTGCTCACCAGCGACGCCGTCGAGCGGACCGTCGCGATGCTGACCTCCGAGGGCACGCGCGACACCCCGGCCGAGGTGCTGTCGCTGGCGGTGCTGGCCGGCCGCGGCCGCACCATCCGGCCCAAGACGGCCAACCAGAGCCGCTACGTCGAGGCCATCGACGACAACACGATCACCTTCGGCATCGGCCCGGCCGGCACGGGCAAGACCTACCTGGCGATGGCCAAGGCGGTGCAGGCGCTGCAGGCCAAGCAGGTCAAGCGGATCATCCTGACCCGCCCGGCGGTCGAGGCGGGGGAGCGGCTGGGCTTCCTGCCCGGCACCCTGTTCGACAAGATCGACCCGTACCTGCGGCCGCTGTACGACGCCCTGCACGACATGCTCGACCCCGAGACCATCCCCAAGCTCATGGCGGCCGGGACGATCGAGGTCGCGCCGCTGGCCTACATGCGCGGCCGCACCCTGAACGACGCGTTCATCATCCTGGACGAGGCGCAGAACACCACCGCCGAGCAGATGAAGATGTTCCTCACCCGGCTCGGCTTCGGCAGCAAGATCGTCGTCACGGGCGACGTCACGCAGGTCGACCTCCCCGGCGGTGCCACCAGCGGCCTGCGGGTCGTGCGGACGATCCTGCAGGGCGTCGAGGACGTGCACTTCGCCGAGCTCGCCGCGTCCGACGTCGTCCGCCACCGCCTGGTCGGGCGGATCGTCGACGCCTACGCGGCCTACGACGCGGAGGTCGAGTCGCTCGGGCCGCAGCGGTCCCCGGGCCGACGGGACGACGCCAAGCGCACGCGCTCGTGACGGCTCCCGCGGCCCGGCCGTCCTGGGCGGCCGACCTCGACCGGCGCACCGCCGACGCGCAGCGCACCTGGCGCGCGCCGAGCGTCGTCGCCGCCGTCGTCCGCGAGGGCGCCGTCCTGTGGACCGGCGCGGTCGGCGACGCGGAGGTCGGGACGACGCCGGCCGCCGACGACGTCTCCTACCGGATCGGCAGCATCACCAAGACGTTCACGGCGGTGCTCGTGCACCAGCTGCGCGACGCCGGCCTGCTCGACCTCGACGACCGGCTCGGGCAGCACCTGCCCGGCACCCGGCACGGCGACGTCAGCCTGCGCCGGATGCTCGCCCACCTGTCGGGCCTGCAGCGCGAGCCGGTCGGCGACCTGTGGGTCGACCTGCAGGTCCCCACCCGCGAGCAGCTGCTCGAGGGGTTCGAGCAGGCCGAGCAGGTGCTCCCGCAGCGGACGGCGCACCACTACAGCAACCTCGCCTACGCGCTGCTCGGCGAGGTCGTCGCCAGGGTCACCGGCGGCACCTGGGAGCAGGCGCTGCAGGAGCGGCTGCTCGACCCGCTGGGCATGACCCGCACCACGACGTCGCCGACCTCGCCGCGCGCCGTCGGCTACCTGTCCGAGCCGTACGCCGACGCCGTGCGCCCGGAGCCCGACATGCCCACGGGCGCCGCCGGGCCCGCGATGCAGCTGTGGTCGACCGCCACCGACCTCGCCCGCTGGGCCGGCTTCCTCGCCGACCCCGACCCCGCGGTCCTGGCGCCCGGCACGGTCGAGCAGATGCGCCAGCCGGTCGTGGTGTTCGACCCGCACGCCTTCACCCTCGCCTGGGGCGGCGGGCTGATGCTGTGGCGCCGCGGCGAGCGGGTGCTGCACGGGCACGGCGGTGCGATGCCGGGCTTCCTCGCCGGCTGCTACGCCTACCGCAGCGACACCGAGCGCGCCGGCGCCGTCGTCCTCACCAACACCGGGCGTGCCGCCGACCCCGAGGGCCTGGCCGCCGACCTGCTCACCGCCGTCCTGGACGCCGAGCCGCGCCCGGCCCCCGCCTGGGCGCCCGGCACGGTGCCCGGGGAGCTCCGCCCGCTGCTGGGACCGTGGTGGTCGGAGGGCAGCGAGTTCCTCGTCGAGTGGCGCGACGGCGCGCTGACCATGCTCGGCCGCGGCGGCAAGGAGTGGCGGCGCACGCGCTTCGAGCAGGCCGGGCCCGACACGTGGCGGGCCGTGGCCGGGCGCGAGCAGGGCGAGCTGCTGAGGGTCGTGAGCCCCGACCGGCTGCTGTTCGCCGGGTACGCCTACACCCGCGACGTCCGCACGTTCGCCGAGCTGTCGACCGGGGGGCAGCCGTGAGCGTCGAGGTCTGCAACGAGAGCGGCGTCGACGTCGACGAGCTGGCGCTGGTCCAGGTCGCCCGGCACGCGCTCGACCGGCTCGGGGTGTCGCCGCTGGCCGAGCTGTCGCTGCTGCTGGTCGACGTCGAGCGCATGGAGGAGCTGCACGTCCGCTGGATGGACGAGCCGGGGCCCACCGACGTCCTCGCCTTCCCCATGGACGAGCTCGACCTGCGCGGCTCGCGCGGCGTCGGCCACGGCTCCGGGCCCGACGAGGGCGACGACGACGTGAGCCCGGCCGTGCTCGGCGACGTCGTGCTGTGCCCCGTGGTCGCCGAGCGGCAGGCCGCCGAGGCCGGCCACAGCACCCTCGACGAGCTGCAGCTGCTGTGCACCCACGGGGTGCTGCACCTGCTGGGGTACGACCACGGCGACCCCGAGGAGCACGCGGAGATGTTCGGCCTGCAGGCCGAGCTGCTGCAGAGCTGGAAGGACGTGCGACCCACCCCGTGATCGGGACCCAGGTCGGCCCGCTGCTCGCGGCGCTCCTGTTCGTCGTCGTCGCCGGCCTGCTGGCCTGCCTGGAGGTCGCGCTCGCGCGGGTCAGCCGGGTGCGCGTCGACGAGCTCGTCGACGAGGGCCGGGCCGGCGCCGGGCGGCTCGCGACGCTGCTCGAGGACCCGCCGCGGACCCTCAACGTCCTGCTGCTGCTGCGGCTGGCCTGCGAGCTGTCGGCCGTCGGGATCGTCACCAGCTACTGCGTCGACCGCATCCCCGGCTCGGCCGCCGTCGCCCTCGCCGTCGTCGTCATGCTGCTGGTCAGCTACGTGTTCATCGGCGTCGCACCGCGCACGATCGGGCGCCAGCAGGCCGAGCCGGTCGCCCTGCTCGGCGGCCCCGTCGCCCTCGCCCTCACCCGCGTGCTCGGGCCGCTGCCGCGGCTGCTCATCCTGCTCGGCAACGCGCTCACCCCCGGCAAGGGGCTGCGCGAGGGGCCGTTCGCCTCCGAGGCCGAGCTGCGCGACCTGGTCGACCGCGCGCAGGAGCGCGGCGTCGTCGAGCAGGCCGAGCGCGAGATGATCGAGAACGTCTTCGACCTCGGCGACACGATCGTGCGCGCCGTCATGGTGCCCCGCACCGACACGGTCTTCATCGAGCGCGACAAGACCGTCCGGCAGGCGCTCAACCTGGCGCTGCGCAGCGGCTTCTCGCGCATCCCCGTCATCGGCGAGAACACCGACGACGTCGTCGGGGTGGCCTACCTCAAGGACCTCGTGCGCAAGGAGCGGCAGGAGGGCGGCGCCGCCCGGCCCGTCGCCGAGGTGGCGCGCGAGCCGGTCTTCGTGCCGGAGAGCAAGCCGGTCGACGACCTGCTGCGCGAGATGCAGGCGAGCCTGGGCCACGTCGCCCTCGTCGTCGACGAGTACGGCGGCATCTCGGGGCTCATCACCATCGAGGACGTGCTCGAGGAGATCGTCGGCGAGATCCGCGACGAGTACGACCGCGAGGCGCCGTCCGTCGAGCAGGTCGACGACGACAGCGTCCGCGTCACCAGCCGCCTGCCGGTCGAGGACCTCGAGCAGATGTACGGCGTCGAGCTGCCGCACGAGGACGTCGACTCCGTCGGCGGCCTGCTGGCCAGCGCGCTCGGCCGGGTGCCGATCCCGGGGGCGACGGCGACCGTCGGCGGGCTGGTGCTGGTCGCCGAGAGCGCGAAGGGACGGCGCAACCGGATCGGTACCGTCCTGGTGCGGCGGGCCGACCCGGAGCCCGCGGAGCAGGACGAGGAGACCAGCGGTGCCGGAGCACGACCCAGCGCTTGACCCCGAGGACGCCAAGCTGGTGGTGCTGGCGCGCGGCGCCCGGCTGCGCGCGCACGTGCCGCACACCGGCGTCCCGGAGGGCGCGGCCGTGCGCGACACCGACGGCCGCACCTACGCCGCCGCCACCGTCGAGAACGCCGACCCCTCCCTGACGACGTCGGCGCTGCGCGGGGCGGTGGCGGCGGCGGCCAGCAGCGGCATCCGCACCTTCGAGGGGGCGGCCGTCGTCACCGAGGGGCTGCTGTCGGAGGCCGACCTCGCGGTCCTGCGCGAGTTCGGCGTCGGGCCTGCCGGTGCTCGTGGCCGGTGCCGACGGCAGCGTGCGCGAGCGGATCAGCACCTAGCTGCGCGGCTAGCCTGGGACGGTGACCTCCTTCCGCTCGGGCTTCGCCTGCTTCGTCGGGCGCCCCAACGCGGGCAAGTCCACCCTGACCAACGCCCTCATCGGGCAGAAGGTCGCCATCACCAGCAGCCGCCCGCAGACCACGCGGCACGCGGTGCGCGGCATCGTCCACCGGCCCGACGCCCAGCTGGTGCTCGTCGACACCCCGGGCCTGCACAAGCCGCGCACCCTGCTCGGCCAGCGGCTCAACGACCTCGTGCGCGAGACGTACGCGAGCGTCGACCTCGTCTGCTTCTGCGTCACGGCCGACGACAGGATCGGGCCGGGCGACAAGTTCATCGCGCAGGAGCTGCGCGAGCTGAAGACGCCGGTCATCGCCGTCGTCACGAAGACCGACAAGGCCGGCAAGGAGCAGATCGGCGAGCAGCTGCTGGCCGTCAGCGCGCTCGGCGACTGGGCCGACGTCGTGCCGGTCAGCGCCGTGTCGGACTTCCAGGTCGACCTGCTCAGCGACCTGCTGGTCGGCCGCCTGCCCGAGGGCCCGGCGCTGTACCCGGACGGCGAGCTCACCGACGAGCCGGAGCAGACGCTGGCTGCGGAGATGATCCGCGAGGCCGCGCTCGAGGGCGTGCGCGACGAGCTGCCGCACAGCATCGCCGTGACCATCGAGGAGATGGGCCCGCGCGAGGGTCGCCCGGACGACCGGCCGCTGCTCGACGTCTACGCCACGCTCTACGTCGAGCGCGACAGCCAGAAGGCGATCGTGCTGGGCACCGGCGGCAGCCGGCTCAAGGCGGTCGGCACGACCGCGCGCAGGCAGATCGAGACGCTGCTCGGCTCGCCCGTCTACCTCGACCTGCGGGTGCGGGTGGCCAAGGACTGGCAGCGCGACCCGAAGCAGCTGCGCAAGCTCGGCTTCTGACCCGAGGGCCTACCGGGTGAAGTGCTCCTCGCCCGGCAGCACCGGCACGCCCAGGTGCCAGCCCTGTCCGAGGTCCACGCCGATGGCCTGCAGCTCCAGCAGCTGCTCCCGGGTCTCGATGCCCTCGCCGAGCACCGTGCTGCCGACCTCCTGCGCGAAGGAGGTCAGGGCGACGACGAGGGCGCGCTTGCGCGGGTCGGTCGGCAGGTCGCGCACCAGCGCCGTGTCGAGCTTGACCACCTCGGGCTGCAGCAGCAGCACGTGGCGCAGGCTGGCGTAGCCGGCGCCGGTGTCGTCGACGGCGACGCGGGCCCCCCGTGCGCGCAGCCGGTCGAGGGTGGCCCGCACACCCGGGTAGTCGGCGACGGCCTCGTGCTCGGTGATCTCGACGACGACGCGGTGCAGGTCGGCCTGCTCCAGCGCCGCCAGGGTGCGCGGGTCGGCCAGCGCCGCGGGGGACACGTTGACGGCCAGGAACTGCGCGCCGTCGAGGTCGGGCAGCAGCGCGAGCGCCCGCTCCAGGCAGAGCACCTCCAGCGCCAGGCCCAGGCCGTAGCGGGAGGCCCCGCGGAACCACCGGTCGGTGGGGATGCGGCCGCCGAAGCGGGCGAGCGCCTCCTGCCCCACGACCACGCCGTCGGACAGGTGCAGGACCGGCTGCAGCGCCACCGCGACCGCGCCCGTGTCCAGCACCGCCTGCACCTCGTGCGGCTCGGGCAGGCCCTCGTCGTCCTCGGGGGTCACCGACCGGCCGGGCAGCAGCGCGGTGGGGATGCGGGAGTCGCGGACCTCCTGCTCCAGGGCCCGCCACCGGCGCGCCTGCCGCGCGTAGCCCAGGGCGCTGCGCAGCCCGAGCCCGAGGGCGGGCACGGCGATCGGGAGCGCCCCGACGACGGCCGTGAGCGACCCGTCGAGCCCCAGGGCGCCGACCGTCAGCGCCGCCGCGGACAGGGCGAGGGCCAGCTGCACCCAGGTCCAGGGCGGCCCCGCCGGCGAGGTGCTCCGCCACACCAGCAGCGCCACCAGGCAGAGCACCACGCCGAGCACGCACAGCGCGACGAAGGCGCCCTCGGGAGCGGCCAGCACGACCAGCTCCGTTCCCAGCAGCACCAGACGGCCGGCAGCGGGAGCAGCAGCAGGGGCAGCCGCCGGGCCAGCGGTGACGTGAGCACGAGCACCGGCAGGGCGACGTGCAGCAGCAGCGTCTCGCGCGGCGGGTCGGTGCCGGAGCGCGACAGCGCGAGCGACAGGACGGCCGGGTGCACGAGCAGCGGGCCGACGGCGAGCCACAGCAGCCGCGGGTCGTCGCTGACCGTCCCCTGCACGAGCAGGGCGTAGGACAGCACGGCGGCGCTGCCCGCGACGACGGCGGCGAGCAGCGCCAGCGACACGAGCGCGGAGGTGCGGGGGTCGGCCCGCAGCACGACGGTCAGCGGGACGACGGCGGCTGCGCCGAGCAGCAGCGTCAGCAGCACCGACCAGCTGGCCGCGACCCACTGCTCGGGAGGCCGCGGGGGCAGGGCCCAGCCGCCGCGGGGGACGCGCAGCCGCGCTCCCGGCGGTGCCGCGCCGGCCGCCTCGCCGACCGCCTCGCTGACCACGTCCTGCGACCTGCCCCTCGTCCATCGCGGCCTACCGGTGCCCGCGCGCCCGACCCTGCCCTGCCCTGCTGCCGGGCGAGTGCAACCGGGCTAGCGTGTCGGGGTGGCGCTCTACCGGGACGAGGGCGTCGTCCTGCGGGTGCACAAGCTGGGCGAGGCCGACCGGATCGTGACGGTCCTGACGAAGCGGAACGGCCGGGTCCGGGCGGTCGCCAAGGGCGTGCGCCGCACCCGTTCCCGCTTCGGGGCGAGCGTCGAGCCGTTCAGCCACGTCGACCTGCAGTTGTTCCAGGGCCGCTCGCTCGACATCGTCACGCAGGCCGAGTCGCTGCACTCCTACGGCGAGCGGCTGGTGGTCGACTACGCCCGGTACACCGCCGGGACCGCCGTGCTCGAGACGGCCGAGCGGCTGACCGCCGAGGAGCGCGAGCCCGCGCTGCGGCTGTTCCTGCTCGTGGTCGGGGCGCTGCGGGCGCTCACCGGCGGCGGCCCCGACGACGCGCCGGCGCGCGACCCCGGCCTCGTCCTGGACGCGTTCCTGCTGCGGGCGATGACGGTCGCCGGGTACGCGCCGGCGCTGCACGACTGCGCCCGCTGCGGAGCGACCGGCCCGCACCGGGCGTTCTCCGTCCCGGCCGGCGGCGCCGTCTGCCCGGCCTGCCGCCCGGCCGGCGCCGCCTCGCCCGGGCCGGCGGCCCTGCAGCTCATGGTCGACCTGCTCACCGGCGAGTGGGACGCCTCGCAGTCGAGCGAGCCGCACGTGCGCCGCGAGGCGAGCGGGCTGGTCGCCGCGCACCTGCAGTGGCACCTCGAGCGCGGGCTGCGCAGCCTGCCGCTCGTCGAGCGCTGAGGGTGGACCTGCCGCTGCTCGTGCTCCTGGCCGCCGGGGCCGCCTGCCTGCTCGGGGCCGCCGTGCAGGGCGCCGTCGGGCTCGGGCTCGGCCTGGTCGCCTCGCCCGTGTTCGCCCTGCTCGACCCGACGCTGGTGCCCGGCACGATCCTGCTGACGACGTCGGTGCTGCCGCTGCTCACCCTGCAGCGCGAGCTCGACGGGACCGACTGGCGCGGGCTCGGGTACGCCCTGCCGGCCCGCGTCGTCGGGCACCGCGCGCCGGCGCGTACGTCGTGGTCACCCAGCCGGCCCGCACCGTCGCGGTGCTCGTCGCCGTCGTCGTGCTCGGGGCGGTCGCGCTGTCGGTCACGTCCTGGGACGCCCGCCCGACGCCGCGCGCCCTCGTCGCGGCCGGGCTGGTCAGCGGCGTCAGCGGGACGGCGACGTCGGTCGGCGGTCCGCCCGTCGCGCTGCTCTACCAGCGGGCCGAGGGGCGCGTGCTGCGCTCGACCATGGGCGTCTACTTCCTGGTCGGCAACGTGGTGTCGGTCGCGACGCTCGCCCTGGCCGGCGAGATCGGCCGGCGCGAGGCGGGCCGGGCGGGCGTCCTGCTGCCGTTCGTCGTCGCCGGGTTCGCGCTGTCGGGGCCGCTGCGCCGCCGGGTCGAGGGGCCCGGGCTGCGGCTCGCCGTGCTGGTGCTGTCCGCCGCGAGCGCCGTCGTCCTGCTGGCCCGCTCGCTCCTCTAGGGTCGGCGCGTGCCACGGACCCCCCGCCGCTCCCCGGTCCGTCCGCCCACCCCCCATCCGTCCGGGTGCCCTCCCCCCGCCGATCCCCCGCGACCTCGTGCCCCGCCACGTCGCGATCGTCATGGACGGCAACGGGCGCTGGGCCAAGGAGCGCGGCCTGCCCCGCACCGCCGGGCACACCGAGGGCGAGAGCTCGCTGTTCGACGTCGTCGAGGGGGCCATCGAGCTCGGCGTGCAGTGGGTCAGCGCGTACGCGTTCTCGACCGAGAACTGGAAGCGCAGCCCCGACGAGGTCCGCTTCCTCATGGGCTTCAACCGCGACGTCATCCGGCGGCGACGCGACGAGATGCACGAGCTCGGCGTCCGGGTGCGGTGGGCAGGTCGGCGCCCGCGGCTGTGGCGCAGCGTCGTCAAGGAGCTCGAGGCGGCCGAGGAGCTCACCCGCGACAACACCGTCGCCACGCTCACCATGTGCGTCAACTACGGCGGCCGGGCCGAGATCGCCGACGCCGCCAGGGCCCTCGCGCAGGACGTCGCGGACGGACGGCTCGACCCGGCGAAGGTCGACGAGCGGGTGCTCGCCCGCTACCTCGACGAGCCGGACATGCCCGACGTCGACCTGTTCCTGCGCACCTCCGGCGAGCAGCGCACCAGCAACTTCCTGCTCTGGCAGTCGGCCTACGCCGAGATGGTGTTCCTCGACGAGCTGTGGCCCGACGTCGACCGGCGCACGCTCTGGCGGGCCTGCGAGCTGTACGCCTCCCGCGACCGGCGCTACGGCGGCGCCCTGCCGAACGAGCCGACGGCGTGATCCGCCTCCACCACGTCAACGTCGTCGTGCCGCCGGGGCGCACCGACGCCGTGGTGCCCTTCTGGGAGCTGCTCGGCCTGGTGCGCGTGCCCAAGCAGGGCGGCACGCGGGCCGCGGGGGCGTGGTTCGAGCTGCCGGACGGCCAGCAGGTGCACGTGAGCGAGCGGGCGGGGGAGCGGCACCCCGAGCAGCACGTGGCGCTCGCGGTCGACGACCTCGACGGCGTCGTCGCGCGCCTGCAGGAGCAGGGCCACCCGTGGGAGCCGAAGGAGCCGCTGGACGGCCGGCGGCGCGGCACGACCGCGGACCCGGACGGCAACGCGGTCGAGCTGCTGGAGGGCTAGCCGCTGCAGTCGCGGCAGGTGCCGAAGACCTCGAGCGTGTGGCTGACCGCGGTGAACCCGTGCTCGGCCGCGACCGTGTCCGCCCACTGCTCGACGGCGGGCCCGGCCACCTCGACGGTCGCCCCGCAGGCGCGGCAGACCAGGTGGTGGTGGTGCTCGTCGCTGGCGCAGCGGCGGTAGACCGACTCGCCGTCGTCGGTGCGCAGCACGTCGACCTCGCCGGCCTCGGCCATCGCCTGCAGCGTCCGGTAGACGGTGGTGAGGCCGACCTCGTCGCGCAGCGCGGCGTGCAGGTCCTGGGCGCTGCGGAAGCCCTCGGTGCCGGCGAGCGCCCGGGCGACGGCGGTCCGCTGGCGGGTCGCCCGGGTCACGCGGCCCGTCCCGACGGGCGCGCGCCCGGCCGGCCACCGACAGCACGGCGAACACCCCGAGGGCGAGCACGACGGTGGAGGCCCCGGGGGCGACGTCGGCGTAGAAGGCCAGCACCAGGCCGCTCACGCTCGCGGCCACCCCGACGCCGCAGGCCAGCAGCAGGGTGCCGCGGAAGCTGCGGGTGAGCTGCTGGGCGGCGGCCACGGGCACGACCATCAGGGCGCTGACCAGCAGCAGCCCGACGACGCGCATCGCCACCGTGACGGTGACCGCGGCGGTGACGGCGACCAGCAGGTTGAGGAAGCGCACCGGCAGCCCCTGCACCCGTGCGACCTCCTCGTCCTGGCAGACCGCGAACAGCTCGCGCCCGAACACGGCGACGACGCCGAGGACCCCGAGCGACAGCGCGACGATCACGGCGAGGTCGCCCGGGCTGACGCTGGACAGCGAGCCGAACAGGTAGCCGACGAGGGTGGCGCTCGAGCCGCCCGGGCTCAGCCCGATGAGCAGCACCCCACCGGCGATGCCGCCGTAGAACAGCAGCGCCAGGGCGACGTCGCCGCTGGTGCGCCCGCGCTGGCGGACCAGCTCGATGGCGACGGCCCCGGCGGTCGCGACGACGACGGCGGTGAGCACCGGGGCGGTGCCGAGCAGGAAGCCGAGGGCGACACCGGTGAGGGCGACGTGCCCGATGCCGTCGCCCATGAGGGCGAGCCGGCGCTGCACGAGGAACGTGCCGATGGCGGGCGCCGCGGCGCCGACGAGGACGGCGGCGACCAGGGCCCGCTGGACGAAGGCGAAGGCGAGCACTACGGGGTGATCCTCAGCGCGGCGGGCCTGCTGGGCTCGGAGGTCTCGTGCGCGTGCAGGTGCACGTGGGCGGGGTGCGCGTGGTGGCCCTCGGGCTCGGGCGGCGGGCCGTCGGAGACGATGCGGCCGTCGGCCAGCACCACCGCGCGGCGGATCAGCCCGGCCAGCGGCCCGAGCTCGTGCACGACCAGCACGACGCTGCCGCCGGCCCGGGACAGGTGGCCGAGGGCGCCGGCGAGGCTGTCCTGGCTGTCGGCGTCGACGCCGGCGGTGGGCTCGTCGAGCACCAGCACCTCGGGCTCGCCGGCCAGCGCCCGGGCGATGAGCACGCGCTGCTGCTGGCCGCCGGACAGCTCGGTGACGGGCCGGTCCGCGCGGTCGAGCATCCCGACGTCCTCGAGCGCGTGGTCGACGGCGGCCCGGTCGTCGCGGCCGAGCCGGCGCAGCCGCCGCACCCGCCCGGTCCGGCCGCTGGCCACGACCTCGCGCACCGTGCAGGGGACCCCGCCGCCGGCCTGCAGCCGCTGCGGCACGTAGCCGAGCCGGGACCAGTCGCGGAAGCCGGCGTAGGGGGTGCCGAACAGCTGCAGGCTGCCCGCGGCGCAGCGGCACCAGGCCGACGAGGGCGCGCACCAGGGTCGTCTTGCCCGAGCCGTTGGCGCCGAGGACGGCCACGAACTCGCCCGCGTCGACGTGCACGCTCACGTCGTGCAGGACCTCGCGGCCGCCGAGGTCGACGCAGCCGCCCTGCAGGTCGAAGACGCTCACGCGCAGCCCAGCCCGGCGCGCAGGGCGTCGAGGTCGGTCTGCATGCCGGACAGGTAGTCGCCGCCGTCGGGGCGGCGCCTCCAGGGTCAGCAGCGTCGCGGTGCGGGCGCCGATCTCGCGGGCGACCGTCCCGGCGACGTCGGACTCGCCGGGCGCCGTGAAGACGGTGGTGACGCCGGCGGCGCGGGCGAAGCGGACGACCTCGGCGAGCCGGCCGGGCGACGGCTCGTCCTGCGGGGAGGTGCCGCTGACCCCGACCTGCTGCAGGTCGTACCGCTGGGCGAGGTAGCCGAACGCGGTGTGGCTGGTGACGAGGTCGCGGCGCTCGCAGCCGGCCAGCCCGTCGCGGAAGCGCCCGTCCAGCGCGCGCAGGGCGGTGGCGGTCTCCTGCCCGCGGGCCGCGCTGCCGGGGGCGAGCTGCTCGAGCCGCTCCCCGACCGCCTCGGCGGCGGCGGCCATGCGCACCGGGTCGAGCCAGACGTGCGGGTCGAGGCCGCCCTCCTCGTCGCCCAGGTCCGACACCGCCGGCCGCTGGTCGACGGCGCCCGCGAGGTCGAGGAGCGTGCCGTCGTCCTCGACGGCGTCGTCGAGCGCGGGCTGGAACCCGGCCAGGCCGACCACCAGGTCGGCCGACTGCACCCGGGCGACCTGCCGCGGGCCGAGCTCGACGTCGTGCGGCTCCACCCCGCCCTGCGTCAGGTCGACGCAGCTCGACGGCGTCGCCGCCGACCTGCTGGACCAGCCAGGCGAACGGGTAGGCCGCGACGACGACCTCCGGAGCGCCGCCCCCGCTGCCGCCGGCCTGCGCCGTGCAGCCCGCGCTCAGCAGCAGGGCGAGGGCGGCGAGCAGGGCGCGGGGCATGCCGCCAGCCTAGATGGCAACGGTTTTCATGTCAGGCCCAGCACCACGAGCACGACGAACAGGCCCAGCACCGCCACCCGCAGGACCCGCGCCCCGGCGTCGAGCACCGGCCACGACAGGTACGACAGCCACCCGACGACGGCCAGCACGACCAGCAGGCACACCGTGCTCAGCGGCGGTGCCACGAAGGACGACAGCAGCAGCAGCCCCAGGACCACGGCGGGCAGCAGCAGCCTGGGGCGCAGCGACAGCCAGGCCAGCAGCACGGCGCTGCGCCGCTCGACGGAGGCGCGGAAGGCGGGCACGAGGCCTAGCGTGGCACCCGTGCTGGTCGTGACGAGGTTCGACGTGCCCGAGGACGACGGCGCGGCCTTCCTGCCGCGCGCCCGGGCGGCGCTCGCCGCGTTCGCCGCCCGTCCCGGCTACCTGCGGGGGCGGATCGGCCGGGCCGCCGACGACCCCACCGCCTGGGTGCTGACCACCGAGTGGGAGGGCGTCGGCGCCTACCGGCGGTCGCTGTCGTCCTACGACGTCAAGGTCGACGCCGCCCCGCTGCTGGCCCTCGGCCGCGACGAGCCGAGCGCCTTCGAGGTGCTGCACGGCGAGGACGGGGCCGCCCCGACCCGGCGGGCCGCCGACGCCGCCCGGGTGTCGCTGCGCGAGGCGGCCGGTCCGGACGTGCCGACGTCGCTGTAGGCCCGCTGCCCTAGTGTCGGGCGCTCACCCGACAGCCAGCCGGACCCCGGAGCGCACCCAGATGGCCAAGACCGCAGACCGCATGGACACCATCGTCAGCCTGGCCAAGCGCCGCGGCCTGGTGTTCCCCAGCAGCGAGATCTACGGCGGCCTGCGCGCCTCCTGGGACTACGGGCCCCTCGGCGTCGAGCTGAAGAACAACGTCAAGCGGCAGTGGTGGAAGTCGGTCGTGCAGGGCCGCGACGACGTCGTCGGGCTGGACTCCTGCGTGATCCTGGCGCGCGAGGTCTGGGAGACCTCCGGCCACGTCGCGACGTTCACCGACCCGCTGACCGAGTGCTCGTCGTGCCACAAGCGCTTCCGCGCCGACCACCTCGAGGAGGCGTCGCCGGGCAAGGCCCTGGCCGACCTCGCCTGCCCCAACTGCGGCAACAAGGGCACCTTCACCGAGCCGCGGAACTTCAACGGCATGCTGCGCACGCACCTCGGCCCGGTCGAGGACGAGACCGGCCTGGCCTACCTGCGGCCCGAGACCGCGCAGGGCATCTTCATCAACTACGCGAACGTGCAGCAGAGCGCCCGCAAGAAGCCGCCGTTCGGCATCGGCCAGATCGGCAAGAGCTTCCGCAACGAGATCACCCCGGGCAACTTCATCTTCCGCACGCGCGAGTTCGAGCAGATGGAGATGGAGTTCTTCGTCAAGCCGGGCGAGGACGCCGAGTGGCACCAGTACTGGATCGACGAGCGGATGCGCTGGTACACCGACCTCGGCATCACGCCGGAGAACCTGCGGCTGTTCGAGCACCCGGCCGAGAAGCTGTCGCACTACTCGACCCGCACGGTCGACATCGAGTACCGCTTCGCCTTCACCGGCACCGAGTGGGGCGAGCTCGAGGGCATCGCCAACCGCACCGACTACGACCTGCGGGTGCACTCCGAGGCCAGCGGCACCGACCTGGCCTACTTCGACCAGGAGAGCGGCGAGCGCTGGCGGCCCTACGTCATCGAGCCGGCAGCCGGCGTCGACCGCTGCGCGCTGACCTTCCTGCTCGACGCGTACACCGAGGACGAGGCCCCCAACGCCAAGGGCGGCGTCGACAAGCGGGTCGTGCTGCGGCTCGACCCCCGGCTCGCGCCGGTCAAGGCGGCGGTGCTGCCGCTGTCGCGCAACGCCGACCTCTCGCCGGTCGCCCGCTCCCTGTCGGCCACCCTGCGCAAGCAGTGGAACGTCGACTTCGACGACGCGGGCGCCATCGGCCGCCGCTACCGCCGCCAGGACGAGGTGGGCACGCCGTTCTGCGTCACCGTCGACTTCGACACCCTGCAGGACCAGGCCGTGACGGTGCGCGAGCGCGACGCGATGACGCAGGAGCGGGTGTCGCTGGACCAGGTCGAGCGCTACCTCAACGACAAGCTCGGCCCCCTCTAGCCCCTCGTCGGGCGCGCCGGCCCGCGCTGGTCGGCGTCGGGCAGGCTCGCCGGGCCGGCCAGCGGCTCGCTGACGCCGGTGCGCCGGCCGATCGCCCGCATGACCAGGTGCCCGACGATCGCGGCGAAGGTGCCGAGGGCGATGCCGTTGAAGGACACCCGCCCGGCGGTCAACGTGTAGTCGGCGGCACCGACGACGAGCGCGATCGCGACGGGGAACAGGTTGGCCGGGTCGCGGAAGTCGACGCGGGACTCCACGAAGATCCGCACCCCCAGGACGGCGATGAGCCCGTAGAGCACCGTCGTCACCCCGCCGAGGACGCCGGCGGGCACGGTCGCGACGAGCGCGCCGAACTTCGGCGACAGCGACAGCAGCACGGCGGCCACGCCGGCCACCGACGTAGGCCGCCGAGGAGTAGACGCGCGTCGCCGCCATCACGCCGATGTTCTCCGCGTAGGTGGTCGTGCCCGAGCCGCCGCCGACGCCGGCGAGGGTGGTGGCCAGGCCGTCGGACAGCAGGGTCCGGCCGAGCTCGGGGTCGAGGTCGCGCTCGGTCATCGACGCGACGGCCTTGACGTGCCCGACGTTCTCGGCGACCAGCACCACGACGACGGGGACGAACAGGCTCGTCGCCTCCAGGGTCAGCCGCGGGGCGGTGAAGTCCGGCAGGCCGAGCCACGCGGCGTCGTGGAAGCGCTGCACGGCGGCGTCGTCCAGCGCGCCGAGCAGCGCGGCCAGCACCCACCCGACGGCGACGCCGAGCACGATCGACAGCCGGCCGAGGAACCCGCGCAGCGACACGGTCAGCAGCAGCACGGCGAGCAGGGTGACCGTCGCGATGCCCGGCTGGGCCTCGTAGTTGCTGCGCGCGACGCCGACCAGGTTGAGCCCGATCAGCGCGACGACGGCGCCCGTCACCACCGGCGGCAGCAGCAGGTTCAGCCACCGCGTCCCGAACGCCTGCACGAGCAGCCCGACGGCGGCCAGCGTCAGCCCGGCGACGAGCACGCCGCCGACCGCGAGCGGCAGCAGCGCGGGGTCGGGGGAGCCGTCGGTGAACGACACCGCGCTGATGGGGGCGATGAAGGCGAACGAGGAGCCGAGGTAGCTCGGCACCCGCCCGCGGGTCAGGGCCAGGAACAGCAGCGTCCCGAGGCCGGAGAACAGCAGGGTCGTCGACACCGGGAACCCGGTGATCACGGGCACCAGGAAGGTGGCGCCGAACATCGCCAGCACGTGCTGCGCGCCGACCCCGACGGTCAGCGGCCACGCCAGGCGCTCGGAGGGGGCGACGACCTCGCCGGGGGCGACGGTGCGTCCGTCGCCGTGGACGGTCCAGAGCGGCTTCACGGGGCCGCACGCTAGCCCCGTTAGCGTGCAGGCCGTGCGCACCCTCGTCGTCGACCACCCGCTCGTCGGCCACAAGCTCACGGCGCTGCGCGACGCCCGCACCGACAGCCCGACCTTCCGGCGGCTCGCCGACGAGCTGGTGACCCTGCTGGCGTACGAGGCGACGCGGGGCATCGCGGTCGAGCCGGTCGAGGTGCGCACCCCGGTGGCCGCGGCGCAGGGCGTGCGGCTGGCCCGCCCGGTGCCGCTGGTCGTGCCGGTGCTGCGGGCGGGCCTCGGGATGCTCGACGGCATGACCCGGCTGCTGCCGACGGCCGAGGTCGGGTTCCTCGGGATGGTCCGCGACGAGACCAGCCTGACGGCGACGGCCTACGCCGACCGGCTCCCCGAGGACCTCGCCGGCCGCGAGGTCTACGTGCTCGACCCGATGCTCGCCACCGGCGGGACGCTGGTCATGACCTTCGAGCTGATGCGGCAGCGCGGCGCGGGCCGGATCACCGCGGTGTGCCTGCTGGCCGCTCCCGAGGGCATCGCCCGGCTGGAGCAGGCCTTCCCCGACGACGACGTCCTGGTGGTCACCGCCGCCGTCGACGCCCGCCTCGACGAGCGCGGCTACATCACGCCGGGCCTCGGCGACGCGGGGGACCGGCTCTACGGGGTCGTGTGACCGGCCTCGTGCCGAGCGCCCTGCTGCTCGCCGCGAGCCTCTACGGCGACCCGCAGGTGCTCGGCCCGCTGCCGTTCGAGGAGGTCAGCGGGATCGCCGTCGGGGTGCACGGGACGTACGTGCACGAGGACAGCGGTTCCGGGGCGCGCTTCGCCAGGGTCGACCGCACCGGCCGGGTGCTCGCGTCGTTCCGGCTCGGCGTGGAGGCCCGCGACTGGGAGGACATGGCGGCGGCGCCCGACGCGCAGGGCCGCCCGAGCCTGTGGTTCGCCGACGTCGGCGACAACACCCGCAGCCGCGACGAGGTGCAGGTGCAGCGGGTGCCCGAGCCGGCGGGCGGCGTCGTCGGGGAGCCGGTGACGGCGCGGTTCCGCTACGCCGACGGCCCGCACGACGCCGAGGCGCTGCTGGTGCTGCCCGGCGGCCGGGAGGTCGCCGTGGTGACCAAGGCGGTGTCGCGCTCGGGCGTGTACGTCGGCCCGGCCGACGGCGGGGTGCTGGAGCGGGTCGCCGAGGTGCGGCTGTCGCCGACCGGCACGCGCGGCGGTCCGGCCGGCCCGTTCGGGCAGGTGCTGGTCACCGGCGGCAGCCTGGTCGGCGACACGGTGGTGCTGCGGACCTACACCGACCTGTACGCGTGGGAGTGGGCCGGCGACGTGCGGGCGACCTTCGCGCAGCCGCCGCTGGTCAGCCCCCTCCCGCCGACCGAGCAGGGCGAGGCGGTCGCCCTGGAGCCGGACGGCGGCGCGGTGCTGGTCGCCGGCGAGGGCCGGGGCTCGCCGCTGCAGCGGCTCACCGCGACCGCCCCGCCGAGCCCGGCGGCGAGCCCGGTCGCGTCCAGACCCGCATCGCCGAGCCCCTCGCCCGCCCCGGCGCTCACCCGGGAGACGGCGCGCGCGGTCCCGTGGCCGGTGGTGGGTGTCGCCGGTCTGCTGCTGGGGACGGCAGGGCTGGCCCTGTCCCGCCGCCGGCACGCCCGGGGATAGCCTGCGGCGCCCCCTGTCCCGCCCTGCGAGGAGCCCGCCGTGCCCAAGCTCGTCTACGACTTCTCCGAGGGCGGGCGGGACATGAAGGACCTGCTGGGCGGCAAGGGCGCGAACCTCGCGGAGATGACCGTGCTGGGCCTGCCGGTGCCCCCCGGCTTCACCATCACCACCGAGGCCTGCCGGGCCTACCTGGAGACCGGCGACGTCCCCGCCGAGCTCGCCGCCGAGGTCGACGAGCACCTGGCCGCCCTCGAGCAGGGGATGGGCAAGCGGCTCGGCGACGCCGAGGACCCGCTGCTGGTCAGCGTCCGCTCCGGCGCCAAGTTCTCCATGCCCGGGATGATGGACACCGTCCTGAACATCGGGCTCAACGACGCGAGCGTCGAGGGGCTGGCCCGCCAGTCCGGCAGCGACCGCTTCGCCTGGGACTCCTACCGCCGGCTGCTGCAGATGTTCGGCAAGACGGTGCTCGGCGTCGAGGGCTTCGAGGACCTGCTCGAGCGCACCAAGAAGGACAAGGGCGTCAAGACCGACCTCGAGCTCGACGCCGCCGACCTGCGCGCCCTCGTCACCGCCTTCAAGGGGCTCGTCGAGCAGCACACCGGGGCGGCCTTCCCGCAGGACCCGCGCGAGCAGATGGACCTCGCGGTCCGCGCCGTCTTCGACTCCTGGAACACCGACCGCGCCCGCATCTACCGCCGCCAGGAGCGCATCCCCGCCGACCTCGGCACCGCCGTCAACGTCTGCTCGATGGTCTTCGGCAACCTCGACAGCGCGTCGGGCACCGGCGTCGCGTTCACCCGCGACCCCGGCTCGGGCGCGCAGGGCGTCTACGGCGACTACCTGCAGAACGCCCAGGGCGAGGACGTCGTCGCCGGCATCCGCAACACCCTGCCGCTGGCCGACCTCGAGGGGCTGGACAAGGCCTCCTACGACGAGCTGCTCGGCACCATGTCGACGCTCGAGGAGCACTACCGCGACCTGTGCGACATCGAGTTCACGATCGAGCGCGGCAAGCTCTGGATGCTGCAGACCCGGGTCGGCAAGCGCACCGCCGGGGCCGCCTTCCGGATCGCCACGCAGCTGGTCGACGAGGGGCTGATCGACGAGGACGAGGCGCTGACGCGCGTCAACGGCGCCGGCCTGGCCCGGCTGATGTTCCCCGCCTTCGGGGCCACCGACGACGCCACCGAGGGCCAGCCGCTGCTCGGCAGGGGCATGGGCGCGAGCCCGGGCGCGGCCGTCGGCAAGGTGGTGTTCGAGAGCGACACCGCCGTCGCGTGGGCCGCCCGCGGCGAGGACGTCATCCTGGTCCGCCGGGAGACCAACCCGGACGACCTCGCCGGCATGATCGCCGCGCAGGGCATCCTCACCAGCCGCGGCGGCAAGACCAGCCACGCCGCCGTCGTCGCCCGCGGCATGGGCAAGACCTGCGTCTGCGGCGCGGAGGACCTCGACGTCGACGTCGAGGCGCGCAGCATCACCACCGCCGACGGCGAGGTGGTGGCCGAGGGCGACGTCATCAGCATCGACGGGACCAGCGGCAACGTCTTCCTCGGCGCGGTGCCCGTGCGGCCGAGCCCGGTCGTCGAGTACTTCGAGGGCAGCCTGGCCCCCGAGGACGGCGACGACCTCGTGCAGGCGGTCCACCGCCTCATCGGCCACGCCGACGCCGCCCGCCGGCTCGAGGTCCGCGCCAACGCCGACACCGCCGAGGACGCCGCCCGCGCCCGCCGCTTCGGCGCCCAGGGCATCGGCCTGTGCCGCACCGAGCACATGTTCCTGGGCGAGCGCCGCCAGCTCGTCGAGGACCTGGTGCTGGCGCAGGGCCCGCAGGAGCAGGAGCAGGCGCTGGCGCAGCTGCTGCCGCTGCAGCGCGAGGACTTCAGCGGGATCCTGCGGGCGATGGACGGCCTGCCGGTGACGGTCCGCCTCATCGACCCGCCGCTGCACGAGTTCCTGCCCGACCTCACCGAGCTGTCGGTCGAGGTCGCCGTCGCCGAGGCCACCGGCGAGCCGGTCGACCAGAAGAAGTGCGACCTGCTCGACGCCGTCCGCCGGCTGCACGAGAGCAACCCGATGATCGGCCTGCGCGGCGTGCGGCTGGGGCTCGTGATCCCGGGGCTGTTCGCCATGCAGGTGCGGGCGCTGGCCGAGGCCGCCCGCGACCTGCGCGACGAGGGGCTCGACCCGCGCCCGGAGGTCATGGTCCCCCTGGTCGGCGCCGTGCAGGAGCTCGAGCACGTGCGCGAGGAGGCGGTCGGCATCCTGGCCGAGGTCGGCGTCGAGGCGCTGGTCGGCACGATGATCGAGGTGCCGCGGGCCGCCCTCACCGCCGCCCAGGTCGCCGAGGCGGCCGACTTCTTCTCCTTCGGCACCAACGACCTCACCCAGATGACGTGGGGCTTCAGCCGCGACGACGTCGAGGCCGCCTTCTTCTCCCGCTACCTCGACCTCGGCATCTTCGGCGTCAGCCCCTTCGAGTCGCTGGACCGCGACGGCGTCGGCCGGCTGGTGCGGACCGCCGTCGAGCAGGGGCGCAGCGCCCGGCCCGACCTCAAGACCGGCGTGTGCGGCGAGCACGGCGGCGACCCCGACAGCGTCCACTTCTTCCACGAGGTCGGGCTCGACTACGTGTCCTGCTCGCCGTTCCGGGTGCCGGTGGCCCGGCTCGAGGCGGGTCGCGCCGCTGTCGCGCCGCCGCAGGCCTGACACTGGGTCGTGCCCTTCCTGCTCTTCAGCAAGACCGTCCGCCGCCTGGTGGGGGCGGTCCTGCTGGCCGCGCTGCTGGTGGTCGGCGGGACGGCGGCGCGGATCTGGTGGACCGCCCGCGGCGACGACCGCACCCGCAGCGACGCCATCGTCGTGCTGGGCGCCTCGCAGTTCGACGGCCGGCCGAGCTCGGTGCTCGAGGCGCGGCTCGAGCACGCCCGCACCCTGTTCGGGGACGGCGTCGCGCCGCGGCTGCTGACCGTCGGGGGCGGCCGGCCGGGCGACCGGTTCACCGAGGCCGAGGCGGGCGAGCGCTACCTGCGGGCCCGCGGGGTCGACCGCTCGCGCATCCTGGCGATCGGCGAGGGCGGCGACACCCTGCAGAGCCTGCAGGCCCTGGAGCGGGTGATGGACGACCGCGGCTGGACGAGCGTCGTGCTGGTCACCGACCCCTGGCACTCGCTGCGGACCCGCACGATGGCCCGCGACCTGGGCCTGCAGGCGGTCACCAGCCCGACCCGGGCCGGGCCGTCGGTGCGCACCCGGGAGACCGAGCTGCGCTACATCGCCCGCGAGACGGCGGCCTACCTCTACTACCGGGCGTTCGGCGGCAGTGCCGCCGAGGGTGCGCCGGCCGCGGTGTGAGCCCCGTCGTGACCCGGCCTGAGCGACCGTGCGCGTGGTCGGGACGGGCCACCGGGCACGGCCCGACAGGAGCAGCCCGAACGGGTCCAGCACGGCGGCCGCGACGCCGACAGGACAGGTGTGCCCGACCGCGTCCTGACGTCCCCCGTGCCCCCCGGGCACGAGGCGGACGCGCTGCTGGCCGCGCACTCCCTGCCCGGGGGCGCCCCGCGCCCCGCCCTGGAGGCCCTGACCCGGCTGGCGGTGCTGCTCACCGGCGCCGACGCCGCCGCGCTGGACCTGCTGGGCGACGACGTGCTGCACCGGGTCGCGCAGACCGGGACGCCGCCGCAGGACCGCGTGCGCGGGGCGTCTCTCGGCGACCTCGCCCTCGCCGAGCCGCGGCTGCGCTGCGTGCCCGACGCCGCCGAGGAGCCCGCGACGGCCGGGCACCCGTGGGTCGACGGCCGGGCCGCGCGCGTGCGGGGCTTCGCGGCCGCGCCCCTGGTGCTGCCCGACGGGCAGGCGCTCGGCACGCTCAGCGTGGTCTCGCCCATCCCGCTGCCGCTGACGCCCGCGCAGCAGGACGGCCTGCGCGACCTCGCCGGCCAGGCCGTCGCGCTGCTGCGCCAGGTCCGCTCGCTCGCCGAGGCCGAGCACCACGCCACCCTGCTGCGCCTGGTCGCCGAGGGCGGCACCGACCTGCTGGTCCGCACCGACCTCGCGGGCACCGCGCTGTTCGTCTCGCCGTCGGTCCGGGAGGTGCTCGGGCTCGACCCCGACGCGCTCGTCGGCACCGCGCTGCCCCGGCTCGTGCACCCCGACGACCTCGACGCGGGCGCGGTGCTGGTGACGCGGGAGGGCGGGGTCGCCACCCGGCGGGTGCGGGTGCGGCACGCGGACGGCCGGTGGCGGCACCTGGAGGTGCGGCTGGCGCCCCTGCTCGACCCCTCGGGGCAGCTCGTCGAGGTGCACGCGGCCGCGCGCGACGTCACGCCCGAGGTGGACGCCGAGCAGGGCCGCGCCGAGTCCGAGGGCCGCTACCGCCAGCTCGTCGAGCAGACCCCCGACGCGATCCTCGTCCACGTCGACGGCGTGCTCCAGTTCGCGAACGCCTCGGCGGCCGCGCTGCTCGGGGCGGAGCGCGCCGACGACCTGCTCGGCCGGGCCGCTGCCGACGTGCACGACGACCAGGCCCTCGAGGCGCTCGGCTGCCGCGGCGAGCAGGTCCTGGCGGGCGAGGCGGTGCCCCTGCTGCGCGCCCGGGTGCGCCGCCTGGACGGGCGCCGGGTCGACGTCGAGATGTCGTGCGCGCGGGTCGAGATCGAGGGGCGCCCGGGCATCCAGCACGTGCTGCGCCGGGTCAGCGACCAGCAGGACGCCCGCCGCGCGCTCGAGGCCGCCACCCGCGACCTGGCGCTGGCCCGCGGCGAGGGGGAGCTGCTGCGCGACGTGCTCGACTCCGCCGGCGAGGTCTACCTGGTGGCCGACGCGTCGGGCAGGGCCCTGCAGTGGAACCGCGCGGCCGAGCAGCTGTTCGGCTGGACCCGCGCCGAGGTGCTCGCCAGCGGCAAGCGGGTCAGCGAGCTGGTCATGGACGCCGGGCAGCGGGCCGGCTGGCAGTCGCTGCGCGCCCGCTTCCTGGCCGGCGAGCCCGAGGTGCTCGGGCGCACGCACGAGGTCGAGATGCGGCACCGCGACGGCTCGCTGCTCACCGTCGAGGGCACCTGGTGGCCGGTCGACGACGCCGAGGGCAACCCGTGCCTGCACGGGCTGCTGCGCGACGTCGCCCCGCGGCGCCGCCAGGAGGCCGAGCTGGAGGCGGCGCGCGACGCGGCGCTGGCGGCGTCGTCGGCGAAGACCGCCTTCCTGTCCAACATGAGCCACGAGATCCGCACCCCGCTGAACGGCGTGCTGGGCATGACGTCGCTGCTGCTGGACAGCGGGCTGTCGGCGCAGCAGCAGGAGTGGGCCCAGCTCGCGCACCGCAGCGGCCAGGGGCTGCTCTCGGTCGTCAACGACATCCTCGACCTGGCCAAGATCGAGGCCGGCCGGCTCGACGTCGTCCACCGCGTCTTCGACCTGCGCCGGCTGCTCGAGGACGCGCTCGCGCCGCTCGCCGCCGCGGCCGCCGCCAAGTCGCTGAGCCTGGCCGTCGAGATCGCCGACGACCTCCCGCGCACGGTCGCCGGCGACCCCGACCGGCTGCGCCAGGTGCTGGTGAACCTGCTGGGCAACGCCGTGAAGTTCACCGCCGAGGGCGGGGTGGTGCTGCGTGCCGAGGCCGGCCCGGGGGCGTCGGTGTGGCTCGCCGTCAGCGACACCGGGCCCGGCATCCCGGAGGCCGACCAGGAGCGCCTGTTCGAGCCGTTCGCGCAGGCCGACGCCTCCACGACGCGCCGCTTCGGCGGCACGGGCCTCGGGCTCGACCATCAGCCGCGACCTCGTCCGGGTGCTCGGCGGCGAGCTGCTCGTCAGCAGCGTCGACGGCCACGGCAGCACGTTCTCCTTCTCCCTGCCGATGGCCGACCTCGCGGTCGAGCCCGAGCAGCCCTCTGCGTCCGCGGTCCCGGCGCCGCGCAGCGGGAGCCTGCGCGTCCTGCTCGCCGAGGACAGCCTGGTCAACCAGCTGGTCGCCGTGGAGCTGCTGCGCCGCGAGGACTTCGAGGTCGACGTGGTCGACGACGGGCAGCAGGCGCTCGACCGGCTGGCCGAGGACGACGGCTACGACGCGCTGCTGCTCGACTGCCAGATGCCGGTGCTCGACGGCTACGACACCGCCCGCGAGCTGCGCCGGCGCGAGGCGGCGACGGGTGCCCGGCGCCTGCCGGTGCTCGCCCTCACCGCCGCCGCCTTCACCGAGGACCGCGACCGCTGCCTGGCCGCCGGGATGGACGACTACCTGTCCAAGCCGTTCGCGCCCGGCGACGTCGTGGCGGCGCTGCAGCGGCTCACCGCGCGCTAGAGAAACCTCGTGCGCCCTGCTGCGGCGCGCAGTACGGTCCGGGTCCCCGAGAGCGAGAGGAGGTGCCCGTCATGGCTGTCGCCGTGCCCGCCCACCTCCCCGAGGCGCCCGCGCAGTAGCCGGAGCGCCTGCCCCGCCCGGAAGGCGCCCCCGTGTCCCTGCACGTCCCCCCGCACGTCTGCTCGCACGTCCCCGCCCTCCCCGAGGGCACCCGGCTCGGGCGGCTCGCCCGGGTCGACCGCAGCGCCTACGACGTCGTCACCGACGACGGCGTCCTGCGCCTGCCCGCCCTGCCGCCGCCCGCGGTCGCCACCGACGCGCCCGTGGTCGGCGACTGGCTCGCCGTCGACGACACCGCCGTCCGCGCCGTCCTGCCCCGGCGCACCCTGCTGGTGCGCGGGTCGGCGTCGGGCAGCAGCACCGGCCAGCCGCTGGCGGCCGGCGTCGACGTCGTGCTGGTCTGCGTCGGGCTGTCCTCCGCCCTGCCGCTGCGGCGCATCGAGCGGCTGCTCACCCTCGCCTGGCAGAGCGGCGCCGTCCCGGTGCTCGTGCTCACCAAGGCCGACCTGTGCGACGACCCCGAGCAGGTGCTGCGCACCGTCGCCCCGCGCGCCCCCGGCGTCGAGGTGGTGCTGGTGTCGGCCGAGCAGGGCGACCTCGACGGCCTCGCCCCGCACACCACCGTCGGCACCACGCTGGTGCTGCTCGGCGCGTCCGGGGCGGGCAAGTCCACGCTGCTCAACGCCCTGGCCGGTGGGACGCTCATGGCCACCGGCGACGTCCGCGACGTCGACGGCAAGGGCCGGCACACCACCAGCCACCGCGAGCTGTTCGTGCTCCCCTCGGGCGCCACCGTCATCGACACCCCGGGCCTGCGCGGCGTCGCCCTGTCGGCCGACGGCGACCTGTCGCAGAGCTTCGCGGACGTCGAGGAGCTGGCGTCGGCCTGCCGGTTCGCCGACTGCCGGCACACCACGGAGCCGGGCTGCGCGCTGCTGGCGAGCATCGCCGCGGGCGACCTGTCGCAGGAGCGCCTCGACTCCTGGGGGCACCTGCAGCGCGAGCTGGCCTTCCAGGCCCGGCGCAGCGACGCGCGGCTGCGGGCCGAGCAGGCCAAGGTGTGGAAGACCCGGGCCAAGGAGAACAGGCAGCGGGGCAGACTGGGCCGGTGAGCCCCGACCCCGCCGCCCGGGCCGAGGAGCGCTGGGTGCCCGAGCCGGCGTCGGGGCGCTCGCCGTACGCCCGCGACCGCGCCCGGGTGCTGCACTCGGGGGCGCTGCGCCGGCTGGCCGGCAAGACCCAGGTGGTGGAGCCGCACGGCCCGGGCATCGCCGTGCCGCGCACGCGGCTGACCCACTCGCTGGAGTGCGCGCAGATCGGCCGCGAGCTCGGCGCCTCGCTCGGCTGCGACCCCGACCTGGTCGACGCCGCCTGCCTGGCCCACGACCTCGGGCACCCGCCCTACGGCCACAACGGCGAGCAGGCGCTCGACGAGGTGGCGCAGGCGTGCGGCGGCTTCGAGGGCAACGCGCAGTCGCTGCGCGTGCTCACCCGGCTCGAGGTCAAGGTCCCCGGCGGCGGGCTCAACCTCACCCGGGCCACCCTGGACGCGGCGACGAAGTACCCCTGGCCGCGTCGCGAGGGCGTCCGCAAGTACGGCGTCTACGCCGACGACCTGCCCGTGTTCGGCTGGCTGCGCGAGGGCGCGCCCCCGGGGCGGCGCAGCCTGGAGGCGCAGGTCATGGACTGGTCCGACGACGTCGCCTACTCGGTGCACGACCTCGAGGACGGCGTGCTGTCGCGGGATGGTCGACCTGAGCCGGCTGCGCGACGACTGGCCGCGCATCGCCGAGGTCGCGGGGGACCACTACAGCGAGGCCGGCCGGTGGGAGCTCGAGGAGGTCGCCGCCGACCTGGTGGCCGGCCTGCCCGAGTCCTTCGACGGCAGCGCCGGTGACACCGCCCGCCTCAAGGCGCTGACCAGCGGGCTCATCGGCCGGTTCTGCCGCGCCGCGGAGCGGGCGACCCGGCAGGCGCACGGGGACGGGCCGCTGCGCCGGTACGACGCGGACCTGGTCGTGCCCGCCCTGGAGCGCGCGCAGTGCGCCGTCCTGAAGGCCGTGACCGCGCTGTACGTCATGCGCCGACCGGGGGTGGCCGAGGTGCAGGAGACCGAGCGGCGGCGGGTCCGCGAGCTGGTCGAGGCCCTGCAGGAACGGCCCGAGGAGCTCGAGGCCGACGCCCGCGAGGCGTGGCTGCGCGCCGACGACGAGGCCGGCCGGCTGCGGGCCGTCGTCGACGCCGTCGCGAGCCTCACCGACGCCGCCGCGGCGGCCCGTCACGCGGTCCTGCGCGCCTAGACTGCGGGCCGAGCACCAGGAGGCACCGTGGCAGGCCGGATCCGCGACGACGACGTCGTCGCCGTCCGTGAGCGGGCCTCGCTGGCCGACGTCGTCGTCGAGTCCGGCGTCCAGCTGCGCAGCGCCGGAGGCGGCCGGCTCAAGGGGCTGTGCCCCTTCCACGACGAGAAGACGCCGTCGTTCAACGTCAACCCGACCGTCGGCTACTACATGTGCTTCGGCTGCGGCGAGTCCGGCGACGTCATCAGCTACGTCCGCAAGAACGGGCTGCTGAGCTTCGTGGAGGCGGTCGAGCACCTGGCCGGCCGGTACGGCGTCGAGCTGCGCTACGAGCAGGGCTCGTCGGCGCCGCGGCAGCAGGGCTCGGCCCGCACCCGGCTGGTGGAGGCGCACCGCAAGGCCGTCGCCTTCTACACCGAGCAGCTGGGTGCCCCGGAGGCCGAGGGCGCGCGGGCGTTCCTGGCCGCCCGCGGGTTCGACCAGGCGGCCGCCGCGTCCTACGGGCTGGGCCACGCGCCCGCCGGCTGGGACGTGCTGGTCAAGCACCTGCGCGCGCAGGGCTTCTCGGGCGAGGAGCTGGTGGCCTCGGGGCTGGCCTCGGAGGGGCGGCGCGGCCCGATCGACCGCTTCCGCGACCGGCTCGTCTGGCCGATCCGCGACATCACCGGCGAGCCCATCGGCTTCGGGGCGCGCAAGCTGTCGACCGACCCGAAGGACGACAGCCCCAAGTACCTCAACACCCCCGAGACGCCGCTCTACAAGAAGAGCCACGTGCTCTACGGCGTCGACGTCGCCAAGAAGGAGATCGCCCGCCGCCGCCAGGCCGTCGTCGTCGAGGGCTACACCGACGTGATGGCCTGCCACCTCGCGGGCGTCCCGACGGCGGTCGCCACCTGCGGCACCGCGTTCGGCAGCGACCACATCGGCGTGCTGCGCCGGCTGCTCATGGACTCCGGGGAGTTCCGCGGCGAGGTCGTGTTCGTCTTCGACGGCGACGCCGCCGGGCAGAAGGCCGCGCTCAAGGCGTTCGACGACGACCAGCGCTTCGTGGCGCAGACCTTCGTCGCGGTCGCGCCCGGCGGCATGGACCCGTGCGACCTGCGGCTGGCCAAGGGCGACGCCGCCGTGCGCGACCTGGTGGCCAGCCGGGTGCCCCTGGTCGAGTTCGCCGTGCGCAGCAAGCTCGCCGACTACGACCTCGAGACCGCCGAGGGCCGCGTGCAGGCGCTGTCCGCGGCCGCGCCGATGGTGGCGAAGATCAAGGACCGGGCGCTGCGCCCCGAGTACGCGCGCCGCCTGGCCGGGTGGCTCGGCATGGAGGTCGAGGTCGTGGCCGCACGGGTCGCCGAGCTGACCGGTGAGTCGCGCACCCCCGCGCAGCGCCGCCCGGGGCAGCGGCCGGCCACGCGCGACGAGGTCGCCGTCCAGGTCGAGCGCGAGGCGGTCAAGCTCGCCGTGCAGGTGCCGGTGCTGGTGGCCCCGCTCTACGACGACCTCGACGAGGAGGTCTTCACCGACCCGGCGCTCGCCGCGGCGCACCGGCTGGTCATGCTCGCGGGCGGCACCTCGGGGCAGGTCGGTGGCGAGGCGTGGGTGTCGCTGCTGCGCGACGTCGCCGCGGACGACGACGCCCGGCAGGTCGTCGGCATGCTGGCCGTCGAGCCGCTGCGCACCGACGGCGAGCCCGACGACCGCTACGCGCGCGCCGTGCTGCAGCGCCTGCAGGAGCTCGCGGTCACCCGGCGCATCGCCGAGCTGAAGCCGCGCCTGCAACGGGTCAACCCGGTCGAGCAGGCCGAGCAGTACGGGCGGCTGTTCGCCGAGCTGATCAGCCTCGAGCAGACGGCGCGGGCGCTGCGCGAGACCGGGGTCGGCGAGCTGTGAGCGACGGCGGGGAGGCCACGACCGAGCCCCCCGCCGTGCTGCCCGCCGCACTGCCGGACGTGCTGCCCGACGTCCCGGCCGACGTCCCGCCCGACGTGCTCGCTCGCCTGCTGGCCCCGCTGCTCGCTCAGGCCCGTCGCGAGGGCGCCCTGAGCGCCGACGCGGTCGCCGCCGCCGTGGAGGACGACCAGCTCGACGCCGTGCTGGCCGCCCTGGCCGCTGCGGGGGTGGCCGTCGCGGAGGACCCGCCGGAGCCCCCGGAGCCGGCCGAGGCGGGGCCCTCGAGCGACCCCGTCCGGCTGTACCTGCGCGAGATCGGCCGGGTGCCCCTGCTGACCGCGGAGCAGGAGGTCGACCTCGCCAAGCGGGTCGAGGCGGGCCTGTTCGCGGGCGAGCAGGCCGCTGCCTGTGCGGACCCGGCGCTGCGGGCCGAGCTGCTCGTGCTGGTCGCCGACGGGGTCCGGGCGAAGGCACGCCTGGTGGAGGCGAACCTGCGCCTGGTGGTGTCGATCGCCAAGCGCTACGTCGGGCGCGGCATGCCGTTCCTGGACCTGGTGCAGGAGGGCAACGTCGGGCTGATCCGGGCGGTCGAGAAGTTCGACTACGTCCGCGGCTTCAAGTTCTCCACCTACGCGACCTGGTGGATCCGGCAGGCCGTCACCCGGGCGCTGGCCGACCAGGGGCGCACCATCCGCATCCCGGTGCACCTGGTGGAGACCATCAACAAGCTGCTGCGCACCCAGCGGCAGCTGCTGCAGTCGCTCGGGCGCGACCCGACGCCCGAGGAGCTCGCCACCGAGCTCGACCTCACGCCGGAGAAGGTGCGTGACCTGCAGAAGGTCGCCCAGGAGCCGGTCTCGCTGGAGACGCCGATCGGGGCCGAGGAGGACGCCCAGCTCGGCGACATGATCGAGGACACGCACGCCGTCGTGCCGGGCGACGCCGTGGCGTTCGTGCTGCTGCAGGAGCAGCTGGCCCTGGTGCTGCACGAGCTGTCGCCGCGCGAGCAGGAGGTGCTCTGCCTGCGCTACGGCCTCCGGGACGGCGAGCCGCACACCCTGGAGGAGGTGGGCCGGGCCTTCGGGGTGACGCGGGAGCGGATCCGGCAGATCGAGAGCAAGACGCTGGCCAAGCTGCGCGCTCCCGGCCGCGCGGGCCGCCTGCGGGAGTTCCTCGACGGGTACTGAACGTGTTCAGGTAGGATCTGAACACGTTCAGGGGAGGCGCCGTGAGGGACTGGTTCGAGACCGCCTGGTGGGTGTCCTGCTGGACGCTGCCGGTCCCCGGGGTCGCCTTCGGCGGGATGCTCTGGCCGGGCGGGGAGAGGGCGCAGTGGGTGGCAGCCCTGCTGCTCGCGGCCGCGGCCTCCCTGCTGCTGGCCGGGTGGGCAGTGGCCCGCGCGGGCTGGGTGCGGCCCGGCGGGACCACCGGAGCGACGGCGATCGGCCTCGCGGCGACGGTCGCGCTGGCTCTCGTGCTGGCCGACCGGTCGGCCGACCCCGACGTCGTGCTCACCTGCACCGTGCTCGGCCTGCCGCACGTCGCGCTGGCCGGGCTGGCGTGGCCGGGCCTGCAGGGCGTCGTCGTGCGGGCCGCCGTCGCCACGGCCGCCGTGGCCCCCGCCGCCCTCCTCGCCCTGGTCGTCGGCATCCCGGTGAGCATGGTGCTGGGACCGGTCGGGGTCGCCGTCGGCGTCGCGCTCGGACACGTCGTCGTCCTGGTCGCGGGCACCGCCGTCGCCCGGCCGGTGGCGCTGCGCCCGCTGCGGCCGGACGACGTCGCCCTGCCCGCCTAGGCTCGGTCCGTGAACCTGCTGCGCCGACGGCGCCCCCTGCCCGACGCCGTGCGGGACGTGCCGCTGCCCGCCGGGGAGCGCCGGGCGGCGTGGGCGCTGACCGAGGCGGGCGCCCCGGTCGTGGCGGCGTCGTCGGGGCTGCTGCTGCCGGGCCGCGCGGGGCTGCTGCTGTGGCGCGAGGTGGAGACCGCCACGTGGGAGCGGCCCCTGCTGCGGGTGCGCGAGGTGGCCGAGGTGGCCGGCAGCGGCGCGCTGCACGAGCTGGTCCTCGTCGACGAGGGCACCCTGCCCGAGGTGGTGCGCGACCGGGTGACCTCGAGCGTCGCCTGGTCGACGACGGCGCGGCTGTCGCCGGAGGGGAGCGTGCGCATCGTCGGCCGCCGGGTGCCGGGTGCGGAGGAGCTGAGCTGGCAGCTGGTGTTCGCCCCGGGCACCGACCTGGACGACCCGCTGGTGCGGGCGCAGGCCGAGCACGCCCTGCGCGGGGCGCGCACCACCGTCGGCTGAAGCGCTAGCCCCGAGGCGGTGCGGCGGGCGACCGTGAGCGTGCCCGCCGCGGCCAGGGCGACCAGCGCGACGGCGGCCCGCACCGGGACGGCCGGCAGCTGCTCGGGCGCCGCGGGCAGGGCGACGGGGACGGGCAGGGGCTCGGCCGGTGCGCGCACCGGCGCCTGCACCGGCGCGGCCGGCGCGCGCGTGACGGCCGGGTCCGGGGGCGCCGCGGGGCGGGGCGCGACCGGCGCCGCGGTGGAGGGCCGGGGTGCGCGCCGGCCGCTCCTCGCGGCCGCGGCGAGCGGGCGCGGCGACGCCGCGGAGGGTGCTGCCGCGGCAGCGGGCACGGGTGCCTGGCGCGCCCGGACGTCGAGGGCGGCGGACGCGTCCAGCACGCCCGCGCCGGCCTCGGCGAGGGGGCGGGCCGTGCCGGTGAGCCGCGCGACGAGCTGCTCGCGGGTGCGCGTGCCGTCCTGGCCGAGCAGCAGCGCGGCGACGCCGGAGACGTGCGGCGCGGCCATCGAGGTCCCGGCGGCGACGGCGTAGCGGTCGGCCGGGTAGAGCGACGTGACGCAGTCCTCGCGGGTGCAGCGGTCCTCCGCGACGGGGTCACCACCCGGCGCGGCGAGGTCGACGCCGAGGCTGCGCTGGCTGTACGAGGCGAGCTGCCCGTCCGGGCCGGTGGCGGCGACCACGAGGGCGGCGCCGCTGTAGCTGTCGGCCAGCGGCAGGCGGGCGTTGCCGGCGCTGAACACCACCAGCGCCCCGGCCGCGGCCGCCTCCTGCACCGCCACCGGCAGCGCGGAGGACGCCGTCAGCCCCGGCACGTCGGGCCCGAGCGAGAGGTTGAGCACCCGGGCGCCCTGCGCGACCGCCCAGCGGATCCCGGCGGCGACGTCGTCGGGGTCGCCGAGGCACTCGCCGCTGGCGGCGTCGAACGCGAGCACCCGCACCGGCAGGACGCGGGCCTGCGGGGCGATGCCGAACGACGACGACGCGACGGTGCCCGCGACGTGCGTGCCGTGGTCGCAGGCGTCGGCGCGGGCGGGGCCCGGGACGCAGACGCCCTGCACGCAGTCGGCACCCGGCAGGACGCGTCCCTCGAAGTCGGGGTGCCTGCCGTCGACCCAGCTGTCGAGGACGGCGACCACCACGCCGGCCCCCGAGCGGCCGGCGGCGCGGGCCGCGGGGACGCGGGCCTGGTCGGCGTGCCAGGTCTGCTGCACCTCGGTCCCGGTGCCCTCGGTCCCGGTGCCCTCGGACCCGGTGCCCTCGGACCCGCTCGTGGCCGAGGTGGGGGACGGGGCCAGCAGGAGGGTGAGCGCGAGCCCCAGGGCGGCGCCGGCAGCCGTCCGCCGGGCGCGTCGGGGGCGGCTCACCCGGACACGGTACGTCCCGACTCGTCCGCCTGCTCTGCCTGCGCGAGCACCTGCGCGGGCGTGAGCTCCAGCAGTCCCGGGTCGGGCTCGTCGGTGAACAGCGGCCCGGTGCGGCCCGACCACAGCACCCGGTGCCAGGGCCGGTCGGCCGGGGGGCTCCACCGGACGGGGGAGGCGGGGCCGAAGAGCACCACCGACGGGGTCCGCAGCGCGGTCGCCAGGTGGGCGGTGCCGGTGTCGCCCGACAGCACCAGCCGGGCTGCCGCGACGAGCGCCGCGAGGTCGAGCAGACCGGTCCGCCCGGCCACGACGGCGTCCTGCGGCAGCCCGGCCAGGTCCGCGACCGAGCGGGCCAGCGGGACCTCGTCGGGCGAGCCGGTGACCAGCACCTGCGCGCCCTGCGCGGCGAGGCTCCGGGCCACCGACGCCCACCGGTCGGCCGGCCAGCGGCGGCACCCGAAGGCCGCTCCGGGGTGCACCAGGACGGCGTCGCGGGCCAGCGGGGCGACGTCGGGCGGGTCGAGGTCGAGGTCGTCGGGGTCGGCGGGCATCCCCGCCTCGGTGACGAGCCGGGCCCAGCGGATGCGCTCGTGCTCGTCCTCGATCCAGTCGCTCGTCACCCCGTAGGCGACCAGGCGCCCGGGCCGGGTGGCCCGCAGCGCCTCGGTGCTCTGCGGGCCGCTGCCGTGCAGGTTCACCGCGAGGTCGGGCCGCACGACGCCGACCGGGCCCAGCGGTGCGGTGTCGACCACCCGGTCGACGGCCCCGGACAGCAGGGCCAGCGGCGCGAGCGCCGCGGGAGCGGCCAGGACGACCTCGCCGTCCCAGCAACGCCGCAGGCCCCGGAGCGCGGGGACCGCGGTGAGCAGGTCCCCGAGCCCCAGGGCCCGCAGCGCGACGGCGGTGGCAGTTACGGCCAGCTGCCTTCCCAGGCGGAGGCGATGACGAGCTCCTTGACCTCGCAGCCGGGCGGCTGGGCGATCACGAACAGCACGCTCTGCGCGACGTCCTCGGGGCGGTTGAGCTTGGCGTCCGGGCCCGGCTTGTACTGCTCGTCGCGGTCGTCGAAGAACGCGGTGTGCATGCCGCCGGGGGTCAGCAGCGTGACGCCGACCTCGCCCTTGAGCTCGCTCTGCAGCGCGCGGGTGAAGCCGACGACGCCGAACTTGCTGGCGCAGTAGGCGGTGGCGTCGGGGAAGACCCGGTGCCCCAGGGTGCTGGCCACGGTGATGACCTTGCCCTGCGAGGCCTTGAGGTAGGGCAGCGACGCCCGGACCACGGCCGCGGTGCCGAGCAGGTTGACCATCACGACCTTGTCCCAGGAGTCCCCCTCGACGTCGACGAGCGCCCCGCACTTGTCGGTGCCGGCGGCGGTGAAGACGGCGTCGAGGGTGCCGCCGGCGCCGTCGACGAGGCGCTTCACGGCGGCCTCGGCGGCGCGGGTGTCGCCGAGGTCGACGACCTCGTGGGGCACGCCGTCGACGGGGGCGAGGTCGAGGGCCAGGGGGCGGCCCCCGGCGTCGCGCACGGCGGCGACGGTGGCGGCGCCGAGGCCGCTGGCCGCGCCGGTCACGAGGACGGTCTTGCCGGACAGGTCGAACGTGCTCATCAGGTGGTCGCCTTTGCGATCAGAGAGGTGGTGGACCGGCCGGGGAGGTAGGGCAGGACGACCGCCTGGCCGCCCCACCCCGCCACGACGTCGGCCTCCGGGATGGAGGTCAGGGCGTAGTCGCCGCCCTTGGCGAACACGTCCGGCCGCAGCCGGTCGAGGGCGGCGGACGGGGTGTCCTCGTCGAAGACGACGACGGCGTCGACGCACTCCAGGCCGAGCAGGACGGCGGCGCGGTCGTCGTGCGGGACGAGCGGGCGGGACGGGCCCTTGAGCCGGCGCACGCTGTCGTCGCTGTTGAGGCAGACGACCAGGCAGTCGCCGAGCGCGCGCGCCTGCTGCAGGACGGCGACGTGGCCGGCGTGCAGCAGGTCGAAGCAGCCCCCGGTGGCGACGACGGTCCCGCCCCCGGCCCGGACCCGCGCGACGACGTCCTCGGCCGTGGGCGCCGGACCGGTCGCGGCGGGCGCGGGGGAGCCGACCCGCACGGACGCGGCGCCCCCCGCGGCGACGAAGGCCGACGCGGCGACGACGGCGCCCGCGACGGCCTCGCTGGGCAGCGCGCCGTCGGCGAGCAGGCCGGCGGCGGCGGAGGCGAAGCGGTCGCCCGCGCCGCAGGGGTCCGCGCAGGGGACGACGGGTGCGGGGACGACCGACGGCGGGGCGTCGCCGACGACGACGAGCGCCCCCCTGGCCGACAGCGTCACGCTCACGGCGGTCGCGCCCCAGCGGGCGGCGAGCTCGCGGGCGCGGGCGGTGGCCGCGGCCAGCGCGGAGCCCTCGTGGCCGGGCGCGAAGTGCTTCGCCTCCCCGCCGTTCGGCGTGACCAGGGTGCAGCCGCGGACGGGCTCGGGGCCGCGCGGGTGCGGGTCCCAGACGGTCGGCACGCGCAGCGCCTCCAGTGCCGCCCGCAGCCGGGGTCCGCGGGCGACGCCGCGGCCGTAGTCGGCGACCAGCACGGCGTCGGCGTCCTGCAGGGCGGTCAGGGCCTCGTCGGTGAGGTCGCCGGGCGTGCCGGGCGCACCCCCGCGGTCCAGGCGCAGCAGGGAGCGGCCGTCGGAGCGGACACGCACCTTCTCCGGCGTCGCGCCGTCGAGGCCGAGGTCGACCAGCCGGACGCCGCTGGCCTCGATCAGCGAGGCCAGCTCGCGCCCGGCGTCGTCCTGCGACAGCGCGGTGACCAGCACGACGTCGCGGCCGTCGGAGGCGGCCAGCAGCGCAGCCAGGCCGGCCCCGCCGGGACGCGACACCTGCACCGGCTCGTCGACCACGGGCACGGGCGCGTCGGGGCAGAGCCGGTCGACGGTGCCGACGAGGTCGCGGTCCAGGAGGGCGTCGCCCACGACGACGAGCGTCATGCGACGGGGTACGGCTCGACCGCGCTGCTCGGCCGGTCGGCACCCACCTGCAGGTCGACGGCGGCGCAGACCAGGTGCAGGGCGACCTGGTGCACCTCCTGCACGGTGGCGGTGGCCGGGGCCTGCACCACGAGGGCGGCGTCCGAGCCCTCGGCCATCGGGTTCGGGCCCTTGCCGGTCATCGCCCAGACGGTGAGCCCGCCGGAGCGGGCCGCCTCCATGGCGGCCAGGACGTTGCCGCTGCGGCCGCTGGTGCTCATGCCGAGGAACACGTCGCCGGGGCGGCCGTGCGCCTGCACCTGGCGGGCGAACACGTGGTCGTAGCCGTAGTCGTTGCTGATCGCCGTCACGGCCGAGGACTCCGCGTGCAGGGCGATCGCCGACAGCGCGGGGCGGTCGTCGCGGTAGCGGCCGACGAGCTCGGCGGTGAGGTGCTGGGCCTGTGCGGCGCTGCCGCCGTTGCCGGCCACGAGCAGCCGGCCGCCGCCGACGAGCACGCCGGCGAGGTGGCGGCCCCAGGCGTCGCAGAGGTCGGTGTCGAGCAGCGGGAGGGCCTCGAGCAGGGCGGCGACGTGGTCGCGGCCCGACAGCAGGGGCACGGGAGGCTGGGCCGTCATGAGGAGGACACCTCTTCCTCGACCGGCACCCCGGCGGGGAGCAGGTCGTCGTAGGACTGCAGGGTCAGGGCCGCGACGCGGTCCCACGTGTAGCGGGCGCGTGCCCGGCGGGCGCCCGCGGCGCCGTACTGCCGGCGTCGGGCCTCGTCGGTGAGCAGGGCGCGGAGCGCGTCGACGACGGCCTCCGGGTCGCGCGGCGGGACGTGCAGGCCCGTCCGCCCGTCGACGACGGTGTCGATCAGCCCGCCGACGGCGGACGCGACGACGGGGACGCCGCAGGCCATGGCCTCCAGCGGCACGATGCCGAAGGGCTCGTACCAGGGCAGGCACACGACGACGTCGGCGCTGCGCAGCAGGGCGGGCAGGTCGACGCGCCCGACCCGGCCGAGGAAGCGCACCCGGTCGACGACGCCCTCCTGCTCGGCGAGCGCGCGCAGCCGCGCGACCTGCGGGTCGGTGTCCACGGAGGCGGCGTCGGGCCCGCCCGCGACGAGCAGCTCGGCGTCCACCTCGCCGCCCGCGACCAGGCGGGCCAGCGCCGTGATGGCGTTGCCGATGCCCTTGCGCTCGACCAGCCGCCCGACGTAGACCAGCCGGCGCCGGCCGGTCCGCGGCAGCTGCTCGCCGCGGGCCGAGAACAGCTCGGTGTCGACGCCGCACGGGACGACGCTGATGCGCCGGCGGTCGCCGCCGAGGCGGAGCAGCTCGAAGACCTCGTCGCTGCAGGTGGCGACGACGCGGTCGCACTCGCGGACGAGCTGCGCCTCGATCGCCTGCCGCTGCGCGGGGCTGGTGTCGGCCGCGCCCTGGTGGCGCTCCTTGACGACGCCGAGCGCGTGGTAGGTCATGACGACGGGGATGCCGAGCGGCCGCGCGGCCTGCAGGGCGGCGTGCCCGCTCATCCAGAAGTGCGCGTGCACGACGTCGGGGCGGCTGCGCGCCCACTGCCGGTGCAGGTCCTCGGCGAAGTCGCCCATCCACGGCAGCAGCTCGTCCTTGGGGACCTCGGCGGCCGGGCCGGCCGGCACGTGGTCGACCGTGACGCCGGCGCCCATGCGGACCTTGCGCGGCCCGGGGGCGTCGCGTCGCGTGTGCACCACGACGTCGACGCCGCGCCGGGCCATGGCGGCGGCGAGGGCCGCCACGTGGACGTTCTGCCCTCCCGCGTCGACGCCGCCGAGGACGGCCAGCGGGCTGGCGTGCTCCGACACCATCGCGACCTTCACGCGCTCACCTCCAGGATCCGGCTGCTGGCCAGCTGCGCGACGGCGTCGACGGCCTGGGCGACCGGGACGTCGTCGAGGCAGGGGTGGCCCTCGACCGGGCAGGACCTCGCACGCGAGAGCGCGCAGGGTGCGGACTGGTCCCCGAGCAGGACGTGCGGCACCCGCCAGGGGCGCCACCGCTCGGCGGGGACGACGGGGGAGAACAGCGAGACGACCGGGGTGCGCACCGCGGCGGCCAGGTGCGCGGGGCCGGTGTTCCCGACGACGACGCAGGACGCGCCGCGCAGCAGCGCCGCGAGCCCGGCCAGGTCGGTGGCGCCGCCGAGGTCGGTGCCGTCGGTGCCGGCGACCTCGGCGGTCAGCGCCCGCTCGGCGGGCCCGCCGGTGACGAGCACGCGGTGCCCGGCGCGGGCGAGGGCCGACACCAGCGCGGCCGACCAGGCGGCCGACGGCTGCCGCGACGGGACGCTGGCCCCGGGGTGCACGACGACGTAGGGACCCGTGCCCGTGAGGGCGTCGACGTCGGGCAGGTCGGGGCGCACGGCGAGGCCGTCGTCGTCGCCGGGAGCGAGGTCGAAGCCGGCGGCGCGGGCGAGCGAGAGCTGCCGCTCGGCCTCGTGCAGGCCGGTCTCGGGCAGCCGGTGGCGCAGGTCGAGCAGCGACCCGGGGAAGTCCTCGCTCGTCGCGCCCACCCACGCGACGCCGGCCAGGCGCAGCAGCAGGGCGGTCGGCAGCGGGCTCTGGTGGAAGCTCGTCAGCACCAGGGCGCGGTCGACGCCGCGCGCCCTCACCTGCTCGACGAGGTCGTGCACGTCGGCGGGGTCCACCGGCTGCGGCTCGGCGTCGATCCAGGGGCAGTGCCAGACGAGCACCTCGTCGACGCCCGGCAGCAGGCGCGCGGCCGCGGCGCCACGGGGCCCGGCCAGCACGACGACGCGGTCGGAGCCGGCCGCCGCCGCGCGCACCGCGGGCCCGGACAGCAGGACGTCGCCGTCGCTGTCGAGCCGGGCGACCAGGGTCGTCGTCACGCGGGGACGCCGAGCAGGTCCAGGGCGCCCATCAGGTCGGGGGCGACCTCGGGGGCGGCGTCGACCTCCTCGCGGCGCGTCACCGGCGTCGGCACCAGCACGGGACGCGCACCGGCGGCCAGGGCGGCCCCGACGTCGGCGCCGATGTCACCGACGACGGCGCACTGCTCGGGGCGCACGCCGAGGGCGGCGGCGGCCTGCAGCACCAGGCCCGGCTGCGGCTTGCGGCAGGCGCAGCCGTCCTGCGGGCCGTGCTCGCAGACCAGCACGGGGCCGAGCGGGCCGACCAGCTCGGCCAGGCGCGCGTGGCAGGCGTCGGCGTCGGCGCGGGTCAGCAGGCCACGGGCGATGCCGCTCTGGTTGGTGACCACCGCCGTCGGGATGCCCGCGGCGCGCAGCCGGGCGAGGGCGTCCGCCGCCTGGGCGACGGGGCGGACCTGCTCCGGGTCGCCGTTGTAGGGGACGTCGACGACGAGGGTCCCGTCCCGGTCGAACAGCACCGCGCGCGGCGGGCGCGGGCTCACGCCGCCACGCCGGAGCAGGCGCGCGAGCAGCGGGTCAGGGGCAGCACGTCGGACTGCTGCCCGGGGTTGCTCCACCGAAACGGTGACCTCACTCGCCCCGAGGACAGGTCCGCCTCACCCGGCGAGCGCCTGCTCCGCGGGCGCCCGCAGCAGGCGGAGCACGGCCGCCTCCAGGGTCCCCTGGGTCGCGGGCTGGCCGAAGACGCCGTCCTCGCCCAGCACCTCGAGGTCGGGCGCCACCGTCACGCCGTGCTCGTACAGGTCGATGATCCGCGGGTCGATGTAGGAGGAGCGGCAGACCGCGGGGGTGTTGCCCAGGTACTGCGCCACCTCCTTCACGACCCGGGTCACCGCCCGCTTGCGCGCCGTCGCGCTGGTCGCCACCTCGGTGGACACGGCCAGCCCGACGGCGCACAGCACCGTGGCGTTCCAGGTGCGGAAGTCCTTGGCGGAGTAGTCGCCGCCGAGCAGCGCGCGCAGGTGGTCGTTGATGTCGTGGCTCTTCACGTCGACCCAGTGGCCGCTGCGCGTCGTGCCCTCCCACCAGGCCAGCAGCTCCTCGCCGCCGGCCCTGCGCCGCTTCATCGCCGTCACGACCGCGCAGACGTCGGGGTCGGCGACGGACTGCACCCGGTGCTTGCCGCTCTTGGCGGTGTAGTCGAACGTGATCACGCCGCTGCGGCTGACGGTGACGTGCTCCTTGCGGATGGTCGCCAGGCCGTAGGTGCCGTTCTCCTCGGCGTACTGCTCGCTGCCGACCCGGAAGAAGCCGAGGTCGAGCAGCCGGACCGCGCACGACAGCACCCGCCGGCGGCTCATCGCGCGGTCGTGCAGGTCGCGCTGCACCTGCTGCCGGGCGGCCGGCAGGGCCTCGGCGAAGTCCAGGATGCGCTCGTGCTTGGCCAGGTCGCGGACCACGCGCCAGTGGTCGTGGTAGCGGTACTGCCGTCGTCCGCGCGCGTCCACGCCGGTCGCCTGGATGTGGCCGTTGGCGAGCGAGCAGATCCAGACGTCCTCCCACGCGGGAGGCAGGACGAGCGCCTCGATGCGGGCCAGCGTCGCCTCGTCGGTCACCGGCTCGCCGGCGGCGTCGACGTAGCGGAAGCCCTTGCCCCTGCGGACGCGGGCCAGCCCGGGACTGCTGCAGGAGACGCGCTTGAGGCGGGGCACACCGGGCGTCTACCCGGGGCCCCGCCTGCGCACGCGGGTCGGTGGGGTCAGGCCTCCGGCTCGACGTGCATCGCGGCCTCCTCGGCCGTGTAGCCGCCGAGGTCGGTGCCGACGTCGCTGGCGACCATGTCGGGCTCGCTGTCGGTGCGGGCGCCCTCGTCGGGCTCCACCAGCCGGCCGACGCCCTGCCCGGCGCCCTCGCTGAACGGGGTGTCGGCGCCCTCGGACTCGTCGGCGGGGGTGTCGACCGCGTCCAGCACGTCCGGCTCCTCGCGCTCGAGCCGGCCGGTGAGCGACTCGCCGTCGTGCATCTCCTCGGCGGTCGTGCCGAAGTCGTCGACGGCGGTGGCGGTGTCGTGCGGGGGCTCCATGCCGTCGCTGGACCCGGCGACGCCGGCGACGTCCTGCGGGCTGCGGACCTCGCCCGGGTCCGGGATGCCCTCGGCCTCGGCGGCGGACGGCGGCTCGGGGATGCGCGCGCTCATGGGGGACTCCTGTCGGCTGGGCGGTGCGGGGTGGACGCGCAGCGGGGCCGCCCTGCGGGTGCAGGGACGGCCCCGGTGCGTGCGGTGGACTAGCTCTGCTTCTGCGTCGTGCCCGAGCCGGGCGAGGCCGACTCGATCGCCTTCTTGAAGGCGGCCAGGCACTCCTCGACCTGCTTCTGCGGGTCGGCGAAGATCTTGGCGACCGCCTCGCCGAGGACACCGGCCGGCGGGTCGTACTGCAGGCTCACCTCGACACCGGTGGTGCCGCCGTGGTCGTCGAAGCGGACCGCTCCGGCGTTCTTCACGTCGAGCCCGCTGCTGTCCTCGCTGGCCCACGCGATGCGGGTGTTCTCGACGTCCTCGACGATCTTGGCGTCCCACTCGACGGTCGTGCCCAGGGGGCCGTGGACCTTCCAGTGGGTGACCTGCGTGCTGCCCGCGACCGGCTCGACGCTCTCGACGTCGGGCAGGACCTGCGGCAGGTTGGTCAGGCCGCGCCACCAGGCGTAGCAGGTGGCGGCCGGAGCGTCGACCTCGACGTAGTGCGCGACGGAACCCATGTGGATCTCCTCGGGGGTCAGGGTGGAGCGGGGTCGTGCGGCGGGGTCGTGCAGCGTGCCTGCGTCAGACGGAGTCGGAGGCGGCCGCGCCGGCCATCGGGGCCGCGCCGGTCGACGTGCCGGTCCTGCTCTCGCCGGTGGTCAGGTCGACGGTGTCGCTGGACGCCGTCGAGCCCGAGGTCCCGCTGCCGGCGTCCGCGACGCTGGAGATGGTGTCGTTGGCCTTGGTCTTGGCGGTGTCGGCGAGGGTGCTGGCGGTCTGCGACAGGTTGGTCGTGACCTCCTGCACGGCGGGCATGCCGGCGAGCTCGCGCGCCTTGGCGACGATCTGCTCGTAGCGCTGCGTGCCGGCCTTGGCGCCGAGGACGTAGCCGGCGCCGAAGCCGGCGGCCAGGGTGAGCTTGCGGATCATGGGGTCCCTCCCGGGAGGTTCGGAGCGGGTGCTGCACCGCCCCTACCCCCGCAGGCCCCGGTCACCACACCTGCCGCGGGTGACCGGCGTCGCTCCGCGCGGGTCAGCGCTCCCAGGCGTAGTCGCGCAGGGCCCCCCACTGCGCCGGGCCGGTCTTCTCGTAGGTCCACAGGCTCGCGCCGACGGCGCCCCCGCGCTTGGCGATGTCGAGGAAGCGCAGCGTCTCCTGCCGGCTGGGCAGCCCGCGGCGCCCGCCCTCCGTGCCCATGTCGTAGGCCTGCCCGACGGGCGCGACCGGCAGCATCCGGCCGAGCCGCTGCAGCGACTGCACGACGAGCCTGCCCGGCTCGTTGCACGACCAGTAGACCATCGGCACGAACAGGTCGGCGTAGGGCGGGAACGCGGCGTAGGGGAAGCTCGCGAGCCGCTTCGGCGTCGGGCGCGGGACGGTCGCGGCGACCGGGCGCGTGCCCGCGTGGGCGCGCACCAGCGACAGGTACAGCCGCACCCGGCGGTCGGTGGCGAAGGTCCCCTCGGCCGCCGTCTCGACGTCGGGGGCGAACGCGTCGGCGCCGTCGGCGAACGCCTGCCGGGCGCGCTCGGCGTCCTTGACCGGGTCCGACAGGTACGGGAAGTCCCAGGCGACGACGGTGAGCCCGGCGGCGTGCGCGGCCGGGACGAGCTGCGGCAGCACGCGGTCGCCGTAGTACCCGGTGCGTCCGCCGGTGCGGACCCAGACGTTGCGCAGCCCCGCAGCCTTCGCCTTCGCGACCACGGCGCGCACGTCCACGCGGTCCCCGGCGAAGTTCGTCGTCCAGATCCCCTTGCCGGACACCGCGCGCAGCGACGTCGCCTTCGGGCCCGGCGCCTTCGGAGCGGGCAGCGCCGCCTCCGCGACCGCGGGGACGCGCGCCCTGGGCGGCGTGCCGGCGCCGGGCCGCAGCGGGGGCACCGGGCAGCCCTGCTGCGGGGGAGCGGGGGGCACGGGCCCGAGGACGCGGGCCGTCGCCGCCCGGGCCGCCGCGGCCGGGCGCGGCGGGACCGGCGTCGGGCTGGAGGAGGGGGACGGTGCGACCACGGAGGGCGCGACGACGGCGGTCGGGACCGTGGCGGCGCGGGGCCCGGGGGAGGTGGACGCGGCGGCGGCGAGACCGGACGACAGGACCAGGGCGGTGGCCGCGGCGAGGCCGCGCTCGGTCAGGGAGAGCACCCCCCCAGGGTGCACGACGCCGGCCTCCGGCGCGGGCGTTCCGGGCGTCCCGGGTGCGCAGGCCGTTGCGCTATCGTCGTCGCGCCGGGCGACCGGTGCCTTCCCGCGTAGCTCAATGGCAGAGCATTCGACTGTTAATCGAACGGTTCCTGGTTCGAGTCCAGGCGCGGGAGCCGACCGTCCAGGTCCTCCGCCGCCACCCGTCGTGTGGCTGCAGGTGAGGACGACGTCCCGACGGGCAGGAGTGCCGCCATGGACAGCGGTGACCCCCTCTTCGGCAGCGGCCTGCGCCGCGAGCCGGTCGTCTGCGCCCTGCTGCGGCAGCGCGTGGGACGAGCGCGTCGTCGCGGGCTCCGCGGCGGTCGCCGAGGAGCCCGACCTGACGCTGTGCCCCTCCTGCCTGCTGACCACCAGCCACGGCGACCCGTTCCCCGACGACCCGACGGCGAGCGAGGCGCGGAGCACCCAGGAGGCGTGACGTGAGCACACCGTTCGGCCTGGTCGCAGCGACCACGGACGTCCGCGAGGCGGACAAGGCGGAGCTGGTGGTGCTCTCGCGCCGCATGGAGCGGGCCGCCCTCGACGCGCCCCCGCCCGTCGTCGCCGCGACCCTGCAGGACGTCCGGTTCCTCACGCCCCACACCCGCGCGGTCTACGACACCCTGGCCGCCCGCGGATCCCGCGCCACGCTGTTCGCCCGCGGCCTGCAGAGCTGGCTCGGGCCCGGCGTCACCGGCGTCGCCCTCGACGACGACGACCCGCTGGTCGACGAGTGGGTGGTCGTCCTGCCGTCGCCCGAGGCGCCCGCGGTCTTCGCCGCCACCGACCTGCGCCACCCGTGCGACGTCGACCTCGAACGCTGCTTCGCCTACGCGGTGTCCTACGACCGGGACGTCGTCGACGCCTGCCTCCAGTCGCTGGTCGAGCACGCCGGGCAGAGCGCCTGAGCACTACTCTCGGCGGGCCGGGGCGGTAGCTCAGCCGGTCAGAGCAGGAGACTCATAATCTCTCGGTCGTGGGTTCGAGCCCCACCCGCCCCACCTCCAGCACGCCGCCGGCTCCACACGAGGTCCCCGTAGGACCACGACACCCGCAGAGCGGGACCGGACCGACCGCCGGCAGCAGGGTGCGCTGCCGACGGCCGGGCCGACCCCTCCTGCCTACGCGGGCGTGATGACGTTGTGCAGCGCGAGCACCTCGACGCTGGTGCCCGGGGGCAGGTGCGGCTCGACGTTGGTGCTGAACCACTGCTGGTGCTGGTCGGCGCTGTCCCACACCTCCAGGACGACCATGCCGTCGCCGTCCTGGTAGGCGACGTGGGTCTGCAGGCCGTCGGAGACCTTCAGCCCCGGTTCGACGGCGGTGCTGATCTGGTCGTAGACCTCGGGCGAGATGCTGGGGTTGGTGATCCTGACGAGACTGGCCATGGTGGGCTCCTCGGGCCAGCGAGGGTCGCTGGGGCTGCGCATGCTGGCACCGGGACCGGGGCGGCGTACGGCAACGGTGAGACCTGGTCACCAGTGGTCAGCGGGTGCGCCCGGACGGGCCGGGGAGGCTGGCACGGACGGCGGCGCGGCCGGGGGGTCGTCTGCGGGAGGGGCAGCAGGGTGCGGTGGGAACGGGAGCCGGGCCGTGGGGCGTACGCCCGGCCGGAGCGGGAGCGGCGCTTCCTGCTGCGTGAGGGGCCACCCCCGGGCCGGGACGGCCGCCTCGTCGAGGACCGCTACCTCGACGGCACCCGCCTGCGCCTGCGCCGGGTCTCCGGTGACGGGCGGAGCGTGCACAAGCTGACGCAGAAGGTCCGGGTGCGCGACGACGACCCGGCCGACGTCCTGCTGACGAACACCTACCTGTCGGCGGAGGAGCACGCGCTGCTGTCCGCCCTGCCTGGCCGCACGCTGACCAAGACGCGCAGCACCCATCCCCTCGCGGACCTCGACCTCGTCGTCGACGTGTTCCAGGGACGGTGGCTCGGGCTGCGGCTGGCCGAGGTCGAGGTCGCCGACCTGCGGCGGGCGCTGGTCCTGCCGGACTGGGTCGGGCAGGAGGTGACGCACGACGACCGCTTCTCCGGCGGCGCCCTGGCGGCGGCCGGCGACGACGAGGTGCGCGCCCTGCTCGCGGAGGCTCAGCCGCCGACGTAGCGCGCCAGGTGCTCACCCGTCAGCGTGGACCGGTCGGCCACCAGGTCGGCCGGGGTGCCCTCGAAGACGACCCGCCCGCCGTCGTGCCCCGCGCCGGGGCCGAGGTCGATGATCCAGTCGGCGTGCGCCATGACCGCCTGGTGGTGCTCGATGACCAGGACCGACTTCCCGCTGTCGACGAGCCGGTCGAGCAGGCCGAGCAGGTTCTCGACGTCGGCCAGGTGCAGGCCGCTGGTCGGCTCGTCCAGCACGTAGTGCCGCCCTTCTCGCCCATGTGCGTGGCCAGCTTGAGCCGCTGCCGCTCCCCGCCCGACAGCGTCGTCAGCGGCTGGCCGAGGGTGAGGTAGCCCAGCCCGACGTCGACCAGCCGCGTCGAGCACCGCGTGCGCGGCCGGCACCTTCGCCTCGCCGGTGCCGAAGAACGCCTCCGCCTCCGCCGCCGGCATCGCCAGCACCTCGCTGATGTCGCGCCCGCCGAGCCGGTACTCGAGCACGGAGGCCTCGAAGCGCCTGCCGTCGCAGACCTCGCAGGGCGCAGCGACGCCGGCCATCATGGCGAGGTCGGTGAACACGACGCCGGCGCCGTTGCAGTTCGGGCAGGCGCCCTCGGAGTTGGCGCTGAACAGCGCGGGCTTGACGCCGTTTGCCTTTGCGAACGCCTTGCGCACCGGCTCGAGCAGGCCGGTGTAGGTGGCCGGGTTGCTGCGGCGGGAGCCGCGGATCGCGCCCTGGTCGATCGCCACGACGCCCTCGCGGCCGGCGACCGACCCGTGCGACCAGCGAGCTCTTGCCCGAGCCGGCGACGCCCGTCACGACGACGAGCACCCCGAGGGGCACGTCGACGTCGACGCCCTGCAGGTTGTGCCTGGCTCGCCCCGCGGACCGGCAGCGAGCCGGTGGGCGTGCGCACGGTCTCCTTGAGCCGGGCCCGGTCGTCCAGGTGCCGGCCGGTGAGCGTGTCGCTGGCGCGCAGGCCGTCGAGCGTGCCCTCGAAGCACACCGTCCCTCCGGCGGCGCCGGCGCCCGGCCCGAGGTCGACGACGTGGTCGGCGATGGCGATGGCCTCGGGCTTGTGCTCGACGACGAGCACGGTGTTGCCCTTGTCGCGCAGCCGCAGCAGCAGCTCGTTCATGCGCTGGATGTCGTGGGGGTGGAGCCCGACCGTCGGCTCGTCGAAGACGTAGGTGACGTCGGTCAGGCTCGACCCGAGGTGGCGGACCATCTTGGTGCGCTGCGCCTCACCGCCGGACAGGGTGCCGGAGGGGCGGTCGAGCGACGAGGTACCCCAGCCCGATCTCGACGAACGAGTCCAGGGTGCCGCCCAGGGCCGTCAGCAGCGGCGCGACCGAGGGCTCGTCGAGCCCCCGCAGCCACGGCGCGAGGTCGCTGATCTGCATCGCGCAGGCGTCGGCGATGCTGATGCCCGTCGATCTTCGAGGAGCGGGCGGCGGCGCTGAGCCGGGTCCCCTCGCACTCCGGGCAGGCGCTGAACGTGACGGCCCGCTCCACGAACGCCCGCACGTGGGGCTGCAGGGCGTCGACGTCCTTGGACAGCATCGACTTCTGGATCTTCGGGACCAGCCCCTCGAAGGTCAGGTTGATGCCCTCGACCTTGATCTTGCGCGGCTCGCCGTAGAGGAACTCCTGGCGCTGCTCGGCGGTGAACTGCGCCACCGGGACGTCGAGCGGCACGACGGCGCCGAAGATGCGGCCGAACCAGCCGTCGGGGGTGTAGCCCGGGGCCTTGATCGCGCCCTCGAGCAGGGACTTGTCCTCGTCGACCAGCTCGGCGAGGTCGATGTCGTCGACGCGGCCCATCCCCTCGCACCGCGGGCACATGCCGCCCGTGATGCTGAAGGAGCGGCGCTCCTTGACGGTCGTGCCGCCCTTCTCGATCGTGACGGCGCCGGCGCCGCTGATCGAGGCGACGTTGAACGAGAACGCCTGGGCCGAGCCGATGTGCGGCTGGCCGAGCCGGCTGAACAGGATCCGCAGCATGGCGTTGGCGTCGGTCGCGGTCCCGACGGTGGAGCGGGCGTTGGCGCCCATCCGCTCCTGGTCGACGATGATCGCCGTCGTCAGGCCCTCCAGCACGTCGACGTCCGGCCGCGCCAGCGGTCGGCATGAAGCCCTGCACGAAGGCGCTGTAGGTCTCGTTGATCATCCGCTGCGACTCGGCGGCGATGGTGCCGAAGACCAGCGAGCTCTTGCCCGAGCCGGAGACGCCGGTGAAGACCGTCAGCCGGCGCTTGGGGATCTCGACGCTGACGTCGCGCAGGTTGTTGACCCGGGCGCCCTGCACGCGGATGAGGTCGTGGCGGTCGGCGGCGTGCGCGGTGCTCATGAGGTCGGTCCCTGTCGTCGGCGGGCGGTGAGCGCATCCTGCTGCACGCGGACCGGCGCCTGCCAGCAGACGCGAGCGGGAGGCTCCGCGACCGTGGCACGGCACCGGTGCGGCCCTGCGAGGCGTGCGGGCTAGAGCCGGCGTCGTCGTGCTCTCCGACGGGTCGCCGTGCTGCCGGCCGGGTACGGGTCGCCGCCGCCGGCGAAGGCGCGCGAGCAGGAACTGCGCCACCTCCTGCTGCGCCTTCTCGGCCTGGTCGAGGACGGCGCTGGCGCCGAAGAACTCGTGCATGACCCCCTCGTAGCGCGAGGAGCGGGTCTGCACGCCGGCGTCGGTCAGGTCCTGGGCGAACTGCTCGCCCTGGCTGCGCAGCACGTCGCGCTCGTCGGTGATGACCAGCGTCGGCGGCATGAGCCGGCGCTGCTCGTCGCTCCAGCCGAGCAGGTCGATGCGGGGGTCGGTCGCGGCGTCGGGCCGGCCCTCGAACGCGTGCATCGCCATCCAGGACAGCAGCGCCCGGTTCAGCGGCCGGCCGTCGGCGGCGTCCTGCATGGACTCGCCGAACTGCTCGGCGGTGGTCACCGGGTAGACCGGCACCAGCGCGACGGGCAGCTGCTCGCCGGCCTCGGCCAGCTGCAGGACGGTGGCCGGCGCCATGTTCCCGCCGACCGACTCGCCGCCGATCGCGATGCGGGCCGGGTCGCCGCCGAGCTGCGCGGCGTTCTGCTGCACCCAGCGGTACGCCGCGAGGACGTCGTCGTGCGAGGCGGGGAAGACGGCCTCGGGGGCGCGGCGGTAGTCGGGCGTGACGACGATGGCGCCGGTCTTGTTGGCCAGGCCGCGGCAGGAGTCGTCGTAGTGGTCGTCGATGGTGAACAGCACCCAGCCGCCGCCGTGGATCCAGAAGACGATCGGGGCGCCGTCGGTCGCGCCCTCCGGGGTGTAGACGCGCAGGCGCTGCGTGCCGCCGGCGCCGTCGGGCACGTCGAGGTCCTCGACCTTCGCGACGGCCTCGGGCTCGGCCTTCTCGCCGCGCTGGCGGAGCAGCTCCTGCACGGCCTCCTTCGGGCCGGGCTGCGAGCGCGCCTGCTCGGGCTCGAGGATCTCGAAGGGCAGCGGCTCGAGGGAGGAGTGCGCGTCCACCAGCGCCTGCGCCTGCGGGTCGAGCAGGCCGGAGGCGTCCGTGGCGAGGCGCTTCCTCTTCCCGCTGGCCTTCGCCTTCAGGGCGTCGACGGGCGCGGCGACGGCGGCCGCCACCTTCTGCGCGGTCCCGCCGTCGGGGGCGTGGGGGTGGGGGCCGGAGGGCGCGGAGCGCTTGGCGGCCAGGTACTGCTTGCCGAGGGCGGCGAGGCGGTCGGCGCCGACGTTCTCGCGCAGGGCCGGCAGCGACTCGGTGTCGGAGCCGCGGTGCTGCGCGCGGACGCCCTCCATCAGCTCGGTGAGCGCGGACTCGAACTCGGCGTCCCCGGGCTCGGTGCGGTCGAGCGTGACGAGCAGCTCCTTGGCGCGGTCGTTGCGCGCGCGGGCCTGCTCGAGGTCGCGGGTCTGGCCGGTCTCCTCGAAGACCGGGTACAGGACCTGCTCGACCGCGAAGGCGTGCATCGCGAGCTCGAAGCCGATCTGGTCGACGAGGGTGCGGCGGTCGCCGCGGCCGGCCTCGAGGTGCTCGAACTGGCGCTCGACGATGGCGAAGTCGTTCTCGAGCATGTGGTCGAGGTCGCCGGGGAGGGTGGCGTAGGGCAGGGTCATGTGTCCTCTTCCGTCGGGGGTGTCCTGTCCGTCCGGTGCCCGGAGGGGTGCGAGCCGAACGTGGCGTCCCACGACGTGGGACGGCGGTGGGAGGCCGCGCCGCGCTGCGGGACCATCCGCGGCATGAGCACCGCCTCCGACCTGCTCGGCGCCGTCGACGTGACCGACCCGTACCCGCTGTGGCAGTCGCTGATGGACGCGCCGCCGCAGGTCTCCGCCGACGGCAGCTTCGTGCTGCTCACCCGGCTCGCCGACTGCAGCGCCCTGCTCAAGCACCCGCTGATGAGCTCGGACCACCGCAACTCGACGCACTTCAAGACGGTGCGCGCGCCGCACCTGTCGCCGGAGGAGCTCGAGCAGATCGACAAGCGGGAGGTCTTCCTGTTCCGCGACCCGCCCACGCACACCCGGCTGCGCCGGCTGGTCTCCAAGGCGTTCACGCCCCGGCGCATCGAGCAGCTGCAGCCGTTCATCGAGGAGCGCACCGACGCGCTGCTGACGGCGGCGGCCGGCAAGGGCGCGTTCGAGCTGGTCGACGAGCTCGCCTACCCGCTGCCGGTCGCGGTGATCAGCGAGATGCTCGGCGTCCCGCACGAGGACCACCAGACGTTCGCGGGCTGGTCGGAGGTGCTGGCCGCGGGCCTGGACCGGCTGATGAGCGAGCCGACGCCGGAGGAGATGGAGGTCGGCCGCCGCGCCGGCGAGGAGTTCCGCGCGTACATCGCGGCGCTCGCCGACGCCCGCCGCCGCGAGCCCCGCGACGACCTCATGTCGGCCCTGGTGGCCGCCGAGGAGGAGGGCGACCGGCTGACCACCGAGGAGCTCGATCAGCACGGCGCTGCTGCTGCTCGTCGCCGGTCACGAGACCACGGTGAACCTCATCGGCAACGCGATGCTGGCGCTGCTGCGGGTGCCCGGCCTGCTCGAGCGGGTGCGGGCGGACCCCTCGCTCGCCGAGGGCGTCGTCGAGGAGGTGCTGCGGCTCGACCCGCCCGTGCAGATCACCATGCGCACGGCGCTGGAGGACGTCGAGGTGCCGGGCGGCACGCTCCGCGCGGGCGGGACCGCGATCCTGCTGCTGGCCGCCGCGGGGCGCGACGACGCCGCCTTCGAGGACCCGACGACGTTCGACGCCGAGCGCCGCGACGCCCGCCACCTCGCCCTCGGCGGCGGCATCCACTACTGCCTCGGCGCCCCGCTGGCCCGGCTCGAGGGGCGCGTCGTCGTCGCCGAGCTCGCCCGCCGGCTCGTCGCGCCGACCCTGGAGGACCTGCGCTACCGCGAGAACCGGGTGCTGCGCGGGCCGGCCCGGCTGGTCGTGGGCTACGAGGCGCTGCTGCCGTAGCCGGACCGCCCGGCGCTGCGGCCGCAGGGCTGCGAGACTGGGGCCGTGCTGGACGTCCTCGTGGTCGGTGCGGGCCAGGCCGGGCTCGGCACCACCCGCACGCTGCTGCGCCGCGGGCTGCGCGACGTCCTGGCCGTCGACGCCCGACCGGTCGGCTCCACCTGGCTGGACCGCTGGGACAGCCTGCAGCTGTTCACGCCGCGCCGGTTCAGCAGCCTGCCCGGCCGGCCCTTCCCGGCCGGTGCCACCCGCAGCCCGTCGCGCACCGAGATGGCCGCGTACCTGCAGGACTACGCCGCCGACCTGCCCGTGCGCACCGGCGTCCGCGTGGAGCGGCTGTCCCGCGAGGGCGACGCGTTCCTCGCGCAGACGAGCGACGGGCCGCTGCGGGCGCGCTGCGTCGTGGTGGCCAGCGGGCCGTTCTCGCAGGCCTTCGTCCCGGACGCCGCCTCCGGGCTCGCCGACGACGTCGTCCAGCTGCACTCCTCGCAGTACGCCCGGCCGGCCGACGTGCCCGCGGGGGAGGTGCTGGTGGTCGGCGGCGGCAACTCGGCCGCCCAGCTCGCGCTCGAGCTGTCGCGCACGCACGAGGTCACGGTGGTCGCCCCGCGGCCGCTGTGGTTCCTGCCGGAGGACCTGCTCGGGGTCAGCCTCTACTGGTGGCTGCTGCTCGAGCGGCACCCTCAACGCCTCGCGCGACGCCGCGGTCTCCCGCGCGGTGAGGCGCCGGGGTGACGCGATCGTCGGGGCGGGAGCTCCGGGCGCTGCTCCGGCAGGGCCGGGTGCGCAGCGTCGTCGGGCGGGTCGTCGCGGCGGACGGGCGCGAGGTCGTGCTCGACAGCGGCGACCGGCTGGGCGTGCGCACCGTGCTGTGGTGCACGGGCTTCCGGCCCGACACCGGCTTCGTCGACGTGCCCGGCGCGCTCGAGCCCGACGGCGCCCCGCGCCACGAGCGCGGCCTCTCGCCGGTGCCGGGGCTGCTGTGGATGGGGCTGCCGTGGCAGACCCGGCTGAACTCCTCGATCATCGACGGCGTCGACCGCGACGCCCGGCGCACCGCCGACCGGGTGCTCGACCGGCTGGGGCGGCTCCGGGACCAGGGGTAGCTAGGCGTCGACCTGCAGCACGAGCAGGGCGACGTCGTCCTCGGCGGGCGGTGCGGCGGCCAGCAGCTCCTCGGCGAGGGTGTCGGCCGGTGCGCCCGCGTGCTGCTCGACCACGGCCCGCAGCAGCTCCAGCCGGTCGGTGAGGGACGCGTCGCGGACCTCGACCAGGCCGTCGGTGCACAGCACGAGCGCGTCGCCGGGGAGCAGGCGCACGGAGGCGTCGGCGCGCGGGCTGCCGGTCTGCACGCCGAGCATGAGGTCGGGCGGGGTCTCGAGCAGCACGGCGCGGCCGTCGTGCAGGTGCACCGGCGGCAGGTGCCCGGCGCTGCTCCACGTCAGCCGCCAGGCGCCGTCGTCCTCCGGGACGAGCCGGCCGACGACGCAGGTCGCGGCGACGTGCAGCGACAGGGTGTCGGTGGTGCGCTCCAGCCGCCCGAGCAGCGCCGACGGCGGCTCGTCGCGGTCGACCGCCAGCGCCCGCAGCAGGTTGCGCAGGTCGGCCATCTGGGCCGCCGCGGCCAGGTCGTGGCCCGCGGACGTCCCCGACGACGACGAGCAGGCCGCCGTGGACCGGGAAGGCGTCGTACCAGTCGCCGCCGACGTCGAGCTCGCGCCCGGCCGGCACGTAGCGGGCCGCGAGCGCCAGGCCGGGCACGTGCGGCACCGGCGGCAGCAGGCTGGTCTGCATGGCGGTGGCGACCGCCCGGCCGGCGGCCAGCAGGCGCGCCGCGTCCAGGACGGCGCCCAGGTGTGCGGCGACGTCGGCCAGCTCGGCCAGCAGGGTGTCGTCGAAGCCGGTGCTGCTGCCGAGCGACAGCACGCCGAGGACCCGGTCGCGCGCGGCCAGGCCGACCAGCAGCAGGTCGCGGGTGTCCAGGGCGAGCGCCCCCTGGGCCTGCCGCGCCAGGTGCGGCTCGGGGGAGGACGCGAGCGTGCGCAGGGCGGCCTCGTCCAGGCGCAGCATCCGGTCGGGCGAGGCGACGAGCCGCGGCAGCAGCCCGACCGACCCGGCGGCGGAGCGGCGACCGCGCACGGGCAGGGCGGGGACGGGCAGGTCGCCCGGCCGGCGGCTGTGGGCCGCGACGCGGGTGATGAGGTCGGGGTCGTCCAGGCGGTCGGCGAGCACCCAGTCGGCGGGGCCGACGAGCAGCCGGGCGACGCGGTCCAGGACGACGTCGTCGGTGGCGCCGTCCGCGGTGGCGCGGACGACGGCGGACAGCAGGCTGCTCACCGTCAGTCCCGCAGGTGCGTGTCGAACCAGCGCAGGACGCGTCCCCAGGCGTCCTCGGCCGACGGCTCGTGGTAGCCGAAGCCGGCCACCCGCTCGAGCCACGTGAGCGGGCCGAGGCCGTGGCGGTTGAGGAAGGAGTGGCCGGCGTCGGGGTACTCGCGGACGTCGTGCGCGACGCCGAGCCCGGTGAGGACCTCCTCCAGCTCGGCGGCGGCGCCGCGCAGGCCGGGGTCGCGCGCGCCGTAGGACGCCACCACCGGGCAGGCGCCCGCCAGCACCTGGGCGGGGTCCTTCGGCAGCGGCCCGTAGTTCGGGGCGGCGGCGTCGAAGCCGCGGCTGGCCAGGAGCAGCGCGAAGCCGCCGCCGAGGCAGAAGCCGATCACGCCCACCTTGCCGGTGCAGTCGTCGCGGGCGGCCAGCCACGCGCGGACCGCCTCCAGGTCGTCGACGGCCGGGCCGCTGCCGCGGCTCAGCGCGCCGAAGACGCTCTTCAGGCAGCGCACCGCACCGCCGGCCGTGTAGAGGTCGGGCGCGAGGGCGAGGTAGCCGGCGGCGGCCAGCCGGTCGGCCTGCTGGCGGACGTCGTCGGTCAGGCCGAAGACCTCGTGCACGACGACGACCGCCGGCCAGGGGCCGTCGCCGACGGGGGGCACGGCGAGGTGGCCGCGCAGCGCGGGGGCGCTGGCGGCCCCGGGGACGTCGACGTCGGGCACGGCACGATCATCCCGCAGGCCCGGCCCGGCGTGCGCGGCTGCCCCCGCGGGCAGGAGCCCGGGGTGGTCGAGCGGACGCCGGACGGGCGGTACGTCGTCGTCGACGGGCGGCGCTGGCGGGCCACCGACCCGGACCTGCCCGAGGACGTCGCGGCTCGGCTGCGGCGACAGCTGATGGCTGCCCGGCGGGCGGTGGGGGCGGCGCTCAGGGCGCAGGACCCGGAGGCCGAGCGCACGGCCCGCGCCGGCGTGCAGCGGGCGAAGACGGCACTGGGCGAGCGCGGGACGCCCTGGTGGGAGCAGACCGCGGACGAGCGGCGGGCCCGCTGGGAGGCCGGCCTTGACAGCGGGGACGGGCCGGGCGACCGTCACTGAACACGTGTTCAGTGACCAGGAGGTCCGCATGCCCGACGACGCCCCCGCCGACGCCCCTGCGGTGCTCCCCGCCCGCGGCGTCCCCGCCGAGGAGCTCCTGGCCGCGCTCAAGGCCAACCGCCACGACGACGCCGACTGGCGCGGCGGCCGGCTGTTCGGGCTCGTCTACAACCCCGACGACGAGCAGCTCGAGGAGACCCTGGCCGCCGTCGGCCGCGAGTACCTGGCCGAGAACGCGCTCAACCCGTTCCGCTTCCCGTCCCTGGCCCGGCTGGAGCGCGAGGCCGCCGACACGGTGCTGGCCCTGCTGCACGGCAGCCCGGGCAACGGAGGGCTCACCAGCGGCGGCACCGAGTCGATCTTCCTGACCGTGTACGTCGCCCGCGAGGTGGCCAAGGACCGGGGGATCACCGACCCCTGCATCGTCACCGCCGTCACGGCCCACCCGGCGTTCGCCAAGGCCTGCCACCTGCTCGGCGTCCGGCAGGTCAGGGTCGGCGTCGGAGCGGACAAGCGGGTGCTCGTCGACGAGCTGACCGCGGCCCTCGACGACACCACGGCGATGGTCGTCGTCAGCGCCCCCAACTACCCGTTCGGCGTGATCGACCCCGTCGAGCAGGTGGCCGCGCTGGCCGCCGAGCGCGGCGTGCTGTGCCACGTCGACGCCTGCCTCGGCGGCCTGCTGCTGCCGTTCTGGGAGCGCATCGGCGAGCCCGTGCCCGCCTGGGACTTCCGCGTCCCCGGCGTCACCAGCATCAGCGCCGACATCCACAAGTACGGCTACTCCTTCAAGGGCGCCAGCGTCCTGCTGTTCTCCGAGCTCGACCTCTACTGGAAGCAGTGGTGGTTCGACGACGGCGCCTGGGGCGGCGGCATGTACGGCTCGCCGACCGCGGCGGGCACCCGCCCGGCCATGCCGATCGCCGGTGCGTGGGCGGCGCTGCGCAGCCTCGGCGAGGACGGCTACCTGCGGCTCGCCGAGGTCGTCCGCGACACCCGCGACCGGCTCGTCGCCGGGGTCGGGCAGATCGACGGGCTGACCGTCACCGTCCCGCCGGACCTGTCGGTGTTCGAGGTGAGCAGCGACGCCGGCCTGGACATGGAGGCCGTCGCCGACGCGTTCGGCGAGCGCGGCTGGTACCCCGACCGCCAGCCCGGCGGCCTGCACCTCATGCTGTCGCCGGTCCACGCCAAGGTCGCCGACCAGCTGCTCGTCGACCTGGCCGCCGCCGTCGACGAGGTGCGCGCCGGCCGTGCGGGTGCCGGGGCGACCGCGACCTACGGCGCGACCCTGCCGGAGGCCTGACCCGCCGTGACCTCCCTGCGGGGCGCCCACGTCCTGGTCACGGGCGGCTCGCAGGGGATCGGCCTGGCCACCGCCCGGGCCTGCGCGGCCCGCGGCGCGCGCCTCACCCTGCTCGCCCGGGGGCCGGGGCTGCTCGCGCAGGCCGCCGCCGGGACCGGTGCCGCCACCGTGGTCGCGGACGTCACCGACCCGGCCGGCCTGCGGGCGGCCCTGGTCGGGCTCGACCGCGTCGACGTGCTGGTCTGCAGCGCCGGCGCCGCCGAGCCGGGCCGGTTCCTGGAGCAGGACGACGGCGCCCTGCGGCGCTCGCTGGCGCTCAACCTCGAGGGGGCCGCTGCGTGCGTGCGCGCCGTCCTGCCCGGGATGCTGGCCGCCGGCCGCGGCCACGTCGTGCTGGTGTCGTCGGTGGCGGCCGTCGTCGGCGTGTACGGCTACTCCTCCTACGCGCCCGCCAAGGCGGGGCTGCTCGCGCTCGCCGGGGTGCTGGAGGCCGAGCACGGCGACGACGGGCTGCGGGTCACCGTCGTGCTGCCGCCCGACACCCGCACGCCCGGGCTCGCCCGCGAGGACCTGACCAAGCCGGCCGAGACCGCCGCGGTCTCCGCCCTGGTGCCGCCGGTGGAGGCCGACGTCGTCGCCCGGGCGCTCGTCCGCGGCGTCGAGCGCGACCGGCGGCTGGTCACCACCGACGCCGGGACCGCGCTGCTCGCCGCCGTCCCCGGCGTCGTCGGGCCGGTCCTGCGCCGGGTGCTGCGGCACACGGTGCGCCGGACCCGCAGGACGCGCTGACAGCCCGGGACGGACCGGGCAGGATGGGACGACGTCCCGGACACGAGAGGTGGCACCGCGTTGCGCAGGAGCAGGACAGCAGTGGCGGTCGCCCTGCTCGGGTCGCTGCTGGCCGGCACGGCCGCCACCGCGGCGGCGCCGTCGGCCGCGGCGCGCAAGCAGGTCGTGGTCGGCAGCGACGGCTACCTGTTCTCCGCGCAGGACTGGACGGTGCCCTGCCAGGACGCCGGCACCTCCGCCGAGAGCGCCCGCCTGCTCGTCGAGCTCGGCGAGGCGCTCGAGGAGGGCGGCCGGCGGGCGGTGACGCTGATCGGCCCCGACAAGTCGACGGTGCTCACCGACCGGCTTCCCGACAGCGTCCCGGTCAAGGAGTGCCACGCCGCGCAGCACAGCGCCCTGTGGTCGCAGGCGACCTCGTCGCGGCAGTTCCTCGACCTGCGCCGCCCGCTGCAGCAGGCCGCCCGCGACACCCAGGTCTACTACCGCAAGGACACCCACTTCTCGCACGGCGGCGACACCGTCTACACCCGCGCCCTGCTGCGCCGGCTCGACCCGCTGCTGGCCCTGCGGCAGACCCAGCGCACCACCTCGGGGACCGTCCGGGGCGACCTCGCCACCGTGCTCGGGCATCCCGGCGCACGAGACGGTGACGGCGCAGTCGAACGTCAACCCGGGCGTCGTCGTGCAGGAGCTGCCGGAGCGCAACATCGGGCTGACCGTGCCGGTGAAGAGCTTCGTCGCCACGGCGGCCGGCGCGGGTGCCGCCGTCCTGCCGGGGCGCACCGTCTTCGTCGGCGACAGCTTCACCGCCGTCGCCCTCGGGCAGCTCTCGCAGCTGTCGGCCGAGACCGTGTTCATCTGGACCGACAGCAAGGCCCCGCTGCAGCCGATGCTCGACGAGATCGCCCAGGGCGACCGCGTCGTCGTCGAGGTGGTGGAGCGCTTCGCGACCCGCTTCCGCATGTTCCGCCCCGACGTCGTCGAGGGCGTGCGCGCCCTGCCGCGCCCGCCAGCCGGTGCCGGGCTCGTCGCTGCGGGGCTGACCGCCCGGCCGGGGAACACCCGGCCCGCCCCCGCCGTCGGACAGGGGGTGGAGCGGCGGCGCGGACGACGGCTGGCCGGGCCCGTGCTGCTCGCCGCCGTCCTGCTGGTCGGCGCCGTCCGCTGGGGCCAGGAGGCCGCCGAGCCCGACTGCCGCCTCACCGTCGCGGGGGAGCAGGTCGGGCTGAGCGTCGAGCAGGCCCGCGACGCGACGACGCTGGCCGCGGTGACCCGCCGCGAGGGGCTCACCCAGCAGGACCTCGCGGACGCCCTCGGCCCCGCCCTCGACGCGCCCGCCGGGACCCTCACCCCCGACGCCGCCGTGCGGACCCTGCGGGCCGAGCACCCCGCCGCGACGCCCGCCGTCTTCAGCCTGGGCCGGGCGCTGCTCGGCTACGGGACCGACCGGCTGGCGTGCACCGCGCGGCCGGGCGAGGTCGCCGTGCAGGAGGAGGGCCCGGCCGGGCTCACCCCGCGCGCCGCCGGGGCCCGCGACGCGCTGCTCGCCGTCACCGGCAGCCTGCCGCTCGGGGGCTTCGCGCCCGGTGGCGTCCGCAGCGGCCACACCCGGGGCTCGGCCCACTACGAGGGGCGCGCCGTCGACGTGTTCTTCCGGCCGGTCACCGACCGCAACCGCCAGCGCGGCTGGACGACGGCGCAGTGGCTGGTCGCCCACGCGGAGCCGCTCGACCTCGACGTCGTCATCTTCGACCGGCAGGTCTGGTCGGCGGGCCGCTCGGAGCAGGGCTGGCGGGACTACCGGCCGCCGGACGGCCCGACCACGAACCCGGTCCTGCTGCACCTGGACCACGTGCACGTCGACGTCGCGCGCGGGCAGGCGTGAGCCGGCGCGCCGCCCCGGGGCGCTCCCGCTTCGCGGGCCTGCTGCGCGAGGCCACCGAGCACGGCTGGGTGCCGGTCACCGGCGACGGGCTGCGCCCGGTCGGGCCGCTGCGCGACCTGCCCGCCGAGGACCGCCAGGTGCTCGACGCCGGGGCCGGCCGCCGGGTCACCCTCGCCCGCAGCCCCTACGACGGCGTGACCCTGCACGAGCTCGCCGCCCTGGCCGTGCTGCGCAGCACCGCGCGCGAGCGGGTGTCGCTGACCGACGTCGGGGAGGCCTCGCCCGGCCGCCGGGCCAGCACCCGGCGCAGCCGCACGTCGCACAAGCTGCTCTGCGAGGGCGCCCGGCACACCGTCAAGGTCGACGCCGACGGCCCGGTCGCCGTCGCCCACCCCGGGCTCGACCTGGAGTCCGAGGCGGTGGCGGTCGCCCTCGGGATGCCGGCGCCGCCGTGCGTGCAGCTGCTGGTCGACTGGCCGCGCCGGTCGGTGCACCTGCCCGAGCCGCTGGAGGCCGCGCGCACCCTGCACCGGCTGGCCGCGTGGGAGGGCGCGACGGCCGCGCAGGCCGACGTCGCGCTGGCCTGCTGGCTCACCCCCGAGCAGGCGCAGGACTGGGACGGGCACGGCCTGTCGGTGGTCGACGCGGCCGTGTGGCGCTGGCACGGGGTGGACGAGCCGTGGGAGGTCGAGCGCTGGACCGACCTCGGCTGCGACCCGGGGCAGGCGGCGGCGGTGCTGGACACCGGCGTCGACCTCACCGCGCTGGAGCCGTGGCTGCAGCAGGGGACGCCCGCGCCGGTCGCGGCCCTGCTGGTGCGCGCCGGCGCCGACGGGCCGGACCGGCTGCGGCGCTGAGCCGCTACCGCCGCCGGACCTGCACGACCACCAGCTCGGCCGCGGCGTAGACCAGCAGCAGTGCGGCGTAGCCCCACGGCCGGTTGAGGGCCTCGAA
>CAWFHF010000004.1:0-35783 GCA_963815615.1 uncultured Actinomycetota bacterium | reverse complement strand
CAGCCGCGCGTCGCCGAGCGTCGCCCACAGGCCGGCGTCGCCCGGCAGCAGCCGGACCAGCGCCTCGAGCCGCTCCCGCGCCTCCGCCGCCTGCCCGCGGCGCAGCAGGAACTGCGTGAGGTCGAGCAGGGTCGCGCTGTTCAGCGGGTCGAGCCGGGCGGCGCGCTCGAAGTAGGCCTGCGCCTCGTCGAACTTCGCCCTGGGCAGTCGGCGAGCCGGCCGCTCGTGCGCAGGGCGCGACAGGTCGAACGGGTCGCGGGCGGCCGCGCGCTCGTAGGCATCGAGCGCCTGCGGCGGCTGCTTCACGTCGTTGTAGCAGGCTGCCCTCCTTGGTGACGTAGAGCGGCGCTGTGCTCGTCGAGCGTCGGCCGCCTTCTGGTAGGCGGCGAGGGCTGCGGTGCCGTCACCGCGTCCCGAGGGCGCGGTCGCCGGCGAAGGCTGCCCGGGCGGCGCGCGGTCAGCGACAGCGCCTGCCAGCCGCCGACGAGGGCCAGCAGGGTCACGAGCCCGACGAGCGCGTAGTCCGCGCCGGTCAGCGCCCGCTCCTTCGGCAGCACGACGCGACGGCGGCCCTCGACAGGCGCGGGCGGCGGCAGCGCGCCGGGCAGGCGCACCTCGCCGCAGCCGGACCTCCCCCGACGCGACCACGACGGCGCCGGCCAGCACGAAGTGCGCGACGAGCAGCGGCACCTGGTCGATCGAGACCAGCGACTGCACCTGGTAGGCCGTCCACGCCCCGCCGAGCCCGCCGAGCAGCAGCCGGTCCTGGCCGCGCAGCCGCAGCAGGCCACGGACCAGGCAGACCCCGACGACCACGACGAAGACGAGGTAGGTCAGCCCGAGCAGCAGGCCGCCCTGGCCGAGCATCTGCAGCGGGACGCTGTGGGCGGCGTCGGAGAAGTGGTCGCCGCCGAGCTCGCGCACCGCCTCGATCGGCTTCTCCTGCCGCCACCGGATCCCGTAGCTGTCCAGGCCGACCCCCCAGACGGGGGAGCGCTCGAACATGTTCAGCGCGGCCTCCCAGTACCAGGTGCGGGCGCGGTAGCTGATGCCGGCGAAGAACGCGCGTGCCGGGCCCGACGCCGGCGAGCCCCAGCCCGCAGGATCGCGACCCCAGCACCCCGACCACCCCGACGACGCCAGCCCGGCCCGACGCACCGCCCCGCTGCGCTCGAGCACCACCGCCGCGGCCAGGACCGTCAGCCCGCCGGCCGCGGCGAGCGGGCCCTGCACGGCGTCGGAGACGGCGGCCGTGCCGAGGCAGAGCAGCGCGACGGCGCCGGAGAGGACGCGCCAGGGGACCGCCCAGCCGTCCCAGAGCGCCCCCCACAGCGCCGGCGGCGTGGCGATCGCCATGTAGGCCGGCGGCGAAGTTCGGGTTGCCGAGCGCCGGCGATGATCGGGTTGAACGGGTTGTTCCACGCGACGGCGTCGATGCCGGCGTACTGCAGCGCCCCGTACGACGCCGTGAACAGCCCGGCCAGCACGAAGGCGAAGGCGACCGTGCGGGTCGCGGGCGCGGTCGAAGGCGCGCAGCACGACGGCGAACAGCACGAGCGCCGAGCCGTACGCCAGCAGCCCGCTGTTGCGCCCGTAGGTGCCGTAGAGGGCGGTCGGCGTGTGCGGGGCCACCGCGGTGGCGACCACCAGGGCCACCAGCAGCGCGAGCCGTCGCGCCGGGGACGAGGCCCACGGGCAGGCGCAGCACCCGCTCCTGGGCGGCGCGCCGCACAGCCAGGACGACGACGGCGAGCGTGCACAGCAGCAGCGCGGTCAGCTTGACGACGTTGACCGGGTCGGTGGCGTCGGGCACGAACAGCACGGCGGTCGAGACGACGGCGGTGGCGACGAGCAGGCGGTCGGGGACGAGCGAGACGCCGTTCACCGACCCAGACTACCGACGGAGCGCACGCCGGCGGGGCGCGGCGGCGTAGCCTCGGGCCATGAGCGAGGGAGCGGAGCGGACCGACGACGTCGTCCTGCTGCCTGCTGTCCCGGCCGACCCGGCGTTCGTCGACGCGGTCGAGGACGCCGTGGCGGGGGAGCAGCCCCCCACGTCGGCCGTTCGACCCGGAGCGCGTCGCTCGGCGCCGACCCGCACGACTTCGCCGGCCTCTACATCCGGCACCGCAGCTCCTTCGCCCTGCACGCCCGGCGCTTCCTGCGCGACCCCCGCGACGTCGACGAGGTCGTGCAGGAGGCCTTCCTGCGCCTGTTCCTCGCGCTGCCCGAGCTCGGCAGCGAGCTGCAGGCCCTGTCGTACTGCCGCCGCACCATCACCAACCTGTGCATCGACCGCTACCGCGCCGACCAGCGCCGTCCGCGGCTGGTCGACCTCGAGTCCGTGCCCGTGGACGTCCTGGGCGACGACGATCGCCGACGACCCGGTCATCCAGGCGGAGGACGCGGCGATCGTCCGCGAGGCCCTGGCCCTGCTGTCCCCGCTCCACCGTGACGCGCTGGTCAAGCGCGAGATCGAGGAGAAGCCGCTCCCCGTCATCGCCGCGGAGCTGGGCGTGCCCGAGGACAGCGTCAAGCACCTGCTCCACCGCGCCCGCCGCGCTCTGCGCCGTCGCCTGGCCGAGACCCACCTGGCACCCGGTGTCGACCTCGACGACGTCTCGACGCTCTCCCTTCTGGCGCGGTCGGCCGTCTCCGGGACCGGGAGGGTGAGCGCCTTCGTCCTGCTCGCCCTGGGCCTGGTGCTCGGTGCGACGACGACAGGCCCCGGTCGGCGCGCTCGACACCATCAGCGGCCTGTGGCAGCAGGAGCCTCCCGCCGCGGCGCCGGTCGAGGCGTCTGGTCCCGTGACGCCGGGCGGGCCGCTCCTGCGCGGACCGGTGGACGCCCTCGGGCTCGACGACCCGGGTCCGATCGTGGCGCGTCCCGAGCCGGCGGTGCCGCCGGCCGGGGGCGCCGCAGCGGCGCCGCAGGCCGCCGTCGTCCCGCCGCACGCCGCCACGACCACGGTGGCGACGTCTCCTTCTCCCTCGCCCTCCGCCACACCAGCCGTGACCCAGACGACGGCTCCGGAGCCCACGCGGCTCCCGGCGCTGCCGACGCTCAGCCCGGCTCCGGAGCCCTCTCCCGACGCCAGCCCCTCGCCCTCGGACGCGCCGGCACCCTCGGCGGAGCCCAGCCCGGCCGCGACGGAGCCCGCGGTCGAGGGCGACCTCGCCGCGGGGGGTCAGCCGGGGCCGAGCGAGCGCGGTCCCGTCCTCGTCCCGGTCGGCACGCGCGCCTCCCGCTGACCCGCCTGCGCAGGACTGGCCCCCGTATGGGCTAGGTTCTCCCGCGTCGTAGTGGGCTCCCAGGGTCCGCGCCGCCCCTCCGGAGGACTTCTCGCGAAGTCTTCCGGTCCGGGAGGGCGACCGGACGCCACCTGGGACGTCCTCTACTGGTGCAGGGCCACTCCCGGTGGTCCTGGTGTGAGGCAAGGCTTCGACCGCACGCCCGGGGTCGAGGACACGCTGATCAGGTGCCCTCGTAGGGCGTGTGCAAGAAGGAGGGACTGAGACGAAGGGTCTCAGCCCTCGACCCCGGTGCACCCGTGCACCGGTAGCTGTCATGAAAGGACAGTGCATGTCTCGTACTTCCAAGACGCTCCTGCGTCTGGGTGTGCCGACGCTGGCCGCCGCCACCCTGGTCGGCGGTGTCCCGGCCTTCCTCGGCACGGCCCAGGCCGCCACCATCGGCACGATCACCATCACGGCTGTCGACGACCGGACGCCCGAGAGCGCCGCGGCCGGCTCCTGCCAGGCCTTCGTCATCGAGGCCGCCCCGGCCACCGCGGGCGCCTCCACCGTCGGCGAGACCGTCAACGTCGCGCTGTTCAACAGCCTGACCGGCGACGCCGCTGCGGACGCCAGCTTCTGCACGCTGCCCGTGAACACGCGCGCCGCCCTCGCCACGGACCCCCGCGGCCAGGCCGTCACGCCGGCTGCCGGCACCGTGATCAGCAACAACGGCCCGAACGGCACGCAGCCCACCAACGCCGCCCGTTCCGACCAGTCGAAGTTCACGCTCGCCCAGGGCGCGACCGGTCGCGAGAACGTCGGCCGCGTCGTCGTCGGCATCACCCGCAACCAGCCGGGCAACGTCGGCGTCACGGTCTACTCCGACCTGAACGGCAACAACACGTTCGACGTCGCCAACAACGAGGTCCAGAGCCTCCCGCGCGACGCTGCCTTCACCGCCGGTGGCGACAACGGCACGAACACCAACCAGAACGCCATCACCTCCGTCGAGGTCATCAACCTCAACGAGGACCAGTACAACGCGACCGCCTCGGTCGACACCGACACCACGGTGCAGGCCGAGAACCGCCAGTTCCGCGTCCTCGCGCAGAACGCGGCCGGCGACAGCGTCGAGGGCGCCACCGTGTCCTACACGGTGGGCGCGCCGAACGCGGTCGCCTCCACGATCTTCGGCGTGACCGACAACAACGGCATCGTGACGGGCAACATCTCGTTCGCGAACGTCGGCGCCAGCGCCGTGCGCTTCTTCGTGAACCAGTCGAACAACGCGACGACGACGACTGGCTTCGAGGCCGGCGAGCCCTTCGACGACACGGCGGTCACCGTCGCGCAGTCGCAGGCCGCCAGCACCATCGACGTCACCGCCGCTGGCCGACGCCGACACCTTCGCGGCCTCCGCCACGGTGGGCACCGTACCAGACGAGCCCGGCCGATCAACCCGCGCACGGACGGCAACCGCACGTTCCGCGTGTTCGTCGACAACGCGTCGGCCAACAACAACACCAGCGTCGGCCGCCTCGTCTCCCTCACCGTCACCGGTGGCAGCGGCGACGAGACCGTCCAGTGCGTCACCGGTGGCTCCAACGGCGGGGCGACCCCGGCCGCCCCCGGCACCGTCGCGAACCAGGGCGCTGCCGCGAGCCGCGTCGACTGCACCAGCTCGATCGCCAACGGCGGTACGCCGAACAACGCGAACGACTCGTTCGTCGACGTCGTCGTCAACGACCCGACCACCCAGTCGGGCGAGGTCCTCACGGTCACCGGCACCATCCGTGGCCAGGCCGTCACCGACGCGGAGCAGCTCGCCTACGTGGCGATCCCGTCCGACGCCCGCAACATCGACCTGACCCCGACCACGGCCACCACGCCGTCGGGCCAGGCTCAGACGTTCAAGGCGAAGGTCGTCGACTTCCGCGGCCAGCCGGTCTTCAACGTCGGTGTCACGCTGCGCGAGGACGGCGTCGGTGCGTTCCGCAACGGCGAGACCGTGATCGGCCGGGCGACCGACCGCAACGGTGAGGTGACCGCCGACGTCACCAGCACCACCGCCGAGAGCGGCCAGCAGACCATCACGGCCACGATCGACGAGACCACCGCGACCCGTCAGGCCGCCGGCCAGCCGTTCGGCACGACCCGCGCGGGCAACCGCACGGCCACCGCGACGAACACCTTCAGCACCACGGCCCCGACCGCCAGCCCGTCGGCCTCCGCGACCGCCACGGCGACCGCGAGCCCGACCGGCACGGCCAGCGCCTCCCCGTCGCAGCCCTCCGGTGTGCAGCGCCTGGGCATCACGGTCTCCCCGGCCGTGATCACCCCGGGTGTGGCCTCCACGGTCCGCGTCACGGGTACCGCCGGCTCGATCATCGAGCTGCAGGCCTACAGCCGCCCGTCGACCGACTACACGGTCGCGCGCCGCGGCACCATCCCGGCCTCCGGTGTCATCGAGTTCAACGTGACGCCGGGCACCAACACCCGCCTGTTCGCCGCCGTCACGGGCGTCGCGAACACCGAGAGCCCCTCGGTCGTGATCAACGTCCGCACCGCTCTCAGCCTGACGGTCGTCCGCAACGGCAGCCGCGACTACACCTTCCAGGGTCGCATCCTGCCGCGCCGCGCCGGCCAGCTCATCACCCTCTACCGCGTCACCGACGCCGGCCAGGAGGTCCTCACCAGCCAGCTGCAGACCGACAGCACCGGTACCTACCGGATCCGTCGCGTCTTCACCGGCAGCGGTGTGTTCGGCTTCCTGACCCGCACGGGCCAGACGCTGACCAACGCCACGGGTGAGAGCAACGGCGGGCAGCCCCGCCCGACCTCGATCTACGCCGGCCCGCAGCGCTAAGCAGCAGACCGACGGCACCACCTGCACCACCTGCTCTGCACCACAGGGGCGGTCCCGCGAGGGGCCGCCCCTGTGGCGTTCCCCGGGGTCAGACCGGGCCGGGCACGCGAGAGGGCGGCACCTCGACGAGGTGCCGCCCTCCTGTGCGTGCGGGGGTGGCCGGAGCTAGACGCCCTCGGTGACCTCGCCGAGCGCGGCCATCTGCCGGACGGCCGCCTCGCGCTGCTCGACGGTGATGCCGCCGCGGAACTGCACGTCGACGAGCCCCTCGTCGGTGAGCTCGGCGGACTGCACGCCGGGCAGGGTCTTGAGCTTGGCGATCGCGCCGTCGATCGTCTCCTTGCTGACCTCGTCGTTGGGGTTGACGAAGAACTGGCCGACGTCGGTGCCGAGCACGACCGAGGCGACGGCCGACGGGAGTGCGGGGGCCGGCTCGGGGGCGGCGTCGTCGACCGACGTGCCGTCGCCGGTGCAGGCGGACAGGGCCAGGACAGCGGTCAGGGCGCCCGCCGCGAGCAGGCCTCGGCGGGGAGCGGTGCGGAGCAAGGGGTCCTCCAGAGGGGACGGGTACGGGTGCGGTTCGCCTCCCAGGAGCCCCTGGGTGCACTCCAGGGTTGCCCGGGTAGGGGCCGTTCCATGAGCGCATCCACCCTGCCCCTGTCCGGCAAGACCATCGCCTTCCTCGTCGCCCCGGAGGGCATCGAGCAGGCCGAGCTGACCGAGCCCTGGAAGGCGGTCGAGGAGGCGGGCGGCACGCCGCGCCTGCTCAGCACCGACGACGGCGAGGTGCAGGCCATGCAGCACCTCGACAAGGCCGACACCTTCCCGGTCGACCAGACGGTCGCGCAGGCCGATCCGCAGGCCTTCGACGCCCTGGTCCTGCCGGGCGGCGTCGCCAACCCCGACTTCCTGCGCACGCAGCCCGACGCCGTCCGGTTCGTCAAGGCCTTCTTCGAGGCGGGCACGCCCGGTCGCCGCCATCTGCCACGCCCCCTGGACGCTGGTCGAGGCCGACGTCGTCCGCGGGCCGCACCCTGACGAGCTGGCCGAGCCTGCAGACCGACCTGCGCAACGCGGGCGCGGACTGGGTCGACGAGGAGGTCGTCGTCGACCTCAACGGCGCCGGCCCGCTGGTGACGAGCCGCAACCCGGACGACCTGCCCGGCGTTCGGCAGGAAGATCGTCGAGGTCGTCGCGGGCCGCTAGGGTCCTGCGTCGTGCCCGACTCCGTCGACCCCGACCGCCCGGCCCGCGCCGAGAAGCAGCGCGGGCCGGTGACCCTGCGCGGTGAGCAGGTGCAGGCCAGCACCACCGACGAGCGCCTGCTCGACGTCCGCGGCCCGTCGGACTGGGTGCACACCGACCCCTGGCGGGTGCTGCGCATCCAGTCGGAGTTCGTCGAGGGCTTCGGCCTGCTCGCCGAGCTCCCGCGGGCCGTGTCGGTCTTCGGCAGCGCCCGCACCCCGCGCGACGCCCCCGAGTACGCGCTGGGCCGGGAGCTCGGCGGCAAGCTGGCGCAGGCCGGCTGGGCGGTCATCACCGGCGGCGGCCCGGGCGCGATGGAGTCGGCCAACCGGGGCGCCCACGAGGCGGGCGGCCTGTCGGTCGGCCTCGGCATCGAGCTGCCGTTCGAGCAGCACCTCAACGAGTGGGTCGACCTCGGCCTGAACTTCCGCTACTTCTTCGCCCGCAAGACGATGTTCGTGAAGTACAGCCAGGGCTTCGTCATCCTGCCGGGCGGCTTCGGCACGATGGACGAGCTGTTCGAGGCCCTCACCCTGGTGCAGACCCGCAAGGTCAACCAGTTCCCCGTCGTCCTGCTCGGCACGGCCTTCTGGCAGCCGATGCTCGACTGGGTCCGGGGCAGCCTGCTCGCGTCGGGCTACATCTCGCCGCAGGACGTCGACCTGCTCACCGTCACCGACGACGTCGACGAGGCCGTGCGGACGATCGACGAGGCCTGGCACGCCCGCGAGCGGGACGACCCGCACGGGGCGGCCGCCGGGCCGGAGTCCTAGTGGCCGCCGTCTGCGTCTACTGCGCCAGCAGCACCCGGATCCCCGCCGCGTACGTCCAGCTCGCCGCCGACGTCGGGACCGAGCTCGCCCGCCGCGGCCACAGCCTGGTGAGCGGCGGGGGCGACCTGTCGTGCATGGGCGCGGTGGCCAGGGCCGCCCGCGCGGGCGGCGCGCACACCCTCGGCGTCATCCCCGCCGCGCTGCTCGAGCTGGAGGTGGGTGACCGCGACGCCGACGAGCTCGTCGTCGTGTCGGACATGCGCGAGCGCAAGGGGCTCATGGACGCGCGCTCCGACGCGTTCCTCACGCTGCCGGGCGGCATCGGCACGCTCGAGGAGCTCTTCGAGGTGTGGGTGGCCCGCAGCCTCGGCCTGCACGACAAGCCGGTCGTCGTCCTGGACGCCGACGGGCTCTACGCGCCGCTGCGGCAGCAGGTCGACGTGATGGCCGAGCGCGGCCTGGTGCGGCCGGAGGCGCTCGAGGCCCTGCAGTGGGCGACGTCGGTGGGCGAGGCGCTCGACCTCGTCGAGGCGGGGCTGGCCCGCCCCGTGCACCTGCAGCCGACGCCGGCCGAGGTGCTCGAGGCCGAGCCGTAGCAGGCGGAGCGCGGGCTCAGGTCCAGTAGAGGACGCGGCAGCGGGGGAGCCGCGTCGCCAGCTCCGCCTCGAACCAGGCCCGCATCTCGCCCATGACGCCCTTGGGGTACACGTACTTCACCGACCCGAACTTCGTCCGCTTCTGCGTCCGCTGCTCCTCGTCCATCTCCAGCTGGGTGCGCGGGTACCACCCCATGAGCACCTCCTTGCTGCCGGGCGTGAAGCGGTGCGTGATCAGCTCGGCCGTGAGGTCCAGGCCGTCGACGTCGTCCGTGGCGGCCACGACGAGGTCGAGCAGGTGCCCGTAGTGCTCGCGCCAGTCGGGCAGCGGCATGAGCGGCGCCAGCGTCAGCCCCACCGGGTACCCGGCGACGGCGAGCCGGCGCAGCGCCGCGATCCGGTCCTCCAGCCGCGACGTCCCGCCCTCGAAGCGCTGCGTCACCGGCAGGCAGTTCACGCGACAGGCGCACCCGCGTGCGGCCACGGTGGTCCAGCCGCAGGAACGGCTCGACGTCGTCGTACTTCGTCGTCCAGCGCAGCTGCACGGGCGCCTCCCACTGCCCGAAGAACTCGACCGCCCGCTGCCACGAGCCGGTGAGGTGCTCGAGCGCCAGCGGGTCGGTGTAGCAGGAGGCCTCGAAGGTGGTGCCCTCCTCGGTGCGGCGCTTGGCGGTGTCCTCGCCGACGTAGGGCGCCAGGCCGCCGAGGATCTCGTCGAGGTCGGCGTAGACGCGCGTGACCGGGGGCCCGCTGAGCGACCCGGCCAGGTAGCAGTACTGGCAGTGCGCCGGGCAGCCCTCGGCGAGGTCGAAGCGCCAGTCCGCCGACGGCGGGATCGGCTGCAGCTTCCGCCGGCTCGGCGGGCTGACGACGATCGCCATCGTCGACTTCGCCCGCGCGTAGGTCTGCCGCTCGTCCTCCCCACGGACGCCGGTCAGCCGGTTGGCCTTGAGCCGCTCGACCTCGATGCCGAGCGCCTCGACCCTCTGGACGATCCGCTGGCCGTGCGGCAGGTCGGCGGCCGCAGGCGTGATGACGACCCGCTTGGGGGTCCACCGCCGGGCCGGGCGCGGCGGCGGGAGCGAGCCCCTCGAGGTCGCGGGTGGCGACGTCCTCGCCGCTGGCGCTGTGCGGGGCGGCCGGGACGTCCGGTGCCAGCGGCACCCCGAGGTCGACGGTCTGGTCGCTGCTCACCTCCCGGGTCTGCCCCTGCCGGCCTGGCAGACTCGTCGCCGTGCTGACAGCCCTCGCGATCCTCGGCGTGCTCGCCGCCCTGTTCCTGGCTGCGGTGCTCGCGACACGGGAGAGCGAGGGCCTCGCCCCTGCCCCTCCCGACGTCGCGGACCTGGCCCTGCCCGACGGCCCGCTGTCGGCCGAGGACGTCCGCGGGGCCCGCTTCGGGCTGAGCCTGCGCGGCTACCGCATGAGCGAGGTGGACGCGCTCCTCGCCCGCGTGTCCGAGCAGCTGGCCGAGCGCGACGGCGTGCCGGACGCCGTTCCTGAGCCTGCCCCCGCGGTCGAGCCCACTGACGTCGACCCCCTGCCGGCGGCCACCGCAGCCGACGGACCTGCCGTCGAACCGGCGCAGGCTGCCGTCGTCGAGCCCGACGTCGAGCCTGCCCCTGTCGGGTCCGGTGCCGTGGCCACCCCTGCCGCGGTCGTGGACGAGCCGGCGCCCGCCGTCGCCCCGCCCGCCCTCGCCCCGCCAGCCTCGGACGCCGCCTTCTCGGCCGCCGACGACCTGGACTTCCCCGAGGTCAGCCTCCCCGACGTCGACGACGCCCCCGCTCCGGACCTGTCCGTCGGGCAGGCACCGGTCGAGCCGGTCGACCCCCCGCTGCGCTCCTCCTGAGTCGCGGTCGCCCCGACGACGCCGCATGATCGTCGGGTGACCGCCTCCCTCGTGCTCCGGGTCGACGTCGACGCCTCGCCGGAGGAGGTGTTCGCCGGCGCGACCGACTGGACCGGGCAGGCCGAGTGGATGCTCGGCACCCGGGTCTGGGCGACCCGCTACCAGGGCAAGGGCGTGGGCGGGAGCATCGCCGCCTGGACCGGTGCAGGACCGGTCGGCTTCCTCGACACCATGGACATCACCCGGTGGGACCCGCCGAGGGCCTGCCACGTCCTGCACACCGGGAAGCTCGTGCGGGGCACCGGCGCCTTCGAGGTGGAGCCGCGCGGCGACGGGCTCGCCACCTTCGTCTGGTCCGAGGACCTCGAGCTGCCCTTCGGCGCGCTCGGGCGGCTCGGGTGGCCGCTGGTGAAGCCCGTGTTCGCCGCCGGCGTGCAGGTGTCGCTGCGGAAGTTCGCCCGCTGGGTGGAGGCAGGTCGCCCGCACAGCAAGGCCGCGTAGGGGTCCTCCACAGGGCGGACCCCGGGCGGACGTCGCGCAGTACCGTCCTCGGGTGCTGACGCTCCGCCTCGCAGGACTGCTGCTCGTCGTCGCGCTGAGCGGCTGCGGTGGCGAGCCGCCCGCGCAGCCGCGGGCGCTGCCGAGCCCGTCCGTCGCCGCCCCCAGCCCGTCGCCGCAGGCCTCGCCGACGCCGACGGACGACCGCGCGGCGGTCGAGGCGGCTGTCCGCTACTACTACGAGGGCTACAACCGCGCCTACGACGCCAGCGATCCGCAGCAGCTCGCCGCGGGGTCCACCGCGGACTGCCCGTGCCGTCGCAAGGTGGGCCTCGTCGAGGCGGCGCTGGCGAAGGGGCGCATCGAGGGCAACCGCGTCACCGTCCACTCCGTCCGGGTCATCGAGGTCGAGGCAGCACGAGCCTCCGCCCAGGTCCGGTACACCTCGACGCCGGGGCGCGTGGTGGCCGACGACGGCAGCGTCGTCGAGCCCCTCCAGGGCGAGACCGACACCGGCCGCGCCCTCGAGGTCGTCAAGGTCGACGGCACGTGGAAGGTCGCCCTCGAGGTGAGCGTCGGTGGCTGACCGGCGGCTCGTGGCGTGGCTGACGCCCCTGCTCGTCAGCCTCGCTGTCGCGTGGTCACCACCGGCGCAGGCGCAGGGCGTCGGGTGCATCTCCTGCGACACCGCGATCACTCCCCAGGACGGCACCTTCACCGGCACCCTCGTCCTGCCCGGCCCGGGCGGCACGGCGCAGTCGATCGGCGGCGCCCCCGGCGGCAGCAGTGGTGGCGGTGGTGGCTGCGGCGGTTGCTACAGCCAGCTGGTGCCCTCCTGCGGCAACGGGTCGGCCAACTGCCTCGGCGCCAACGCCGACGGGTGCATCAGCAGCGGTGGCCTGCCGTACTACGTGCTCTTCTTCCGCCCGCCGGACCCGACCGGGCAGATCACCAGCTACCTGTGCCTGCGCCCCGGCCAGCGGCCGGTGCCGGTCGACGTCATCACCGGCGAGGTGCGCGCCTTCGTCGACGAGCTCGTCCCGAGCGACGGCCGCGTCGTCGTCCAGCCGGCCGGTGGCGCGCTCATCCGCGTCCCGGTGCTGGTGCGGTCGCAGATGTCGACGGCTCCGGTGTCCGAGGAGTTCTTCACCGGCAGCGGCTTCGCCGTGCAGGTGACGGCGCAGCCGGTCCGCTGGGAGTGGACCTTCGGCGAGGGCCCGGTGCAGACCTACGGCTTCCCGGGCGCGGCCTACGACGGCGTGGACCCGACCACGACGGGACGCCACGTCACGCACACCTACGCGACGGCGGGGCAGCGGCCGGTGCAGGTCACCGTGGTGTGGCAGGCGAGCTACCGGCTGGCCGGCGTCGGGACGGTGTCGGTGGGGGAGGTGCGGCGACCGAGCCCGGTCGAGCAGGTGGTGGTCCGCACCGCCCGGTCGGAGCTGGTGCGCGGCTAGCGGTTCTGGGCAGGACCGCTGCATGAGCCCCGCCCCCGCTCACAGCGACGAGTCCTACACGCCCGACCCCCGACGATGGCGCGCGCTCGTGGTGTGCCTGGTCGCCGGGTTCATGACGCTGCTCGACGTCAGCATCGTGAACGTGGCGCTGCCGAGCGTCGCGGAGGGGATCGGCGCCGGTCAGAGCGCTCTGCAGTGGGTCGTCTCGGGCTACGCGCTCGCGTTCGGGCTGGCGCTCGTGCCGGCGGGCCGGCTGGGGGACGCCCGGGGGCGCAAGCTGGCGTTCCAGGCGGGGCTGCTGCTGTTCGTGCTCGCGAGCGTCGCCTGCGGGCTGGCGCCGTCGCCGGGCTGGCTGATCGCCGGGCGGCTGGCGCAGGGGCTCGCGGGCGGGCTGCTGACCCCGCAGGTGAGCGGCCTGCTGCAGCAGCTGTTCCGCGGGGCGGAGCGGGCGAAGGCCTTCGGCCTGCTGGGCGCGAGCATCGGGCTGAGCACCGCCATCGGGCCGGTGCTGGGCGGCGTCCTCATCGCGGGCGCCGGGCCGGACCTGGGCTGGCGGCTGGTGTTCTTCGTCAACCTGCCGGTCGGGGCGCTGGCCCTGCTGCTGGCGCAGCGGCTGGTCCCGCCGGACGAGCCCGTGACGAAGCGGTCCGACGTCGACCCGGTCGGCGTCCTGCTGCTGGGCCTGGGACTGACGGCCCTGCTGCTCGCCCTCATCCAGACCTGGCTGCTGCTGCTCCCGGTCGGGGCGGTGCTGCTGGCCGCGTGGGTGCTCTGGGAGCGCCACTACGGGCGGACGCGGGAGGCGCTGGTCGATCTGGACCTGTTCCGCCGTCCCGGCTACTCGACGGGCGCGAGCATCGCCGTGCTGTTCTTCGCCGGCTTCACGGGCGTCTTCTTCGTCTACAGCCAGCGGCTGCAGGACGGGCTGGACTACGGCGCGCTCGGCGCCGGGCTCGCCGTGCTGCCGTTCGCCGCCGGCTCGGCGGTCGCGGCGCTCGTGGGTGGGCCGCTGGTGACGAGGTACGGGCGGCCGGTCGTCGTGACGGGGCTGCTGCTGTCGGCCGGCGGCTTCGCCGGGACGTACGCGGCGGCGGTCGCCGTCGACGGGCGCGGCGTGGTCTGGGCGACGGTCGTGCCGCTGCTGGTGGCGGGCGTGGGCAGCGGCCTCGTCATCACGCCGAACATCACGTTGACGCTGCAGGAGGTGCCGGTGCAGCGCGCCGGGACCGCGGGCGGGGTGCTGCAGACCGGGCAGCGGGTCGGTGCGGCCGCCGGCATCGCCGTGACGGGAGCGGTCTTCTACGCCGCCGGGTTCGCCCGCTCGATGCTCGTGGTCACCGGGCTCGTGGTGCTGGCGCTCGCCGTCGCCCTGGTCGACGCCCGCCGGGCGGTCACGCCGGCCCGCTGAGCGCGTACGACCTACCGCCCGTGGAACACCGGCGACTGCTTCGCCAGGAACGACCCGACCGCCGCCCGGTGGTCCTCGGTCTCCCCGGCGAGCGTCTGCAGCCGGTCCTCCTCGTCCAGCGCCTCGACGAAGGTGCTGTCGGAGGCGAAGCGGACCGACTGCTTGACCAGCGCGTACGCGGCGGTGGGGCCGGCGGCGAGCCGGGTGGCGAGCTCCTGCGCGGCGGGCAGCACCTGGTCGGCCGCGACGACGGCGTTGAGCAGCCCCATGTCGAGGGCCTGCTCGGCGGTGAAGGGCTCGGCGAGCAGCAGCAGGGCGGTCGCGCGGCCCGGCGCCCACGAGGCGGGGCAGCGTCCAGGACAGCCCGGTGTCGGCGGTGAGCCCGATGCCGGTGAACGCCGTCGTGTACTTCGAGCCCGCCGCGCCGATCCGGAAGTCGCACGCGCAGGCGAGCCCGAGCCCCGCGCCGGCCGCGGTGCCGTTCAGCGCCGCGACCACCGGCTTCGGCATCGTGGCGATCAGGGTCGCGACCGGGTTGTAGTGGTCGCGGACGGTCGACAGGGGAGCGGGGTCGCCGGCCTCGAGCAGCCCCGCGTGCTCGCGCAGGTCCTGCCCCACGCAGAAGGCCCGGCCGGTACCGGTCAGCACGACCGCGCGGACGGCGGCGTCGTCGTGCACCTGCTGCAGCACGTCGCGCAGGGCCAGCTTCACCGGGACCGTGAGGGCGTTCATCCCCTCGGGCCGGTTGAGCACGACGGTCGCGACGGGCCCCTGCAGGTGCAGCTGGACGAGGTCGTCTGACACGGGAGGTCCTTCCGGCGGGGGGCTGGCTCGGGCAGCCTGTCACCCCCGTCGCGCAGCGTGGGAGACTGTCCGCACACGTGCACGACCCGTCGCCTGCAGGAGGTGGACGGCTCGCGCCCTGGTACGGAGGTACGCGCATGGCGGCCATGAAGCCGCGGACGGGCGACGGTCCGCTCGAGGTCACCAAGGAGGGGCGCGGCATCGTGATGCGCGTCCCGCTCGAGGGTGGCGGGCGTCTCGTCGTCGAGCTCAACGCCGAGGAGGCCACGGCCCTGGGCGACGCGCTCAAGGCCGTCGTCGCCTAGCTCCCCCGCAGGAGCGCACCCGTACGACCCGCCGGCCGGTCGCCCCCGTGGTGACCGGCCGGACCCGTCCCGACCCGCGAGGAGTCCCGTGCCGCCCGCCCGCAGGAAGACCGCGCCCCGGGCGCTGCCCGGCTCGTCGCCGCTGCCCGAGGTCCGCGTCGTCGGCCCGCAGCCGGACGCCGCCGTCGTCGCCGTCCCCACGCGCCGGCAGGACGACGCCGTCGTCGCGCTCGGCGCGCTGCCCGACGTCGACCTGGCCGCCCTGCTGGTGCAGGAGGAGGCCAAGGGCGAGCCGGGCGAGGTGGTCGCCCGTCCGCTGGCCGAGGGCCGCCGGGTGCTGCTCGTCGGTGTCGGCGAGGCCGCGCCCAAGGACCTGCGCAAGGCGGGCGCGGCACTGGCCCGGCGGGCCAAGGGGCACCCGAGCGTCGTCGTCGACCTGTCCGGGCTGCGGCCGGGCCCGGAGCAGACGGCCGCCCTGGTCGAGGGCCTGCTGCTGGCCTCCTACGGCTTCACGCTCAAGGCCGGCGCCGAGCCGCGGGTGCTGCAGGAGCTGCTGCTCGTCGGCGCGGACGCGGTCGGCGTGCTGCAGGCCGTCGTCGTCGCCCGGGCCACGGCGCTGGCCCGCGACCTGGTCAACACCCCGCCGCGCGAGCTGAGCCCCGACGCCCTCGCGAAGGCCGCGGCCGCGCAGTGCGCCGACCTCGCCGTCACGGTCCTCGACGACGCCGCCCTGCGCGAGCGCGGCTTCGGCGGGATCGTCGCCGTCGGGCAGGGGTCGAGCCGGCCGCCGCGCTTCGTCGAGGTGCGCTGGGACGGCGGGGGGTCGCGCCACGTCGCGCTCGTCGGCAAGGGGATCACGTTCGACACCGGCGGCCTGTCGCTCAAGCCGGGCCCGTCGATGCCGGACATGAAGAGCGACATGGGCGGCGCGGCAGCGGTGCTCGGCGCCGTGCGCGCGGCCGCCGACCTGCAGCTGCCCCTCACCGTCACCGCGCTGCTGGCGATCGCCGAGAACATGCCGTCCGGCGACGCGCAGCGCCCCGGCGACGTCATCACGCAGTACGGCGGCCGCTCGGTCGAGGTGCTCAACACCGACGCCGAGGGCCGGCTGGTCCTCGCCGACGCGCTGGTCTACGCCGACCGCGACCTGCAGGCCGACGTCGTCGTCGACGTCGCGACCCTGACGGGGGCGATGCCGGTGGCCCTCGGCAAGCGCATCGCCGGGCTGTTCGCCACCGACGACGCCCTCGCCGGGCAGCTGGAGCGCGCCGCGGAGGCCAGCGGCGAGCGGGTCTGGCGGCTGCCCCTGGTCGAGGACTACCGGCAGGCGCTGGACAGCCCGGTGGCCGACCTGCGCAACATCGGCGACCCGAGGAAGAAGCTGCAGGGCGGCGTCCATCACGGCGGCGCTGTTCCTGCGCGAGTTCACCGGCGGCCGGCCGTGGGCGCACCTGGACATCGCCGGGCCGGCCATGGTCGGGGGCGACGACGACGAGCTGACCAAGGGCGGCACCGGCTACGGCGTCCGGCTGCTGACGGCGTGGCTGCAGGACCTCGCCCAGCAGCCCGTGCGCAAGCGGGCCCGCCGGAGCGCCTGAGCTCGGGTCGGCAGCTCAGCAGGCGGCTCAGCCGGCGAGCGCGGCGACCAGCAGCCCGCTGCCGACCGGCAGCAGCGCCGGCACCAGGCGCGGCTCCTCGCGCACCCGCCGGCCGAGCTCGCGCAGGGCGACCGTCTCGGCGTCGCGGGCGGACGGCTCGCTGACCCTGCCGCCGGCGAGCGCGCCCGCGAACGCGACGACGCCGCCCGGGCGCAGCAGGCGCAGCGCGGCCTCGAGGTAGTCGTCGTTCTCGGCGCGGGCGCCGTCGAGGAAGACCAGGTCGTAGCCGGCGTCGGACAGCCGCGGCAGCACGTCGAGGGCGCGGCCGGTGATCAGGCGGGTGCGGCTGCCGGCGATGCCCGCCTCGGCCAGCGACAGCCGGGCCAGGCGCTGGTGCTCGCCGTCGCTGTCGACCGTCGTGAGGACGCCGTCGGGGCGCATGCCGCGCAGCAGCCACAGCGACGAGATCCCGGCGCCGGTGCCGACCTCGACGACGGTGCGGGCCCCGGCGACGGCGCACAGCAGGCGCAGCACCGCGCCGGCCGCCGGCTCGACGGCACCGATGCCGACCTCGGCGGCACGCTGCCGGGCGGCGGCCAGCGGCGCGTCCTCGGGCAGCCAGGCGTCGAGCCACGCCGCCGCCGCGGGGGCGCTGCTGCGGGCGGGTGCGTCGTCGATGGCGAGCCTCCTGTGCGCGCGTGGGGTGTCGGGCGAGCCTAGTGCGGGGCCGTGCAGGGGGAACCGCGGCCCGCGCACCGGCGTTGGACCGGAGGACGACCGGCACTGCTCCACGTGCACCCACAGCGAGAGGCGGGCACCATGACCTCGACGTCCGTGCTGGACGGCGCGGGGAGGGAGGCAGCGGTGGACACCCCGGCTGCTCCTGCCTCCGACTGGGCGCCGCCGTCCTGGGACGAGGTCGTCCGGCTGCACTCCGCCCGGGTCTACCGCCTGGCCTACCGGCTGACCGGCAACCCGCACGACGCCGAGGACCTCACCCAGGAGGTCTTCGTCCGCGTCTTCCGGTCGCTCGCCAACTACACCCCCGGCACGTTCGAGGGCTGGCTGCACCGGATCACCACGAACCTGTTCCTCGACGGCGTCCGCCGCAAGGCCCGCATCCGCTTCGAGGCCCTGCCCGACGACGCCGAGCGGCTGGTCAGCAAGGGCCAGGCCGGCATGGAGAGCCCGGCGCAGGTCTACGACGACACCCACTTCGACGCCGACGTGCAGGCCGCTCTCGACGCGCTGCCCCCGGACTTCCGGGCCGCCGTCGTGCTGTGCGACCTCGAGGGGCTGCCCTACGAGGAGATCGCCGACGTCCTCGGCATCAAGATCGGCACCGTGCGCAGCCGGATCCACCGCGGCCGCTCCCAGCTGCGGGCCTCGCTCGCCCACCGCGCCCCCGGGGTCGGTGCGCCGTGAGCGGCCACCTCGGCGACAGCCTGACCGCCCTCGTCGACGGCGAGCTCGACCACGCCGCCCGCGAGCGGGCGCTGGGCCACCTGGCGCACTGCTCCGGCTGCCGCGGGGAGGTCGAGGCGCACCGCCGGCTCAAGGCGTCGCTGGCCGCCCTGCGCGAGACGCCCCCGCTGCCGTCGGGCGACCTGGCCGCCCGGCTGCTGTCGGTCGCCACCGGCCCGGCCGTCCCGGCGCTGCCGCCGGGGACGCGCCGCTCACCGCGCGGCCCGGCCGGCCCCACCCGCCCGCTCGCCCGCTCCCGGGTGCTGCGGCCGCGCCGCGCGGCCGCCGCCGGCGTGCTCGTCGCCGTCGGGCTGGTCGGCGCGCTCGCGCTCGGCGGTCCTGCCGCCGGCGGTCCGGCCGCGCCGGTCGACCCCGCCGGGCCCGAGCTGCTCGTCGACCACATCTCGACCACCTCCGAGGTCCCGCTCACCGAGCCGGCCTTCGCCACCGTCGTCCCCGCCGGGGGCCCGCCCGGCCCGGGCCGGTGATCCGGCTCCGCCTGCTCGCCCTGCTGGCCGGGGCCGGTGCCCTGCTCGCCGGCGTGCCCGCGGTCGCGCAGGCGGCTCCCCGCTCGCCCGAGGCGGCCGCGCTCGACCTGCTCACCCGCGCCGCCCAGGCCGCCTCCACCCGCACCTGGGCCGGCACGCAGTACGTCGGCACGTGGCGCGCCGGCGAGCAGACCTCCGCCGTGCTCGAGGTCAGCCACCGCCCGGGCTCCGGCAGCACCGTCCGCGACGCCGGCCGGGGCGACGGCGCCGTCGTCGTGCCCGAGCTCGACGAGCGGCTGCTGCGCCTGCTGGCCGACCACTACGACCTCGCCGTCGCCGGGACGAGCCGGTGCGTCGGGCGCACCGCGCACGTCGTCGAGGCCCGGCGGCCGGGTGCGAGCGGGCCGGCCGCGGTCGCCGGCCGGTTCTGGCTCGACACGGGCAGCGGCCTGGTGCTGCGCCGCGAGGTCTACGACGGCCGCGGCGCCCGGCTGGCCAGCAGCGCGTTCGTGGACCTGCAGGTCGAGCCCGCGGGCAGCGGCCTGCGCACCCCCGGTCGGCGCGACGGCGACCCCGCCGCCGTCCTGCCCCGCGACGGCTGGTCGCCGCCGCGCGCCCTGCCCGGCGGCCTCGAGCTGTTCGACGCCCGGGTGCGCGACCACGGCCGCGGCTCCGTGCTGCACCTGGCCTACAGCGACGGCCTGAGCACCCTGTCGGTCTTCGCCCAGCACGGCGCCCTGCCCGACGAGCCCGGCCGCGGCTTCTCCGCCCGCCAGGTCCGCGGCACCCGCGCGTTCGTCCAGCCGACGGCGCCCGAGCGGGTGGTCTGGCAGGGCGACGGGCGCGTCTTCACCCTGGTCAGCGACGCCGCCCCCGAGACGGTCCGCGCCGCCGTCGGTGCGCTGCCCCGCGACCCCGTGCCCGACGACGGCGTCCTGGCCCGCCTCGGCCGCGGCGTCGCGCGCATGGGCTCCTGGCTCAACCCGTTCGACTGACGCACCCCGACCTCCGGCTCCGCCGTACGCAGACCTCACACCCGGCTGGGCACACTGGTCCTGCGGCCCTGCCCCGCCGCGCGGACCCCAGGAGGAGCACGTGACCGACCCGACGAACGACCCGAGCACCCCGCCCCCGGCGCCGTGGTGGTCGAGCCCCTCGGGTGACGCCTGGGGAGCCCCGCGCAGCAGCACCGGCCAGGAGCGTCCCTACGGCGCGCCCGAGCCAGCCGGCCGCCGCCCGCCCCCGCCCCGCAGCCGCCGTACGGCGGGACCGGCCAGCCGGCCTACGGCGAGGCCGGCTACGGCGAGCACGGCTACGGCTCGAGCGCGGGCGACGTCCTGCAGCAGGGCCCGCCCGACTACGCGTTCCCGCCCGGCTCCTACCGCGAGCCGGCGCAGGCCCCGTGGGGCGCGCCCGCCGACACCGTCGGCCGCCCGGCGTCGTCCCGCCGGCGCGGGCTCGGGGTGGCCGCCGCGGTGCTGGCGACCGCGCTCGTCGCGGGCGGCGTCGGCGGCGTGCTCGGCGCGCAGTCCACCGGCAGCGGCAGCCTGCTCGACCCGTCGGCCAGCCTCGGCGGCAGCAGCAGCACGACACCGTCGGTCGCCCGCGAGCCCGGCAGCATCCCGGCCATCGCCGCCAAGGTGCTGGAGAGCACGGTGAGCATCGCCGTCGACAGCGCGGGCGGCGCCTCGGGCACCGGGTCCGGCGTCGTGATCCGGTCCGACGGCTACGTGCTGACCAACAACCACGTCGTCGAGTCCGCCGAGGGTGGCGGCTCCATCGTCGTCACCGTCAACAGCACCGGCCAGCAGCTGCCCGCCGAGATCGTCGGCCTGGACCCCGAGACCGACCTCGGCGTCATCAAGGTCTCCGGCGGCGCGACGCTGACACCCGCCAGCCTCGGTCAGTCGCGCGACCTGGTCGTGGGCGACCCCGTCATCGCCATCGGCAGCCCGCTCGGGCTCGAGGGCACGGTGACCACCGGCATCGTCAGCGCGCTGAACCGCCAGCCGCGGGTGCCGTCCGAGAGCGGCGGCTCGACCTTCCTGGCCAACGCCATCCAGACCGACGCCGCCATCAACCCCGGCAACTCCGGCGGGGCGCTGGTCAACATGCGCGGCGAGGTCGTCGGCATCAACTCCGCGATCGCCACCTCCGGCGGCAGCGGGAGCATCGGCATCGGCTTCTCGATCCCCATCGACGAGGCCCGGTCGATCGCGGAGGAGATCATCCGCACCGGCCGGGTCACCCACCCGGCGATCGGCGTCGAGGCGGCGACGGTCAGCGGCAGCGAGCGGCGCGAGGGCGCCCGCATCAGCGCGGTGGCCCCGGGCAGCAGCGCCGAGCGCGCCGGCCTGCAGAGCGGCGACGTCATCGTCGAGGTCGAGGGCGCCGAGGTGACGAGCGTCGACGAGCTGATCCTGGCGATCCGCGACCACGAGGTCGGCGAGCGGGTGGACATCACCTACCTGCGCGACGGCTCCCGGCGGACCACGAGCGCGACCCTGCAGGACAAGCGGCAGCGCTGACCCGCCGCTAGGGTGACCCCGTGTTCGACCAGGTGGGCTGGGGCGAGATGGGCGTGCTGCTGCTCATCGCGCTGTTCGTCTTCGGCCCCGAGCGGCTGCCCACGCTGGCCCGCGACCTCGGGCAGTTCCTGCGCAAGGCCCGGCTCATGCTCAAGGGCGTCACCGACGACCTCAAGGCCGAGCTCGGCCCCGAGGTCGGCGACCTCGACCTGGCCAGCCTGCACCCGAAGAAGTTCGTCGAGAGCATCTTCAGCGACGAGGAGCCGGCGGCCCGCACCCCGTCGCTGACCACGTCGCTCCCGCCTGGTCAGCCCGCCCCGTGGGACCCCGACACCACCTGAGCCGGCGCGCTACCTCCGGGCGGGGGACAGGCCGAGGCTGAGGCCGGCCAGGCCGCGCGGCTTGCCGGTCAGGGCGTCGACGACGCCGAGCAGCTGCTTGGACGCCTCGGCGTCGGGGTCGGCCAGCACCAGCGGGGTGCCGTTGTCGCCGCCCTCGCGCAGCCGGACGTCGATCGGCACCTGGCCGAGCAGGGGCACCGGGGCACCGAGCAGCCGGCTGAGCGACGACGCGACGGCCTCGCCCCCGCCGGTGCCGAAGACCTCCTGGCGCTCGCCGCAGCACGCGCAGGTCAGCCAGCTCATGTTCTCGACGACGCCGGCGATGCGCTGGTGGGTCTGCAGGGCGATCGAGCCGGCCCGCTCGGCGACCTCGCGGGCCGCCTCCTGCGGGGTGGTCACGACGAGGATCTCGGCGCTGGGGACGAGCTGGGCGACCGAGATGGCGATGTCGCCGGTGCCCGGGGGCAGGTCCATGAGCAGCACGTCCAGGTCGCCCCAGTAGACGTCGGCGAGGAACTGCTGCAGCGCGCGGTGCAGCATCGGGCCGCGCCAGACGACCGGGGTGTTGTCCTTGGTGAACATCCCGATGGAGATGACCTTCACGCCGTGGGCGATGGGCGGCAGGATCATCGACTCGACCTGGGTCGGGCCGGTGCTCGACGCCGAGCATGCGGGGCACCGAGAAGCCGTAGATGTCGGCGTCGACGACGCCCACCTTCAGGCCCTTGGCGGCCATCGCCGCGGCCAGGTTCACCGTCACCGAGCTCTTGCCGACGCCGCCCTTGCCGGAGGCCACCGCGAACACGCGGGTGAGCGAGCCGGGCTGCGCGAACGGGATCTCGCGCTCGGCGGCGTCGCCCTTGAGCAGCGTCTGCAGCGCCTTGCGCTGGTCGGCGCTCATGACGTCGAGCTCGACGTCGACCGAGCGCACGCCCGGCAGCGTCATGACCGCGGCGGTGACGTCCTTGGTGAGGGTGTCCTTCATCGGGCACCCGGAGACGGTGAGGAAGATCGCGATGCGCGCCGTGCCGTCGGGGCCGACCTCGGCGGACTTCACCATGCCGAGCTCGGTGAGCGGCCGGCGGATCTCGGGGTCCTTGACGGTCGCGAGCACCTGCAGCAGCTGCTCGCTCGTGGGCAGGCCGTTCTGGGGGGTCGTCACCTGCTCCATCGTACGGACGCGCGGTCCCGCCGCCCGCCGGAGCGGCGGCGGTCCGCCGTCCGCCGCGGGTCACCCCAGGGCGGCGATCGCCTCCGCCGTCGCGAGGGTGCGCTGGGCGTTCGCGACGTGCAGGTTCTCGATCATCCGGCCGTCGACCGTGACGACGCCCTTGCCCTCGCGCTGGGCGGCGTCGAACGCCTCGATGACGCGGCGGGCGTGGTCGACCTCGGCCTCCGACGGCGCCCACACGCGGTTGGCGACGTCGACCTGGCTGGGGTGGATGAGCGTCTTGCCGTCGAAGCCCATCTCCATGCCGGCCAGGCACTCGGCCTCGAACCCCTCGGCGTCCTTGACGTCGTTGTAGACGCCGTCGAGGGCGAGGATGCCGGCCTCGCGGGCGGCGAGCAGCGCGGTGGCCAGGTGCGGCAGCAGGGGCGCGCGGCCGGGGACGAGCGCGGCGCGCAGCTCCTTGGCGAGGTCGTTGGTGCCCAGCACGAACGCCTCGACCTGCGGGTGGGCGGCGATCTCGCGGGCCGCGAAGACCCCGGCGGGCGTCTCGACCATCGCCCAGATCCTCGTGTCGGGACCGACGGCGTCGGCGATCTGCGCGACGTGCTCCGCGCCGCTGACCTTGGGCACGACGACGGCGGCGGGGCCGGCGGCCGCAGCGGCCTTCAGGTCGTCCAGGCCCCACGGGGTGTCGAGCCCGTTGCACCGGACGGTGAGCGTGCGACGGCCGTACTCGCCGGACCGCACCGCGGCGCAGGCCTGGTCGCGCGCCTGCTCCTTGGCGTCGGGGGCGACGGCGTCCTCGAGGTCGAAGATGATCGCGTCGGCGGGCAGCGTCTTGGCCTTCTCCAGCGCGCGGGCGTTGGAGGACGGCATGTAGAGGACGGACCTCAGCACGGTGCTCACAGCGCATGTCCTCCGCTCGCGCGCAAGCAGGCGGCACGCCCGCCTCCGTCGGGGTACCGCCCGCATGCCGGCTCACAGGCCGTACGCCGCCTTCAGCTCGGGGTCGCGGGCCGACAGGTCCTGCGCCAGCTTCAGCACGACCTGGCACTGCTTGTAGGTGGCGTCGTCCTGCATCTTGCCGTCGATCATGACGGCGCCGGCGCCGCCCTCGGGCATCTCCTCGACGACCTTCCTGGCCCACTGCACGTCGGCGACCTCGGGGGAGAAGACGCGCTTGGCGATCTCGACCTGCACGGGGTGCAGGGTCCAGGTGCCGACGCAGCCGAGCAGGTAGGCGTTGCGGAACTGGTCCTCGCAGGCGACGGTGTCCTTGATGTCGCCGAAGGGCCCGTAGTAGGCGTAGATGCCGGCCTGCACGCAGGCGTCGACCATGCGGGCGACCGTGTAGTGCCACAGGTCCTGCTGGTAGGTGGCGCGGGGCGCGTTCTCGTCGGCGCCGGGGTCCTGCCGGACGAGGTAGCCGGGGTGGCCGCCGCCCACGCGGGTCGTCTTCATGCGCCGGTCGGCGGCGAGGTCGGCCGGCCCGAGGCTGATGCCCTGCATGCGCGGCGAGGCCTGGCAGATCTCCTCGACCCGGCTCATGCCCGACGCCGTCTCCAGGATCGCGTGCACCTGGATGGGCCGGGAGACGCCGCCCTTGGCCTCGAGCTGCGCGAGCAGCCGGTCGACGTAGTGGATGTCCTCGGGCCCCTCGACCTTCGGCACCATGACGACGTCGAGCTTGTCGCCCACCTCGGTGACCAGGGTGGTGAGGTCGTCGAGGGCCCAGGGGGAGTCGAGGGAGTTCACCCGGGTCCACAGCTGGGTGTCGCCGAGGTCGACGGTCCTGGCGACCTCGACGAGGCCCGCGCGGGCGGCCTCCTTGTTGGACGCCAGGATCGCGTCCTCGAGGTTGCCCAGCAGCACGTCGACCTTCGGGGCGAGGTCGGGGACCTTCGCCGACCATCTTCGGGTTCGACGGGTCGAAGAAGTGGATCATCCTCGACGGGCGCCAGGGGATCTCGCGCAGGGGCGCGGGGGCGCCGACGGCCAGCGGGCGGAAGAAGTCCTTGGGGGAGCGCACGGACGGACCCTAACCAGAGCCGCGGGCGTCCTAGGCTGTGGGGATGGCCACGACGGCGTTGAGCAGCACCGAGCTCGCAGCCTGGCGCAGCTTCCTGCGCGCGCACGCGGTCGTGACCCGCCGTCTCGAGGCCGAGCTGACCGCCGAGCACGAGCTGCCGCTGGCCTCCTACGACGTCCTCGTCCAGCTGTCCGAGGCCCCCGAGCGGCGGCTGCGGATGACCGAGCTGGCCGAGCGCGTGCTGCTGAGCCGGTCCGGGCTGACCCGCCTGGTCGACCGGCTCGAGCGCGACGGCCTCGTCGCCCGGCAGGCCTGCCCCGACGACGCCCGGGGCACCCTGGCCGTCCTCACCGACGCCGGCCTGGACCGGCTGCGCCAGGCCTGGCCGACGCACCTGCGCGGGGTGTCGGAGCACGTCACCGGCAAGCTCTCGGCCGACGAGCTCGTCGTGCTCGAGGAGCTGCTCGGCCGGCTCGCCACCTGAACGCCGTCGACCGCGACGCGCTCGGCGTCGGGCTGGCGGTCGGCGCGTACGGGCTGTCGTTCGGCGCCGCCTGCACGGCGGCGGGGCTGTCGGTGGGGCAGGCCTGCGCGCTGTCGCTGCTGCTGTTCACCGGTGCCTCGCAGTTCGCCCTGGTCGGCGTGCTCGGCGCCGGCGGGTCGGCCGTCGCGGCGGTGGCGAGCGCCCTGCTGCTCGGCAGCCGCAACACGCTGTACGCCGTGCGCCTGGCCGGCCTGCTGCCGCTGCGCGGGCCGCGCCGGCTGCTCGCCGCGCAGGTGACCATCGACGAGACGACGGCGATGGCGACCGCGGCCGCCCCGGCCTGCAGGCGCGGGCCTTCTGGGCGACCGGCCTGTCGGTCTACGTGCTGTGGAACGCCGCGACCCTGCTGGGCGCGCTCGGGGCCGCCGTCGTGGCGCCCGAGCGGCTCGGGCTCGACGCCGCGGTCGGCGCGGCGTTCCTGGCCCTGCTCGGCCCGCAGCTGCGCGACCGGGAGGCGCTGCGCGTGGCCCTCGGCGGGGCGCTGCTGGCCGCCGCGGCCGTGCCGCTGCTGCCGCCCGGGCTCCCGGTCCTGCTGGCCGCGCTCGCCGTCGTCCCCGCCCTGCGGGCGCGCCGGTGACCTGGGCCGCGGTGCTGCTCGGCGCGCTCGGCTGCTACCTGCTCAAGCTGGCCGGCTGGACCGTGCCCCCGGCGCTGCTGGCCCGCGACGCCGTCCGCCGGGCCGCCGCGCTGCTGCCGGTCGCCCTGCTCGCCGCGCTGGTGGTGGTGCAGGCGTTCGCCGACGGGCGCACCGCTCGGGCTCGACGCGCGGGCCGCCGGGCTCGCCGTCGCCGGGGTCCTGGTCCTGCTGCGCGCGCCGTTCCTGCTCGTCGTGCTGGCCGCCGCTGCGACCGCGGCCGCTGCTGCGGCTCTAGCCCGCAGCCGTCGGCAGGGTGCGGGTCTGCCGCGACAGCAGCGCGCAGCACGCGCTCCTCGAGCAGCAGCGGCTCGACCGGCTTGGACAGGAAGTCGTCGGCGCCGGCGAGCCGGGCCTGCCGCTCGACGTCGGGCGAGGCGCTGCCGGTGAACAGCACGATCGGCAGCGACAGCGTCCTGGGGTCGGCCCGCAGCAGGCGGACGAACTCGACGCCCGACAGGTCGGGCAGGCCGTTGTCGACGACCACGCCGTCGACGTCCTCGGTGCCGACCAGCGCGAGCCCGTGCTCGGCGTCCCGCGCGACCACGACGACGTCGGCGGTGCCGGCGAGCGCGGCCGTGACGAAGGCCCCGACGCTCGGGTCGTCGTCGACGAGCAGCACCCGGGGGAGCCGCTCCGACGCGGCCGGGGCGGCCGTGGGGACGGCGCCGGCGACCGAGGTGCGGCACCAGGGGCAGGTCGACCACTCGGGCTGCAGCTGCTTCTGGCAGCCGGTGCACAGCCCGGTCTGCAGCGGGCGTGCCGTCCCAGGGGCAGACGACCATGTCGTCGGCCAGGGCGCGCGAGCACGAGGGGCAGCGGTGCCCGGCGTCGGCGTCGACGGAGGTGGCCCGCAGCACCTCCTCGTAGGTCGTCTCCCCGCGGTGGGCGGCGGCGATGGCGGAGGCGCGCAGCGTGGTCATGCCCTGCGAGCGGGCGGCCGCGCTGATCGCCGCCTCGGTCGGGGTGGCCAGCAGCACCGAGCGCAGGTGGGCGCTGATCGGCAGCACCTCGAAGATGCCGGTGCGGCCGCGGTAGCCGGTGCCGCCGCAGTCCGAGCAGCCGCGCCCGCGGGTCGGCGTCGCCGCGGACAGGTCCGCCTCGCGCAGGCCGAGCAGCGACAGGGTGCGCGGCGACGGCACGTAGGGCGCGGCGCAGGAGGCGCACGGCCGGCGGACCAGCCGCTGCGCGACGACGAGCGACAGCGACGAGCGCCACGAGGAACGGCGCGACGCCCATGTCGACCAGCCGGGTGATGGCCGAGACGGCGTCGTTGGTGTGCAGGGTCGTGAGCACCAGGTGGCCGGTGAGCGAGGCCTGCAGCGCGAGCTCGGCGGTCTCGTGGTCGCGGACCTCGCCGACCAGCACGATGTCGGGGTCCTGGCGCAGCACGCTGCGCAGGCCGGCGGCGAAGGTCAGGCCCGACTTCGTGTGCACCTGCACCTGCGTGATGCCCGCGACCTGCACCTCGACCGGGTCCTCGAGCGTGACGATGTTGCGGTCGGGCGTGCTGACCTGCTGGATCGCGGCGTACAGGGTGTTGGTCTTGCCCGAGCCGGTCGGGCCGGTGATGAGCACGAGCCCCTGCGACTGCACGAGCGCGGCGCCCACGACCTCCTGCTGCGCCGGGCGTGAGGCCGGTGCTGCGTCAGCAGCGGGACGTTCTCGGCGCGGGGCAGCAGCCGGATGACGACCTTCTCGCCGTGCAGGGTCGGCAGCGTCGAGATGCGCGCCTCGACGGTCAGCCCGTCGACGACGAGCTTCGCGCGGCCGTCCTGCGGGCGCGCGGCGCTCGGCGATGTCGAGGCCCGACACGATCTTGATGCGGCTGACCGCGGCCGCCGTCGCGCCCTTGGGCACGGTCATGACGTCGCGCAGCAGCCCGTCGACGCGGTAGCGGATGCGCAGCTCGCCCGCCTGCGGCTCGACGTGGACGTCGCGAGGCGCGGGCGCGGACGGCGTCGGCGAGCACGACGTCGACCAGCCGCACGATCGGCGCCGCCTCGACGGCCTGCACCGAGACGTCGGCCTCGACCTCGGCCTCCTGGCCGATCTCCTGGAACATCGTGTGGACGTCGGTGGAGTCCTCCGACAGCGACCACGCGCGGGCCAGGTGGTCGCGCACCTGGCTGTCGGTCGCGACGACGACCTTCAGCTCCGGGACGCCCGTGTAGAGCTTGACGTCGTCGAGCGCCATGACGTTGGTGGGGTCGGCGGTGGCGACCGTCAGCCGGCTGCCGTCGCGCTCGAGGACGAGCACGCCGCTGCGCTCCGCGACGGCGCGGGGGAGCAGCCGCACGGCGTCGGGGACGACGAGGGTGCGGCCGAGGTCGACCAGCGGCAGGCCCAGCGCCTCGGCGAGGGCCTCGGCGATCTGCCGCTCGGTGGCGAAGCCGAGCGCGATGACGACGGCGCCGAGCCGGCGGCGCGGCTGCCCGGCCGGGGCGTCCTGCTGCGACGTCGAGCGCGGTGGTCAGCTGGTCGGCCGTGAGCACGCCCTGCTCGACCAGCACCTCGCCGATGCGGCGGCGCTGGCGCGGGCTGGCGCGGGGCCGTCGGGGACGCGGAGGTGGTCGTCACGTCCGGTGCATCGGCCGGTACGCCGTCCGGGTGAAGCGGTGCGCAGCGCCGAGCCGCCCCGTGACGTCAGCCGCCCCTTCGTCTCCGACGCTCAGCCGCCCTCTTCGTCTCCGACGCTCAGCCGCCCTCTTCGTCTCCGACGAAGGGATCACCCAGCCCGCCGCCCGCCGCCGGCTCCTCCGACCGCGAGCTCTCGCGCTGCGCCTCCCGACGGCGCTTGCGCTCGGCCCGGCGCTCGCGCTCCTCGCGCTCGATCCGCTTCTGCCGGTCGTAGACCGCCTCGCTCGCGCCCTCGCTGGTCCGCGCGACGATGTCGTCGGTGACCTCGCGCAGCTGGTCGCGCAGGAAGTCGCGGGTGGCGACCTCGCCGATGCTGCTGCGCAGCGACGCGAGCTCGCGGGTCAGGTACTCGACGTCGGCCTGCAGGCGGGCGTTCTGGGCGCGGTCCTCCTCCTGCGAGACCCGGTCGCGGTCGGTCTGCCGGTTCTGCGCGAGCAGGATCAGCGGGGCCGCGTAGGACGCCTGCAGCGACAGGATGAGGGTGAGCAGCGTGTAGTTCAGGGCCCTCGGGTCGAACTGCAGGCGGGCCGGCGCGAAGGTGTTCCAGGCCAGCCAGACCAGCACGATGACGGTCAGGTAGACGAGGAACTTGCTGGTGCCGAGGAAGCGGGCGACCCGCTCCGAGGTCCGGCCGAAGGCGTCGTCGTCGTAGCGCGGCAGGTAGGTGCGCCCGGTGACCGCCGGCTGGTCCAGCCGCGGACGGCGGGACGCCGTCCTGTCAGCCACGGGAGCGCGCGCCCTCGCGCCAGTTCGCCGGCAGCAGGTGGTCGAGCACGTCGTCGACGGTCACCGCACCGACGAGCCGCTGCTCGGAGTCGACGATCGGGACGGCCACCAGGTTGTAGGAGGCGAGGTGGCGGGTGACGTCGGTGAGCGGGCAGTCCGGCGCGAGCGGGTCGATGTCGGTGTCGACGACCGCGCGAGACCAGCGAGCTCGGCGGCTCGCGCAGCAGCCGCTGGAAGTGCGCGGTGCCCAGGTAGCGGCCGGTCGGCGTCTCGTAGGGCGGGCGCACCACGTAGACCTGAGCGGCCAGCGCGGGCGACAGGTCGGGGTTGCGCACGGCGGCGAGCGCGTCCGCGACCGTCGCGTTCGGCGGCAGCACGACGGGCTCGGGGGTCATGAGACCGCCCGCGGTGTCGTCGCTGTAGGCGAGCAGCGAGCGGACGGGCGCGGCCTCGTCGGGCTGCATCAGCTCCAGCAGGCGCTCGGCCTCGGCGATCGGCAGCTCGCCCAGCAGGTCGGCGGCGTCGTCGGGGGCCATGGCCTCCAGGACGTCGGCGGCGCGCTCGTCCTCCAGGCCGCCGAGCAGCTCGACCTGCTCGTCCTCGGGCATCTCCTCGAGCACGTCGGCCAGCCGCTCGTCGTCGAGGGCCGCGGCGATCTCGCTGCGCCGCTTGCTCGACAGGTCGTGCATGACGCCGGCGAGGTCGGCGGGGCGGAGCTTCTCGAAGACGGCCAGCATGTTCGCGGCGCCCTGGCCGTCCTCGGGCAGCGAGAAGCCGGTGACCTCGAACCAGTCGGTCTGCAGCACCTCCGCCCGACGCCGGCTCATCCGGCTGCTCGGCACCTTGCGGACGGCGACGCGGGTGAGCAGCCAGTCGGTGCGGGTCTGCTCCATGGCGACGTCGAGGACGGTGACCTCGGCCTGCTCGGCCACCAGGGTGACCCGCCGGTCGAGCAGCTCGGCGATGACGAGGGTCTCGCCGGGGCGCTTGTCGAAGCGGCGCAGGCTGACGGTGCCGGTCGACAGCAGGACGGCGTCGGGCTCGATGCCGGTGACGCGGCCCATCGGGACGAAGATCCGCTTGCGGGTCTGGATCTCCACGGCGAGGCCGAGCACGCGCGGGGCGTCGCGCCCGATCCGCAGCGCCACGACGACGTCGCGCACCCGGCCGACCTGGTCGCCGTTGGGGTCGAAGACGGGCAGGCCGGCGACGCGGGCGACGAAGACGCGTCCGGCGGTGCTCACGCAGCGACCCTAGGGGAGGGTGGGAGCACGACGTCCCCGGCGCAAGGAGCCCGCATGACCGTCCTCGACCGCTTCCGCCTCGACGGCAAGGTCGCCGTCGTCACCGGTGCCTCCTCGGGCCTCGGGGTCGCCTTCGCGCAGGGGCTGGCCGAGGCCGGCGCCGACGTCGTCCTCGGTGCCCGGCGGGTCGACCGGCTGCAGGGGACGGGGGCGCTGGTGGAGGCCGCCGGCCGTCGCTTCGTGGCCACCCAGTGCGACGTGTCCGACCCCGACCAGTGCACGGCGCTGGTGCAGTCCGGGATGGAGGCCTTCGGGCGGGTCGACGTGCTGGTGAACAACGCGGGCGTCGGCACGGCCGTCCCGGCGACGCGGGAGACGCCCGAGCAGTTCCGGCAGGTCGTCGACATCAACCTCAACGGCGCGTACTGGATGGCCCAGGCCTGCGGGCGGGTCATGAAGCCGGGCAGCAGCATCGTCAACATCGGCAGCGTGCTCGGCCTGACGACGGCGGGCCTGCCGCAGGCCGCGTACGCCGCCACCAAGGCCGCGATCATCGGCCTCACCCGCGACCTCGCCCAGCAGTGGACGGCCCGCAAGGGCATCCGCGTCAACGCCCTGGCTCCCGGCTTCTTCACCTCCGAGATGACCGACCAGTACCCCGACGGCTACCTCGAGATGATGATGATGCGCGTGGTCGCCGGCCGCAAGGGCGAGGCCGAGGAGCTGACGGCCGCGCTGCTGTTCCTCGCCAGCGACGCCGGCAGCTACGTCACCGGCCAGACCCTCGCCGTCGACGGCGGCCTCACCATCACGTGATCACGCTGGCCTACCAGGTCGTCGACGTCTTCACGGGCACCGCGTTCACCGGCAACCCGCTCGCGGTCGTCCTGGACACCGACGGCCTGTCGACGGCGCAGCTGCAGGCGCTGGCGAACGAGTTCAACCTGTCCGAGACGGCCTTCCCGCAGCGGTCCGAGGTCGCCGACTACCGGCTGCGCATCTTCACGCCGGCCACCGAGCTGCCCTTCGCCGGCCACCCGTCGGTCGGGGCCGCGTGGGTGATGGCGCAGCTCGGCCGGGTCGCCCGGGGACCGGTGACCATGGAGTGCGGGGCGGGCGTCCTGCCGCTGCAGGTCGGCGACGACGACGTCACCCTCACCGGCGGCGACCCCACGCTGTCCGGCCCCCTGGACGCCGCCCCGCTGCTGGCCGCCGTCGGGCTGGACGCCGCCGACCTCGCCGGCGAGCCCCGGCTGGCCGGCACCGGGCTGGAGTGGGTCTGCCTGCCCGTCCGCGACGACGCCGTCGCCCGGTCCCGTCCCGCCGACCTGTCGGCGGTGCCCGGTGCGGGGGTCAGCGTCTACGCGCTCGACGGCCGCGAGGCCCACGCCCGGGTGTTCGCCGGCGGGGTCGGCGTCGCCGAGGACCCGGCCACCGGCAGCGCCGCGCTCGCTCTCGGCGTCCACCTCGCGGGCAGCGGGCTGCTGACGGGGGCGTACGTCGTCCGGCAGGGGTTCGAGATGGGGCGGCCGTCGGTGCTGCACGGCACGCGTCGACGCCGACGGCCGGGCCACCGTGCGCGGGCAGGTCGTCCCGGTCGCCCGCGGCGAGGTCGTCGAGACCGCCGGACGCGCGTCCGTAGGCACCGGCACCGTCGCGCCGGTCGGGACCAGCCGCAGCACCCGGCTCTCGCGGGCCCACCGCTGCGGCTGGTCCTCGCCGTCGGGCGCGTTCAGCCGCTCGGCGTGCAGCACGCGCACGGCCTCGTCCCACGCGGGCGTGCCCGGGGCGACCTCCTGCACGTCCGCGACCCACTGCACCAGCCGGTCGCCCTGGCGCGCCCGGCTGCGCACGGCCACGACCACCTGCGCGCCGTCGGGGAACGGCTGCTCCAGCCCGCCGGTCACCACCAGGGCCGCGCCCTCGTGCCACACGTGCCAGACCGGCTGCTCGCGGCCCCGGCCCCGCACCCAGACGAGCCCGGACCTCCGGGTCGCCTCCTCGACGGCGCTGCGCTCCACGGCGCCAGTCTGCCGGGAGCCGCGGCTGCGAGCATGGACGCGTGACGACGACGACCGCCCGCACGGTGCCCCGCACCGACGCCGGCCTGCTCGTCGTCGCCCTGCTGGCGGTGTCGACGTCGGGGCCGCTCATCGCGGCGACCGCCGTCCCCGCGCTGGCCATCGCCTTCTGGCGCAACGCGATGGCGAGCGCGGTGCTGGCCCCGGTGGTGCTGCTGCGCCGGCGCTCCGAGCTGCGCGGCCTGACCGCGCGCGAGCGGCGGCTGGCCCTGACGGCCGGCGTCCTGCTGGCGCTGCACTTCGCGGTCTGGATCCCGTCGCTGCGCTACACCTCGGTCGCCTCGGCCACCGCCCTGGTGGCGACCCAGCCGGTGTGGGCGGCGCTGCTCACCCGGCTGCGCGGCCAGCACGTCAGCGCCGCCGTGTGGACCGGCATCGGCGTGGCCGTCAGCGGGGCGCTGCTGCTGTCGGCGGCCGACCTGCAGGTGTCCGGCACGGCGCTCGTCGGCGACCTCATGGCCGTCGCGGGCGGCGCCTTCGCGGCCGGCTACATGGTGGTGGGCAGCGAGGTGCGGCGCAGCGTCAGCACGACCACCTACACGGCGCTCTGCTACGCCTCCACCGCCGTCCTGCTCCTGCCGGTCTGCCTGGTCGGCCGGCAGGCGCTCGGCGGCTACGACGCGCGAGGACTGGCTCAAGCTGCTCGCCCTCACCGCCGGCGCGCAGCTGCTCGGGCACTCGCTGTTCAACACCGTCCTGCGCTCCGTCAGCCCCACGCTGGTCAGCCTGTCGATCCTGTTCGAGATCCCCGGCGCGGCCCTCATCGCCGCGCTCTTCCTCGGGCAGACCCCGCCGGCCCTCGCCGTGCCCGCCGCCGCGCTGCTCGTCGTCGGGCTGGCCCTGGTGATCCGGGCCGGGGAGGGCCAGCCGCCGTCCGTCCCGGTCGAGTGAGGCGCGGGCTGCTCGTCGCCCTCGGCCTGGCCGCAGCCCTGGTCGCCGCGCTGCTGGTCCGCACCGGCTGCACGTCCGGCGGGGCCGTCGTCCCGCGCTGGGCGGCCGCCACCGCCGACGCCGTCGCGGGCCTGCCCGACGTCGCCGCGGGCCGCACCTCGGCGATCGCGTGGACCGCCGCCGAGCGCGCCCTGGCCGCCGGGGACGACCCCGAGGCCGACGTCGCCGGTGCCGTCGGCACGGTCCTGGAGGCGCTCGCGCCGGCCGACGTCGCTGGTTGCGAGGGCGGCTCCCGGGCGGGCCGCGCCGCCGCACGCGCGGTGCTGGACGAGCGCGAGGGCGACGGGCTGCTGCCCGCGCAGGTGGACGCCCCCGCCGCGCCCGCGCCGCCCGCGCCCGGCCGTTGGCGGCCTACCCCGCCCGGGTACCTGCCGGCCGGGGGAGCGGGGCTCGCCTCCGCCCGCCCCTTCGGGCTGCCGTCCGCCGGGGCGGTCCGCCCCGAACCTCCCGTGCCGCTGGGCACCGACCGCTACCGCCGCGACCTCGACGAGGTGCGCCGGCTGGGGGCCGTCGACAGCCTCGAGCGCACCCCCGCCCAGACGGCGACGGCGCGGTTCTGGGCGGCGTCTGCGGTCCAGGTGTGGGGCGAGGTGGTGCAGGAGGTGCTCCCGGCACTGAGCACCCGCGAGGGCGTCCACCTGCTCGCCGTCCTCTCCCGCACGGCGCTCGACGTGCAGCTCGCCGTGGGCGCGGCCAAGGCCGGCACCCCGCGCTGGCGGCCCGTCACCGCCCTGCGCGACGACGGCGACGGCGACCCGCTCACCCCGCGCGTCCCGGGCTGGACCCCGCTGGTCGAGACCCCGCCGAACCCGGAGCACCCGAGCGGGCACGCCGCCTACGCCGCGGCGGCGGCCGAGGTGCTGCAGGCGCTGGTCGGCCCACGCACGGTCACCGTCCGCGGCCGGACGTGGACCGCCTGGGAGCAGCTCGTCCGGGAGAACGTCGACGGCCGGGTGTGGGGCGGCGTGCACCTGCGCAGCAGCGACGAGGCGGGCGCCGCCCTCGGCCGGGCGGTCGCGGCCTACGCGCGGCCCGCCTGGGACGCGTCGTAGGACCACTGCCGCAGGGTGCGGAACAGGGCCACCGGCTGCAGGTCGTCGGCCCCGAGGGTGGGGCGGAAGCGGAGCCCCTCGCCGTCGACCGGCTCGCCGAGGGTCAGCACGCCCCACTCCATCCACGCACCCAGCAGCGGCGCGGCCAGCAGCGTGAACCCCTCCGGCGTCGGGCGGGCGCCCAGCAGCACCTGCCGCCCGGAGCCGGTCCGGTAGGGCAGCACCGACGACCACGTCCGGCTGACCACCGACGGCGCGAACGCGAAGCGCCAGGCGCTGTTGAGCAGCAGGTCCAGCGGGGCGCCGCCGCGGCCGAGCCCGGGCAGCCGCAGGGCGAGCCCGTCGACGTCGGGCAGCGGTGTCGGCAGGCCCACGCCGCGCGACAGCCGCACGACCCCCTCGTGCACGGCCGCCCTGTCCAGCAGCGACGCCCCCCAGGCCTGGTCGCCGTCGACGACGAGCCGGGCGGTGCGGGCGGCGCCGTGCGGGTGGAAGACCCGGGCGCCGCGGACGGCCGTCCCCAGGCCGAGGGCGGCCGCAGCGGCGGCGCGGGGGGCGGTGAGCAGGTCGGTCATGCCCGAGCGGTTCCCGACGCGGAGCCCGTGGGAACCGCTCCGCCATGACGACCGCGACACACGTCCCGCCCACGTACGTCGACTGCAACCGGCTCTGGGTGGACTCGCTGGCCGCGCGCGCAGGCGCAGCGGCTGCTCGAGGCGCGGACCCTGCTGCAGCTCGGCGGCCGGGCCGACGGCGCCCGTGCGCTCGAGCTCGGACCCGGCCGGCGCGGGACCGGGCTGCTGCTGGCGCTCGACGCTTTCGGCGCCGACAGCGCGCACGGCGTCGAGCTGCACGAGGCGAGCGTCGCGGCCTGCCGTCGCGCCGTCGCCGGGCGGGCGACCGTCGAGCAGGGCGACGTCACGCGGCTCGGCGCCCCCGACGCCTCCTACGACGCGGTCTTCGCCTACCACGTGCTCCACCACGCGGTGGACTGGCGCGACGCCGTCCGCGAGGCCGGGCGCGTGCTGTCGCCGGGCGGCCGCTTCTACTGCGCCGAGATGACCGCCTCCTTCGTCGACAGCCGCGGCCTGCGCGCCGTCAGCCACCACCCGCGCGACGGCGACCGCCCGACGCCGGAGTCGATGGTCGCCGCCTGCGCCGACGCCGGGCTGGCCGTCGCGGCGCAGGTCGTCCGCTACAACGGCTGGTGGACCGCGCTGGTCGCGGAGAAGGCGTGACCTCTCCCAC
>CAWFHF010000003.1:0-121902 GCA_963815615.1 uncultured Actinomycetota bacterium | reverse complement strand
ATGTCCGGACCCGGACGCGGGCCGGGTGCTGTCGCCCCCCCGGGCCCCGGACGCAGGGCCGGCCGCGTGCGCTTACGGAGCGCTCGCCGGGCCCGGACCTGATCACAGGGCTGTCGGGCCCGCCTAGGCTCGACGGGGTGGCCCTCGACCCCGACTCCGTGCTCGTGGCCGTCGAGGCCCACCTGCTCACCGTCCTCGGGCAGGACAGCGGACGGGCGAGCGTCAGCTTCCTGGGCTCGGAGCGCATCGACCTGCTGCGCTTCGGCCCCGACCCCGACGACCTCGTCCGCTACGTCACGCTCGGGATGAGCCGCGCCCCCATGGGCGACCCCGGTGCCTCGATCGTGCTGGAGCACGGCCCCCGTGCCGAGCTGCTGCTCACGGTGCGGGGCCCGCACGACTCCGTCCTGCGCCGCCTGGCGGCGCTGGCCAGCAGCCCCAGCGTCGAGGGCCTGGTGGTCACGCCCGGAGCCAGCCTCGACCTGGGCGAGGGCCTGTGGGACGACGCCCCGTTCCAGGCCGTCCTCGTGGGGGAGCCCGGCGGCCTCGTCCCCGACCTCGAGGTCGCCGAGGAGGAGGAGCCCGTCCGCTTCCTGCCGCTGTTCCCCATGACACCCAACGAGGCCGCCTGGAAGCGGGTCCACGGCGCGCAGGCCCTCGAGCAGCGCTGGCTGGAGAGCGGGACCGACCTGCGCGACCCCCGTCGGCCCTCGGTCCGCCTGGACCTGCCCTGAGCGGGCGCACGGGCGGTGGCGTCCCCGGTGACGCCGCCGGCGGAGCGGTCGTACGGCCCCGCCCGCTGCTGCCGCACGGGCGGGCCGGTCCGGTGACGGTCCTGGCGGGGCGGCTGCGCGAGCACGCCCGGCGCTGCGGCGACAGCGGCAGCCCGCTCATGGAGGCGCTGCTGAGCGGAGCCGCCGACGAGCTGGGCGCCGGCGGCGCGGTGGCGGCCCTGCTGCTGCCGCACGCGGAGGACCCCGTCGGCTCCGTGCTGGGCCTGCGCTTCGCCGGGGCGCTGCACCGCCTGGTGCTCGAGCGGCGCGCGCCCCTGCTGGCCCTGCACTACCCGAGCGTCGGCGGGACCGCCCCCGTCGAGGACGTCTGGCCGGCGGCGCGCGCCACCGTCGAGGGGTGCGCTGGCCGAGCTGTCGGCGCTGGTGCGACGGCCCGTGCAGACCAACGAGGTCGGCCGGTCCGCCGCCCTGCTCGGCGGCCTCGCGCTGCTGTCGGCCGACGGCCTGCCCGTGCGGCTGCTCGAGGTGGGCGCCAGCGCCGGGCTCAACCTGCTGGCCGACCGGTACGCCCTGCGCGTGCAGGGCCGGTTGCGTGGTCCCGCCGACAGCCCGGTCGTGCTGCAGGAGCCGTGGGAGGGACGGCTGCCGCCCGACGTCGGCCTGCGCGTGGTGGAGCGGGCGGGCTGCGACCCGGACCCGCTCGACCCGCGCTCGACCGAGGGGCGGCTCACCCTGACCTCGTACGTGTGGGCCGACCAGGCAGACCGCTTCGCGCGGCTGCGCGGCGCGCTGGCGGTGGCCGAGCAGGTCGGGGCGCCCGTCGAGCGGGCGCCGGCGTCGGCCTGGCTCGCCGAGCGGCTGGCCCGTCCGACCCCGGGCGTGCGGACCGTCGTCTGGCAGAGCGTCGTGCAGCAGTACCTGTCGCCCCGCGAGCGCGACGCGGTGGCGGACGTCCTCGCGCAGGCCGGTGCGCGGGCGACGTCGTCGGCACCGCTGGTGCACCTGGCCCTCGAGCCGGCCCGCGTCGACGACGCGCTCGACGCCTTCCGGCTCACAGCGCGCAGCTGGCCCGGCGGCGACGTCGTCGAGCTGGCGTCGGCGCAGAGCCACGGCCCCCCGGTCGTGTGGTCCTGACCCCGCTGGGAGGATGTGCCCCGACCCGAGCAGGGCCCCACGACCACGAGGAGCGCACGTGCAGTTCGGCCGGTACTACGAGGAGTTCGAGGTCGGGGCGGTCTACAAGCACTGGCCGGGCAAGACCGTCACCGAGTACGACGACCACCTGTTCTGCCTGATCACCATGAACCACCACCCGCTGCACCTGGACGCCAACTACGCGGCCACCACGCAGCAGGGGCGCAACGTCGTCGTCGGCAACTACGTCTACTCGCTGCTGCTGGGCATGTCGGTCGCCGACGTCTCCGGGCGGGCGATCGCGAACCTCGAGGTCGAGAGCCTCAAGCACGTGTTCCCGACCTTCCACGGCGACACGATCTACGGTCAGACCGAGGTCCTCGACAAGAGCGAGAGCAAGAGCAAGGACGACCGCGGCGTCGTCTACGTCGAGACCAAGGGCTACAACCAGGACGGCGTCCTGGTGTGCATCTTCCGGCGCAAGGTCATGGTCCCCAAGCGCAACTACGCCGACAAGACCGGCGGCGAGTTCCCCGGCCGCCCGGAGCTGCAGGAGTCCTAGCGCGTCCGGAGCAGCGCTCCGTCCCCCCGTCTGCCGCGGTTGACCCTCGTGGTCGGACGGGGACCACGCGGGCATGGAACTCGTGCTGATCGTCGTCGGGGTCATGCTGCTCGCCGCGCTCGTGGCCGCCGCCGGGGGCTTCCGCTCCCGCGACGCGCGTCGCGCGGCCTGCCCGCCGGGTGGTGGAGACCCCCGTCGAGCGGGTGGTGGAGCGCCGGGTCGAGTAGGCCTTGACCGGGGCAGGGCCGGGGCGGACCGTGCACCCATGACCGTGCCCGTCACGTGCCCCCGGTGCGGAGCGGCGCTGCGCGCCCCCGGCCTCATGGACAGCGCCTGGCAGTGCGAGCGGCACGGGGCGGTCGCGCCGCTGCGGGTCCCGCCGCGGGCGAGCGCGGAGCACCTGCGCCAGGCCGCGGAGCACACCGCCGTCCCCGTGTGGGCCCCGCTGCCGCTGCCCGCCGGCTGGACGGTCACCGGGCTCGGCACGGCCGGGCCCGAGCGCGCGGCGACGGGGGTCGCGGTCGCCCTGTCCGGCCCGTCCCCGCTCGGCGGCCCGGCCGACCTGGTGCTGGTGGCCGAGGAGCCCGGCGTCGGGCTGGGCGCGCGCATGGCGGGCCTCGCCGCGCTCGACCCGGGCCGGTGCGCCGACGGCGCCCCCGACGCGAAGGTCGAGGCGGCCGGCCACGACACGCCGCTCTGGCGCTGCGACTCCGCCCCCGACCGGTGCGCCTTCGTCGGCGAGGCCGGCGGCGTGTGGCTGTGGGCGGTGCTCTGGCCGCCCGCTGCCGAGCTGGTGCTGCTGGAGCACGTCGTGCTGCACGACCTGCGCGACGAGGCCCACGTCGGCGAGGTGCTGCCGTTCGGGGCGCCGACGACGCGGTTCGCCGAGGGGCTGCCCCGCTAGCGTCCTGCCGGTGAGCCCCCGCCGGATCGACCTGCACACCCACTCGACGGCGTCCGACGGCACCACCCCGCCCGCCCGGCTGGTGCAGGAGGCGGTCGAGGCGGGGCTCGACGTCGTCGCCCTGACCGACCACGACACCACCGGGGGCTGGGCGGAGGCCGCCGCGGCCCTGCCCGACGGGCTGCGGCTGGTCAGGGGCGCCGAGATCAGCTGCTCGTCGCGGGGCATCAGCCTGCACCTGCTGGCCTACCTGTTCGACCCCGAGGAGCCGGTCTTCGCCGACGCCCGCCACCGGCTGCGCGCGTCGCGGGTCGACCGGGGTCGGCTGATGGCCGAGCGGCTGGAGGCGGCCGGGACCGGGGTGACCTGGGAGCGGGTGCAGCAGCTCGCCGGCGGGACGGTCGGGCGGCCGCACGTGGCGCAGGCGCTGATGGAGGCGGGGGTCGTCGACACGGTGACCGACGCCTTCACCCCCGAGTGGATCGGCAACGGCGGGCGCTTCCACGTCTCCAAGGTCGAGCTCGACGTCGTCGAGGCCGTGCGGATGGTCCGGGCCGCGGGCGGCGTCGCGGTGTTCGCGCACCCGGCGGCGTCCGCGCGCGGGCGCACGGTCGGGGACGACGTCGTCGTGGCGATGGCCGAGGCGGGGCTCGCCGGGCTGGAGGTCGACCACGTCGACCACGACGACGCCGGGCGCGAGCACCTGCGCCGCCTCGCCGCCGACCTCGGCCTGCTGACGACCGGGTCGAGCGACTACCACGGCACCAACAAGACGATCCCGCTCGGGGCGGAGACGACGTCGGAGGACGCGTTCGCGCGGATCGCCGAGCTCGCGACGGGGGTGCCGGTCCTGTGAGGTCGGTCTTCGACGCCACCACGTTCGGCGAGGTCTTCGTCACCCTGTTCGTCATCATGGACCCGCTCGGGAGCATCCCGCTGTTCCTCGGGCTCACCGGCGGCCGCACCGACCGCACCCGCCGCCGGCTCGCCGCGCAGGCCGTCTACGTCTCGCTCATCGTCATCACGATCTTCGCCGTGCTGGGCCAGCAGATCCTGGGCTTCCTCGGCATCGGGGTGCCGGCCCTGCAGGGCGCCGGCGGGCTGCTGCTGCTCATCGTCGCGCTCGAGCTGCTCACCGACCGCCAGGACGACCCCAGCGAGGTCAAGGACGTCAACGTCGCGCTCGTCCCGCTCGGCACACCGCTGCTGGCCGGGCCCGGCGCCATCGTCGCCGTCATCGTGTTCGTGCAGCAGGCGTCCGGCGTCGACGAGTTCGCGGCCATCGCCGTCGGCATCGTCGCCATCCACCTGGCCGTCTACCTGGCGCTGCGGTTCAGCGTGGGCATCACCCGGCTGATCAAGGAGTCGGGCATCGTGCTGCTGACCCGCGTCGCCGGACTGCTGCTGTCGGCGATCGCCGTGCAGCTGGTCGCCGACTCGGTCCGGGCGTTCGTCGCGGAGGGCTGAGCCGCCGGGCTCCCGGGTGGGGTAGGACTGGCGCATGCGACGGCTGCTGCTGCTCCTGCCCGTGCTGCTGTCCGTGCTGCTGTCGGGGCTGCTCGCGCTCGTGGGCGCGCCTGCGGCGCTCGCCGGCGACACCGGCCCCGACGACGTCGTCCGGTCGCTGCGGTCCGACCCCGTCTACGTCGACCCCGACGTCGACGCGGACGTGGTCGACGCCGACCAGGTGCGCGCGCAGATCGCCGCCAGCACCCGGCTGCCGGTGTTCGTCGCCGTCCTGCCTCCTGCCGCCGTGCAGGCCACCGGGTCCGAGCAGGCGCTGAACACCGCGATCGGTTCGCGGCTGGGCTCCAGCGCCGTGCTGTTCACCGTCGTCGGCGACTCGATCACCGGCGGGGCCGGCGCAGCCACCGGGTTCGGCCGCGGGCAGGCCGACGCGATCGCGGAGGGCGCGGCGGGCGGGGACCTGACGTCGCGGCTGGTGCGCGTCGTCGGGCAGGCGCAGTCCGCCGTCGGCTCGGGCAGCGGCGGGTCGGGCGGTGGGGGCGGGAGCTTCGACAGCGGCGGTGACAGCGGCGGGGGTGGCGGCGCCGTGCTGGCGGTGCTGGCGCTGCTCGGGCTCGGGGGCGGCGGGCTCTACTACGCCACCAGCGTGCGGCGTCGGCAGCGGGAGCAGGAGGGCATGCGGGCGGACGTCGTGTCGCTGTACGACCGGCTCGGTGCGGACGTCTCCAACCTCAACGCCGGGAACGACCCCGTGACCCGACAGGCACTGGCCGACGCCGCCGAGCGTTACAACGCGACGGGCGCGCTGCTCTCGCACGCCGACACCGACGGCGAGTACGAGGCGGCCCGGCGCACGGTCGCCGAGGGGCTCGCGGCGGCGCGGCTGGCCCGCGAGCGGCTCGGCCTCGACCCGGGGCCCGAGGTCCCGCCGCCTCCGGGCGACGGGCCGGTGCTGCAGCAGTCCGAGCGGGTCGTGGTCGGGGACGAGGAGTACGAGGGCTCGCCGTCCTACGCCCCGGGGCGCGGCCACTGGTTCGGGGGCGGCGTGCTGGGCGGGCGGTACGTGCCGGGCGGCTGGTACGGGGTCCCGTTCTGGGAGACGATGCTGGTCGGCAGCGTCCTGTCCGGCGGGTTCGGCGGGGGCTTCGGCGGCGGGTACGGCGGCGGCTACGAGCGCGGGTACGACGACGGCCGCGACGCCTTCGAGGACCGCACCGGCGGCGGCGACTGGGGCGGCGGGGGCGGCGGCTTCGACCTCGGGGGCGCCTTCGGCGGGGGCGGCGACTGGGGCGGCGGTGGCGGCGGCGACTGGGGCGGCGGCGGCGGAGGAGGGGGCGGCGGCTCCTGGTGAGCCCACGGGCGGTCCGTGCCGGTGGGGCGGTCCCTCGTGGTCGGGCGGTCGCTGTCGGCGGGGCTGTCGCGTCGGTCGGGCGGTTCCTGTCGGTGGGGCGCGCGAGACTGACGGCATGACGCAGCTGGGCCTCGAGGGCATGCCGACCCGGCTGTTCTCCTGCACGCCCGCCCGGCTGACGCTGTGGCACGACTGCCCCCGGCGCTACCGGATGACCTACCTCGACCGGCCCGCGCCCCCGCGCGGTGGGCCGTGGGCGCACACCACGGTCGGGGCGGTCGTCCACCTGGCGCTGGCCCGCTGGTGGTCGCTGCCCCGCGCGCGCCGCACCCCCTCGGGTGCCCGGGCGCTGGTCGAGGCGGCGTGGAAGCCCGACGGGTTCCGGGACGCCGAGCAGGCCGACGTCTGGCGGTCGCGGAGCGGGGACCTGGTCGAGGGCTACGTCGCCACGCTCGACCCCGACGACGAGCCGCTGGGCGTCGAGCGGACCGTCGCCGTGAAGAGCTCCGTGCTGGCCGTGAGCGGGCGGGTCGACCGGATCGACCGGCGCGACGGCGAGGCCGTCGTCGTCGACTACAAGACCGGGCGCGGCCACCTCACCGAGGACGACGCCCGCGGGTCGCTCGCGCTGGCGCTGTACGCGCTGGCCTGCGCCCGCACCCTGCGCACCGCCTGCGCCGCGGTCGAGCTGCACCACCTGCCCACGGGCCGCGTGCTGCGGTGGGAGCACACGTCCGAGGGGCTGGCGCGGCACCTGGGCCGGGCGGAGGACCTGGGGACGGCGGCCGCCGCAGCGACCGAGGCGCTCGCCGAGGGGGGCGACCCGGAGGCGCTGTTCCCGGCGCGGCCGGGTCGGCAGTGCGGGTGGTGCGACCTGCGCCGCTCGTGCCCCGCAGGGCAGGCTGTGGCACCGGGCCCGCAGCCGTCGTGGGCGGGCCTCGGGAGCGGGTCTGCCGAGTGAGCACTCCCGCGCCGAGCCGACCAGGAGGAGCCCCGTGACCGAGCCCCGCGCGACCACCGGCGCCCTGTCCGTCCCCGGCGGGCGCCGCGGGTGGACGAGCGCCAAGGCGGCGACCTTCGAGGAGTCCGTCATCCGCGAGATGAGCCGGCTCTGCGCGGCGTCGGGCGGGGTGAACCTGGCGCAGGGGTTCCCGGACTTCCCGTGCCCGCAGGAGCTCAAGGACGCGGCGAAGGCGGCCATCGACGGCGACGTCAACCAGTACGCCGTGACCTGGGGGGCTCCGGACTTCCGCCGCGCCCTCGCCGACAAGGTCGCCCGCACCTACCCGGGCTGGGAGGTCGACCCGGACACGCAGGTGTGCGTCACCTGCGGGTCCACCGAGGCCATGATCGCCACCCTGCTGGCCACCGTCGACCCGGGCGACGAGGTCATCGTGTTCGCCCCGTTCTACGAGAACTACGGCCCCGACGCCGTGCTGTCGGGGGCGACCCCGCGCTACGTCACCCTGCACGCGCCGGACTGGAGCATCGACGAGGCCGAGCTGCGGGCCGCCTTCTCCGACCGCACCCGAGCCATCATCGTCAACACGCCGCACAACCCCACCGGCAAGGTGTTCACCCGGGAGGAGCTGGGGCTGGTCGCCGAGCTGTGCGCGACCCACGACGCCCTGGTGCTGACCGACGAGATCTACGAGCACCTGGTCTACGACGACGCCGTCCACGTCCCGCCGGCCACGGTGCCGGGGCTCGAGGACCGCACCGTCACGATCAACGCCCTGAGCAAGACCTACGCGGTGACAGGGTGGCGGGTCGGCTGGACGATCGCCCCGCCGGCGATCACCAGCAGCATCCGCAAGGTCCACGACTTCCTCACCGTGGGCGCGGCCGCTCCGCTGCAGGCGGCAGGGGTCGCGGCCATGGGGCTGCCGGCGTCGTACTACGCGCGCACGCAGGAGGCCTACCGCGAGCGTCGCGACGTGCTGTGCGGGGTCCTCGAGCAGGCCGGCTTCCGCTTCCGCGTGCCGCAGGGCGCGTACTACGTGCTCTGCGAGACCGGGGTCCTCGACCCGGCGCAGGACAGCAGCGCCTTCGCCCGCCGTCTGGTGGTCGACCCGGGGGTCGCGGTCGTGCCGGGGACGAGCTTCTTCGCCGACCCCGCCGACGGCGCGCACCTGGTGCGCTTCGCCTTCCCCAAGCGGCTCGAGACGCTGCACGCCGCGGCCGAGCGGCTGGCGCGGCTGTGACGGTCGCGGTGAGCCCGCACCTGGTGCTGGCGTACACGCTCGCCCCCGACTACCTCGAGCGCCGGGCCGCCCTGCGCGAGGAGCACCTGGCCCTGGTCGCGGCCCGTGACGACCTCGTCCTGGCGGGAGCCTTCGACGACGCTGCCGGCGCGCTGCTGGTGTTCCGCGGCGACGACGTCGCCTCGGTCGAGGCCTTCGCGCGAGACGACCCGTACGTCCTGCAGGGCCTGGTGACGGGGTGGACGGTCCGGGTGTGGAACGTGGTGGCCGGGGGCCGCGCCGGGTGAGGGCGGCGGCTCAGACGTCGCGCTCCCAGCGGTGGAACTCCTCCTCGGGGTGCATGCCGGCCTTCTCGTACAGCCGCCGGGCGCCCGCGTTCTCGCCGTCGACCGACAGCACCGTCCGCGGCCGGCCCGCCCGCGCATCGCGCCGGAACGTCTCGTGCAGCAGGGCCAGGGCGGTCCCGCGCCCCCGGTGCGCGGGGTCGACGCCGAGCTGACCGACCGTGCCGTCGCCCAGGCGCACGAAGTGGGTGGCGACGGCCACGAGCCGCCCGTCCTGCTCGGCGCAGAGCACGTCGGCGCCCGCGTCCAGCACCAGGTGGGCCCACTCCTCGTAGGGCCGCGGGTGGCTGCCGAACGTCCCGGCGAAGGCGGTCATGACCACGGCGTGCACCTCCCGGCCGTCCCGCTCGCGGTCGAACGGGCGCAGCGTCACGCCGTCGGGCAGGGCGGTCGGCGGGACCGGCAGCGACGTCGGGCGGACCATCTGCCACACGGTGCGGACCTGCGCGAAGCCGTGCGCCCGCAGGGCCGTGGCCCCGAGCCCGTCGGCGCGCGGACCGGACCAGTGCTCGAGCCGCCCGACGCCCCGCTCGGCCGCCCGGCGCAGCACCCACTCCAGCAGCTCGTGCTGCAGCGCGGGCCGGTCCGGGTCGACGACCGTCTCGGCCTCGCCGTTGCCGGCCAGGTGCGCGTAGCCCACCAGCCGGCCGACGGCGCTGTCGTCGGACGTCGTCGGACCCGCCGACGGCCTCGGTGCCCGGCGTCGACAGCGGCCCCTCGACGTCGGGGGCCTCGAGCTGCGGGGCGCCGAACTCGACGGTGTCGTAGCGGGCGTACAGGTCGAGGACCTCGGCGGCGTCGGTGGGCGCGAGGGGGTGCAGCACCCGCCCAGCCTGCCGCTCAGGGCAAGCGGGTTGTCAGGTCAGGCCGAGCCGCTCGCGCGCCTGCTTCAGGTGCGGGCCCTCGCGCAGGCCCTGCGGCACGACGAGGACGCCGGCGCGGAAGGCGGTGCCTGCCGCGCTGGCCGCCAGGTCGGTGGTCGGGATGCCGGGCAGCGCGTAGAGCCGGCGGGCCCAGCGGGGGAGCATCGCGGCGGCAGCGGCAGCCAGCGCCGTCCACGCGGGCCGGGCGGGCGTGCCGACCTGCACGAGCGCGGGCATCGGCGGCCAGAGCACGAACAGGGCGGCCCGCCGCGCCTCCGCCGTCACCCGGAGCTGCGGCTGGACGTCGCGGAAGTACCCGGCGACCTCCTCCACGGTCCCCGGCACCTCGTCCGGGTCGAGCCCGACGAGCGAGGCCTGCAGCGTCTGCTCGCCGTAGTAGCGGTCCTGCTCCTCGCGGGTCAGCCGCAGCCCGCAGCGCAGCGCCGTCGACAGGAAGGACTCGACCTCGACGCAGTGCACCCAGCGCAGCAGCTCGGGGTCGCTGACCCGGTAGGGCGTGCCGCTCTCGGGCTCGACGCCGGACAGCCGGCCGTGGATGCCCCGGACCTTGGCGGCGGCGATGCGGGCGTCGCGGGTGCTCCCGTAGGTGGTGACGGCGACGTACTCGGCGGTGCGGAACAGCCGGCCCCACGGGTCGCTGCGGAAGTCCGAGTGCTGGGCGACGCCCGCCATCGCCAGCGGGTGCACGGCCTGCAGCAGCAGCGCCCGCAGCCCGGCGAGGGCCATCGACGGGTCGGCGTGGACCTGCCAGGTGATGCTGTCCGGCCCGAACAGCCCGGGGTCGGCGTCGAGGTCGAGGGCGGACGTCACGCTCTGAAGGTCCCACGGGTGCGGCCCGTCCACACCCCGGCCAGGATGGGGACATGAGCTACGTCGCCGTCAACGTCCTGACCGTGCCCGACGGACAGGGGTCCGTGCTGGAGGAGCGCTTCGCCGCGCGGCAGGGCGCCGTCGACAGCGCGCCCGGCTTCGAGCACTTCGAGCTGCTCCGCCCGCTCGAGGGCACGAGCGACTACCTCGTCTACACGCGCTGGCGCTCGGAGGCCGACTTCACGGCCTGGCGGGAGTCGCAGTCGTTCGGGCAGGGGCACGCGCAGGCCAGCGGCCGGCCCGAGGGCGCGCGCCCGGCCGCGACCGGCAGCACGATCTGGGCGTTCGAGGTGGTCCAGCAGTCCGACGGGGCAGACACCCCCGCATGAGCGAGCAGACGCACGAGGAGATCGAGGGCATCCCCACCACCGACCCGGGCGCCCAGCAGGCGCCGGGCCAGGGCGAGCAGACGCCGCAGGAGCAGGGGACCCTGCCGCCCGAGGACCCGGACGGCGAGCCCGGCTTCGCCTGAGCCGCCGCTGAGCCTTGGCCCGATCGCGTCGCGCGACCCCCGGTCGGCTCAGCAGGAGGCCCAGAACTCCAGCAGGGCCTGCGCCGTCTCCTCCGGCTGCTCGACGGCCGGGGAGTGCTGGGCCCCGGGCAGGACGACGTGCCGCGCGCCCAGCCGCTCGGCCATCTCGGCCTGCAGGGCGGGGGCCCAGGCGTCGTCGCCGTCGCCGTGCAGGACCAGCACGGGCAGGCCGGTGGCGCGCAGCGCGTCCACCCGGTCGGGCTCGCCGGTCAGGCTGTCGGCCATCCCGAGCAGCGCCCGGGCGCTGGAGGCCGCCATCCGGTCGCGCAGGAACCCCTGGGTGGAGGCGTCGAGGGCCAGCCAGCGGACGTCCCCGGCGTTGAGGGCGTCGACCGCCTCGACGACGGCGTCGATGCCCTGCTCGGCCAGCGGGCGCAGCAGCGGGAGCACGTCGACGCGCGGCCCGGTGAGGGCGGCGGGGCCGGAGGCGAGCAGGGTCAGCGACCGCAGGGCCTGCGGCCGGGCGAGGGCGGCGGCCCGGCAGACCAGCCCGCCGAAGCTGTGGCCGAGCAGGTGGACGCCGGACAGGCCGAGGGCGTCGAGCAGCGCCAGCAGGTCGGCCGCGAGGGCGTCGGTCGTGTAGGCGGAGAGCTCGTGCAGTCCGGGCGACTGGTGCTGCCCGCGCTGGTCGACCAGCACGACCGGGTGCCCGGCCGCCACGAGCGGCGCGACGAGCAGCCGGAAGTCCTCCTTGCTGCCGGTGTACCCGGGCACCAGCACCGCCGGGGGAGCGGTGACGTGCTCGGGCTCGGCGCGCAGGACGGCCAGCGGCCCGCCCGGGACGTCGACCAGGTCGAACAGCAGCTCGGCGTCGGCGCAGATCGGGTGCACGCTCATGGCCGCGAGCGTAGGCGGGCTCTCAGAGCAGCAGGGCGGCCTGCACCAGGTACGCGCCGCCGATGGCGGTCACCGTCCAGCGGGTGAGCTCGCGGAAGCCGGTGTCGGTGAGCCGGTCGAGCAGCCGGCCCCCGAGCGTGGTGCCGAGGACCGACAGCGGCAGGGCCAGGGCGACCACGAGCCAGGGCACGCCGGTGCCGCTGCCGAGCAGCCCGCCGTAGAGGACCACCTTGGCCAGGTGGGACAGCACCTGGGTGGCGGCCTTGGTCGCGACGACGGCGTGCCGGCTGAGCGCACTGCGGACGAAGAAGACGTCGAGCAGCGGGCCGGCGACCCCCGCGACGAGGTTGACCGCCGTGACGGCCGCCCCGCAGACGACGGCGTGCGCCGGGCGGGAGGCGTCCAGGCGCAGGGCGGAGGACGGCAGCCAGACGAGCAGCGGCAGCAGGCCGAGCGCGAGCAGCACCACGGGGCGCGGCGGGACGACGGCCACGAGGGCGAGCACGCCGAGCGCCAGGGCCGCACCGACGGCGTACCAGCCGAGGACCGCCCGCTGCAGGGCACCGCGGTGCAGGACCGCGCGGTAGCCGTTGGACACCACCTGCACGAGGCCGTGCACGACGAACGCCGTCGCGGTCGGGAGGACCAGCAGGAGCGCACCCATGAGCAGCAGCCCGCCGGCCATCCCGAGCACGCCGGAGACGGTCGCGGTGACCAGCACGGCGCCCAGGAGCAGGAGGGCGGCGCTGAGGGTCACCTGGGCAGCGTACTCCCGAACCGTACGTCCGTCTTGCTAGGCGTGTGGCGGAGAGTGCGGCAGCGGGTGGAGGACGACGTCGGCGACCGCGCCGTCGCACAGGTCCAGCGTCAGGAAGGTGCAGACGGGCTGCCGGCGTCGGTCGGTCGGGGAGCCCGGGTTGAGCAGGCGCATGCCGCCGGGTGTCGTCGTGTCCCACGGGATGTGGCTGTGGCCGAACACCAGCAGGTCGACGTCGGGGTGGGCGGCGTCGGCGCGGCGCTCCCGGCCGGCCGACGCGCCGGTCTCGTGGACGACGGCGACCCGGACGCCCTCCAGCTCGGCGCGGGCGACCTCGGGCAGCCGCGCCCGCAGCTCCGGCCCGTCGTTGTTGCCCCAGCAGGCGAGCAGCGCGCGGGAGCGCTCCTGCAGCGCGTCGAGCAGGGCGACGTCGACCCAGTCGCCCGCGTGGACGACCAGGTCGGCCCGGTCGACCTCCTCCCACACCCGGGCCGGCAGGTCCTTGGCCCGCCTGGGGACGTGGGTGTCGGCCAGCAGGAGCAGCCGCACGGCTACTCCGCCGCGGCCGGGCCCGCCCCGTCGGAGCCGCTGTCGGACCCGCCGTCCGCGGCCGCCTCGCCGGCGCCCTTGCCGCGGCCGCGGCCGCCGCGACGACGGCGTCGTCGGGGGGCGTCGCCGTCGGCGGAGGGGCCGTCGCCCTCGGGGCCCGTGGTGGGGGCGTCGTCACCGGCGACGGCGGCGAGCGCCGGGCCGGCACCGCGGGTGCGCTGACGGGTGCTGCGGGTGCGCTTGGGCAGGGCCGGCGCGTCGTCCTCGGCCGCCTCGGGCGCGCTGCGGTCGCGGCCACCGCTGCGCCCGCCGTCACGCCCTCCGTCACCGCCCGCTGTCACGGGCCGCGGGCTTGCGGCGCCCGGTCTCGCCGAGGTCCTCGAGCACCTCGGCGTCCAGGCCCTCGCGGGTGCGGGCCGAGCGCGGCAGCCGGCCCTTCGTGCCCTCGGGGATGCCGAGGTCGCTGAACAGGTGGGGGCTGCTGGAGTAGGTCTCGACCGGCTCCGCGAACGGCAGCTCGAGCGCCTTGTTGATCAGGCCCCACTTGGGGATGTCGTCCCAGTCGACGAACGTCACGGCCACGCCCTTCGCGCCGGCCCGGCCGGTGCGGCCGATGCGGTGCAGGAAGGTGCTCTCCTCGTCGGGGCACTGGTAGTTGACGACGTGGGTGACGTCCTGGACGTCGATGCCGCGGGCCGCGACGTCGGTGGCCACGAGCACGTCGATCTTGCCGGAGCGGAACGCGCGCAGCGCCTGCTCGCGGGCACCCTGGCCGAGGTCGCCGTGCACGGCGGCGGCCGCGAAGCCGCGCTCCTCGAGCTCGAGGGCGACCTTGTCGCAGGTCCGCTTGGTCCGGCAGAAGACCATGGTCAGGCCCCGGCCCTCCGCCTGCAGGATGCGTGCCAGGACCTCGACCTTGTCCATGGCGTGCGCGCGGTAGACGTGGATCTCGGTGTCCGGGACGGTCCGCTTCTCGCCGACCTCCTCGGCCCGGATGTGCGTCGGCTGCTTCATGAAGCGGCGCGCCATCGTGACGACCGGGCCGGGCATGGTGGCCGAGAAGAGCATGGTCTGGCGCTCGGTCGGCAGCAGCTCCAGGATCCGCTCGACGTCGGGCAGGAAGCCCAGGTCGAGCATCTCGTCGGCCTCGTCGAGGACCAGGACCTTCACGGCCGACAGGTCGAGGTGGCCCTGGCGGGCGAGGTCGAGCAGGCGGCCCGGCGTCCCGACGACGACCTCGACGCCCTTGCGCAGCGTCTCGACCTGCGGCTCGAAGGCCCGGCCGCCGTAGATCTGCACGACGCGGATGCCGCGCACGCTGCCGGCCTTCTCGAGGTCGGTGGCCACCTGCACGGCGAGCTCGCGGGTCGGGGCGACGACCAGGGCCTGCGGCATGCCGTCGGAGCCCTCGGCCTTGCTGGTCACGCGCTGCAGCAGCGGGACGCCGAAGCCGAGGGTCTTGCCGGTGCCGGTGCGCGCCTGGCCGATGAGGTCGTGGCCGGCCAGGGCGATCGGCAGCGTCATCGTCTGGATGGCGAACGGGGTGGTGATGCCCAGCGCCTCGAGCGCCTGGACGGTCTCGGGCAGGGCGCCGAGGGCGGCGAAGCCGTTCTCGGTGGTGGTGGGAGTGCTCATGCGGGGGTGCCTCTCGGGACGCCGCGCCGACTCCGGCTGGAGGGGGGCTGGCACAGCGGCTGCATCGGGCGCCCCGGGAGGTCCGGGTCGCACCGAGCGCCGGCCGGCGCCCCGCGAGGGGGGTCCGCGCACACGGTGCGGGGCGGTGAGTCCGCCCCGTCTGCTCCCGAGGCTACCGGCTACCCTGCGCCCGCCCCGCTCCCGGCACCGGCCGGTCGTGTCGTGCGACGCCGGCGTCCGGTCCCGACCCCCCGAGGAGCCCGCCGTGCCCGCGACGCTCGACCCGTCGACCACCGACCTGCTGGGGGTGCTCGCGTACGGCGAGCTGACCGCCTTCGAGCGCCTCGCGAGCGACGCCCGCTTCGCCCCGACCGTCGCGGACAAGGCCGCGCTCGGCGGGATGGCGGTCGCGGAGTTCGGCCACTTCCGGCAGCTGCGCGACTTCCTGGCCGGGCACGGGGTCGACCCCGAGGACGCGATGCGGCCGTTCGTCGGCTCGCTGGACGCCTTCCACGCCGCGACGTCGCCCAACGACTGGTACGAGGGCCTCATCAAGGCCTACATCGGGGAGGGCCTGGCCACCGACTTCTACCGCGAGGTGGCCGAGCGGATGACCGAGCCCGACGCCCGCGCCCTGGTGCTCGAGGTGCTCGCCGACACGGGGCAGGCGGAGTTCACCGTCGCCCGGGTGCGCTCGGCCATCGCCGACGACCCCTCGGTCGGGGGGCGGCTGGCGCTCTGGGGGCGGCGGCTGGTCGGCGAGGCGATCATCGAGGCGCAGCGCGTGGCGGTGGAGCGGGACGCCCTGACCGAGCTGCTCGTCGGGTCGGGCGACCTCGCCGGGGTCGCCCGGCTGCTGAGCAAGCTCACCGACAACCACAGCGCGCGGATGGCGGCCCTCGGCCTGCAGAGCTGACGCGCACGAGGGGCAGGCCGGGAGACGCCACGAGGCCCGGTCCCCTCGCGGGGCCGGGCCTCGTGGACCGTGCAGGTGGTGCGGTGCTGCAGGTGGTGCAGGTGGTGCAGGTGGTGCGGGTGCTGCTAGACGCGGCTGCGGCTGCGGACGCCGCCCTGGCTGAGGGCGATGATCGCGGCGGCGATGACGACGCCCACGACGACCTCGAGCAGGGTGCGGTCGCGACCCGGGATGATCAGGCCGGCCAGCAGCAGGGAGCCGACACCGATCAGCATGGTCAGCCAGATCGGCAGCCCCTGGTTGCCGGGCAGGACGGCGCGGGCGAGAGCGCCCACGACGAGGCCGACGATCAGCAGAGTGATGATGCCCACGGGGGTCTCCTTGCGTTCGGTGAGCTCTGGTGGCTCGCTCGCAAGGGTGTTGCCCTGTTGCGGCGTGGATCAACCTGTGCTGGCAGGTCTGTCACCCGTCCGCAGCAGTCCCGCCGTAGTCGCGCAGCAGTACGGCGGGCCGCAGCGGCCCGGCCGGGGAGCCTCAGGCGGCGCCGAAGCCGACCCGGCGCTGCTCGGACTCGGCGATCTCGACGTAGGCCAGCTTGTCGCTCGGGACGAGCACGCGGCGGCCCTTGTCGTCGACGAGGGTGAGCACGGTGCTGCCCTCGAGCGCGGCGGCGACGGCCTTCGCGACGTCGTCGGGGCTCTGCGTGCTCTCCAGCACCAGCTCGCGCGCGGCGAACTGGACGCCGATCTTGACCTCCACGGGGGACCTCCTGGTCGGACGAGCGGGGTGGGACGAACGCTAGCCGCGCCCGGGCGGCCGGGCGCGCCGGTCCGCTGAGGGCGGAACCCGGACGGTCAGGCGGTGCTGCGCGGGGAGCCGGAGATGCCGCGCCAGGACAGCCGGGCGAGCAGCTCGACGGCGCGCTCGCGCGGCACCCGGTCCTGCGACGTCAGCCACCAGCGGGCGCCGACCTCGGCGATGCCGGACAGCCCCACCGACAGCAGCAGGGCCTCCTCCGGGCTGGCGCCGGTGTCGTGGGCGATGGTCTGCGCGATGGCCTCCACGCACTGCGCCGTCATCCGCTCGACCCGCTCGCGGACGGCGGGGTCGTTGCGCAGGTCGCTCTCGAAGACGAGCCGGTACGCCTCGCCCTCGCCGGTGACGAAGTCGAAGTAGGCGGCGACGGAGGCCTCGACGCGCTGCCGGTTGTCGCTGGTCGACTCGAGGGCCGTGCGGACCTTGGCGACGAGGTCCTGGGCGTGCTCGTCGAGCAGCGCCAGGTAGAGCTCGAGCTTGCCCGGGAAGTGCTGGTAGAGCACCGGCTTGCTCACGCCGGCCCGCTCCGCGATGTCGTCCATCGCGGCCGCGTGGTAGCCCTGGGCGACGAAGACCTCCTGGGCCGCGACCAGCAGCTGCGCGCGCCGGGCCTGCCGCGGCAGCCGGGTGCCCCGGGCCGGGGCCGGCTCGCGCGACAGGGGGGTCGAGGTCACCGGCGAACTCTGCCAGACGTGGTCAGGCCGGGGCCTCGTCCTCGTCGAGCGGGACGACCTGGCCCTGCTCGACGGCGTCGGCCTCGCCCGCCTCCAGGGGCACGTCGCGGTCGACCCGGTGCGCGGCAGGCCCGGCGTCGGCCGCCTGCTCGACGACGTCGGCGGGGTCGGCCTCGAGCGGGACGTCCGGCGTCGTCGTCGGGGCGAGGTCGCCGGTGGGGCTGAGCGCCTGCTCCTGCTCGTCGGGGGTGCTCACGCCTCGCCGCCCGCGGCGTCCTGGCCCGACAGCGCGCGCGAGCCGGCGCGGGTGCGCCGGGCGTCCGGCACGCGGTCGGGGTTGCGGCGCAGGTACTCGGCCTCGAGGTCCTGCGTGCGGCGCGTGTGGAACGCGAGGGCGTCGTCGCTGCCGTGCAGGAACGTGTCGTTGCGGGTCTCGTGCAGGTGCGCGAGCTCGCGCTCGAGCGCCTCGTCGGGCAGCTCTTCCGCCGGTACGCCGGTCACGGGTCCTCCACGGGTCTCTGGGACGGTCGGACCGCCCCTACCCGGGCAGCACCCCCCTATGACACCTGCAGCCGATGCACCCAAGGCCCTCCTGCTGGACGTCGACGGCACCCTGCTCGACACCGTGTACCTGCACGTGCTCGCGTGGTGGGAGGCCTTCGAGGAGCAGGGCCACCGCGTGAGCGGCTTCGACATCCACCGCCAGATCGGGCGCGGCAGCCCCGACCTGGTGCGGCAGCTGGTCGGCCGCGAGGACGACGCCGCGGTCGAGGGGCACGCCCGTCACTGGGCGCCCCTGCGCGAGCGCTGCCACCCGTTCCACCGCGCGTCGGAGCTCGTCCGGGAGGTGGCGTCGCGCGGGGTGCGGGTCGTCTACTGCACCAGCGGCAGCGAGGAGGACACCGCCGACTTCCGCGCCAAGCTCGGCTGCGACGACGTCGTGCACGCCGTGGTGTCCAGCGGCGACGTCGAGGTGAGCAAGCCGGCGCCCGACATCGTGCGGGCGGCCCTGGAGGCGGCCGGGTGCGCGCCGCAGGACGCCGTGATGGTCGGCGACACGGTCTACGACGTGCGGGCGGCCGCGGCCGCCGGGGTGCGCTGCATCGGGGTGCTCGCCGGCGGCATCGGGGAGCAGGAGCTGCGCGAGGCCGGGGCGGACGCCGTCTACGGCAACGTCGCCGAGCTGCTCGAGGGGCTCGACGACAGCCCGGTGGGGACGCTGTTCACGGGCTGAGCAGCGGCGCGAACAGGTCGCCGTGCTCCTCGACCCGCGCGAGGACGTCGTCGCTGGTGAAGACCAGGTCCTCCGGCGAGGTGCAGGCGCGGACCTCGTCCCAGGTGACCGGCGTCGACACGGTGGGGCGCTCGCGGGCACGCAGCGAGTAGACGCAGACCGTGGTCTTGGCGCTGCTGTTCTGCGACCAGTCGACGAGCACCTTGCCGCCGCGGATCGCCTTCGTCATGCGGGACAGCACCAGGTCGGGGTGGCTCGCCTCGAACCGCTGGGCCAGGCCCTTGGCGTAGGCGCTGGTCTGCTCGGAGGTCAGCCCGTCGACGCGGGCGTACAGCTGCATGCCCTTGCTGCCGGAGGTCTTGGCGTACGGCTCGAGGCCGTCGGCGCGCAGCACGGGCTCGAGCAGCTGCGCGACCTCGCAGCACTCGACGACCGTGGCAGGCGGGCCGGGGTCGAGGTCGAGCACGAGCAGGTCCGCTGCGCTGCCGGGAGCGCCCGACCCCACCTTCCACTGGTGCACGTGCAGCTCGAGCGCCGCCAGGTTCGCCGTCCAGACCAGGCCGGCCAGGTCCTCGACCACCGTGTAGTCGATGGTCTCGCGGCCCTTGCTCGACCCGGGCGACGGCAGCGTCGCGGTGCGCACCCACTCGGGCGTCCCGCGCGGCGCGTTCTTCTCGAAGAACACCTGCCCCTCGACGCCGTCGGGGTAGCGCTTGCGGGTCAGCGCCCGGCCGGCCAGGTGCGGCAGCAGCACCGGGGCGATGCGCGTGTAGTAGTCGAGCACCTGCCCCTTGGTGAACCCGACCTCCGGGTAGAGCACCTTGTCGAGGTTGGACAGCGTGAGCGGTCCGGCCCTCGACGTCGACGGTCACCTTCACGTCTCGCGCACCACCGCTCCAGGGTCGAGGTCGTCGCGCAGGCCCTTGTACGACGGGTGCCTCAGCCTGCCCTCCCGCGTCCAGGCGGTGAGCTCCACGTCGGCGACGAGCTCCGGCTCCACCCACACCGCGGTGCGCGCGTGCTCGCGCGGGACGGCGCAGGCGGGGGCGTCGCGGCGCAGCGGGGCGAGCAGGTCGCCGAGCCGGCGCAGCTCGGCCTGCGGTGAACCCGGTGCCGACGTGCCCGGCGAACACCAGCCCGTCGTCGCCGTTGACCGCCAGCAGCAGGGAGCCGAGCCGCCCGGACCGGCCGCCCTCGCCCGGCTTCCACCCGACGACGACGGCGCTCTGGCGGGCCAGGTGCTTGACCTTCACCCAGCAGTCGCTGCGCCGCCCGGGCTCGTAGCGGCTGTCGCGCCGCTTGGCGACGACGCCCTCCAGCCCCTGCGCCTTCGTGGCCGCGAACACGGCGCTGCCGTCGCGGGGGAAGCTCGGCGAGCGTCTGCCACGACGGCCCCTGCAGGGCGAGCGCCTCCAGCCGGGCCCGCGCGGTCGTCGTAGGGCTCGCCGAGGACGAGGTCGGGCGCGGCCAGCAGGTCGAACAGGACCAGGTGCACCGGCACGGCGCGCAGCAGGTCGGCCCGCGGCGACCGGACGTGCATCCGCCCCTGCAGCAGGCCGAAGTCCGAGCGGCCGGCCTCGTCGAAGGCCACCACCTCGCCGTCGAGCAGCACCGGGCCGTCGACGGCGCCGGCCAGCGCCTGCAGCTCCGGGTAGCCGCCGGTGACGTCGTTGCCCGCGCGGCTCGTCAGGCGCACCGCGCCGCCCTCCACGGCCGCCAGCACCCGCACGCCGTCCCACTTGACCTCGAAGGCCCAGGCGTCGTCGTCGGGAGGCAGCCGCCCGGCCGTCGCCAGCATCGGCGACAGGTCGCGGGGCAGGGGCACGAGCACGTCCTACCCGCGGCCGTCGTCACCCGCACGGGTGTCGACCGGGCGCCCCCTCACCCGGACGGTGGAGCGCGTGGACCGCAGGAGGAGCAGCGCGCCGCCGCCGGGCGGGCTCGAGCGCCGGCAGACCGACCGCCGCGCCGGGCAGGCGGCCGTCCTGGACCACCGCCGCGCCTCCGACCGCCGCCTGGACGCCGTCGCCCTCGACGTCGTGCTGCAGCAGCAGGCCTTCCGGCGGCGGGCCGTCGCGGCGCCCGCGCCCGTCGTCGTCGACCTGGTGGACCGGACCGTCGACCTGCGCGACCGGTCGTCGACCTGCGCGCCGACGACGGCGTCGAGCTCGACGCCTGCCCGCTGTGCGGCGTGCTGTTCGAGCGGGCGTGGCTGTTCCGCCACGTGGCGGTCGACCACTGACGGTGTGGCGTCCGCCTGCTCCGGTGGGGTAGAGATCATCCGTGAGGTCGATCTGGAAGGGCGCGATCAGCTTCGGGCTGGTCACGATCCCCGTGAAGCTCTACAGCGCGACCGAGCAGAAGGACGTCACCTTCCGGCAGGTCCGCCGCAGCGACGGCAGCCGCATCAAGTACAAGCGGGTGGCCGAGGCCGACGGCGAGGAGGTGCCCTACGGCGAGATCGCCAAGGGCTACGAGCTCAGCAGCGGTGAGACCGTCGTGCTCACCGACGAGGACTTCCGCGACCTGCCGCTGACCACCAGCCGGGCCATCGACGTGCTGCAGTTCGTGCCGCTCGAGGAGCTCGACCCGATCTACTTCGAGAAGAGCTACTACCTCGAGCCGGACAAGGCCGGGGTCAAGCCCTACGTGCTGCTGCGCGACGCGCTGGAGCAGTCGGGCAGGGTCGCCGTCGTCAAGGTGGCGCTGCGCAACCGCGAGTCGCTCGCGGCGCTGCGGGTGCGCGACGGCGTCTTCGTGCTCGAGACGATGCTGTGGCCGGACGAGGTGCGCACCCCCGAGTTCGGCTTCCTCGACGAGGAGGTCGAGGTGCGGCCGCAGGAGCTGCAGATGGCCGGCAGCCTCATCGAGACGCTCTCGGGCGAGTTCGACCCGAACGAGTACTCCGACGGCTACCGCGAGGCGCTGCAGGCCGTCATCGAGGCCAAGGTCGAGGGCCGCGAGGTCGTGCAGCCCGCCGACGCCCAGCCGACGTCGGGGACCGTGGTCGACCTGATGGCGGCGCTGCGGGCGAGCGTCGAGGCGGCCAAGAAGAGCCAGGGCGGCAAGGCCGCTCCGGAGCAGGCAGCGGGCGACGCGGACGACGCCGAGGAGCCGGCGGCCCCGGCCGAGAAGGCCCCGGCCAAGAAGGCGGCAGCGAAGAAGGCCCCGGCGAAGCAGGCGGCGAAGAAGGCCCCGGCGAAGAAGGCTGCCGCGAAGGCGGCGCCCGCGGGGAAGGCAGCCGACGCGGCGCCCGCGAAGAAGGCGGCCCGCAAGTCCGCCTGACGCCCCGGCCCGGAGGGGGCTCGGCCTGCCGGTAGCGTCGGCGGGCGCCTCCCCCTCACCTCCTGGACTCCCATGCCCCCGCAGGCACAGCCCGCGCTGAGCCGGACGCTCGACGACGAGCGACGGCTGCGCGCCGCCCGGCGGGTCCTGGCGTCCGGCACCCGGTCCGAGCAGCTCGACCGGCTGACCCGGCTGGCGGCCGAGCTGCTGGGAGCGCCGCAGGCGCAGGTGTCGCTGCTCACCGACCAGCAGTTCGCGCTGAGCCTGGCCGACCGCGAGCTCGCGCCGGAGCAGCGCCGGTCGGGGACGCCGGCGCGCGACAGCCTGTGCACGGTCACCGTCGAGTCGGCGGCCCCGCTGGTCGTCCCCGACGCCGCCGCGGACGTCCGCGTCCGCGGCCTGCCGCCGGTCGCGCGCGGCGAGGTCGGCGCCTACCTCGGGGTCCCGCTGGTCGGGGCCGGTGCGGTCGTGCTCGGCGCGCTGTGCGTCTACGACACGGTCGCCCGCGCCTGGCCCGCGACGGCGGTCCTGGTGCTGGAGCAGCTGGCGCAGAGCGTCGTCGCCGAGCTCGAGCTGCGCGCCCTCACCGTGCAGGCCGGGCAGGACGCCGCCCGGCTGGAGCTGGCGCTGCAGGCCGCCGACATCGGCAGCTTCGACCTCGACGTCGCCACCGGCGAGCTGGTGTGGGACGAGCGCCTCATCCGCGCTGTTCGGCTACGACGTCGACGGGTTCCCGGGGACGCTCGAGGCGTTCAACGCCCGCGTCCACCCCGAGGACCTGGAGCGGGTCAGCGAGGCCATCGCGCACGCGGTCGAGGGCGGCGGCGACTTCTCCACCGAGTACCGCATCGTGCGTCCCGACGGGCGCACCCGCTGGGTCGAGGCCCGCGGCCGGGTCATCGCCGGTCGCGGGCGGCGACCGGCTGCTCGGCGTCGCCTACGACAGCACCGAGCTGCGCGAGGCCCGCGACCGGCTGTCGCGGCTGCTCGAGACGATGACCGACGCCTTCTACTCCCTCGACCAGGACTGGCGCTTCACCTACGTCAACCGCCAGGCCGAGCGGCTGCTCGACCGCCGGCGCGACGAGCTGCTCGGCGCCGTGCTGTGGGAGGCGTTCCCGGAGTCGGTCGACTCGCCCTTCGAGCAGCACTACCGGCACGCCGTCGAGCACGACGAGCCGGTCTCCTTCGAGGCGCCCTACGCCCCGCTCGGCGGCTTCTACGAGCTGTCGGCGTGGCCCGGGCCCGACGGGCTGAGCGTCTACTTCCGCGAGATCACCGCCCGCCGGAAGGCCGAGGTCGAGCGCGGAGCAGGCGGTCGTCGAGCGCGAGCGCGCCTACGCCGCGGCCGAGGCCGCCAACCAGCGCCTGCAGCTCGTCGCCGACGCCTCCACCCGGCTCGCGGCCACGCTGCAGCCGGCGCAGGTGCTCGAGACGCTCAGCGACCTCATCGTCCCCGGGCTCGGCCAGTGGGTGGTCGTCGCCCTCACCGCGGAGACCGCCGCGCGGCTGCACGGGCGCGACGCCAGCGGCGACCCCGAGGCGCTGGAGGTCGTCCACGTCGCACCACGCCCACCGCGAGCAGGGCCTCACGCTCGCCGACCTGGCGAGGCGGCTGCCGCTGAGCACCCGCGCCGACACCGGCGTCGGCGCGGGCCGTCCGGACGGGCTCCCCGCAGTGGCTGCCCACGGTCCCCGACGAGGCGCTCGTCGGCCCTGTCGCCCGACGCCGGGACGACGGAGGCCCTGCGCGGGCTCGGCATCGGGAGCGCGCTGTCGCTGCCGCTGGTCAACCGCGGCCGGGTGGTCGGTGCCCTCACGGTCGGGGACCCGCGGGGCGACAGGGTCGACCGGGGGCTGCTCGAGGCGCTGGCCGAGCGGACGTCGGTGGCCCTGGACAACGCCCTGCTCTACGCCGCCGAGCAGCGCACGGCGATCACCCTGCAGCGCTCCCTGCTGCCGCGCGAGCTGCCGGTCGTGCCCGGCGTCGCACGTGGCCGCGCGCTACCTGCCCGGCGCCATCGGCGCGTTCGTCGGCGGCGACTGGTACCAGGGCGTGCAGGTCGGCGACCGGCTGCTGCTGGCCATGGGCGACGTCATGGGGCACGGCATGCGCAGCGCCGCCCGCATGGGCCAGCTGCGGGCCATCGTCGCGACGCTCGCCCTGGAGGGCCACGGCCCCGAGGCCCTGCTGACGCGGCTGGCCGCCAACAGCGACGTCCTGCTCGACCTCGAGCTCGCGACCCTGCTCGTCGCCGTCCTGGACCCCGCCGCCGGCACGCTGACCGTGGCCTCCGCCGGCCACCCGCCGCCGCTCGTCGCCCCCCTCTCCGGCGAGCCCTCCTTCCTCGACGTCGAGCCCGGGCCGCCGCTGGGCACGCTGCCGGGCACCTACCCCGAGACCGTGCGCGCCCTGTCGCCCGGCAGCACGCTGGTGCTCTACACCGACGGCCTGGTCGAGCAGCGCGACGCCAGCCTCGACGAGGGGCTGGAGCGCCTGCGCAGCGCGCTCGTCGACCTGCGGCTGCCGCCCGGAGCAGGTCGCCGACGCACGTGCTCGCCGTCCTCGGGCGCACCGAGGGCGCCGACGACGACGTCGCCCTGCTGGTCCTGTCGTGGGAGCCCGCGGCGTGACGCGGCGTCGTCTGCCTGCAGGGCGGGGCGGAGTTCGGGCCCGGGCTGCCGGGAGATGGACGCCGCGCTGGTCGCCCGCGCCGGCCGGGCCCGTCGTCGTCACCGCCCTCGCCGGCGCGGTCGGCCGCGAGTACGACACCGCGAACGCGCAACGGCTGTCCGCCACTTCGCGCGCGCTCGGCGCCGACGTCGGGGCGGCCCCCGACGTCCGCGTCGACCCCGAGGGCGCGCTGGCGGCGCTGCGCCGGGCCCGGCTGCTCGTGCTGCCCGGCGGCTCGCCGTCCCGGCTGCTCGAGGCGCTGCAGACCACCGGCGTCGGGCGACGTCGTGCGCGACGCTGCTGGCCGACGGCGGCGTCGTCAGCGGGTCGAGCGCCGGCGCGATGGTGCTCTGCGACTGGACGGTGCTGCCCGACCGCGGCCTCGCCGTCGAGCGCGGGCCTCGGCGTCGTGCCCGGGACGCTCGTGCTGCCGCACTGGAGCGGCGGGCGCGACGACTGGCTGCGCGCCGTCCGCCGCGCCGTGCCCGAGGGCACCCGGCTGCTGGGGCTGCCCGAGCAGTCCGGCGTCGTGCTCGAGGACGGGCGGACTGACCGCGCGGTCGGGCAGTCCACGGCGGACGCGCCCTGCTGGACGAGGACCGCGGCTGGCGCCGGTGGCGAGACCGACGAGCTGGGAGAGCGCATGACGACGGTGCGGGTGCACGAGGGGCCGCTGGCCGAGCTGCCCGAGGTCGGCGCCGCGCCGTGGCCCGGGCAGCCGGACGGCGACGTCTACGTCCGGCGCACGCCGTGGACCGGCGGCGAGCCCGCCCTGTTCGTCCACGGCCTCGGCGGCGCCGCGACCAACTGGACCGACCTCATGGGCCTGCTGCAGGACCGGCTCGACGGCGAGGCGGTCGACCTGCCGGGCTTCGGCCACTCGCCGCCCCCGCCGTCCGGGCCGCTACCGCGTCTCGGTGCACGCCCGGGCCGTCGTCGACCTGCTCGACCGGCGCGGGCGCGGGCCGGTGCACCTGTTCGGCAACTCCCTCGGCGGGGCCGTCTCCACGCGGGTCGCCGCCTGGCGCCCCGACCTCGTGAAGACGCTGACCCTGGTGTCGCCGGCCCTGCCGAACCTCCGGCCGCAGAAGGGCAGCGACCCGCGGCTGCCCCTGCTGCTGCTGCCCGGCGTCTCCGCCGTCGCCGCCCGCCGGCTCGCCGACGGTCAGCCCCGAGGCAGCGGGCCCGGGCCGTCCTGCAGCTCTGCTACGGCGACCCGTCGCGCAGTCCACCCCGCAGCGGCTGCGCGGAGGCGGCCGAGGAGGTCGCCCGGCGCAACGGGCTCGCCCACGGCCAGGACGCCTTCATGATGTCGCTGCGCGGGCTCATCGGCAGCTACCTGCAGCGCGGCCGCAAGGGCCTGTGGGCGCAGGCCGCCACCGTGCGGACGCCGACGCTGCTCGTCTGGGGCGACCGCGACCGGCTCGTCGACCCCGCCCTCGGCCCCAGGGCGCCCGCACCTTCCCCGACAGCCGGCTGCTGGTGCTCGCGGGCGTCGGGCACGTCGCGCAGATGGAGACGCCCGAGGTCGTCGCCCGGGCCTTCCTCGGGATGCTCGACGAGCTGGCCGAGCGCCGCGCGTCACGCTGACAAGCGGCCCCCGGCCCGGTGGGAGGATGGCGGCTCGCCGACCCACGCCCCAGGAGGACCCACCCGTGACCGACCCCTCGTCCGGTCCGGCCGGCCCGTCCGACGTCCCCGGCCTCGTGCCGGCCGCCGTCCCGGGCTCCGGCCCCGTGTCCGAGCGGATGCGGGCCCTGCTGTCCAAGGCCGTCGACGAGCAGGTGCAGGAGCAGCGCGCCGTCAGCAGCGTCCTGCAGGACCTGCGCGGGCAGGTCACCGGCCTGTCGGAGGCGCTGTCGCGCACGGCCTCGGGCGCCGGCGTCGAGCGGGTCGCCGCCGACGTCGAGCGCGCTCGCCGGCGACCTGCGCTCGGCCACGCGCCTCGCTGGGCGCCCGGCTCGAGGCCCTCGGCCGCCGGGTCGACGAGCAGGCCGCGGCGCTGACCAGCAGCGGCTCGGGCGGGGAGACGGCGTCGGTGCGGCTCGCCGCGCTCGCCGAGGAGGTCGAGACCTCCGGGCGGACCCTGCAGGCGCTGTCGGCGTCGGTCGAGCGGCTGGCCGGCTTCCCCGACGCCCTGCAGGCGCTGCAGCGCGACGTCACCGGCCTCGCGGAGCGGGTGGCGCCGCTCACCGACGTGCGCGCCGCCCTCGACGACCTCGCCGGCAGGCCCGGGTCCGAGACGTCGCTGCTGCCCGAGCTCGAGGCCCTGCGGGGGCGCGTCGAGGCCCTGCCCGGCACCGCCGAGCTCGCCCGCACCCGCGACGCCGTCGTCGAGGCCGTCGGCGGCCGGCTCGAGCGGCTCGAGTCCCTGGCCGCGCGCCCGGCGGCCAGCCCCGACGCGCTGGAGGCCGCCGTCGGCCGGCTCGAGGGCCGGCTCGACGCCGTCGGCAGCGCCCCTCGCCGACCGCCTCGACCCGCTCGAGGCCCGGCTGAGCGCGCTCGAGGGCCGGCTCGGCGAGGTCCTCGACCGGCTCGGCGAGGTCGGCGACGCCGCGGGCGGGGTGCCCGCCCTGTCCACCGACCTCGCGACCGTCAGCGCCGCCGTCCGCGACCTGCCCGGCCTGCGGTCCGACCTCGCCGCCCTGCGCGAGCAGGTCGGCAGCCTGCGCGACGACGACCAGAGCACCGGCGTCGTGCTGGGGCTGGCGGGCGTGCGCGAGGACGTCGGCGAGCTCACCGCCCGGGTCGAGGCCAACGTCGCCGCCGTCGCCCGAGGAGGTCGCCGCGGCCGTCGCGCCGCGGGTCGCCGACCGGCTCGTCGACGGGCTCGCCCCGCGGGTCGCCGACGTCGTCATGTCCCGCGTCGGGCCCGCGCTCGTCGACCAGGTCTCGGCCGCCGTCGGCGCCCGGGTGCTCGCCGACGTCGGGGAGATCGTCCGCGCCGCGTCGCTGGACTCCGAGCGCCGCGTGCTGGCCCACGTGGACGAGGCGGTCCTCGCCCTCGCCGACGCCCTGCTGCGCCGCCGCCGCACCGGACGCCCCGTCGGCGAGGTCGTCGCCCCGGTGGTCACCGAGGCGCTGCCGACCTCGCGGTCGCTGGCCGCGGCCGACGCCGGGGCGCAGGACGACGCCGGGTCCGGCTCCGAGGTGCCGGAGGCTGGGTCCGAGGCACCCGCGCTGGTGGAGGAGGCGCCCGCGCCCGTGGAGGAGGCATCCGTCGACGTGGCGGAGGCACCCGCGCCGCTGGAGGGCGACGACCCCGTGGACGCCGCGGCGTCGGACGACGACGGCTTCCCGGAGGTGCTGTCGGCCGACAGCGAGGAGCCGGCCCAGGCGGCCCAGGCGGCTCAGGACGTGCCGGAGCAGGCGGAGCAGCCGGAGCAGGCGGAGGTGCCGGACGCGCCGGCGACGGCTGGCGAGGCTGCTGGCCGAGGCTGCCCGGCCGGAGCCGAGCCTGGCGCCGAGGCTCCCGCGGAGCCGCCGCTCACCGCGCGCGAGCGGCTCGCCCTCGCCGCCCGGCAGGCCGCCGGGGAGCAGGGGGTGCCGGAGGCCGTGCCGCCCGCCGCCCCGCGCGCGCAGCGCTCCGGCGTCACCACCGGCTCCGCCCCGGCGAGCTCCCGCCAGCCCTCCCGGCCCGCCTCCGGACCGGCGCAGGACGACGCGCCCGACGACGACGAGGACGACCACCGCCGCCGCCCCTGGTGGCGCCCCGGCGGCTGACGTCGCTGACGCGGCTGCCGGCAGGACCCCTGGCGGCACGACCCCCGGCAGCACGACCCCCGGCAGCACGACCCCCGGCAGCACGACCCCCGGACGGCACGAGGCCGGGCCCGCGAACGGGCCCGGCCTCGGTCGTGCAGGGAACTACTTGAAGATGTCCTTGACCTTCTCGCCGGCCTGCTTGAGGTTGCCGGCGACCTGGTCGCCCTTGCCCTCGGCCTCGAGCTGCTCGTCGCCGGTGGCGCGGCCGGCGTGCTCCTTGGCCTGCCCGCCGAGCTCCTCGGCCTTGTTCTTCAGCTTGTCGATGCCGCTCACGGTGCCTCCTGGTGTGGGGTCCGGCGGTCCGCTGCTGAGGGGGTGCAGCGGATGCCGGGATCGGGCACGACAGGCCTGCCCCGCCGACGGCCCGGCGAAGCCTTCCCGTGGCAGGGTGAGCCGGTGACGCAGGCCAGGGAGCAGGGCCGGGTGCCGGGACGGGGCACCGTGCGGCCAGGCGCCGTGCTCCCGCTGGCCCTCGGCGCCGCGCTGGCCGGCCCGCTGCTGCTCCTCGGCGCCGTCGGGGCTGCCTCGGTCCCCGGGCCCGCCGTGCAGGCCGCGCCCGCCGCCTCCGCCCCCGCGACGACCCCGCCGACGCAGCCCGTGCGGCGCACCGTGGTGCCGGTGGTGCAGCGGGGCGACGGCCGGACGGCCGTCGTCGCCGGGTCCGGGCCGGTGCGCGGCGAGGGGCCCCTGCAGCGCTACACGGTGGAGGTCGAGGGCGGCCTCGGGGTCGACCCGGCCGCCTTCGCCGCAGCGGTCGAGACGACCCTCGCCGACCCGCACTCCTGGGGCGCCGGCGGACGGCTGTCGTTCCGCCGGGTCGAGGCAGGGCCGGTGGCGTTCCGGGTCGTGCTGGCCAGCCCCGACACCACCGACCGGCTGTGCCGCCCGCTCGACACGGGCGGGTCCTACTCGTGCGCGAACGAGGGCCGGGCGGTCATCAACGCCCGGCGCTGGCTGCGCGGGGCGGACGCCTACGGCGGCGACCTCGCCGGCTACCGGCAGTACGTCGTCAACCACGAGGTCGGCCACACCCTCGGCCACGGCCACGCCCGCTGCCCGGCGTCGGGGGCGCCCGCGCCGGTGATGGTGCAGCAGACCAAGGGCCTGGGCGGGTGCGCCAAGAACCCGTGGCCCTTCCCCTGACCGCGGGCTGACGGGCGGCCGACCCGGGGAATCCCGCCGCGGCCCGCAGCCTTGGGACAGCGAAGGACGCACCCCGCACGCCTCAGGAGGACCCATGTCGCTGCCGCCGCTGGTCGAGCCGGCCGCCGAGCTGACCCGCCAGGAGGTGATGCGCTACAGCCGTCACCTGATCATCCCCGACGTCGCCATGGACGGGCAGAAGCGGCTGAAGAACGCACGCGTGCTCGCCGTCGGTGCCGGCGGCCTGGGCTCGCCGACCCTGATGTACCTGGCGGCGGCCGGCGTCGGGACGCTGGGCATCGTCGACTTCGACGTCGTCGACGAGAGCAACCTGCAGCGCCAGGTCATCCACGGCCAGAGCGACATCGACCGGCCCAAGGCCCAGAGCGCCCGCGACTCGGTGCGCGAGATCAACCCGCTGATCGACGTCGTGCTGCACGAGGAGCGGCTCGACTCGACGAACGTGATGGAGATCTTCGCGCAGTACGACCTCATCGTCGACGGCACGGACAACTTCGCGACCCGCTACATGGTCAACGACGCCGCGTTCTTCCTCGGCAAGCCGTACGTGTGGGGCTCGATCTACCGCTTCGACGGCCAGGCGAGCGTCTTCTGGCCGACGGCGCCCGGCGGCGAGGCGCCCTGCTACCGCTGCCTCTACCCCGAGCCGCCGCCCCCCGGCATGGTCCCGAGCTGCGCCGAGGGCGGCGTGCTCGGCATCCTGTGCGCGTCGATCGGGTCGATCCAGACCACCGAGGCCGATCAAGCTGCTCATCGGCATCGGCGAGCCGCTGGTGGGCTCGCTGATGGTCTACGACGCCCTCGACATGGAGTACCGCAAGATCCGCGTCCGCAAGGACCCGGAGTGCCCGCTCTGCGGCAAGAACCCGACGATCACCGGCCTCATCGACTACGAGGCCTTCTGCGGCGTCGTGTCCGACGAGGCCCAGCAGGCGGCGCAGGGCAGCACGATCCTGGCCACCGAGCTCAAGGCCAAGATGGACGCCGGCGAGGACTTCTTCCTGGTCGACGTCCGCGAGCCGGCCGAGTACGAGATCGTGCAGATCCCGGGCTCGACGCTGATCCCCAAGGGCGACATCCTCAACGGCTCGGCGCTCGCCTCGCTGCCGCAGGACAAGGAGATCGTCCTGTACTGCAAGAGCGGCGTCCGCTCGGCCGAGTCGCTCGCGGCGCTCAAGGCCGCCGGCCTCGGCAACAGCGTCCACGTCCAGGGCGGCGTGCTCGCCTGGGCCGCCCAGGTCGACCCCTCGCTGCCGACCTACTAGACCCGCCCTCGCCGGCCGGTCCCTCACCGGGGGCCGGCCGGCGGCGTGCTCAGGACAGGCGGCCGCCGAGGACGCCGGGGACGTCGGTGAACGGGCTCGCCGACCCGCAGGCCGTCGTCGTCGAGCAGCAGCCGGCGGATCTGCTGGTCGTGGCGGCTGCCGCGCATCTTCACGACGAGCACGCCGCGCTCGAGCGCGCTGTCGACCTCGACGTGGCGCAGCACCACGATGGCGTCGATGAGCCCCGAGATGTGGCTCTCGGTGATCGACGTGCCGCCGACGAGGTCGGGCGCCGACGCCGTCAGCAGGCTGGCCAGGCCGATCTGCTTGACGAACGAGGTCAGCCCGATGACGAACTGCCGGTAGCTGACCGGCGAGCCGAGCCGCTCCAGGGCCGACACGCTGTCGACGACGAGGCGCTGCGGACGGTGCCGCTCGACGAGGTCGCGGATCTCGACGAGGTGGTCGTCGAGCCCGGCGACCTCCGGGTACACCGGGACGACGACGAGCTGCCCGGACTCCTCGTACCCGGCGAGGTCGAGCCCGACGGCGGTGCCGTTCTGCAGCACCTGCTCGTGGGTCTCCTCGTAGGCCATGAGCAGCACCCGCTCGCCGGCGCGCAGGGCCGAGGCGGTGAACTGCGTGGCCAGCAGCGTCTTGCCCGTGCCGGTCGGGCCGGCGAGCAGCGTGCTGGCGCCGCGGAAGAGGCCCGCCGCTGGTCATCTCGTCCAGGCCGGTGACGCCGGTCGACACCCGCTCGCCGAGGTGCCCCGGCCACGCCCTGGTCGCGCTCGCGCACCGGCAGCACGACCATGCCCGCGGCCGGGCGACACCGTGAAGGGCACGTCGCCCTTGTGGTGCATGGCGCCGCGCATCTTGAGCACCTCGACGGTGCGGCGTCGGAAGGCGCCCTCGCGGACGTTGCGCAGCAGCACGACGTTGTCGGCGACGAACTCCTCCACGCCGTACCGCGACAGGGCGCCGCCCGGGTCGCCCGGAGTCTCGACGGTGAGCACGACGGTCAGCCCCATGCCGCGCAGCCGGGCGATCAGGCGGCGCAGCACCTGCCGGGCCGCCGTCACGTCCTCCTGCAGCGCCAGCACGGCGTTCAGGCTGTCGAGGGCGAGCCGCTCCGCGCCGGTCGCGTCGACGGCGTGGCCGATCTGCGCCGCCAGCGTCTCGAGGTCGTAGGGCGCCGTGCCGGAGTCGGTCGACAGCGGCGAGGCGTCGACGAAGCGCCAGTCGCCCGCGGCCTCCCACGCCGGCAGGTCGAACCCGAGGGTCGCGAGGTTCTCGCGGAGGTCCTCGGCCGGCTCCTCCAGCGACACGAACACTCCGGGCTGGCCGCGCCGCACGCCCTCGGCGAGGAACTGCCCGGCGAACACGGTCTTCGCGCTGCCGGCCTGACCGGCGACGACGGTGGCGCGGCGCGCCGGCAGGCCGCCCATGGAGACGTGGTCGAAGCCCTCGATGCCGGTGCGCAGCTTGCGCACGGACGCCCCCTGCTCGGAGCCGTCACGGCCCAGGTGCAGCAGGCCCGCGCGGCGGGCGCGGCCGGCCTCCTCGGGGGCCCGCGAGGGGGTGCTGCTCGGGGTGTCGGTGCTCACCGGCCCTGCTCCCGCTCGTCGTCGCGCACCGCCGCATCGTCCTGTGCGCGGCGGCCCTGTGTCCTGGAGAGGCGGAACCACGCGGTCTTGCCCTCGGGGCCGTGCAGCTCCAGCGCGGAGGCGTCGGAGAGGGCGGCGACCAGGCCCAGGCCCCAGCCGCCCTCCCGGCCGTCGTACGGCTGCTGCGCGGGCCGGGCCAGGTCGAGGTCGTGCACCGTGACCAGGACCGTGTGCTCGCCCACCGTGATGCCCACCTCCAGCGGCGTGCGCGCGTGCAGGACGGCGTTGGTCACCAGCTCGCTGGTCAGCAGCAGCAGCGTGTCGAGGGACTCCTCCGGCAGCGGCGGGGCGTGCTCGCGGACGAAGGACCGGGCCCGGCCGACCAGCCGGGGGAGGGGCTCCAGGTGCAGGTGGTGCACCGAGACCACGGTGTCACCGCCCAGGGCGTCCGGGAGCACGCGCTGGCAGCTCACCGTCCACCCCTCGTCGTCGTCGCCTGGCCGTGCCGAGCGTGCTCCTGCCCTGCCGGGCGCGCGCCCAAGCCTGCCGGCGTTCCCCCGACCGGGTGCTCGCCGGGGCACACTGCCCCCGTGGGCAGGTCGGCGAGCGTCTCGGCGGGGCTGGGCACCCGTCCGGGGGCGACCGGACCGCCGACGGCGTACGCCCTGCTGGTTCTCGACGCCGTCGAGACGATCCCGTCCGGGCGGGTGATGACCTACGGCGACGTCGCCGAGCTCACCGGCCGCGGCACCGGCCGCACCGTCGGCACCGTGCTGTCCAAGCACGGCCGCGAGGTCCCCTGGTGGCGGGTGGTGCAGGCGTCCGGCCGGCCGGCCGAGCCGCACCTGCAGGAGGCGCTGCGGCTGCTGGCCGGAGAGGGGTGCCCGCTGCGGGGCGAGGCGGTCGACCTCGGGCGCTGCCGGTGGGACGGGGCATCCTCCGGGCCGCTCGCTCGTTGAGCAGGGCATGCGCCTGCGCCTGCTGCTCGCCCCCCTGCTCGCCCTGACCGTCGTCGCCGCCACCGGCGCCTCGGCCGCCCCCGCCCGGCCGGCCTTCGCCCCGGCCTCCACGGCGACGGTGCACCCCGGCGTCCAGACGTTCACCGGCGGGGCGCAGTGCACGGCGAACTTCGTCTACGCCGCGGGCAGCCGGGTCTTCCTCGGCCAGTCCGCCCACTGCGCCGGCACCGGCGGGCAGACCGACACCGACGGCTGCCGGACGGCGTCGCTGCCGCTGGGCACGAAGGTGGAGGTGACCGGGGCGAGCCGCCCCGGCACGCTCGTCTACTCCTCGTGGGTCGCGATGCGGCGGGCCGGCGAGCGCGACGCGAACACCTGCGCGTACAACGACTTCGCGCTCATCGAGCTCTCGCCCGCGGACGTCCGCCGGACCAACCCGTCCGTGCCCTTCTTCGGCGGCCCCACCGGCCTCAACCCGACCACCCGGCCGCTCGGCGAGGTCTTCAGCTACGGCGACTCCTCCCTGCGGCTCGGCCTGTCCGACACCAGCCCCAAGCGCGGGGTGTCGCTGGGCGACAGCGCCGGCGGCTGGTCCACCGACGTCTACACGGTCACGCCTGGCATCCCGGGCGACTCCGGCTCGGGCTTCCTCACCGCCGACGGGCGCGCCTTCGGCACCCTGTCGACCGTCGCGCTCGCCCCGCTGGCGCTGTCCAACGGCGTCGGGAACCTGGCGCGCGAGCTCGCCTACGCCCGCCGCAGCATCCCCGGGCTGGTGCTCGTCAAGGGCACCGAGCCGTTCCGCGCGCGGATCTGAGCCCTGCACCGTTGGAGAGGGAAGACCAGCCCCCTCCTGGAAGGCCCTCCCGTGCTCCTCCTGCGTCGCGCTCTCGCCCCCGCCCTGCTCGCCCCGGCCCTCGCGCTCGCCGCCTCGGTGCCGGCCACGGCCGCGCCGGTGTACGCCCCGGCCGCCACGGCCTCGGTGCACCCGGGCGTCCAGACCCTGACCGAGGGTGCGCAGTGCACCTCCAACTTCGTCTTCACCCAGACGACGTCGACGGGGACCCGCACCTTCCTCGGCCAGGCCGCGCACTGCGCCGGCACCGGCGGCGCCACCGAGACCGACGGCTGCCTCGCGCAGTCGCTCCCGCTCGGCACCCCGGTCGAGGTCGACGGCGCCTCCCAGCCCGGGCGGCTGGCCTACTCCTCCTGGCTGACGATGCAGGCCGCCGGCGAGACCGACGCCGAGACCTGCGCCTACAACGACTTCGCGCTCGTCGAGCTCGCCCCGGCCGACGTCGCCCGGACCAACCCCTCGGTCCCGGTCCTCGGCGGCCCGACCGCCCTCGGCGCGGGCACCGCGGCCGGCGAGCAGGTCTACAGCTACGGCAACTCCTCGCTGCGCCAGGGCCTCACGCAGCTCAGCCCCAAGGTCGGCACGTCGCTCGGCGACACCGCGGGCGGCTGGAGCACGTCGGTCTACACGGTCACGCCCGGCATCCCCGGTGACTCCGGCTCGGGCTTCCTGGACGCGCAGGGCCGGGCCTTCGGGACGCTGTCGACCCTCGCGCTGGCGCCCGTGCCGCTGTCCAACGGCGTGAGCAACCTGCCCAAGGAGGTCGCGTACGCGGGCACGCACGGCCTGCCCGGCCTGGCCCTGGTGCCCGGCGACGTCCCCTTCACGGGCTCGCCGCTGAGCGTCCTCGGCGGCTTCTAGGTCGCACCCCGGCCCGTCCACCACCCCGGTCCTGTCGGACCCGGGTGGTGGACTGGCCGCGTGCCCGACGACGCCGCCCCGCCGCAGCCCGCGCTGCGCCGCCGCCCCCCGCGGGCGGGTCGCGCGCCGGCGCTCGACGCCGACCAGCGCCGGGTCGTCGAGCACCCCGGCGGCCCGCTGCTGGTCCTGGCAGGTCCGGGGACCGGGAAGACCACGACGCTGGTCGAGGCCGTGGTCGACCGGGTCGAGCGCCGGGGCCTGGCCCCCGAGCAGGTCCTGGTCCTGACGTTCAGCCGCAAGGCCGCCCAGGAGCTGCGCGAGCGCATCACCGGCCGGCTCGGCCGCACCACCCGGGGGCCGGTCGCGCTGACCTTCCACGGGTACGCCTACGCGCTGCTGCGGCGCGAGCTCGGGGGCCCGGACGGCGCCGGCCTGCGGCTGCTGTCCGGCCCCGAGCAGGACCTCGAGGTCGCGCGCCTGCTGGCCGGCGAGCGCGAGAGCGGCGCCGCCGCGCGCTGGCCCGAGGCGCTGCGGCCCGCGCTCGGGCTGCGCGGCTTCCGGCAGGAGCTGCGCGACCTGCTGCTGCGGGCCCAGGAGCGGGGGGTCGAGGCCCGGCAGCTGGCGCTGCTCGGCGAGCGACGGCGGCGTCCCGAGTGGGTCGCGGCGGCCGGCTTCCTGGCCGAGTACGAGGGCCGCTTCGACGTCGACCCGAGCGCCGAGGTCCTCGACTACGCCGGCCTGGTGCGCTCGGCCGCCGGCCTGCTGGAGAACGACGACGCCCTGCGGGAGGCCGAGCGGCGCGACCGCGCGGTGGTGCTCGTCGACGAGTTCCAGGACACCGACCCGGCCCAGCTGCGGCTGCTGCAGGCGCTCGCGGGCGACGGCCGCGACCTCGTCGCCGTCGGCGACCCCGACCAGTCGATCTACGCCTTCCGCGGGGCCGACGTCGGCGGGACCCTGCGGTTCGGCGAGCTGTTCCCCACGGCCGCCGGCGAGCCCACCCCCGTGGTCGAGCTGCGCACCTGCCGCCGCTCCGGTGCCGCCCTGCTCGCCGCCTCCCGCGCGGTGGCCGCGCGGCTGCCCGCGGGCGCGCTCGGCCCGGGCTTCCGCGACCTCGTGCCCGACCCCGCCGTCGTGGCCGGTCCCGGGCAGCGTCGAGGTGCTGCTGGCCACCTCGCCGACCGCCGAGGCCGCGCTGGTCGCCGACGTCCTGCGCCGCGCCCACCTGCACGACGGCGTCCCGTGGTCCGACATGGCGGTCCTGCTCCGCTCCACCCCGCGGTCGCTGGCCACCCTGCGGCGCGGCCTGCTCGGCGCCGGCGTGCCGGTCGGGGTGCCCGCCGACGAGCTGCCGCTCGCCGAGGAGCCCGTCGTGCAGGCGCTGCTCGACCTGCTGGTGGCGGCGCTGCGGCCGGACGGCGTCGACGAGCCGCGGGCGGTGGCCCTGCTCAGCGGGCCGCTCGTGCGTGCCGACGCCCTCGCGGTGCGCCGGCTGCGGCGGGCCCTGCGGGCGGCCGACCTCGCCGACGGCGGCAGCACCCCGTCCGGCGCGCTGCTCGTGGAGGCCGTCCGCGACCCCCGCGCCGGCCTGCGGCTGACCGCCCCGGTCCGCCGGCCGCTGGAGGTGGTGGGCCGGCTGCAGCAGGCCGTCCGCGCCGCCGCCGCGACCGGCACGGCCGAGGACGTGCTGTGGGCCGCCTGGGAGGCCGGGCGGCTGGAGCGGCGGCTGGTCGAGGAGAGCCTCGCCGGCGGTCCCCGCGGGGCGGTCGCCGACCGGGCGCTCGACACCGTCATCGCCCTGTTCGACGCCGCCGGCCGCTACGTCGACCGGCTGCCCGGCGCCTCGCGTGCTCGGCTTCCTGGACGACGTCGCCGCCCAGGAGGTCCCCGGCGACACCCTGGCCCAGCGCACGCCCGAGGGCGACGCCGTCCGGGTGATGACCGCCCACGCCAGCAAGGGCCTGCGAGTGGCGGGTCGTCGTGGTCGCCGGCGTGCAGGAGGGGGTCTGGCCCGACCTGCGCCTGCGCGGCTCGCTGCTCGGCGCCGAGGAGCTGGCCGAGGCGGTCACCGGCGTCGCCGTGCCGCCCGACGTCCGCCGCGCCGGCCTGCTCGCCGAGGAGCGCCGGCTGTTCTACGTCGCGGCCACCCGGGCGAGCGAGCGCCTGGTCGTCACGGCCGTGGCGGGCGCGCGACGAGCGGCGAGGACCGCCCCAGCCGCTTCCTGGCCGAGCTCGGGGTCGACGTCCCCGAGACCCCCGTGGCCGCGGGCCGGCCGCTGACCGGCGCCGGGCTGCTGGCCGAGCTGCGCAGCGTCGCGGCCACGGCCGCCCGACCCCGCGCTGCGCGAGGCGGCCTGCCGGCGGCTCGCCCTGCTCGCCGCCGGGTCGGCGGAGGACCTGCCGGCCGTGCCGCTCGCCGCACCCCGACCGCTGGTGGGGCCTCGCCCCGCTGTCCGACGACGGCCCGCTGGTGCGCGAGGGCGAGCAGGTCCGGGTGTCGCCCAGCAAGGTCGAGGCCTTCGACACCTGCTCGCTGCGGTGGTTCCTCGAGAGCGCGGTCGGGGTCGCCGGCACGCACCGGCCCGGCGCAGGTGCTGGGCACGCTGGTGCACGCCCTGGCCGAGCTGGCCAGCGGCCCGCAGGCCGCTCGACCTGCCCGCGCTCGAGGAGCGGCTCGACGCCGTGCTGCCCGAGCTCGACCTCGGCGCGCCCTGGTCGGTGGTCAAGCGCCGGCAGGAGGCGGTCGAGCAGCTCGACCCGGTTCGTGCGCTGGGCGGAGCAGAACCCGCGCGTGCTGGTCGACGTCGAGCTGGCCCTGGAGGTCCCGCTCGGCGAGCGGGCGGTCCTGTCCGGCCGGGTCGACCGGCTCGAGCGCGACGAGCAGGGCCGGGCCGTCGTCGTCGACCTCAAGACCGGCTCGCTCCAAGCCGACGAAGGCCGAGCTCGCCCGCCACCCGCAGCTCGGCGTCTACCAGCTGGCCGCCGCGCTCGGCGCCTTCGCCGACGCACGGGCTGACCGAGCCCGGCGGAGCCGTCGCTGCTGCAGCTCAAGAAGGGCAGGACGGCCGACGAGCAGGCGCAGGCGGCGCTCGCCGACGACGACGAGCCCGGCTGGGCGCGCGCCCTGGTCGAGCGCGTGGTCGACGGCATGAGCGGCTCGGCGTTCCCCGCCGCCGTCAACGACCACTGCCGCACCTGCAAGGTCCGCACCAGCTGCCCCGCGTGGCCCGAGGGCACCGGGGTGCTGCGGTGAGCGCGCGCTGCTGGCGCGGCGGACCGTCGGGCCGCTGCCGCTCGACCGGCTGGTCGACGTGCTGGGCACGCCGGTCAGCGCCGAGCAGGCCGAGGTCGTCACCGCCCCGCTCGAGGCCGGCGTCGTCGTGGCCGGGGCGGGCAGCGGCAAGACCGCCACGATGGTCGCCCGGGTCGCCTGGCTGGTCGGCAGCGGCCTGGTCGCCCCCGACCAGGTGCTGGGCCTGACCTTCACCAGCAAGGCCGCCGACGAGCTCGCCGGCCGGGTCCGGACGGCGCTGCGCCGGCTGCGGGCCGCCGGGCTGCTCGACCGCCGGCGACCGCCGAGCTCGAGCCGGTCGTCTCGACCTACCACGCCTACGCCGGCCGGCTGGTCCGCGACCACGCGCTGCGGCTGGGCCGCGAGCCCGGCGCCCGGCTGGTCACGCCCGCCACCAGCTGGCAGCTGGCCGCGCGGGCGGTCGCCACCTACGACGGCCCGATGGACGCCGTGGGCTGGGCCGAGTCCACCGTCGTGCAGGCCGTCCTGCAGCTCGCCGGCGACCTGTCCGAGCACCTCGTCGAGCCCGACGCCGTCCGCGGGGTGGGGGAGCGGCTGCAGCGCCCTGGCCGACGCCGCGAGCCCGTTCCAGGCCAAGGGCCGGGAGGTGCTGGCCTGCCACGCCGCCCGCGAGCAGCTGCGTCCCGGTCGTCGCGCGCTACGCGGCGAGCAAGCGCGAGCGCGAGCTGCTCGACTTCGGCGACGTCGTCGCGCTCGCCGCCCGGCTCGCCCGCGACTGCCCGCAGGTGCGCGAGGTCGAGCGCGCCGCCTCCCGGGTCGTGCTGCTCGACGAGTACCAGGACACCGGCGCCGCCCAGGAGGTGCTGCTGTCGGCCGCTGTTCGGCGACGGCCACGCGGTCACCGCCGTCGGCGACCCGTGCCAGAGCATCTACGGCTGGCGCGGGGCGAGCGCCGGCACGCTGCGGCGCTTCCCGCGCCGCGTTCGGCGCCGCCCGCACCGCGCCGCGCACGCTGCGCACCACCTACCGCAACGGCGGCCGCATCCTGCTGCTCGCCAACCGCGGTCAGCGCGCCGCTGCGCGCCGCAGGGGTGCCGGTGCCCGAGCTGCGCCCGGCGCCCGGCGCCGAGCGACGCCGGCCGGGTGCGCTGCGCCCTGCTCGCCGACGTCGACACCGAGGCCGCCTGGGTCGCCGACGCCGGTCGCTGGCCGAGCTCGGCGCGCGCTGCCCGCGCCGCGCCGAGGAGCCCACTGGGGGCGGGCGGCGGTGCTCTGCCGCAAGCGCTCGATGTTCCCCCGGCTGCGCGAGGCGTTCGAGCGGCGCGGCGTCCCGGTCGAGGTCGTCGGCCTCGGCGGGCTGCTCGACGTCCCCGAGGTCGCCGACCTGCGTCGCCACGCTGCGGGTCCTGGACGACCCCACCGCCGACGCCGACCTGCTCCGCCTGCTCACCGGCCCGCGCTGGCGGCTCGGCCCGCGCGACCTCGCCGCCCTCGGCCGCCGGGCCCGCGCGCTGGTCCGCGGCGGCGAGCCCCGGCGCCGGACGACCCGGTGCAGCGGGTCGTGCTCGGCGTCGACGAGACGCAGGTCGGGTCGCTGGTCGACGCCCTCGACGACCTGCCGCCCGTCCCGCCGACCGGCCGCGACCCGCTGTCGCCGGAGGGCCGCCGCCGGCTCGAGGCGCTGCGCGACGAGCTGCGCGCGCTGCGCCGGCGGCTCGACCAGCCGCTGCCCGACCTCGTCGCCGACGTCGAGCGCACCACCGGCCTCGACGTCGAGGTGGCCGCCCGGCCCGGCGCCGGCCCGCCGGCGGCGGCCCGGGCCGACCTCGACGCCTTCGCCGACGCCGCGGCCTCCTTCGCCGGCGACACCGCGCAGGACGGCGCCGGCGAGTCGGTGCTGTCGGCCTTCCTGGCCTACCTGGCCGCCGCCGAGGAGGAGGAGAACGGGCTCGACACCGGCGCCACCAGCGGGGCCGACACCGTCAAGCTCATGACCGTGCACGCCGCCAAGGGCCTGGAGTGGCCGGTCGTGGCCGTGCCGGGGCTCGCCCGCAGCGCCAGGGCGGCGTCGGCGCGTCTTCCCCGCCAAGCCCGCCACGTCGCACCAGCTGGACCGACCAACGCCCGGCTGCTGCCGTTCCCGCTGCGCGGCGACCGCGACGACCTCCCGCCGCTCGACGGCCTCGACCCCGACGGGCCTGGCGCGCCCACGAGCGAGGCCAACGACGAGCCGCGACGCCCGCGAGGAGCGCCGGCTCGCCTACGTCGCCTTCACCCGCGCCGAGCAGGTGCTGCTCTGCAGCGGCCACCACTGGGGCGAGGGCAAGCGGCCGCTCGGGCCCGTCGGTGTTCCTCGAGCAGGCCCGCGAGGCCTGCCTCGACGGGCGCCGGGCGACGTCGAGGTGTGGGCAGGACGCGCCGCTCGAGAACCCGGTCACGACCGCCAGCCGCACCGCGCCGTGGCCCTCGCCCGCTGTGCCCGCCGGCGACGCGTCGGTGCAGGCCGCGGCCGACCGGGTGCGCGCGCTGCTGGCCGAGGGCGTGCCCGACGACCCGCGCCGGCGCTGTCGCGCCGAGGCCGCGGCCGGTGGTCGCCGCGTGGGACGACGACCTGCGCCGGCTCGCCGAGGAGGCCCGGCGGCGGCGGGCCCGGCGCAGCGAGGCGCGTGCTGCCGGCGTCGCTGTCGGTCAGCGGGCTGGTCGAGCTGCGGCGCGACCCCGACGCCCTGGCCGCGTCGCTGCTGCGCCCCGTGCCGCGCCGCCCCTCCCCGGTCGCCCGGCGCGGCACGGCCTTCCACGCCTGGCTCGAGCACGCCGTGTTCGGCCTGCCCCAGCTGCTCGACCCCGACGAGCTGCCCGGCTCCGCCGACGACCGACGGGCCCGACGCCGACCTCACCGCGCTGCAGGACGCCTTCCGCGCGCAGCGCCTGGTGGGGGCGCAGCCCGCTCGAGGTCGAGGTGCCCTTCGAGACCGAGGTCGCCGGGGTGCTGGTCCGCGGCCGCATGGACGCCGTCTACCGCGACGCCGGACGGCGACGAGGTCGTCGACTGGAAGACCGGCGCCGTGCCGACCGGGGCCGACGCCGCGGGCCGCCGCGGTGCAGCTCGCGGCCTACCGGCTGGCCTGGTCGGCCCTGTCGGGCGTGCCGGTCGAGCGGGTGCGGGCGGCCTTCCACTACGTCCGCAGCGGCCGCACGGTCCGCCCGCGTCGACCTGCTCGACGCCGCCGGGCCTGCAGGCGCTGGTGCGGGGCGTGCCGCTCGCGCGGGGGTGACGCGGGAGGTCCCCGGGTCGCGGTGCCGGAGGGGGGCGCGCTCAGGTCGATCGCCAGCGCCCGGTGGTCCGACAGCGGCAGCTCCGGCGTCGAGACCGCCTGCACCGGTGGCAGCTCGCCCGACGGCCAGCACGTGGTCGAGCTGCATCCGCGGGCCGGTCGACGGGTAGGTCGGCGCCCGCGCCAGCGAGCTGCCACCCCGTCAGCAGCCGCGGGAAGGGCGGCGGCATGTTGAGGTCGGCCAGCAGCACCCGCGGTCCGGGCAGCGCGGCGAGGGCCGCGGTCACCCGTGCGCAGCTGCGCGCCGTTCCAGCCCGGCACGAACGACAGGTGCGCGGTCGCGACGGTCATCACCCCGTGCGGGGTCTCGACCACGGCCGCCAGCGCGACGCCGCGGCTCGTCCTCCAGCCACACCACCTCGCCGCGCCCGGCATCACGATCGGCGCCCGCACCCCGGCCGCCGGCAGCCGCACCACGTGCCACTCGCGCACCGGGTAGCGCGACACCAGCCCGATCCCGTAGTGCACGGCGCCGGCCGGCCCGCCTCGTCCTGCTCGGTCGCCGCCCGCCAGCTCTCGCCCGGCGTCCCGACGACGGCGGGGACGAACCGCCAGTCGACCGCGCCCGTCGCCTCCGCCACCTCGGCCGTCAGGTCGCGGCCGGCCGCTGCGCTCCTGCCCGCGGTCGACCTCCTGCAGCCCGACGACGTCGGCGTCGAGCAGCCGGGCGCCCTCGGCGAGCCGCTCGCGCACCACCCGGCCGTCGGTGATCGACCGGCCGTGCAGCAGGTTCCAGGTCGCGAGGCGCACGGCCAGGACGCTAGGGCAGGCGCCTCCTGGTCCGCCGGGCCGGCGAGCCGCAGGTCCCAGCCCGACGACGCCGGTCAGCAGGCCGCTGCGCGGGTCGGCCAGCAGGGCGTCGAGCACGTCCGCCGGCAGGCCCGTCCCCGGCCGCACTCCCGGTGCCGAGCCGGCCGTGCACCAGCACCTCGCCGTCGCCCGGCACGCCCCACTGCCGCGCCTCGCGCGCGCGGCACGGCCCGCAGCGCCTCGACCACGCCCTCGAGCTGCCCCTGCGCGATGCCGTCGAGCGCCGCCGGCCGGACGCCGGGCAGCCGGCGCTCCGCGGTGAAGGGGGTGGCGCCGTCGGCCAGCACCCCGACGAAGCGCGGCGGAGCGACGGCCACGGGCACCAGCGGCACGAGCTTCGGCAGCGCGCGCACCAGCACGGCGTGCCGGGCGACGGCGGTCGCGGTCAGGGGCAGCCGGAACAGCTCGCCGCCGCCGGCCAGCACGAGCTCGTCGTCGTGCGGGCGAGGGGCGGAGGTGCAGGGCCAGCGCCGGGCCGGGCCGCCCGGACGAGCTCGGCGGCGGCCGCGAGGGCGTCGGGGGACGCCGTCCCGCCCGGCCCCGGCCCCGGCACGCCACCCGGGAGCGCCGGCCCGGGCGCCGTCACGCCGCCGTGTGCGCCTGCACGTGCTCCAGCAGCAGCGCCGCCAGCTGCCCGGGCTGCTCCTCCGGCACCCAGTGCGAGACCCCGTGCAGCACCTCGAACCGGTACGGCCCGTCGACGTGCGAGGCCGTGGCGTGCGCGGCGACCGGCCCGAGGGCGACGTCCTCGTCGGACCAGACGTAGAGGGTCGGGACCGTCACCGACGGCATCGGGTCGCGCATCCCGTCGGCCATCGCCCGGTACCAGGCGAGCCCGCCGGTCAGCGCCCCCGGCTCCTGCATCCGCCGGACGTAGACGTCGGCGTCGGGCAGCGCCCCGAAGCCCGAGCGCAGCCAGGCGCCGTCGTCGGCGAGCAGCCGCTGCTCGGCGTCCGGCGAGAGGAACTCGAGCATGTACTGCGAGCGCTCGCTGCTGGTCCGGGTCGCTGCGCAGCGCGGCGCCGAAGGCGGCCGGGTGCGGGACGGAGACGGCGGTGAGGGTGCGCACCCGGCCGGGGTGGCGGGCAGCGACGTCCCAGGCGACGGCGGCCCCCCAGTCGTGCCCGACGACGTGCGCGCGGTCGACCCCGAGGGCGTCGAGCAGGCCGACGGCGTCGGCGGTGAGGTGCGGCATCCGGTAGGCGTCGACGCCCTCGGGGCGGGCGCCGGGGGAGTAGCCGCGCTGGTCGGGGGCGACGACGCGGTAGCCGGCCTCGAGCAGCGACGGCCAGACGCCACGCCACTCCCAGGAGCTCTGCGGGAAGCCGTGCAGCAGCAGGACGGTCTCGGCGTCGTCGGGGCCCAGGCACGACGGCGTCGAAGGTCAGGTCGCCGACAGGGACGCGGGTGGCTGCGGTCATGCCCGCCGACCCTAGTCACGCGGCGGCGGGGAGCGGGCGGCGCGCCGGCGTGCGAGGCTGCCGACGACCGGCAAGGAGGAGGGGCGCGTGGAGGTCGACCTGCAGGCGGTGGCGGCCGCGGCCGCGGACGACGCCGGAGGGCTCGACCCGGGTCTGCTGGGCGACTTCCTGGCCGTGACCGTGGACGCGGCGGCGAGCGGGAGGCGGCTGCGCCGGCGCGAGCTCGAGGGCTACGCCGAGCGGGGTGCGGCGGCGGCGCACGCCGGCGTCGCCCTGCGGGCGCTGGTCGACCTGTACCTGTCGGCGAGCTGGCGGCTGTGGGAGCAGCTGCCGACGGGCGACGCCGCGGCCACCCGGGCGGCGGCGCTGGCGGTGCTGCGGGCGTCCGACGACGGCGTCGCCGCGCTGGTCGAGGGCTTCCAGCTGGCCCGCAACGACCTCGCCCGGCGGCAGGAGGCCGAGCGGCGGGAGGTGTTCGAGGCGCTGCTCGCCGGCGGGCTGCGGGCGGCCGGCGTCCTCGGGCGGGCGGCGGACCTCGGGCTGGACCTGGCGAGCCCGCACGCGGTGCTCGTGGCGCAGCGCGAGGGCGCCGACCCGGGGCCGCTGATCGGGCGGGTCGACCGCGCGCTGGCCGGGCGCCGCGGCGACGCCGCCCCGCTGCTGTCGGTGCAGGACGGGCAGCTCGTGGTGGTGTTCGCCGCGCCGGACGAGGCGGCCGCCGACGAGGTGGTCGCAGCGGGTCAGCGCCGTCGTCGGGACCGGGTGGCAGGCGGCCGTGGGGCGGGCCCTGGCGGGGGCCGAGGGCGTGCGGGTCAGCTACGAGCAGGCCCGCGACACCCTCGAGTTCGCCGCCCGGCTGCGGCTGGACGCGCCGGTGGTCGACAGCGGCGAGCTGGCGGTCTACCGGGTGCTGCTGCGCGACCGCGTCGGCGATCGTCGAGCTGATCACCACGGTCCTGGCCCCGCTCGCGGGCGCCCGCGGCGGCGCCGGGCCCGCTGCTCGACACCCTCGACGCCTACTACGCGACCGGTGCGAACGCGACCGAGACGGCCCGCCGGCTGCACCTGTCGGTGCGGGCCGTGACCTACCGGCTGCAGCGCGTCGAGGACCTGCTGGGGCGCGACCCGTCCGACCCGGCCGGCCGCTTCGCCCTGCACGCCGCCGTGCTGGGCGCGCGGCTGCTCGGCTGGCCCGAGACCCCGCTCTGACCGCCTTGCCGGGACCCGGCAGGCTGACGGGCCGCAGCTCGTCCGGCGTCCGGACCTGGGCAGCAGGGGCCCGGCCCGGGCACGTTTGCAGGGACAACGACCGCCCCTCTCCCGTGGAGCTCCCCGTGCTCGACGTCCCCCTCTGGCTGTGGACGGCCTTCGCCGCCACCGTCGTCGCCGCCCTGCTCGTCGACCTGCTCGCCCACCGCGGCGCCCACGTCATCGGCTTCAAGGAGGCCGCCTGGTGGAGCGCCCTCTGGGTCGGCCTCGCCGTCGCGTTCGGCGGCGTCGTCTTCGCCGTCCTCGGCACCACCGCCGGCGTCGAGTACACGACCGCCTGGCTGCTCGAGAAGTCGCTCAGCGTCGACAACCTGTTCGTCTTCGCCCTGATCTTCGGCTACTTCAAGGTCCCCCGCGAGTACCAGCACCGGGTGCTGTTCTTCGGCGTCATGGGGGCCCTGGTCTTCCGCGGGATCTTCCTGGCGGCCGGCGTCGCCGTCGTCAGCCGCTTCACGGCCGTGCTGTTCGTCTTCGCCGCCGTCCTGCTCTACAGCGCCTGGAAGCTGCTCAAGGACGAGGACGACGAGTTCGACCCCGGCAGCAGCGTCGGCGTCCGGCTGCTCAAGAAGGTCGTCCCCGTCCAGGAGGAGTACGCCGGCACGAAGTTCTTCGTCCGGGAGGCCGGCAAGCGCGTCGCGACCCCGCTGCTCGCCGTCGTCGTCGCCATCGAGATGGCCGACCTGGTCTTCGCGGTCGACAGCGTGCCCGCCGTCCTGGCCGTCAGCGACGACCCGTTCATCGTCTACACGAGCAACGCCTTCGCGATCCTCGGCCTGCGGGCCCTGTACTTCCTGCTCGCCGGGCTGCTGGAGAAGTTCCACTACCTGAGCAAGGGCCTCGCGGTCATCCTGGCGTTCATCGGCGTCAAGCTCGTCCTGCAGGCGGCGCACAAGACGATCGACACGAGCATCCCGGAGATCCCCTCGCTGGTGAGCCTCGGCGTGATCGTCGCGGTGCTGACCGCCAGCGTGGTGCTCAGCCTCGCCCGGCCGGTCGCCGAGGAGCCGGTCGCCGACGCCGAGGAGGCCGTCCCGCAGCGCCAGCACTGACCGGCCCCGCAGCACGACCACGCACGACCCGCAGCCCCCGCACCCCACCGGTGCGGGGGCTGCCGCGCGTCTACCGTCGGCCGGTGCCCCGCCTGCTGCCCGCCGCCGCCGCGCTGCTGCTGACGGCGTGCGGTTCCGGCACGACGACGCCGGGGCAGCCGGCCGCGCCCGAGGGGTGCCCCGCCTCCGTGGTGGTCTCCCCGGCCGAGCGGGTCCCGGTGCCCGTCCCGCAGGACCCGACCGCCGAGACGACCGGCCGGCTCGTGCCCCAGGAGCCTCCGACCTCGGCGCGGGTCTGCACCTACGGGCCGGTCGACGGCGACGCCGAGCCGGGGCCGGTGGCCCTGTCCGGCGATGTCGCGCTGACCGGCGGGCTGGAGCGGGTCCCGCAGGACCTGCTGCTGCCCCGCGCCACCGGCGGCGGCGGCGCCTGCACCCCCGCGCCGGGCCCGGTGGCCGGCCGGCTGCTGCGGCTCACGTACCCCGACGGCGTGGTCTGGGTGAGCGCGGGCGACGGCTGCGGCGGCACCGGGAACGGGCCGTTCCGCAGCGACGTCGACCGGGCCGACCTGCTGGCCGCGTCCGCCGCCGCCGGTGCCTGGACCGCCCCCGACCAGCCCGACGCCGCCCAGCGCTGCGTGCCCGAGCGGGCCGGGCGGCGCGGCCAGGAGGCGGCGCTGCTGCCGGCCGGCGCGACGTCGCTGGTGCTGTGCCGGGTCGCCGGCGACGGCGTGGCCCGGCGCAGCGCGACGCCGGCGCAGCAGCAGGCCGTGCAGGACGTCCTCGACGAGCCGGTGGCGGTGCCCAGCACGGGCGGCTGCCCGGGCGGCGGCGGCACGCAGTACGAGCTCGCCGCCCGCTACCCCGCCGGCCCCGCGGTCGTGGTGCGCTTCACCGACGGCTGCCGCCCCGACGTCGACAACGGCAGCCTCGCCGCGCAGCTCGAGCCCGCCGGCCTCGCCCGGCTGCGGGCCCTGCTGCAGGCCGCCTTCGCCTGACCCACGGCAGCGCGGACCGCCGGGCAGGCCGGCCGGACCCGGGGCGGGCATGGCGGCAGACTGGGCGCATGACGACGCTCGACCGGCTCCCCGACGCGCCCGAGACCCACGAGGTCACCAACCAGGCGCCGCCCCTGGTCGGCCACGACGTCGCGCAGGACTCCGCCCTGCTGGCCGGGCTGGAGCGCGAGGGCGCCGGCTGGCACGCCGAGGACCTGCACCGGCTCGGCCGCGCGGCGGGCAGCGAGGAGGCCCAGCGGTGGGGCGACGAGGCCAACCGCTCCGAGCCCGTCCTGCGCACCCACGACCGCTACGGCCACCGCGTCGACGAGGTCGAGTTCCACCCGTCCTGGCACCGGCTGATGGACACCGCCGTGGCCGAGGGGCTGGCCGGCGCGCCCTGGGCCGACGCCCGGCCCGGTGCCCACGTCGCCCGCGCCGCCGGCTTCTACGTGTGGAGCCAGGTCGAGTCCGGCCACGGCTGTCCCGTGTCGATGACCTACGCCGTCGTCCCGGCGCTGCGCTCGAGCCCCGAGCTCGCCGCGCAGTACGAGCCGCTGCTGACCAGCCGCGTCTACGACCCCGGCCTGCGGACGCCGTCGGGCAAGCGCGGCCTGCTCGCCGGCATGGGCATGACCGAGAAGCAGGGCGGCTCCGACGTCCGGGCGGGCACGACGACGGCGGCGCCCGCGGGCGACGGCACCTGGAGGCTGCGCGGCCACAAGTGGTTCACCAGCGCCCCCATGTGCGACCTGTTCCTCGTGCTGGCCCAGGCGCCCGGTGGCCTGTCCTGCTTCCTGGTGCCGCGCGTGCTGCCCGACGGCGCCCGCAACGTCTTCCGGGTGCAGCGGCTCAAGGACAAGCTCGGCAACCGCTCCAACGCCAGCAGCGAGCCGGAGTTCGACGGCACCGTCGCCTGGCTCGTGGGCGAGGAGGGGCGCGGCGTCCGCACGATCATCGAGATGGTCGCGATGACCCGGCTCGACTGCGTCATCGGGTCGGCGTCGGGGATGCGCGCCGCACTGGTGCAGGCGGTGCACCACGCCCGTCACCGCTCGGCGTTCGGCGGCCTGCTGGCCGACAAGCCGCTCATGCAGAACGTGCTGGCCGACCTCGCGCTGGAGTCCGAGGCGGCGACCACCCTCATGACCCGGCTGGCCGGCGCCGTCGACCGGGCCGCGCGCGGCGACGCCGAGGAGCAGGCGTTCAAGCGCATCGCCACCGCCGTCGGGAAGTACTGGGTGTGCAAGCGCCAGCCCGCCGTCGTCGTGGAGGCGCTGGAGTGCCTGGGCGGCAACGGCTACGTCGAGGACAGCGGGATGCCGCGGCTCTACCGCGAGGCGCCGCTCAACTCGATCTGGGAGGGCTCGGGCAACGTGCAGGCCCTCGACGTGCTGCGGGCGACCGTCAAGGAGCCGGCGTCGGTGGAGGCCTTCTTCGCCGAGCTCGACCGGGCGCGCGGGGCGGACGCCCGCCTCGACGACGCCGTGATCGGGCTCAAGGCCGGGCTCGCCGACCTCGACGGCATCGAGGGGCGCTCGCGCCGGCTGGTCGAGCGGATGGCGCTGGCCCTGCAGGGCGCGCTGCTGGTGCGGCACGCCCCGGCCGAGGTCGCGGACGCGTTCTGCGCCAGCCGGCTGGCCGGCGACTGGGGGCACGCCTTCGGGACGCTGCCCCGCGCGGTGGACGCGGCCGGGCTGGTCGAGCGGGTGCAGACGGGGGCCTAGCCGGCGAGGCGGCGGCTCTCCTGCAGCTCCTCCAGCAGGCCGAGGGACTCCAGCAGGTCGCGGGCCTCCTCGGCGTCGGCGGCGTACGCGCAGGCGGCGAGCGCGGCCCGGCGTCGGTCGGCGGGGGTGAGACCGGTGCCGGGGTCGGGCACGAGGTCGAGGTGCGGGGTGGTGGGCACGGTCGTGCTCCTGGCTCTCTCGGGGTGCTCTTGGCGGTCGTGCGGGGGGTACCTGCTCCAACGCGCGGCGGGGTCCGCTTCGTCCCGGTGCGGGGCCCTACGCTGGGCGGTGTGAGGACCGTCGCGCGGGCTGCCGTGGCCACCGCCGTGGCCACTGCCGCCGCGCTCCTGCTCGCCGGCTGCGGCGGGTCGGAGCCGGCTGCCGCGCCCCCGCCGCTCCCGGCCCGGACGTCCCCGGCCCCGAGCGCCTACAGCCCTGCCCCGCTGCCGTCGCCGCGCGCGTCGGCGGGCATCGACCGCGAGGTCGAGGAGGCGGTGCTGGCCTACTTCGCCGGCATCAACCGGCTGCTGGCCACGGGCGAGCGCGCCGCCTTCGACGCCACCTACGCGCCCGCGTGCGACGCCTGCGCGCAGTTCAGCGCCAAGGTGGCGGCGGACTACGCCGCCGGCAGGAGCAGCGACGCCCGCGACGAGGTGCTGTCGCTGCAGGTCGCCGGCGGGAACAGCGCCAACGCGGGTGCCGCGACCGTCGAGTTCCGGGTGCCGGCCTACCGGATCGTCGCCGCCGACGGCTCGGAGGTCGGCAGCTACCCGGAGAGCCGCAGCACGCGCATCTTCACCGTCGCGCGCACCGCAGCGGGCTTCCGCGTCGTCGCGATCCAGGACCCGAAGGCGTGAGGCGCCCCGCGGTGGTCGGCGGGCTGCTCGCCGCGGGCTGCCTGCTGCTGGCGCCGGCAGCCTCCGCCGGCGACGACCCGTACGGCACGACCACCCAGCCGACCACCTCCAGCGGCGACGGCACGGCCGGCGTCGCCCTCGACCTCACCGTCCCCGGCGGCGACCCGGAGCCGGGAGCCGCACCGGTGGCCGGCTCGCCCGGCCGGCCCACCCGGCAGACCCGCACCGTGCAGGTGGGCGTCGCGCCCTGCGCCTTCGTGCCGGGCACCACCTACGCCGCGATGCTGCAGGACCAGGTGCGGGTGCCGCCGGGCGGCTGGCAGCCCGTCCGCACCTACTGCGCGGGCGAGGCGCCGCCGCCCCCGGCGCCGCCGCAGCCCGACCCCGACGTCGCCCGGGCGGTGGCGGTCTCCCTGCGCGCCGAGGTGCGGGCACCCCGGCCGCGGCTGCTGCTGCAGCCCGCCGGCGGGGTGCCGGTGAACCAGCCCGGCGTGCTGTCGCTGGGCGACCCCGGTGCGCCGCCGACCGCCCGCGACGCCGACCCGCTCGTGCCCGGCCTGGAGATCGTGGTGGAGCTGGGGGCGCCCACCTACGCGTGGACCTGGGGCGACGGCACCGGCGGCAGCAGCGGGAGCTCCCGCGGCCGACCGTACGCACCCGGCGACGTCGTGCCCGCCGAGGGGCGGGGCGCGCCGCTGGTCACGCACACGTGGACCGCGCCGGGGCCGCTGCGGACGACGGTCACCGCCGTCTACCCGGTCACCTGGCGGTGGAACGGCACGGGCGGGACGCTGCCCGCGGTCCGGGCGACGTCCTCGGCGGACGTGACCGTCCGGGCCGCCCGCAGCGAGCTCGTCCGCGGCTGGACCCAGCAGGACCGCGAGCGCAGGACGGGCGGCGACCGCAGCGGACGGGCGGCGGCACCGCAGCAGGACGGGCGGCGCGCCCGGGGACCTGCCCGGTGCGCGCCGCCCGCCGGTTGACCGTGCGGCTGCTGCCTACTTGCTGAGCGCGAGCATGGCCTGGGCGGCCAGGAAGTGCTTGTTCTTGCCCAGGTCGCCGACCGTCTTGATCCGGAAGGCCTTGCGGAGCAGCTCCGCGTCGTCCTCGGTCACCCCGGCCAAGGCGCTGACCGGCGCGGCGAGGATCTCCTTGAGGTCGGACGACTCGTAGCTCTTGTCCAGGTACTTCGACAGGTCGGCGCTGACGGGCACGGGCACTCCTCGGGTGGGTGTACGGGCGTGAGGGCGTACTGCACCACTACTTCAGGCCGGAGACCAGGCCCAGCGTCGTCTCGAGGGCCATGTCGCCGACGCAGCGGTCGATCGCGTAGCTGTCCTCGTAGTTCACGAAGACGTAGCCGCCGAACGGCGAAGCCCAGGCCCTGCTGGCCGACCGGGTTGAGCTCGAAGCTCTGCGGCATGTAGCCGAGCGAGTCGTTGGTCTGGGCGAACGGGAAGACCACGGCGTCCGGGCTCTTCTCCTTGATGGTGTTCGTCGCGTTGCTGAACAGCTCGCCGGGGCCGGTGGTCATCACCAGGCTGTCGCCGATCTTGATGGCGCGGGCGGGGAGCTCGACCGACTGCGGGGCGGCCGACGCGCAGGGCGCCTCGTCGGGGTTCTTGCCGGTGCGCACCGCTGGCCGGCGTCAGGTCGAACTGCCGGTCGAAGAAGCCGGGCGTGCCGAGCGCGTCGAGCGGCGCGTTGGTCACCGGCTGGCGCCACGTGGTCGACGCGGTCCGCAGGTCGGGGTGGGCGACGACCGTGCCGGCGTCGGGGATCAGGGCGACGAGGGCGTCACCGGTGCTGGTCTTGGCCGTCGTGTGGCCCTCGGCGTCGCGCGGGCGGCCACGGGCGCCGGTGACGTTGCCGAGGCCGGTCATGAGGTGCATGCCGATGCCGCCGAAGCGGTCCTCCGCGGCCTTCGCGAAGTAGCCGGGCCAGTCGGCGTGGGCGACGCCCTGGTCGGTGTCCTGGGTCACCGGGTGGGCGGCGAAGGCCCCGAGCGTCGCGACGGTCTCCTTCTTGCGCGTCACGGCGCGCAGCCACGACAGCTGGCTCTCCTCGGCCGAGCGGTAGGTGCCGCGGCGCTCGCTGTTGTGGCGGCGGGCGTCGGCGACGCCGGCCTGCAGGGTGGCGGGCTGCATGGTGAGGACGGCCTCGCGGACGGTGTCCAGGATCGTCTTCTCGACCTGCGCCATGTACCAGTCGGGGACGAAGCCCCAGCCGCCGATGAGGTCCAGCGAGGTGTGGCTGTGGGTGGCGTGCAGGTTGAAGGAGTCGGCCTTCATGCCGCGGGCGGCGAGCTCGGGGTCGGCGGCGAGCCGCTCACCGAGCTGCTTGATGCCGCAGTCGTCGCACTTGTTCGCGTAGTCCCACAGGTAGCCCTCGGCGTCGATGACCGTGAGGACGGTGAGGTCCTCGCCGTCGCCGAGCGCGATCGCGCGCACCCACAGGCCCAGCTCGGGGTCGAAGGTGCTGATCGGGTTCATCGGCCCGAGCCCGTAGCCGCCCATGTAGAGGCAGTTCGGGTTCTCCGGCCACGGGGAGCCGGCGGCGGCGAGGTGGTCGGCCTCGCCCGAGGTGTCGGCGGCGAGCCGCTCCAGGAACACCGGGTCGAGCACCAGGCACTTGCTCCGGTCCTGCTCCCAGCGGGCCCCGGGGAACTCCTTCTGCGCGTCCTGCGGGCGGGGCAGCAGGTCGGTCTTGGCGGCGCCGACGTAGATCTCGTCGTCCTTGAGCGCGGGCAGCTCCCCGCGGGTGCCGACGGCGACCGGCGTGCCGGCCGTCCCGGCGGGGACCTGCTCGACCGGGCCGGCGCCGACGGCGGCCGCGGCCTGCTGCACGACCGGGGCGAGCGGCGCGGGCACGGGGTCGGTGCCGAGCCCGGCCACGGGGGCCAGCCCGACGCCGGCCCAGGCGGCGGAGACGGTGAGCGTGCCGGTGAGGCCGGCGAGCAGGGTGCGTCGGACGAGAGCGTGCACGGGAGAGCCTCCGAGGAGAAGACGAGTTGCCCTCACGTTTCGACGTCGGGGCCCGGACTCCTGCCGAGGTGCGGGCCCGACCGCCCGTACTAGCGTCGCGACGTGCCGCCCCGCAGCAAGAGCAGCCCCCGCCCGAGCAGCGCCCGCCACGGGACCTCCACCACGTCGTACGCCGTCGAGCGCGCGACGCTCGGCAACGGCCTGCGCGTCGTCGTCAGCCCCGACAGCAGCAGCCCGGTGGTGGCGGTCGCCGTCTACTACGACGTCGGGATCCGCAGCGAGCCCGAGGGCCGCACCGGCTTCGCGCACCTGTTCGAGCACCTGATGTTCCAGGGCAGCGCCAGCCTCGGCAAGACCGAGCACTTCACCCTCGTGCAGGGCGCGGGCGGCACGCTCAACGGCTCGACGCACCTGGACTACACCAACTACTACGAGATGCTGCCGAGCAACGCGACCGAGCTCGCGATGTTCCTCGAGGCCGACCGGATGCGCAGCGTCGCGCTGACGCAGGACAACCTGGAGAACCAGGTCGCCGTCGTCCAGAACGAGATCCGCGTCAACGTGATGAACCGGCCCTACGGCGGGTTCCCCTGGATCACCCTGCCGCCGGTGATGTTCGAGACCTTCCCGAACGCGCACAACGGCTACGGCGACTTCGTCGACCTCGAGAGCGCCACCCTGCAGGACGCCCAGCAGTTCTTCGACCGCTACTACGCCCCGGGCAACGCGGTGCTCACCGTCGCGGGCGACGTCGACGCCGCCGAGGTCCTGCGGCTGGCCGAGCAGCACTTCGGGGACATCCCCGCGCGCGCCGTCCCCGAGCGGCCGTCCTTCGACGAGCCCGCGCCGGCGGGCGAGCGCCGCGACGTCGTCCACGACCGCATCGCCCCGACGCCGGCCGTCGCGCTCGGCTGGCGGGTCCCCGACCCGGCGGACCTGGACGCCTACCTGCCCTACGTCGTGCTGGCCGAGGTGCTCACCGACGGCGACGCCGCCCGGCTCAACGAGCGGCTCGTCCTGCGCGACCGGATGGTCACCAGCGTCGGCGGCTACCTCGGCGTCATGGGCGACCCGCTCGACGCCCGCGACCCCACGCCGCTCATCGTCGAGGTGCACCACCCGAGCGAGACGCCGGTCGACACCGTGCTGCGGACCGTCGACGAGGAGCTCGACCGGCTGGCCCAGGACGGCCTCACCGCCGGTGAGCTCGACCGCACGGTCGCCCGCATGACGAGCCGCTACCTGCGCGAGGTCGACCCCGTCCTCGGCCGCAGCCTGACGATGAGCGTGTTCGAGCAGCAGCGCGGCCGCGCCGAGCTGGTCAACGAGGTGCCGGCGCTGCTCGCGCAGGTCACCGACGCGCAGGTGCAGGCCGCGGCCGCCACCCTCGGCCTGGACCGGGCCGTCCTCGAGCTCCGCCCGGAGGGCCAGCAGTGAGCACACCCGCAGTGACGACCACCGACCCGCGCCCCGTCCCGTCGCTGACGAAGCCGCGGACCGCCAAGCTCCCGACGGTGGGGGAGCGGGTCCTCGACAACGGGCTGCGCGTGCTCGCCGTCCGCCGCCCCGGCGTCCCGCTGACCGAGCTGCGGCTGCGCATCCCGTTCGCCGCGCCCAGCCGCCGCGGGGTGGCCAAGGACGGCGAGCAGCACGTCGCCCGCGCCTCGCTGCTGGGCGACACCCTGCTGTCGGGCACCGACCGCCGCGACGCCGGGCAGATCGCCGCCGACGTGCAGGCGCTCGGCGGGCAGCTGTCGGCCAGCACCGACGCCGACCGCCTGAGCATGGGCGGCTCGGTCCTCACCAGCGGCCTGCCCGGGCTGCTCGAGCTGGTCGCCGAGGTGCTCACCTCGGCCAGCTACCCCAAGCGCGAGGTGCTCGGCGAGCGCGACCGGCTCGTGCAGGAGCTGGCCATCTACCGCACCCAGCCCAGCGTCGCCGCCCGCGAGGCGCTGGTCCGCCGGCTCTACGGCGACCACCCCTACGGCCGCGAGCTGCCGACCGCGGAAGCCGTGCAGGACGTGTCGCCGGGCAACCTGCGGTCGCTGCACGCCAAGCGGGTCGCCCCCGCCGGCAGCGTGCTCGTCGTCGTCGGGGACGCTCCGCCGGCGAAGCTGCTGGCGAGCGCCGAGGCGGCGCTGTCGGGCTGGACCGCCGAGGCCGCCGCCGTCGACACCCCGCCGGTGCCCGTCGTCGCCCCGCAGCCGGCCCTGCTGGTCGACCGCCCCGGGTCGGTGCAGACGACGCTGCGCTGGGCCGGCCCCGCCCCCCGGCGCACCGACCCCGGCTACGCCGCCTTCTCGCTGGCCAACCTGGTCTTCGGCGGCTACTTCTCCAGCCGCTGGGTCGCCAACATCCGCGAGGACAAGGGCTACACGTACAGCCCGCACTCCGGGGTCGAGCACCCGCCGGCCGGCTCGCGCGTCGTCGTCGCCGCCGACGTCGCCACCGAGGTCACCGGGCCGTCGGTGCTCGAGACGCTGTACGAGCTCGGCCGCATCGCCACCGTCCCCGTCCCGCAGGCCGAGCTCGACCAGGCCCGCCGCTACGCCGTCGGCTCGCTCGCCCTGTCGACGTCGAGCCAGGCGGGGCTCGCCAGCACGCTGTCGGTCCTGACGGCCGCCGGCCTCGGCGTCGAGCACCTGCGCGACCACCCCAGGGCGCTCGCCGCCGTGACCGTCGAGGACGTGCAGGCCGCCGCCGCGCAGTACCTCGCGCCCTCCCGGCTGACGGCGGTGCTGGTCGGCGACGCCGCCGCGGTCGAGGCCCCGGTCGGGTCGGTGCTCGGGCTCGAGCGCGCATGACCCCGCCGGGCGACGTCCCCGCCCTCTCCCGGGCCACCGTCGACCGCGACGGCGCCACCCGCGCCGACGACGCCGCGCTCGCGCAGGCGTGGGCGCAGGCGCGGGTGCTCGTCGTCGACGACGGCACCGTCCGCCTGGAGGGGCCCGCCCTGGCGCTCGTCGGCCCCGAGGAGGCGCCCGACGGCGACCGCCTCTACCTCGGCCGCGACGACGACGGCCCGTACTTCGCGGTCGTCCGGCCCGCTCCCGCGGCGCCCCGGGAGGACGGCGTCGCTGCGGGACGTCGGGGCCCGCCTGCCCGCGCGCGACGCCGGCCTGCTGACCCACGCCGTCGGCCTGGCGAACTGGCACGCCGCGCACCCGCGCTGCTCGGTCTGCGGCCAGCCGACGGCGAGCACGAAGGGCGGCGCCGAGCGGGCCTGCCCCGAGGGCCACACCCACCACCCGCGCACCGACCCGGCGATCATCGTGCTGGTCACCGACGGCGCCGACCGGTGCGTGCTCGGCCGCCAGGCGGTGTGGCCGCAGCGCCGCTTCTCCACCCTCGCCGGGTTCGTCGAGCCGGGGGAGTCGCTCGAGCAGGCGGTCGCCCGCGAGGTCGCCGAGGAGTCGGGCCTGGTCTGCCGCGACGTCGTCTACCGGGGCAGCCAGCCGTGGCCGTTCCCGGCCAGCCTCATGCTCGGGTTCTGGGCGGTCTGCGACGGCGACGCCGAGCCGGAGTGCCTGGACGGCGAGCTGGCCGAGGTCGCCTGGTTCACCCGCGAGCAGGTGCGGGCGGCAGGCGGCTGGGCCGACGAGCACACGCCCGGCCTGCTGCTGCCCCCGCCGGTGAGCATCGCCTGGCGGCTCATCACGGACTGGGCCTCCGACGGGGGCGGGGAGGTGCGGACCGAGGCGTAGCGGGGCAGGGTGCTTGCACGTGCAACACCCCGACCACGACCTGGAGCCCGCCTTGTCCCGCGCCCGCACCGCTCTCGCCCTGGCCGCCCCCCTGCTCGCGACCGCCCTCGTCGCCGGCACGGGCCTCGCCCCCGCGCAGGCCGCCACCCGCACCACGACCTACGCGATCCCGGGGGACGAGGTCTACCCCGAGGGCGTCACGTCCTTCCAGGACGTCTTCTACGTCACCTCGACCACCGACGGCACCCTGTTCCGCGGCACCACCCGCAGCCGGTCCCTGACGATCTTCAAGGAGCCGGGCACCGACGGCCGGAGCGACCGCCGTCGGCCTCGAGGTCACCCGCGCGGGCGACCGGCTCGTCGTCGCCGGCGGCGGCACCGGCCAGGTCCACGTCTACGACACCCGCACCGGCGCGCTGGTCGCGCGCTACGACAACGGCGGGACCGCGCCGACGTTCCTCAACGACGTCGCGATCGCCCCGAACGGCGACGCCTACGTCACCGACTCGAACCGCCCGGTCCTGTACCGCATCCCGGCGGCCCAGATCGCCCGGGGCACCGGCACCGCGGCGACGCAGCCCCTGCCCGTGTTCCGCGACTTCACCGGCACCGCGTTCCGCTACGTCGAGGGCTTCAACGCCAACGGCATCACGCTGAGCCCGGACGGCCGCAGCCTGCTCGTCGTCCAGAGCGGCACGGGCAGGCTGTTCCGGGTCGTGCTCGCCACCAAGGCCGTGACGCAGGTCGACCTGCGCGGCAAGGCGCTCGTCAACGGCGACGGCCTCGAGCTGCGCGGCGACGTCCTGTACGCCGTCCGCAACGCCAACGGCGTGATCAGCAAGGTCAAGCTGACCCGCGACGGGTCGCGCGGCACCCTCTACGGCCAGGTCACCAACGGCACCTTCCGCTACCCGACGACGGCGGCCTTCTCCGGCGACCAGCTGCTCGTGGTGAACAGCCAGTTCGACGTCCGCAGCGCGAAGGGGACGCCGCGGCCGTTCACGGTCAGCGGGGTCACCGGCCCGTAGCAGCCGGTTGGGGGGCTCCCGCGCCGGACAGGACGCAGGCATGGGAGCCCCCGAGCACCGCGCGAGCAGCACCGCGAAGCAGGTCCACGGCAGCGGTGCCGTCGACGGGCTGGCCCGGGTCGGCCTCGCCAGCCGCGGGCTGGTCTGGCTGGTCGGTGTCGCTGCTGGCCCTGTCGGTGCTGCGCGGCGGCGGCGGCCGGGCCGACCAGCAGGGGGCGCTGCGCGCGATCGCCGACGAGCCGCTGGGCGAGGTGCTGCTCGTCGTCCTGGTCGTGGGCTTCCTGGGCTACGCGGTCTGGCAGGCCCTCAACGCCGCCGTCGGCGACGCGGAGCGCACCAAGCGGGTCGAGGCGGCCGGCAAGGCGCTGCTCTACCTCGCGCTCGCCGGCTCGGTCGTGCGCTTCCTCGCGGCCGGCCAGCAGACCTCGGGCGGCGACCCCGCCGACTCCCTGACCGCACGGGTCATGCAGCAGCCGGGCGGGCGCTGGCTGGTCGGGCTCGTCGGCGTCGTCGTCGTGGGGGCCGGCGTGGTGCTCGCGGCGCGGGCGCTCAAGGGGGAGCACGACGAGAAGATCGAGACCGGGAAGGTGCCCGGGGGGCAGGGCCGCACCGTCGTCCGCATCGGGAGCGCCGGCTACCTGGGCCGCGCCCTGGTGCTCGCCCTGGTCGGCGCGTTCCTCGTCCAGGCGGCGCTGCAGGCCGACCCGGACGAGGCCCGGGGACTGGACGCCGCCCTGCGCGAGCTCGCCGGCAAGCCCTACGGCAGCGTCCTGCTCGGGGTCGCCGTCGTCGGGATGCTGGCGTACGCGGTGTGGTCGTTCCTGGAGGCCGCGTTCCACCGGCACTCCAGCCGCGCCGCCTAGCGGGCCCGGTCCCGGAACAGGACCGCGGGACGGGCGGGGTCCTCGGCCCGGACCAGCACGTCGCACACCTCGCCCGGGCGGACCTCGTCGTCGTAGGCGGCGAACGCCTCGAGCTGCCAGCCGGGACGGCCGCGCCGGCGCAGCGCCGCCGGCGACAGCGCGACGTGCACGACCAGCGCGGCAGGCAGGGCGTGGTCGAGCAGGAAGAGCCCGTCCACGACGACGACGGCCCGCTGCGGCAGGGGCTGGACCGCCGCGCGGGCGCTCCTGTCGCGCGCGGCGTCCCACAGCGCCGGCAGGTAGTGGTCGCCGGACTCCACCACCTCGCGCCGCAGGGCGCCGGCGTCGAGCCAGCGCTCGCGGAAGTCCTGGGCGTCCTCGCGGCCGTGCTCGAGGCGCTCCCCGGCCGGGCGCAGGAAGTCGCCGGCCGACACCCGGACGGGCACCCGGCCGCCCGCGACCAGCCGGTCGGCCAGCAGGTCGGCGACCGCCCGCGCCCCGACGCCGTCGACGAGCACGCGGGCCCGGTCGGGCAGCCGCAGGGCGCGCTCGGCGAGGTCGTCGGCGAGCGTCGCGGGCGTGCGGGGGAGCAGGCCGCTCAGCGGCGTCCGGCCAGCTCGGGCGGCAGCGGGACGCCGGGCTCGGTCGCCGAGGCGACCACCTCGCGGGCCAGGTCGTGCACCTTGCGGCCGCGGGAGCGGGCGACCTTGCGCAGCCGCTCGAAGGCGTCGCGCGGCGTCGACCGCTGGCGCTCGGTGAGCACCCCGATCGCCTGCTCGACGACGACGCGGGCCGCGAGGGCGTGCTCGAGCTGCTTGACCGACAGCCGCAGCCGGCCGGTCTCGTCGAGCGGCTCGTCGGAGCGGGCGGGGCGGCCCCCGGGCGCGATCTCGGCGGCCAGCAGGTCGGCCAGCACCATCGCGCTGGTGAGGTCGCCGGTGGTCTCGCCGCCGACCTCCCACGCGCCCTCGGCGCTGCGCCGGATGACGACGCCCTCCTCGAGCAGCGGCCCGAGGTGGGTGGCGATGACGGAGGCGAGGTGGCGCAGCACCTCGATGGTCTCCTCGGCGACCTCGACGTGCTCGCGGTCGATCCCGCACAGGGTCGCCAGCACCCGGCCGTCGCTGCCGCGCACCGGGACCCCGACGTAGGAGGCGATGCCGAGCTCGGCCCGGATGGGGGCGTCGGCGTAGGCGGGGTCGTTGGCGGCGTCGGACGTGGCGGCGGGCGCGCCGGCGAGCAGCCGGTGGCAGAAGGAGTCGCTGCGCTCGCCGCGCCGGCCCTCCTCGACGCCGGGCCAGGTGCCGGTGGCGTGCACCTTCTCGAAGGTGAAGGTGTCCTCGGTGACGCCTCCGAGGAAGACCACCTCCATCCCGACGAGGCTGGCGGCCGTGGAGAGCACCGCCTCGATGGCCGGGTGGCTCAGGCTCGCGGCCGACAGGTCCGCGGCGGGGCCGGGCTCAGGGGAGGGCAAGGGGGACTCTTCCTGGAGTGGAACGGCGCCGGGGTCCGGGGCGTGCTGACCGTCCATTGTTGCCCGCCTCGCGCCCGGTGTCACGATCGGGCGGGCCCGGACCTAGACGCCGAGCTTGTCCTTGACCTGCGCGAGGCTCGGGTTGGTGAGCGCGCTGCCGTCGGGGAAGACGACGGTGGGCACCGTCTGGTTGCCGCCGTTGACGCTCATGACGAAGTCGGCCGACGCCGGGTCCTGCTCGATGTCGATGGTCGCGTAGGGCACGCCCTCGCGGTCGAGCTGCTTCATCAGCCGGTGGCAGTACCCGCACCAGGGGGTGCTGTAGATGGTCATCTGCTCGGGTGCGGTCTGCGTCATGCCGCCGTCAACAAGCGGGTCCGCCCGGCGCTTCCCTGTCGGTGCGGGCAGGCAGACTGGCCGGGTGAGCCCCTCCGAGAGCGACCTGCTCGACGCCCTCGACCCGGAGCAGCAGGAGGCCGTGCGGGCCACCACCGGCCCCGTCGTCGTGCTGGCGGGTGCCGGCACGGGCAAGACGCGCACGATCACCCACCGGGCCGCCTACGCCGTGCGCACCGGCGTGGTGCCCGAGACGGCGCTGCTGGCGGTCACCTACACGGCCCGGGCGGCCGGGGAGATGCGCACCCGGCTGCGCGCGCTCGGGGCCGGCGGCGTGCAGGCGCGCACCTTCCACAGCGCGGCGATGAAGCAGCTGGCCTACTTCTGGCCGCGCGCCGTCGGCGGCACCCCGCCGCAGCTGGTGACGAACACGTTCGGGCTGGTCGCCAACGCCGCGGCCCGGGCGAGGCTGCGGCCGGGCACCACCGAGCTGCGGGACCTGCTGTCGGAGCTCGAGTGGGCGGCGAGCACGCTGGTCGCCCCCGAGGACTACCCCGCCGCCGCGGCCGCCGCCGGGCGCGAGGGCCCCTACGACGCCGCCGTGGTCGCCTCGGTCTACGCGGCCTACCGCGACCTCAAGCAGTCGCAGGGCACCGCGGACTTCTCCGACCTGCTCATGCTCACCGCCGGGATCCTGGAGGACACCCCGGTGGTCGCCGAGGAGTTCCGCAGCCGCTACCGCTCCTTCGTCGTCGACGAGTACCAGGACGTCACGCCCCTGCAGCAGCGCCTGCTCATGGCGTGGCTCGGCGACCGCGACGACCTGTGCGTCGTCGGTGACGCCCACCAGACCATCTACTCCTTCGGCGGGGCCTCGCCCGACCTGCTGCTGGGCTTCCGCAGGCGGTTCCCGCACGCCACCGAGGTCCGGCTGGTCCGCGACTACCGCTCCACCCCGCAGGTCGTCGGGCTGGCCAACGCCGTCATCGCGAAGGCCGCCGTGCAGCACGCCCGGCTCGAGCTGCTGGCCCAGCGCCCGCCCGGCCCCGAGCCGGTGTTCGCCGAGCACGACGACGAGCCCGCGGAGGCGGCCGCGGTCGCCCGGCGCTGCGCCGAGCTGGTCGCCGCCGGCACCGCCCCCAGCGAGATCGCCGTGCTCTACCGCGTCAACGCGCAGTCGGCCGCGTACGAGGCCGCCCTGACCGACGCCGGCGTCCCCTACCTGGTGCGCGGCGGCGAGCGCTTCTTCGACCGCCCGGAGGTGCGCGAGGCGGTCCTGCTGCTGCGCGGCGCCGGACGGGCCGTCGACGACGACGCCCCGGACGAGCTGGCCGACCTCGTCGCCGACGTGCTGCGCAGCGGGCTGTCCTGGTCGCCCGACGCCCCTCCGCCCGGTGCGGGAGCCACCCGCGAGCGGTGGGAGTCGCTCGCCGCGCTGCACCGGCTCGCCGGCGACCTGCCGCCCGGCCTGGGCCTGCGCGGCTTCGTCGCCGAGCTCGAGGAGCGCGCGGCGGCCCAGCACGCCCCGACCGTCGAGGGCGTCACGCTCGCCTCCCTGCACGCCGCCAAGGGCCTGGAGTGGGACGCCGTGTTCCTCGTCGGCCTCGTCGACGGCACCCTGCCGCTGGTCCACGCCGACACCCCGGCCCAGGTCGAGGAGGAGCGCCGGCTGCTCTACGTCGGCGTCACCCGGGCGCGCGAGCACCTCTCGCTGTCCTGGGCCCTGGCGCGTTCGCCCGGCGGCCGGGCCAGCCGCAAGCCCTCGCGCTTCCTCGACGGGATGCTCGGCGGGGTCGAGCGGCGGCCCGGCGCCGTCGCGGCCGCCGCCCGCGCCTCCGGCCGCGGGGGCAAGGGCCCGGCGCTGTGCCGCATCTGCGGCAGCACCCTGTTCGAGGCCGTCGACAAGAAGCTCGGCCGCCACGAGGGCTGCCCCTCCGACCGCGACGACGCCCTCTACGAGGCCCTGCGCGAGTGGCGCGCGGGCCGCGCCAAGGAGCTCGGCCAGCCCGCCTACTGCGTGTTCACCGACGCCACGCTCGCCGCGATCGCCGAGCAGAAGCCGGCGACCACCGCCGCGCTGGTCACGATCCCCGGCATCGGCCAGGGCAAGCTCGACAAGTTCGGCGACGACGTCCTGGAGCTCGTCACCCGGTAGCGGGAAGCCCTGCACGGTGGAGCGCGTCGCGGTGCGCCGCGCCGCCGCCCTCGCCGACGACGACGCCCTCGCCGACGACGACGCCCTCGCCGCGGTCTGCCGCGCGGTCGACGCCCCGACTGCCGGGCCCCACCCCCTGGGACCCGCTCTCGCGCCTGCAGGTGGAGGCCGAGCTGGCCCGCCGGGGCGTGCACGGGTGACGCTGCCGATAAATGCCTTGCCCCCTCGGGGCACCCGCCCCTAGCCTCCGCTCCACGCGCACGGCAGCAGGCCGACGCACGCGACGAGGAGGTGGACCCGTGAACAGCACCCTGACGCTCGACACCCGGACCGCCACCGGCGTCGCCGCGCCGACCGCCGGCCCGGCCGTCCTCGGCTGCGTCCCCGGCACCGTCCTCGGCACCGCTCGCGACGCCGTCCTCGGCACCGCCTACGACGCCGTCCTGCTGCCCGCCGCCACCGCCGCCCCGGCCGCCCTCGTCATCGCGGTCGACGCCCCGGTGTCGCAGGAGACGTCTGTCCGCATGCCGGACGCCGTCGACGCCGCCGCCCTCGTGTCGGACGCCGCCGCCTTCCGCACCGCCGCCTTCGCCGGCGCCGCCAAGAACCGCACGCACGTCCAGGGTCCCCCTCCTCGAGGCACACCGGTCTAGCTCACCCAGACCAGCGCCTCGAGGCCGCGGAACCCGAACACCGGGATCCGCGGCCTCGCTGCTTTTCCGGCCCCGGGAGAGCCCTCCCGGCCTCTCGACCCCGACCCCTGGACCCCCAGACCGCCCCTCCCGCCCCGGAGCCGCCCGTGACCGCCCACCCGCCCCGCCCGACCGCCCACGCCGGCAGCCCCGCCGGCAGCCCCGCCGGCACGACCGACCGCACCAGCAGCACCACCCGCAGCACCCGCACCGCCCCCGCGCTGCCGACCCGGCAGCCCGTCCGCACCCCGTTCCGACCGCTCCCCCGAAGGAGGTGACCCGGTGACCGCACTCGTCCCGGAGACCCGCGAGCTGCTGCTCGCACCCGACCACGAGCAGACCCCGGACCCGACCGGCGACCCGGTCGACCAGGCGCTGCTGCCCTGCTGGACCGCCGAGCCCGACCTGTGGTTCGCCGAGTCCCCGTCCGACGTCGAGGCCGCCAAGGCCCTCTGCGTCCCCTGCCCCCTGCGGGAGGCGTGCCTGGCCGGCGCGCTCGAGCGCCGGGAGCCGTGGGGCGTGTGGGGCGGGCAGCTGCTCGTCAGCGGCGTCGTCGTGCCGCGCAAGCGGCCGCGCGGCCGGCCCCGCAAGGACGCCCCGCGCTGGGACGCCGCATGAGCGGCGGGACCGGCGGGACCGGCCCCGCCGGCAGCCCCCGCCGGAGCACGCACAGCAGCAGCACGACCCGCACCACCCTCACCCGCTACCTGATCAGGAGATCCACCATGCAGCTCGTCCTCGCCGAAGACCTCGCACGCAGCCTCGTGCGGGAACGACAACAGGAGGCCGCGGCGGACGGACGTGCCGCGCGCGTCCTGCTCGCCCGGCGGTGGGAGCGCCGGGCGGCCGCCGCCGGACGGCGCGCCCGCGCCGCCCGCGCCGCGGTCCGCTAGCCGGCCCGCGGTCCGACGGACCGCTCCGCCGAGGGGCCGGACCGGTGCAGCCGCACCGGTCCGGCCCTGTTCCGTCGCCCTGATCCGTCGCCCTGTCTCGTCGACCTGGACCCGCCGGGCGCCACCCCGAGCCCGCGCCCCACCCCCGACCTAGGCTCGGCCCGTGCCCCTGCGCGACCGCGACCTCGCCCCCGTCACCAGCCCCGCCGCGCCCGGCGCCGCCGTCGACCCCGACCTGCGGGAGCGGGCCCTGGACGTGCTGCTCGCCCCCGACCTGGCCCACGTCGTCGCCCTGGTCGCCTGGCGCGACGGCGAGCAGGTGGTCGTCGCCGACGCCGGCGGCCGCTCCGCGCTGGACCGCGACGGCACGACCACGGTGCTGCAGGGGCGGGACCCGGTCGCCGACCAGGACCCCTACAGCGACGCCGACACCTGCTACCCGCTCGCCGGCGTCCGCCTGTGGGGGCTGTTCGACGACGGCGGCCTCGGGCGCGCCCCCGACCTGGCCGTGGTCCACGCCGGCGCGCACGACTTCCGCGACCAGGGCGGCCACGTCGGCGAGCACGGCTCCCTGAACGGGCTGCAGTCCCGCGCCCCGCTGCTGCTGTCGGGCCCGGGGGTGCAGCCGCGCGGCGTCGTCGAGCGGTGGTGCCGGACGGTCGACGTCGGCGCGACGCTGGCGGCCCTGTCCGGCGGCGACACGGGCGGGATGCAGGGCACGCCGCTGGCGGAGGTGCAGCCGGGCGCGAAGCACGTCGTCGGGCTGCTGTGGGACGGGGCGCCGTCGGGCGAGCTGCTGGCGCTGGAGGCGGCGGGCGAGCTGCCGGCGATCAGCCGCCTGCTGGCCCGCGGCTGCGCGTTCCGCGGCGGGGCGGTCGCGGAGTTCCCGAGCGTCACGCTGGTCAACCACACGTGCGCGCTGACGGGGGTGGGCCCCGGCGTCCACGGCATCGTCAACAACGCCTACTACGACCGGGTGGCGCGCACGCAGGTCGTGCCGAACTCGCACACCACCTGGCACAGCGCGATGGAGCACCTGCGCCCGGACGTCCGCACCGTGTGGCAGCGGCTGCCGGAGGGGGCGACGTCGGCGTGCGTGAACGAGCCGTGCGACACCGGCGCCGGCTACTCGACCTTCGCGCTGATCCGCGACGCGCACGGCGGTGGCACCGGCTCGCTGCTGTCGTCGCTGCCGGCCGCCGTCGACGACCCGCACGCCGACCCGGCGCACACCCTGCAGGAGGACTACTCCTGGGGCACGCAGATCGACGCCGTCGGGCTGGAGCAGGTGCTGGGCCTGTGGCGCGAGGGCGAGCCGCCGCGCCTGACCTGGTGGAACACCACCCTCACCGACGGCGCCCACCACGCCGGTGGCCCGGGCTCGGCGATGGCGCGGGCGTCCCTGCGCGACGCCGACCGGCGGCTCGGCGTCTTCCTCGACCTGCTCGAGGAGCGCGGACTGACCGACGACGTCGTCGTGCTGCTCACCGCCGACCACGGCATGCAGGGCAGCGACCCGTCCTGCCGGGGCGACTGGGACGCCGCGCTCACCGCGGCGGGCATCCCGTTCCGCGACGAGGCGAGCGGGTTCCTCTACCTCGGCGACGACGTCCTGGACGCCTGACCGCTCACCACAGCTGCAGGGAGCGGCGGAAGATCCCGGCGACGTCGTCGGGCGTGACCGGCTTGGGGCAGGTCGCCAGCAGCCGCTGCTGCTTCATCGTCCCGTCGACGAGGTCCTCGACGTCGGACTCGCCGTACCCGACGGCGCCGATGCCGTTGGGGATGCCGATGCGCCGCATGAGGTCGGCCAGGACGCCCGGCAGCAGCTCGCGCAGGTCGTCGGGGCGGTCGGCGCCCGGGGCGAGCAGCTCGGCGGCCCGGACGTGCCGCTCGGGGGCGCTGTCGAAGGTGAAGCGGAAGGCCTCCGGCGCGGTCAGCGAGACCGCCATGCCGTGCGGGACCATCGGCTCGCCGCCCGGGTAGCCGGCGGGGGAGAAGCCGCGGACGCGCCCGGCGATCGGGTAGGCGTTGGCGTGCGGGACGTGGACGCCGGCGTTGCCGAAGCCCATGCCCGCGAAGGTGCTGGCGAGCGCGAGGTCGGTGCGGGCCTGCAGGTCGTCGCCGTGCTCGACGGCGCGCACGAACGACGTCGCCAGCAGCGACATCGCCCGCTCGGAGAACATGTCCGAGACGGGGTTGGCGCCGCAGTAGGGGACGCGCTGCGCGGCGGCCTTGCGGGGCGCGCTGGTGTACCAGCGGGCGGTGTAGCTCTCCAGGGCGTGGCACAGGATGTCCATGCCGCTCGCGGCGGTCACCTCGGCCGGCTGGGTGAGGGTGAGCAGCGGGTCGACGACGGCGAGGGTCGGGCGCAGCCGGGCGTGGCTGATGCCGGTCTTGACCTTGAGGTGGAGCACGTCCATCACGCAGATGGTGGTGCTCTCCGAGCCGGTCCCGGTGGTCGTGGGGACGGCGACCAGCGGCTTGAGCGGGTGCTCGGGCGCGCGCCCGAGGCCCACGGGGGCGTTGACGTAGTCGAGCAGGTCGCCGGGGTTGGTGACCAGCAGGTCGACGGCCTTGGCGGTGTCGATGCTCGACCCGCCGCCGACGGCGACGAAGGCGTCCCAGGGGCCGGTCGCCCGGGCGTGCTCGGCGGCGGCGCGCAGGCTGACGTCGGTCGGCTCGACGTGCACGCCGTCGTAGACGTGCGCCTCGATCCCGGACCTCGTGAGCTGGTCGGCGACCCGCTGCGGCGTGCCGGTGGCGGCGACGCCCGGGTCGGTGACGACCAGCACGCGGCGGACCCCGAGCAGGCCGAGGTCGTGGCCGATCTCGTCCGCGGCGCCGGCCCCGAACTTCACCTGCGGGGCGCCGTAGGTGAAGACCGACTCCGGGTCGCCGGGCAGCAGCACCGGCCCGGGCCCGGTCACCAGGCGTCCAGGGCGAGCTGCACGGCGACGACGAGGGCGACCAGGGCGATGCCGATGCGCAGCGGCCCGGGCTTGACCCGCAGGGCGAGCACCGCCCCGACCGGCCCGCCGCAGAGGCTGCCGAGCGCCAGGGCCAGCACGGCGACCCACTCCACCGGCGCGGCGAACACGTAGACCAGCCCGGCGGTCGCGTTCGCCACCATCGCGACGACGTTCTTCACGGCGTTCACCTGGCGCAGCGGCTGCGGGGCGAGCGCGCCCAGCACGCCGATGAGCATGACGCCCTGCGCCGCCCCGAAGTAGCCGGAGTAGACGGCGACCACCCCGACGCCGGCCCCGGTGGCGGGCGACTCCGGCCCGGACTCCTCCCGGCGCGACCAGCGCACCACGAGCGGCTGGGCGAGCACGAGCACGCCGGCGAGGGCGACCAGCACGGGCACGACCCGGTCGAACGCCTCGCCCGGCAGGGTCAGCAGCAGCACGGCCCCGACGGCGGAGCCGGCAGCCGCCCACAGCGACAGCCGGACCAGCCGGGCGCGCTGGCCGCGCAGCTCGCTGCGCAGCCCGTAGGCGCCGCTGGCGCTGCCGGGCACCAGGCCGATGCAGTTGGTGACGTTGGCCGACAGCGGCGACAGCCCGGCGGCCAGCAGGGCGGGGAAGGTCAGCAGCGACCCGGCGCCGGCGACGGTGTTGACCGCGCCCGCGACCAGCCCGGCGCCCGCGAGCAGCACGGCCTGTCCGAGGTCCACTAGCGGCGGGCCGTCGTCGTCATGCGTCCACCCTGCCAGGGGCGCCCGCTCAGTCGGCCCGGTGGGTCACCCGCCCGCCGACGACGGTCGCCGCGACCGTCACCGCGCGCAGGTGCGCCGCCGTCGCCGCCGTGCCGTCCTGCGGGGCGAGCGGGTCGCGGTCGAGCACGACGACGTCGCCCGGTGCGCCGGCGACGAGCGTGCCGCGCCCGTCGGTGCCGGCGGCGAGCGCCTGCGCCGCCGTGAGCGCCTCGCCGGGGACCCAGGGCGCGCGGTCGTCCGCGGAGCGGTGGACGGCCGCGGCCATCGCCAGCCACGGGTCGAGCGGGCTGACCGGGGCGTCGGAGCCGAGCGCGAGCACGGCGCCGGCGTCGAGCAGGGAGCGCAGCGGGAAGCAGCGGTCCTGCCGGTCGGGCCACAGGTGGACCGTGACGTCGCGGTCGTCGAGCAGGTGCGCCGGCTGCACGCTGGCGGTGACGCCGAGGGCGGCGAAGCGGGCGAGGTCGGCCCGGCTCGACCAGCTGGGCGTGCTCGACCGACCCGCGCGCGCCGGCCCGCTCGACCGCGGTGAGCGCTTCTCCGACGGCGGCGTCGCCGATCGCGTGCACGGCCACCCGGAGGCCGCCCGCGGTGGCGCGGCGCAGCAGGTCGGCGAGCTCGTCGGGGTCGAGGTTGAGCGTGCCCGTGGTGGCGGGCCTCCGCCCCCGGACGCAGGTAGGGGTCGTGGCAGCAGGCGGTCGCGGTGTTGAGCGACCCGTCGAAGATGACCTTGAGCGGGCCGGTGGTGGCCAGTCCGCGCCCGCCGGGCAGCGGGTCGCCGGTGCGCAGGCCGCGGGCGAGCAGGGCGTCGAGCCCGTCGGGGTAGGTCGCGGCGCGCACGCGCAGCAGGTCGACGCCGGCGCCCACCCGCTCGCGCCACAGCGCGGTGCCCTGCTCCCACTCCATGTCGGTCACCCCGACGACGCCGCGGGCCGCCGCGTCGCGCACGGCGTCGCGGTAGGCCTCGGTCAGGTCGGGCGCGCCGGGCAGCTCCTCCAGCCGGGCCAGCACGGCGAACCACGGGTCCTCGACCAGCGGTCCCGTGACCGGCGGCAGCCCGAGCAGGCGCAGCGCCGCGCTGTTGAGCCAGCCGTTGTGCGCGTCTCCGCTGCACAGCACCACCGGCCGGTCGCCGGTGACCGCGTCGAGCTCGGCGACCGTGGCCTCGCGCGCCCAGGTCGCCGACCGGTGGCCGTAGCCCAGCACCACGCCGTCGCCGGGCTGCGCCTCGAGGTGGTCGCGCACCCGCTGGACCACCTGCTCGGGGCCGGCGGTGCCACCGACGTCGAGGCGCTGCCGGCTGCGCGCCCACTGGCCGAGGTGGACGTGCGCGTCCCACAGCCCGGGCGCCGCCCAGCGGCCCCCGCCGTCCAGCACCTGCTCGTCCGGCGCCGCGCCGCAGCCCCGGCGCCGACCTCGGCGACCACCCCGTCGCGCACCCGCACGTCGACCGCGCCGTCCGGGGCCGGGCTGCCGACGGCCACCAGCCGGACGTCGCGCAGCAGCAGGGAGCTCGTCGTCAGGTCGTCCACGCCCGCAGCCTGCCCCTTGCGCGCCGGGCCGGGACGTGGCGGGATGCGGCATGGGCATCTGGTCGGAGCAGGTCGTGCCGCGCGTCACCCGGTCCGCGCTGGGCGCGGCCCGGCACCACGAGGTGCCGGGCGCGGGTGTGCGCCGGGCTCGCGGGCGACGTCGTCGAGCTGGGCTTCGGCTCCGGGCTCAACGCCCGCCACTACCCGCCGGCGGTGACCCGCGTCGCCGCCGTCGAGCCGTCCGACGTCGCCTGGCGGCTCTCGGCGCCCGAGCGCGACCGCACCCCGGTGCCGGTCGAGCGGGCCGGGCTCGACGGCCAGCGGCTGCCCTTCGCCGACGCCTCCTTCGACGCCGCCCTGTCGACGTGGACGCTGTGCACGGTCCCCGACCCGGTCGCGGCGGTCCGCGAGCTGCGCCGGGTGCTCCGCCCGGGCGGCCGGCTGTTCTTCGTGGAGCACGGCGCAGCGCCCGACGCCGACGTCCTGGCGCCGGCAGCGCCGCTGGGACCCCGTGCAGCGCCGGCTGTTCGCGGGCTGCCACGTGTCCCGGGCGGTCGACCGGGTGCTGGCCGACGGCGGCCTGCCGGGCGAGGACCTGCGGCGGTACTACGCCGAGGGCGAGCCCCGCCTGTTCGGGAGCCTCTACGAGGGGCGCACGGTCGCGGCGTCCTGAAGGAGTTCGGCGAGAACCGTCCAGCCCGGCCCGCTGCGTGCCGAGGCTCCCCAGGTGGACCTCAGCCCGCGGGACCCGGCCCTGAGCCGGGCGCGCGCGTGGGCGCGCCGGCACCCCTGGGTCCGGCTGGCCGTGCTGGCGCTCGTCTACGCCCTCGCCGCCCTGCTGGGCCGGACGTTCCGGCTGCCCGACGGGCCGCTCGCGCTGGCCTGGCCGGCGTCGGCCGTCGGCTTCCTGTGGCTGGCCCTGAGCTGGTCGGACCGGCGGCGGCTCGCGGTCGACGCCGCGGCGCTCGCCCTGGTGACCGGAGCCGTCAACGCCCTGACCGGGGCGCCCTACGACCTGTGCGTCGTCTTCGCGGTGGCCAACGTCGTGCAGGCCGCCGCCACCTGCGCGGTCATGCGCCGCCTGCAGCCCCTGGCGTGGCGGCTGCGCACCCCGCAGGACCTCACCGTCCTGGTCGGCGCGTGCCTGGCCGGGTCGCTGGCCAGCGGCCTGGTCGGCCCGGTCGGCGTCTGGCTGACCTCGGGCGGGCGCTTCTGGCCCACCCTCGTGCGCCTGGGTCATGCGCAACACCAGCAGCACCCTCGTGCTGGCCGCGCTGGCCCTGCGGCTGGCCGACGCCGATGTCGAGCGCACCCCCTGGACCGGGCGCAGGGCCGGTGAGCTGTGCGTGGCCGCCGGGACGATGCTCGCGTGCTACACGCTCGTCTTCGACGTGCCGCCGGACCTGCCGGTCCTGTTCCTGCTGCTGCCGCTGAGCCTGTGGCTGGCCCTGCGGTTCGGGCCGACCGTCGCCGCGGCCCACGTCGTGCTGCTCGGGCTGTTCGTCGTGGTGCAGACGAGGGCGGGCACCGGCCCGTTCGCCGCCGTCGCGGAGCCGTCGTCCCGGGTGCTGCTGGCCCAGGCGTACGTGACGATCGCCGGGCTGGTGGCGCTGTCGCTGGCGCTGTTCAAGGAGGACCGCGAGCGGCTGGTCAGCAGCCTGGAGCGCGCGCACGAGGAGGCGTCGGCGCAGGCCGCGACGCTCGGCACGTTCCTCGACACCGTCGACGTCGGCGTTCGTCGCCTGCGACGCCGACGGCCGGCTGACCCTGTTCAACCGGGCCACCCGCGAGTTCCACGGCATGCCGGAGGACCCCGACCTCGACCCGGCCGACTGGGCCGGCCGCTACGACATGTACGCCGAGGACGGGCGCACGCTGCTCACGCTCGACCAGGTGCCGCTCTACCGGGCGCTGCGCGACGGCTCGGTCGACGACCACACCATCGTCATCGCCCCCGAGGCCCGGCCGCCCCGCGTGGTCCGCTGCGACGGTCGCCGGCTGCACGACGCGCACGGCCGCGTCGTCGGCGCGGTCGTGACCATGAAGGACGTCACCGAGGCGCGGCAGGCCAGCCGGGCGCTGGAGGAGCGCGAGCAGCGCTTCCGGGCCGCCTTCCACGACTCCCCGACGCCGATCGCCTACCTCGGGCTGACCGGGCTGGTGCACGACGCCAACGCCGCCATGCGCCGCTTCCTGGCGCTCAGCAGCGAGCGGCTGCGCGACCTGCCGCTCGAGGTGCTCGCCCACCCCGAGGACCGCGAGGAGCTCGTCGACGCCTTCGAGGGCGAGGGCACCGGCACCAACCCGCTCGAGCTGCGCATGCAGCGCGCCGACGGCCGCTACCTGTGGTGCGAGGTCTCCACGACCCGCTCGAGCGACCTGACCGGCCACCCCGTACCTGCTCGCCCAGTTCCTCGACATCGACGCGCGCAAGCAGCACGAGCTCGCGCTGGAGGCGGCCGCCGAGCGCGACCCGCTGACCGGCCTCGGCAACCGCAAGGCCCTGACGGCGCGGCTGGAGGCGGCGCTGGACCCCGCGACCGGCAGCGGCGTCTGCCTGCTGTTCCTGGACCTCGACGGGTTCAAGGACGTCAACGACAGCTACGGGCACGACGCCGGCGACCAGTGCTGCGCGAGGTGGCCGCCCGGCTGCAGTCGGCGGTCCGCCCGGACGACCTCGTGGTGCGGCTCGGCGGCGACGAGTTCGTCATCGCCTGCGCCCTCACCGACGACGACCCGGGCCGACGCGCGCTCGTCGAGCGGCTCGAGCAGGCGGTCAGCGCGCCCGTCCCGCACGGCGGCCGGCTGCTCAGCGTCGGCGCCAGCATCGGCACCGCCACCGCCCGGCGCGGCCGGCTGCCGCAGGACGTCCTCGACGACGCCGACCGGGCCATGTACCGGCGCAAGAAGCAGCGGCGGCACCGCTCCAGCGGTTCGCTCGCCGTCGGGCCGCACCGGCGACCAGCGACGCCGCCCTGGCCGTCTGCGTCGCGACCGGGCTCGCCGAGGACCGCTTCCACCTGCTCTACCAGCCGGTCTACGACCTGCGGACCGGCGGCGTCGTCGGGGCGGAGGCCCTGCTGCGCCTGACCGACCGGCACGGCAGCCTCGTCACGCCCGACCGGTTCATCCCCGTCGCCGAGGCGCACGGCCACATGGCCGCCCTCGGCCGCTGGGTGCTCACCCAGGCGCTCACGCAGGCGCAGCAGTGGAAGGCCTCGCTGCCTCCCGACGCGGACTTCCTCATCGGCGTCAACGTCAGCACCCTGCAGCTCAACGACCCCGACCTCGTCGCCCACGTCCGCGACACCCTCGCGCGCACCGGCATCGACCCCGCTGCCGTGGCGCTGGAGATCACCGAGAGCCGCCTGCTGCCCGACACCCCGGGCGTGCACGCCACGCTGACCGCGCTGCAGGCGCTCGGCGTCCACGTCACCGTCGACGACTTCGGCACCGGCTACGCCAACCTGGGCTACCTGGCCAGCTTCCCCTTCGAGACCATCAAGATCGACCGCACGTACACCGGCCACCTGCTCGACGACGGCCCCGACGGCCGGCTCGCCGACGGCGTGTTCGCCCTGGCCCGGGCACCGGGCTGCTGACGGTCGCCGAGGGCATCGAGACCGAGGAGGAGCGCGACGCCGTCGTGGCGCGCGGCTGCTACCTCGGGCAGGGCTTCCTGTGGTCCAAGCCGCTGCCCGTCCGCGACCTCACCGCGCTGATCGCCGCGCCCCGGCGGGCCGAGGTCGCCGCCGGCGTCCGCGTCCCGGCGCAGCGGGGCTGACCGGCCGGCGGCGTCCGCCGCCCGGTCGCGTCAGGCGACCGACCGCAGGAACGCCGCCATCGCGGCGTGGACCTCGTCGACGCCGTCGAACAGCCGGGGCAGCGACAGCGAGCCGTGCACGTGGTCGGGGCGGTGCAGGGCCTCGACCCGCACCCCGGCCGCCAGCAGCTTCTCGGCGTAGGCCACCCCCTCGCCGTGCAGGGGGTCGTGCCCGAGGGTGAGGACGAACGCGGGCGCCAGGCCGGCCGGGTCGGCGTACCAGGGCGAGGCGTGCGGGTCGGTCGCGTCGTGCCCGGCGAGGTAGGCGGCGGCGAGCTGCCGGACGTCGTCCGTGCTCAGCCCGACGCCGTCGTAGGCGAGCACGCCCGGCAGCGACAGGCTGAGGTCGACCGCGGGGTAGACGAGCAGCTGCCCGGCGAGCGGGCGGCCGGCGTCGCGGCAGCGGACGGCGAGCGCAGCCGCGAGGTTGCCGCCGGCGCTGTCGCCGCCGACCACCAGGGCGTCGGCGTCCAGGCCGAGCTCGGCGCGCGGCCGCGCAGCCACGCAGCTCGGCGTCCTCGCAGTCCTGCAGCGGGACGGGGAACGGGTTCTCGGGGGCGAGCCGGTACTCGACCGAGGCGACGACGGCGCCGGACTCGTCGGCCAGCCGGCGGCACACGTGGTCGCACGCGGCGATGCCGCCGACGACGAAGCCGCCGCCGTGCAGGTAGAGCAGCGGCTGGCGGGTCTGCACGGCCGGCCGGTACACGCGCACCCGGATCGTGCGGCCGTCGCGGGTCGGGACGTCGTGGTCCTGCGCGGGGACGTCGGGCACCCGGCCGACCAGCCCGCCGGGCGTGCCCATCGCGGTGCGCTGCTGCTCGGTCCTGGCCAGCAGGCGCGCCTGGTCGGGCACGAGGCCGACCCGCGTCAGCAGGGCGTGCGCCGAGAGGACCAGGCGGACCTTGCGGCTCAGCGGGCTCCGGGCCTGCGCGAGCTCGGGGGCGGTGGTCATGAGATCGGCTGCTCCTTGCTGGTGTACCGGAAGCAGCTGCAGTCGGTGCCGTAGCTCCAGGCCCGGTAGACGATGGGGGCGTTGCGGCGCGAGTAGTCGGTGCGGCCGCCGTAGGTGCCGGCGCCGGGCAGCGAGGTGCCGAGGGCGGTCAGGGCCTGCACGACGGAGGCGGCGTCACTGCGCCCGCCGGTGCGCTCGAGGGCCGCCTCGTAGGCGAACAGGCCGTCGCAGGTGGTGTAGGCGTTGAGGAAGTCGTTGTACTCGCGGGGGACGACGCCGCCGGTCTTGAGCAGGGCCAGGCAGCGCTGCTGTGCCGCTGTCGGGGCGGGCCGGTTGACCTTGCTGACGTCCATGTGCGGCATCCACCCGTAGCCGTGCACGTTCTGCAGCTGGGCGCGCGGCATGTTGGGCTCGGCGGCGCTGCCCGGGGTCGTGGAGGTCACGAGGTAGCCGGGCCGGTAGCCCTGCGACTCCGCCGACTGCGAGAACAGCACCAGCGGGATGCCCTCGATGACCACCCGGTCGACGCCGTTCTGCCGGAAGCGCAGCACGGCGGCCTGCACCTGGGCCGCGGCCGCGCCGACGTCGCCGGAGCCGGAGGGGCAGCTGAAGCTGACGCGGGTGCCGCCGTCGAGGCCGGCGGCCTTCAGGTACGGGTCGACGGTGCGCTCGACGGCCCGCAGGGTCGACGGGCAGCCGTCGAGGACGATCCCGATCTTGTTGGCCTTCGTGAGGTAGCCCTCGCGGACCGCGCCCTCGAGCTGCAGCCGGTAGCGGCGGTCCGCGGTGAGCGTGTTCGTGCCGACGAGGGTCGGGAAGTCGCGGAGCGTCTGCTCGTCGCCGACCGTGTAGGCGCCGGACAGGTGCGGGACACCGGCCTTGAGCAGGCAGTTCTCGAAGGAGTCCAGGGTCGCGAACACGTAGCCCAGCACGACCTCCGCCTCCTGGTCCTTGGTCAGGCGCTCGCAGGCGGCCTGGAAGTCGCTGTTCCAGTCCCCGCCGGCTGTGTCCGTGTCGGCCGTCAGCGGTTCGATCCTGCGGCCGGCCAGCCCGCCCTGGGCGTTCAGCGCGGTGACCAGGGTGCGGAAGACCTTCTCGGTGGAGGCGGTCTGCCCGACGTCGAGCCCGGCGGACTCGGCGTTGCCGACCTTGGTGTTGACGAACCCGACCCGCACGGGGGCCGTGACGCGGGGGCCGCCCGCGCGGGCTGCCGGTGCGGCTGCGCGCGTCGGCGCGCCCGCCGTGGTCGCGGTCCGGGTGCGGGCGGGCGCGCCCGGCGCCGGGGCCCCGGCGGCCGGGGCCAGCGGTGCGGAGGCGCCGCCGACGTCGACGGGGGTCCCGGGCTCGACGGCCGCGGGCGCGCCGGGCTCCTGCGCCACCGCTCCGGGGGCGGCCGCGCCGGGGACCTCGGTGAGCCCGCCGCCGAGGGCGGCGTCGGCAGGGCCGGCGGTCAGGGCCTGCCCGGCCTGCGGGACGGTGCTGCCGCAGGCGGTCAGTGCGGTGAGGGCGAGCAGGGCGCCGGCGAGGGCTGTGGAGCGGGTCACAGGGCGAGCGTGGCGCGTCCGCCAGCCCCGGTCACCGGCTTCCTGCACAACGCCACCCGGACGGGGTCATGCAGACGGCCCGACCTCCGCGTCGTGCTCCTTGAGCGCCAGCACCCACAGCACCTGGTCGTGCAGGGCGCGGACGCTCACGCCGGTCACCCGCTCGATCTTGTTCAGCCGGTAGTTCATCGTGTTGCGGTGCACGAAGCTCTTGGCGGCGGCGGTGTTCAGCGAGCCCCCCTCCTGCAGGAAGACCCGCAGGGTGGCCAGCAGGCCGTCCTCGCCCTGCGGGTCCTCGGCGAGCAGCCGGCCGACCGTGCGCTCGTGCAGCATCGACACCACCAGCGGTGCCTCCACCACGAGCCCGGCCAGCAGGTCCTCCTCCAGCACCCGGACGCTGCGCGGCGGGCCGCGGGCAGCGGGCGGCCGTGTCGGCCAGGTGCCGGGCCCGCGGGCAGGCCGGTGATCCCCTCGAACACCGGGCTCATCCCGGCGCGGGTGCGCACGGCCGCGGCGACCAGGCCCCGGACCTCCTGCGCGCTGCGCCCGTCCGAGCGCGACCAGCCCGACGTCGGTGCCCGCATCGGTCATCCCGGCCGACGCGACGCGCGCCATCCGCAGCCGCTCGCGCGGGTGCTCCAGGCCAGCTTCGTCGAGGCTGTCCGGCAGCCCGACAACACACACGAACGGCCCGGCCAGCGGGACGCCGAGCGCCTGGCCGGCGTCGCGCGCGAAGAGCGGGTCAGCCCCGCGGCCCTCCAGCAGGGCCGACAGGACGGCGGCCTGGACCCGTCCGTCGCGCTCGCGCAGCAGGCCCTCCTCCTGCCGGTAGCCCTCGGCGGCCGCGGTGCAGAACAGGTCGATGACCCGCCAGACCTCCGAGGCGGCGTCGAGCAGCTGGTCGTCGACGGGCCGCTGCTCGCCCGGGCGGTGGCGACGAAGTGGTCCCAGAGCGCTCGGCCGGCCCAGCGGTAGCTGCGCAGGACGCCCTCCAGCGGCAGCGCCTGCTGCAGCTGACGGCGCCCGGTGGCGCGCGCCGCGCCGCCACCGGGTCGGTGCCCGGGGCGACGTCGCCGGTGAGGACGGCGAGGATGCTCACCAGGCTGGTGCGCACGCTCACCCGCAGGTCGCTGCGGGCCTCGTCGTCGTAGAAGCCGTCGGGCTCGGCGGCGACCAGCACGGGCACGAGGCCGTCGACCAGCCCGTCCACCTCGCCGAGCGCGGCGAGCGCCGAGCAGCTGGACGGTCGCACCGGGGACGTCGGGCACGCCGGGAGCGTAGGCCGGGTCAGGCCAACCGCATCGTCGGCGAGGACCTCGCGGCGCAGCACCGTCCAGGAAGCCGTCGGCGTCGTCGCGGTGCAGCACGTGGCGCACCGCCCGGCTGCGTCCGCAGCGCGTAGCCCAGCGCGGCCACCCGGTCGATGCGCGGCGGGCAGCAGCAGCGGCTCGAGCCCGGGCACGACGACGACCGAGCCGGCCGGCGCCGCGTGGCGGCGCCACGAAGCCGCCCCGGGCCACCAGGCGGCCGCCAGCAGCCGGCCCGACCGCGGGGTCGACGGAGGCGTTGGAGGCCAGCTCGACGGCGACGTCGGCCGGGCCCCAGCGCCCGGCGTCGGGGTGCAGGTCTTCTCCGCCCGCTGACGCGAGCGGCGCTGCCAGCCCGGCGGCGAGGTACGGATCCGCCACCACGCCGGGTCGACGAAGACCGTGCGGCGCGCCCCCAGCGCGGGGGCGGCCACGGCAAGCGCCATCGCGCCGAGGCTGTGGCCAGACGGCGAGGTCCGCGCCGGACGGCAGCGTGTCGACGAGGTCCTGCGCGAACTCCTCGAGCGCGTAGCGCGGCGGCCCGCGGGCTGCACCCGTGGCCGCGCAGGTCGGGGGCCAGGACGGTGTGGCCGAGGTCGGCCAGGGCCGGGCCGACGCGCCACCAGGTCTGCGCGTCGTCGCTGAACCCGTGCACCAGCAGCGCCGTCCGGGGGCCCGAGCCCCAGACACGCACCGAGAGCCTCACGGCGCCGGCCGGGCGTGGCGGGCCAGCAGCTCCCGCGACGACCTCGTCGTGGTCAGGCCCCCGTCTGCCGGGGTGAGCGCCGTCCACCAGCTGCTCGCGTGGACGTGCCCCTGCGCGCGGCGCAGCCCGACGCGGCACCCCGCCGCGCGCAGGGCGCGTCGGCGTACCGCTCGCCCTGGTCGCGCAGCGGGTCGCACTCGGCCGTCGTCACCAGGGCCGGGGGCAGGCCGCTCAGGTCGGCCGCGAGCGCGGGCGAGACGTAGGGGTCGGTAGGTCGCTCGGCCGTGCCGTACCAGGTCAGCAGCAGCGGGACTGCCCGACCTCGAGCCCGAAGCCGGTCCCGAACTCCCGCACACGGAGGCGTCCTGCGGCATCGGTGAGGTCGACCGCCGGGCAGTCCAGCCACTGCGCCACCGGCAGCGGGCCGCCCTCGTCGCGCAGCCGCAGGCACGCCGCGGCCGCCAGGTTCGCGCCCGCCGACTCGCCGCCGAGCGGCAGACGCGGCCGGAGCCGAGCTCCGGGCGCCTGTCCAGCCAGCGCAGGACCGCGCAGACGTCGTCCAGGCCCGGCCGGGTACGGGTGCTCGGGCGCGAGCCGGTAGTCGACGCTCAGCACCGCCAGGCCGCTGCTCACGGCCAGCTCCCGCGCCATCGGGTCGACCGTGGCCGGTGCTGCCCATCCACCAGCCGCCGCCGTGCAGGTGCACGTGGACGCCGAGCGCGGCGTCGTCGTTCGGCAGGTAGAGCCGGCACGGGGACGCCGTCCGCGTCGAGGTCCCGGACGTCGTGCAGGGGCCCCCGGTCGCGCACGAGCCGGTGGTGCGCGACGACACCGGCGTCGCAGGCCGCGCGCCAACTCCGGCAGCGGCAGGGCCGGGTCGGGCTGCGGGCCCGCCGCCGCCCGCTCGAGCAGCGCGCTGATCTCGGGCAGTGGTCGTGTCACGGGGTCCTCCGGCCGGGTCGGTCGGAGCGATCGTGCGGGCCGTCGACGGGGCCGCGTCACCGTCGGCGTGCACGAGGACGGGGCGCCCCGTCCGGGAGGGGCGACGGGAGGGCCGTCCGGGAGGTGCGACGGGAGGGGGTGAGCGGGCGACGGGAATCGAACCCGCGTAGCCAGTTTGGAAGACTGGGGCTCTACCATTGAGCTACGCCCGCACGCTGCTCGGCAGACGGCTCGGCGGTGTGCGCCTACAGTCCTGGTGAGTCACGCGGGGCGTAGCGTAGTGGCTAGCGCGCCTGCTTTGGGAGCAGGAGACCGCGGGTTCGAGTCCCGCCGCCCCGACAGCCGCCCGTGGACCGTTCCGGCCCTCCGCCCGTCCCGGCAGGGCCCGCCGCTGCTCCCGTAGGCTGCCTACCGCCCCCGCCCGGGGCGCCAGTTCGCCGTGCCCCGAGAGGACCACCTGTGCAGAGCGCCGTCGAGACCCTCAGCCCCACGAGGGTCAAGCTCACCGTCGAGGTCCCCTTCGACGAGCTCAAGCCCGAGCTCGACAGCGCGTACAAGGAGATCGGCAAGCAGGTCAAGGTCCAGGGCTTCCGCCCCGGCAAGGTGCCCGCGCGCATCCTCGACCAGCGCGTCGGCCGCGGCGCCGTCCTCGAGCAGGCCGTCAACGAGGCCATCCCGCGGCTGTACGGCGAGGCCGTCACCGAGGCCGGCGTCGTCCCGGTCGCGCAGCCCGAGGTCGAGGTCACCGAGTTCTCCGACGGCGACAAGCTCGCCTTCACCGCCGAGGTCGACGTCCGCCCGGAGGTCACGCTGCCCTCCTACGACGGCCTGTCCGTCACGGTCGACGCCGTCGAGGTCACCGACGACGAGGTCGACGAGCAGATCACGGCGCTGCGCGAGCGCTTCGCCTCCCTGCAGGACGTCGACCGGGCCGCCGCCGACGGCGACTTCGTCACCCTCGACCTCGTCGCGACGGTCGAGGGCGAGGAGGTCCAGGGCGGCACCGCCACCGGGCTGAGCTACCAGATCGGCTCCGGCCAGCTGCTCGAGGGCATCGACGACGCCGTCACCGGCGCGAGCAAGGGCGACGAGCGCGCCTTCCAGACCGTGCTGGTCGCAGGCGAGCACGAGGGCAAGACCGCCGACGTCGCCGTCACCGTCCAGGCCGTGCAGGAGCGCTCCGTCCCCGAGGCTGACGACGCCTGGGCCTCGGCGTCCACCGGCTTCGAGACGTTCGCCGCGCTGCGCGAGGACGTCGTCACCCGGCTCGACCGGATGAAGCGCCTGCAGCAGGGCGTCGACGCCCGCGACAAGGTCCTCGAGGCGCTGCTCGAGCAGGTCGAGGTGCCGCTGCCGCAGACCGTCGTCGACGCCGAGCTGGCGTGGCGCCGCCGCACCGCCGAGCAGCAGCTCGCGCAGAGCGGCGCGACCCTCGAGGGCTACCTCGAGAGCGAGGGCAAGACGCAGGAGGAGTTCGAGGCCGAGCTGCAGGACAGCGCCGAGAGCGCCGTCAAGGCCCAGCTCGTGCTCGACGCCGTCGCCGACAAGGAGGAGCTGGGCGTCACGGACGCCGAGCTCACCGACCAGGTCGTCCGCCGGGCCGCCCGCGCCGGCGTCTCGCCCGACCAGTACGCCCAGCAGGTCGTGCAGGCCGGCCAGCTGCAGGGGCTCGTCGCCGAGGTCCGTCGCGGCAAGGCGCTGGCCACCGTCATGGAGTCCTCGACGATCACCGACAGCAGCGGCACCGCCGTCGACCTCGAGCAGCTGCGCGACGACATGGACTCCCCGGAGGCCGACGTCGAGGTCGACGACGACGGCCGCCCGTACCACGTGCACGACGACGGCACGGTCCACTACCTCGACCAGCAGTAGCCGCACCAGCCGCTCCCCGACGGGGCGCCTCCCGCACGGGGGGCGCCCCGTCGGCGTGCCGGGGACCAGTCCCGCGCCTCCGCGCGCTCCGTCCGCCCGCAGCGAAACGGCGCCGGAGCCGGAGTCCCCTGTCGGGCCCGAGCGTTAGGGTCCCTGACAGGCCAGTGGCCCGGCGCCCCGCTCCCCGGCGAGGCGGCGGCGACCAGCGGCACCGCTCCTCCACCCCGCCCCCACACCCGTGCAGACAGCCCGCCGGCACCTCCGCCGGGGGCGGGACCAGACCGCGTGCACCGCACGCAGAAGACCGAGGCAGGCCCCGTGAGCCACACCGACCCCCGACCCGGCACCCCCGGGCTCGTCGTCCCGAGCCACTACGGCAGCGCGTCGCCGCTCACCCCGTCGATGCGCACCGGTGAGCAGCTCGGCCTCGACGGCCAGGTCTACAACCGCCTGCTCAAGGAGCGCATCATCTTCCTGGGCACGGCCGTCATGGACGAGATGGCCAACGCCATCTGCGCGCAGCTGCTGCTGCTCGCCGCCGAGGACCCCGAGCGCGACATCTTCCTCTACATCAACAGCCCCGGCGGCTCCGTGTCGGCCGGTCTGGCCATCTACGACACGATGCAGTTCATCAAGAACGACGTCGCCACCGTGGGCCTGGGGCTCGCGGCCTCCATGGGGCAGTTCCTGCTCTGCGCCGGCGCCAAGGGCAAGCGCTACGTCACCCCGCACGCCCGCGTGATGATGCACCAGCCCTCCGGCGGCATCGGCGGCACCGCGGCCGACATCGCCATCCAGGCCGAGCAGATGATGTTCACGCGCCGGGTCCTGCAGGAGCGCATCGCGTTCCACACCGGCCAGACGTACGAGAAGATCGAGGAGGACTCCGACCGCGACCGCTGGTTCACGGCGGAGGAGGCCAAGGACTACGGCTTCGTCGACCACGTCGTCGAGGGCGCGACCCAGGTGCCGTCCGGCGCCGGCACCCGGTCCTAGGCGCGAAGGAGCCCTGACCATGAGCTTCACCGACCCCACGAACTACACGATCCCGATCGTCATCGAGCAGACCTCCCGCGGGGAGCGCTCGTTCGACATCTACAGCCGGCTCCTCAAGGAGCGGATCATCTTCCTGGGCACGCCCGTCGACGACGGGGTGGCCAACGTGATCATGGCGCAGCTGCTGCACCTCGAGTCCGAGGACCCGGACCGCGACATCAGCATCTACATCAACAGCCCCGGCGGCTCGTTCACCGCGCTGACGGCGATCTACGACACGATGCAGTTCGTCAAGCCCGAGATCCAGACGATCTGCATGGGCCAGGCCGCCTCGGCCGCCGCCGTCCTGCTCGCTGCGGGCACCAAGGGCAAGCGGCTCGCGCTGCAGCACGCCCGCGTGCTCATCCACCAGCCCAGCGGTGGTGGTGAGGGCCAGAGCTCGGACATCGAGATCCAGGCGCGCGAGATCCTGCGCATGCGCGACCTGCTCGAGAAGATGCTGTCCGACCACTCCGGCCAGGACATCGCCAAGGTCCGCAAGGACCTCGACCGCGACAAGATCCTCACCGCCGAGGAGGCGGTCGAGTACGGGCTCATCGACGAGGTCGTGAGCACCCGCAAGATCGCGAAGTTCACGGGCGCAGCCGGCCGCTAGGCCCGCTCCTGGCACGAGGCGGAGCTCTCCGCGGACCGGAACGCTCCGGTCCGCGGAGGGTCTGCCGACAGAAGAGGCAGCAGGGCACGGACAGCGGTACCGGCAGCGGCACCACGAGACAGGCGACCCCGGGAACCGGTTCCGGGGGCACGACCCAGGCGGTACCGTCGGGGCAGGCCGATCTCCGCCCCCCGGCGGGGGCGGATCGACAGGGACGAGGTAGCGGTGGCACGCATCGGTGACGGCGGCGACCTGCTGAAGTGCTCGTTCTGCGGGAAGTCGCAGAAGCAGGTCAAGAAGCTGATCGCGGGCCCCGGGGTCTACATCTGCGACGAGTGCATCGACCTCTGCAACGAGATCATCGAGGAGGAGCTCTCCGAGAGCTCGGAGCTCAAGTGGGACGAGCTGCCGAAGCCCAAGGAGATCTACGACTTCCTCGACGGCTACGTCATCGGTCAGGAGACCGCGAAGCGCACGCTCGCCGTCGCGGTCTACAACCACTACAAGCGCGTGCAGGCCGGGTCCAACGACAAGGACCCCGTCGAGCTGCAGAAGAGCAACATCCTGCTGCTCGGCCCGACCGGCTGCGGCAAGACGCTGCTGGCGCAGACGCTCGCCAAGATGCTCAACGTCCCGTTCGCCATCGCCGACGCGACCGCGCTGACGGAGGCCGGCTACGTCGGCGAGGACGTCGAGAACATCCTGCTCAAGCTCATCCAGGCCGCTGACTACGACGTCAAGAAGGCCGAGACGGGCATCATCTACATCGACGAGGTCGACAAGATCGCTCGCAAGAGCGAGAACCCGTCGATCACCCGCGACGTCTCCGGCGAGGGCGTGCAGCAGGCGCTGCTGAAGATCCTCGAGGGCACGACGGCGTCGGTGCCTCCTCAGGGCGGGCGCAAGCACCCGCACCAGGAGTTCATCCAGATCGACACCACCAACGTGCTGTTCATCGTCGGTGGGTGCCTTCGCCGGGCTCGACAAGGTCATCGAGGCCCGGATCGGCAAGAAGGCGATCGGCTTCGGGTCGGTGCTGCACAGCAAGAACGAGGTCGACAAGAACCGGGTGTTCGGCGAGGCCATGCCCGAGGACCTGCTCAAGTACGGGATGATCCCGGAGTTCATCGGCCGCCTCCCGGTGCTCACCAGCGTCCACAACCTCGACCGCGAGGCGCTCATCCGGATCCTGACCGAGCCGAAGAACGCGCTCATCCGCCAGTACCGCAAGCTCTTCGAGCTCGACGGGGTGGAGCTGGAGTTCAGCGACGACGCGCTCGAGGCGATCGCCGACCAGGCCATCCTGCGCGGCACCGGTGCCCGCGGGCTGCGCGCGATCATGGAGGAGGTGCTGATGTCGGTGATGTACGACATCCCCTCCCGCGGCGACGTCGGCACCTGCGTCATCAGCCGCGAGGTCGTGCTCGAGCACGTCAACCCGACGCTCGTGCCGCGCGACGCCGCGGCCCCCACCCGGCCGCGCGAGCGCCGCGAGAAGAGCGCCTAGACCCTCCCGCTGCTCCCGACGGCCGCCGCCCCTGCAGGGGGAGGCGGCCGTCGTACGTCGTGGGAGCGACGGCGGGGCGGGCGCTGCGGGTGGCTCGGGAGACACGCGCGGCCGCCCGGGTGGGCGACGCGGCGGCCGGGTAGGCGGACCGCCACCGCCTGCGAGAGAAGACGCCGTGCCTGCTGCCGACCCGCACCCCCGCTCCACCGTCGACGTCCTCGGGACGACGATCAGCCACGTCGACACCGGCGGGTCCGGCTCGGCCGACCCGGTCGTGTTCCTGCACGGCAACCCGACGTCGTCCTACCTGTGGCGCGACGTGATCCCGCCCGTGGCGCAGGTCGCCCGCTGCCTGGCGCCCGACCTGGTCGGCTTCGGCCGCTCCGGCACCGCGCCCGACGGCTCCTACCGCTTCGCCGACCACGCCCGCTACCTCGACGCCTGGTTCGACGCCCTCGAGCTCGACCGGGTCGTGCTGGTGCTGCACGACTGGGGCGGCGGCCTCGGCTTCGACTGGGCCTTCCGCCACCAGGACCGGGTGCAGGGCGTCGCGTTCCTCGAGACCATCGTCGCGCCGCTGACGTGGGAGGACTGGCCCGCGGGCGGCCGGGAGGTCTTCCAGGGCTTCCGCTCGGACGCCGGGGAGGACCTGATCCTGGAGCGGAACCTGTTCGTCGAGGCGGTCCTGCCCTCCAGCGTCCTGCGCGACCTCACGCCGGAGGAGCTCGAGGTCTACCGGGCGCCGTTCACCGAGGCGGGGGAGCGGCGCCGCCCGATGCTCACCTGGCCGCGCGAGCTGCCCTTCGCGGGCGAGGGGCCGCACGACGTCGTCGCGCGGGTGCAGGCCTACAGCGACTGGCTCGGCAGCACCGACCTGCCCAAGCTGTTCGTCGACGCCGACCCCGGCTCGATCCTGGTCGGCGCGCACCGCGAGCTGGTCCGCGGCTGGCCCGCGCTGGAGACGGTGAGCGTCCCCGGGCTGCACTTCGTGCCGGAGGACAGCGGGCCGCAGATCGGCGAGGCGGTCGCGGCCTTCGTGCAGCGGGTCCGCGGGGCGTAGCGGGCGGCGTCAGCCCTGCGCGGGCTCCCGGTACATCGCGAGCTGCCGCGCCTGCGCCACGAGCCGGCCCTCGCTGTCCCAGACCTCGCACTCCTCGTCCAGCCACCCGGCGTGCACCAGCCGGGCGCGCTGCACGACGGCCAGCCAGCCGGGGGCGGGCACGCCGCGGACCAGCACGGTCAGCTCGACGGTGGGCACCCAGCCCACCAGCCCCATGTCGAAGGTGACCGGCGGCAGCGCGTCGGCGACGGTGAGCAGCATCAGCGGGTCGGGCTGGCGCCCGCTGCGCAGCCGCACCCACCCGCGGACCTCGGCGCTGCCCGAGGGCGACCCCGTGGCGAAGCCCGCGGTGGCCGGGTCGAGCCGGATCTCGAGGTTGTCCGTGATGCCGTTGCGCTCGCCGGGCACCGGCCCGCGGCTCTCCAGGCACTGCTCGACCGGCGGCAGCGGCGGGGGAGCGGCGTCGAGCAGGCGGGGCGTCGTCGCCGGGTCGGGCAGGGAGCCGCACGACACGAGCGCCTCGACCTTGGTGCGGCCCTCCTGCACGAGCGAGGTGCGGACGGTCGCGACCGAGCGGCCCTCGCGCAGCACCTCGGTGACCAGGTCGGAGGCGCCGACCTTCGGGGAGGCGACGTAGTGCGCGCTCACGGCGACGGGGTGCTGCTGCCCGACGGCGTCCAGCGCCTCGGCGGCGAGGGTCTCGAGCAGCCAGCCGCCGTGCAGGATGCCGGCGCCGTAGGCCCAGGTGTCGGGCAGGTCCGTGGTGCGTGTGGTCACCCGCGCCAGCGTAGGAGAACCGTGTCGGACCCCCTCCCTAGACTCGGGGCGTGGACCAGACCAGCCGGATGCCCGAGAAGCCCACCCTCGACGGCGTCGAGGAGCGGTGGAGCGCGGCCTGGCAGGAGCAGGGCACCTACGCCTTCGACCGCACCGCGGAGCGCCCCGACGTGTACGCCGTCGACACCCCGCCCCCGACGGTCAGCGGCAGCCTGCACGTCGGCCACGTCTTCAGCTACACCCACACCGACCTGGTCGCCCGCTACCAGCGCATGCGCGGCAAGCAGGTCTTCTACCCGATGGGCTGGGACGACAACGGGCTGCCGACCGAGCGCCGCGTGCAGAACTACTACGGCGTCCGCTGCGACCCGAGCCAGCCCTACGACCCGACCTTCACCCCGCCCGAGGACGCCGGCGCGCTGAAGAAGGGCCACCAGCAGGTCAGCCTGTCGCGGCAGGGCTTCGTCGAGCTGTGCCAGACGCTGACCGCCGAGGACGAGAAGGCCTTCGAGGCGCTGTTCCGCCGGCTCGGGCTGTCGGTCGACTGGAGCCACACCTACGAGACGATCGGCGACCGCGCCCGCCGCGCCGCCCAGCGGGCCTTCCTGCGCAACCTGGCCCGCGGGGAGGCCTACGCCACCGAGGCCCCGACCCTGTGGGACGTCGACTTCAAGACCGCGGTGGCGCAGGCCGAGCTCGAGGACCGCGAGCAGCCGGGCGCCTACCACCGGCTCGGCTTCCGCCGGCCGGGCGGCGAGCAGGTCTTCATCGAGACCACCCGCCCCGAGCTGCTGCCGGCCTGCGTGGCGCTCGTCGCCCACCCCGACGACGCCCGCTACCAGCCCCTGTTCGGCACCACGGTGACCACGCCGCTGTTCGGCGTCGAGGTGCCGGTGCGGGCCCACGAGCTGGCCGACCCCGAGAAGGGGTCCGGCATCGCGATGATCTGCACCTTCGGCGACACCACCGACGTCACCTGGTGGCGCGAGCTCGACCTGCCGGTGCGCAGCGTGGTCGGGCGCGACGGGCGCTTCCTGGCCGAGCCGCCGGCGGGCGTCGGCGGTCCGTACGAGGAGCTGGCCGGCAAGAACGTCAAGCAGGCGCAGCGGCGGATCGTCGAGCTGCTCGCCGAGTCCGGCGACCTCGTGGGCGAGCCGAAGCCGATCACCCACCCGGTGAAGTTCTACGAGAAGGGCGACCGCCCGCTCGAGATCGTGACCAGCCGGCAGTGGTACCTGCGCAACGGCGGCCGCGACACCGACCTGCGCGACGCCCTGCTCGGCCGGGGCAAGGAGCTCAGCTGGCACCCCGGCTTCATGCAGAGCCGCTACGAGAACTGGGTCGGCGGGCTCAACGGCGACTGGCTGATCAGCCGGCAGCGCTTCTTCGGCGTGCCGTTCCCGCTCTGGTACCGCCTCGACGAGTCGGGCGAGCCGGTCTACGACGCCCCGCTGCTGCCGCGCGAGGACGAGCTCCCGGTCGACCCGAGCAGCCAGGCGCCCGAGGGCTACGACGAGAGCCGGCGGGGCGTGCCCGGCGGCTTCACCGCCGACCCCGACGTCATGGACACATGGGCGACCAGCAGCCTGTCCCCGCAGATCGCCGGGCAGTGGGAGGACGACCCCGACCTGTTCGCTCGGGTCTTCCCGTTCGACCTGCGGCCGCAGGGCCACGACATCATCCGCACCTGGCTGTTCTCGACGGTGGTCCGCAGCCACCTCGAGCACGGCAGCCTGCCCTGGACCGACACGGCGCTGTCGGGCTGGATCCTGGACCCCGACCGCAAGAAGATGAGCAAGTCCAAGGGCAACGTCGTGACGCCGATGGGCCTGCTGGAGCAGCACGGCACCGACGCCGTCCGCTACTGGGCCGCGGGCGGCCGGCTGGGCACCGACACCGCCTTCGACGAGGCGCAGATGAAGGTCGGGCGGCGCCTGGCGACCAAGCTGCTGAACGCCAGCCGCTTCGCGCTCGCCTTCCCCGCCCCGACGCCGGGACCGGTCACCGAGCCGCTCGACCTCGCCCTGCTGGCCGCCCTGCGCGAGGTGGTGGCCGACGCGACCACGGCCTTCGAGGCCTACGACTACAGCCGTGCGCTCGACCGCACGGAGGCCTTCTTCTGGACCTTCTGCGACCTCTACATCGAGCTGGTGAAGGGCCGCGCCTACGGCGAGGGCGACGGGACGCAGGAGGGCGCCGAGAGCGCCGGCCGCGCCCTGCGCCTGGCGCTGGACGTGCTGCTGCGCCTGTTCGCCCCGGTGCTGCCCTTCGCCACCGAGGAGGTCTGGTCGTGGTGGCGCGAGGGCTCGGTGCACCGGGCAGCCTGGCCGACGGTGGACGAGCTCGACGCCGGCGGCGAGCCGCGCTGCTGATCGGGGCGGGCGCCGTGCTGGGCGCCGTCCGCAAGGCCAAGAGCCAGCAGAAGCGGTCGATGAAGGCCGAGGTCGACCGCCTCGTCGTGCGCGGCAGCGACGCCGAGCTCGCCCTGCTGCGCCGGGCCGAGACCGACCTGCGCAACGCGGGCGTCGTGCGCGAGGTGGTCTTCGAGCAGGGCGACGCCGACGTCGAGGTGACGCTGGCGCCCGAGCCCGCGGCGTGACCGAGGGCCCGCTCGACCGGGTGCAGGCGGCGCTCGCGTCCCGCTTCCCGAGCGAGGACCGGATGGTGCCGGACCTCGACCGGATCCGGCTGCTCTGCGACCTGCTCGGCGACCCGCAGAAGGCCTACCCGGCGGTCCACCTCACGGGCACCAACGGCAAGACCAGCACCGCCCGGATGGTCGACAGCCTGCTGCGGTCCTTCGGGCTGCGGCCGGGCCGGTACACCAGCCCGCACCTCGAGCAGGTCACCGAGCGGATCACCCTCGACGGCCAGCCCGTCGACGAGGAGCGCTTCGCGGCGGGCTTCGACGAGCTCATGCCCTTCGTCGAGCTCGTCGACAGCCGCTCGCCCCACCCCGATGACCTTCTTCGAGGTCCTCACCGGGCTGGCCTTCGCGCTGTTCGCCGACGCCCCGGTCGACGCCGCCGTCGTCGAGGTCGGCCTCGGCGGCACCTGGGACGCGACCAACGTGCTGCAGGCGCAGACCTGCGTCGTGCTGCCGGTCGGGCTCGACCACGTGCCGCTGCTCGGCACCACGGTCGCCGAGATCGCCGGCGAGAAGGCCGGCATCGTCCACGAGGGCGCCACGGTCGTGCTGGCCGCGCAGCCGCCGGAGGCCGCGGAGGTGCTGCTGCGGCGCTGCGTCGAGGTCGGGGCGACCGTCGCGCGCGAGGGCCTGGAGTTCGGGGTCGTGCACCGGGCGACCGCCGTCGGCGGCCAGCTGCTGACCCTGCAGGGCCTGTCCGGCACCTACGACGACGTGTTCCTGCCGCTGCACGGCGCCCACCAGGCGCAGAACGCCGCCGCCGCGCTCGCCGCGGTCGAGGCGTTCCTCGGCGGGGCCAGCGGCGGGCCGGCTCTCTCGACCCGGAGGCGGTGCGCGAGGGCTTCGCCCGCGTCGACAGCCCCGGGCCGGCTCGAGGTCCTGCGCACCAGCCCCACCGTCCTGGTCGACGCCGGCCACAACGCCGCACGGCATGGCAGGCCACCGTCGCGGCGCTCGGCGAGGCCTTCCGCTTCACCTCGCTCGTCGGCGTCGTCGCCGTGCTCGGCGACAAGGACGCCCGCGGGATGCTCGAGGTGCTCGAGCCCGCGCTGGCGTACGTCGTCGTCACGCAGACCCGCTCGCCGCGCGCGCTGCCCGCCGACGACCTCGCGCGAGCTCGCCCGCGACGTCTTCGGCGAGGACCGGGTGCGCATCGAGGACCGGCTCGACGACGCCATCGACACCGCCGTCGCGCTGTCCGAGTCGGACGCCGAGCAGCTCGGCGGCGCGGGCGTGATCGTCACCGGCTCGGTCGTCACCGCCGGCGAGGCGCGCCGCCTGCTCGCCCGCCGGTAGCGTCCCTGCGGACCCGCGACCGCCCGCGACCTCCCCCTACTGCACAGGAGCACCCCACCGTGGCCACCGAGCGCACCCTGATCCTCGTCAAGCCCGACGGCGTCCGCCGCGGCCTCGCCGGCGAGGTCGTCGGCCGGCTGGAGAAGAAGGGCCTGACGCTCGTCGCGATGGAGCTGCGCACCCTGGACCGCGCGACCGCCGAGGAGCACTACGGCGAGCACCGGGAGCGCCCCTTCTTCGGCGAGCTCGTCGAGTTCATCACCGGCGGCCCGCTCGTCGCGCTCGTGGCCGAGGGCCCGAACGCCGTCGCCGGCTGCCGCGGGCTGATCGGCTCCACCAACCCGGTCGAGGCCACCCCCGGCTCGATCCGCGGCGACTTCGCCCTGGAGATCGGCGAGAACCTCGTGCACGGCTCGGACTCGCCCGAGTCGGCCCAGCGCGAGATCGGGATCTTCTTCCCCGGCCTGAGCAGCGCCGATCGCGGCCCGGCCCCTCGCGCACCAGCGCGGCGGAGCCGGGCCGCGGCGCGTCCGGCGACGAAGGGTTCCGCGCGCGTGCGCCGGCCCGCGGCGCGCCCGCGCCGAGGGACGCGACCGGGACGCCGGCGACGCCGCGGGGCCGCGTGACGACCACGTCACGACCGGGCTCGGAGCAGGCCCGGACGGTCCCCGCCGCTAGGGTGGGAGACCAGCCGGGCCCTGCAGTCTCCCCGCGCCGCACCCCTTCGGAAGGCCCCGCATGGCGTCACGATCGCTCTCGTTCCTCGGTCGCGACATGGCGGTCGACCTCGGGACCGCCAACACCCTGGTCTACGTCCGGGGGCGCGGCGTGGTGCTCAACGAGCCGAGCGTCGTGGCGATCAACACCAACACCACGGGATCCTGGCCGTCGGCACCGAGGCCAAGCGGATGATCGGCCGGACGCCCGGCAACATCGTCGCCATCCGGCCGCTCAAGGACGGCGTCATCGCCGACTTCGACACGACCGAGCGGATGCTGCGCTACTTCATCCAGAAGGTGCACAAGCGGCGGCAGTTCGCCAAGCCCCGCATCGTCATCTGCGTGCCGAGCGGCATCACCGGCGTCGAGCAGCGCGCCGTCAAGGACGCCGGCTACCAGGCCGGGGCGCGCAGGGTCTACATCATCGAGGAGCCGATGGCGGCCGCGATCGGCGCGGGCCTGCCGGTCCACGAGCCGACCGGCAACATGATCGTCGACATCGGCGGCGGGACGACCGAGGTCGCCGTCGTCAGCCTCGGCGGCATCGTCACCAGCCAGTCGATCCGCACCGGCGGCGACGAGCTCGACTCCTCGATCATCTCCTACGTGAAGAAGGAGTACTCGCTGATGCTCGGCGAGCGCACCGCCGAGGAGATCAAGATGGCCATCGGCTCGGCCTTCCCGACGCCGGACGAGCCGCAGGCCGAGATCCGCGGCCGCGACCTCGTCAGCGGCCTGCCGAAGACGATCACGGTGACGGCGGAGGAGATCCGCAAGGCCATCGAGGAGCCGGTCAACCAGATCGTCGACGCCGTGAAGACGACGCTCGACACCTGCCCGCCGGAGCTGTCCGGCGACATCATGGACCGCGGCATCGTGCTCACCGGGGGCGGCGCCCTGCTCAAGGGCCTCGACGAGCGGCTGCGCCACGAGACGGGCATGCCGGTGCACGTCACCGACAACCCGCTGCACTCGGTCGCCATCGGCTCGGGCAAGGTCGTCGAGGGCTTCGAGGCGCTGCAGCCAGGTGCTCGTCTCCGAGCCCCGCCGCCGCTGACGCCCTGCCGGCCCTGACCTCGTGCGCGGCTCCCGCCTGCTGCTGGCCCTGCTCGTGCTGACCGCCCTCACCCTGACCGCCCTCGACGGCGGCGACGAGGGCGGCCCGTTCGCGGCCCTGCGCCGCGGCGCGGACACCGTCCTCGGCCCGGCCCAGCGGACCGTCGGCGGCGCGGTGTCGGCGACCGGCCGGGCGCTCGGCGGGCTGGGCGACGGGCAGGCCGACACCCGGCGGCTCGAGCGGGAGAACGCCCGGCTGCGGGCGCAGCTGCGCGAGACCGAGGCGCTGCGCCGCAGCGACGCCGAGCTGAAGGCGCTGCTGAAGGTGCGCGCCGTGGCCGACGCCGACGTCGTCCCCGCGCGCGTCGTGTCGGTCGGCAGCTCGCTCGGCTTCGCCTGGACCGCCACGCTCGACGCCGGCAGCCGCGACGGCCTGCGCCCGGGCCAGACCGTCCTGACGGGCGCGGGGCTGGTGGGGCGGACCAAGCGGGTCGGCCCCTTCACCTGCACGGTGGTGCTGCTGGTCGACCCGGGCTTCACCGTCGGCGGCCGGCAGCGCCCGGCTCGGCGGCGTCGGGCTGGTCACCGGCGAGGGGCCGGGCGGGCTGCGCTACGACGTCGTGGACACCGACGTGCGCCCTGCGCCCCGGCGACGTCGTCACGACGACGGCGTCGGACACGTTCGTGCCGGACGTGCCGGTGGGGCGGGTCCGCGAGGTGCTGCTGCGGCCGGGGGACCTGACCCGCACGGCCACGCTCGAGCCGTTCGTCGACGTGCACGCCCTCGACCTCGTCGGCGTCGTCGTCGGCGCGGTGCGCACGGGCGCACGCTCGCCGCTGCCGGCAGGGGCGGCCCGGTGACGCGGGCAGCGGCTGCTGCTCGGCGTCGCCGTCGTCCTCACCGCCCTGCTGCTGCAGACGGCGGTGCTGGCCGCGCTGCCGCTGCCGGGCGCGGCCCCCGAGCTGCTGGTCGTCGTCGTCGTGGCGTTCGCGCTCGCCGAGGGGCCGACGTCGGGGGCGGTCACCGGCTTCGCCGCCGGGCTGCTGGCCGACCTGCAGGCCGACCACGCGCTCGGCCGGGCGGCGCTGGTCCTGGCCGTGGTCGGGCACGCGGCGGGGCAGGTCCGCGACGACGCCGAGCGCTCGACCCTGCTGCCCTTCGCCGTCGTCGGGGCGTCGGCCGCTGGTGCGGTGCTGCTGTTCGCCGGCGAGGGCGTCCTGCTGGGCGACCCGCGGGTCGGCGGCGCCGCGGTGCTCCGGGCGCTGGTGTCGTCGGTGCCGTACGCCGTCGTGCTGACGCCGTTCGTCGTCCCCGTCGTCGGCGCGCTCGTGCGCCGGGTCGACGGCGACCGGGTCGGGGCATGGCGGTGAGCACCCGCTCGGCGGGCCGGCTGCTCGTGCTGCAGGTGGTGGTCGTGGCCGTGCTCGCCACCCTGCTGGGCCGGCTGTGGTTCCTGCAGGTCCACGAGGGCGCGCGCTACACGGCGGCCGCCAGTGAGAACCGCGTGCGCGAGGTGGTCACGCCGGCGCCGCGCGGCGAGGTCTACGACGTGACGGGCGTCCCGCTGGTGCGCAACCGCACCGCGCTGGTGGTGAGCGTCGACCGGGCCCGCCTGCTGCGCGAGCCCGACGACGGCCGGGCCGTGCTGGAGCGGCTCGGCCGGGTGCTGGGCAAGCCGCCCGCCCTGCTGCGGCAGGAGATCACCCCCTGCGGCGGCACGGTCCGGCCCCCGTGCTGGCGCGGCTCGCCCTACCAGCCGGTACCGGTGCAGGAGTACGCCGCCGACGACGCCGCGGGGCTGCGCCGGGTGCTGGCCGTGGAGGAGCACCGCGAGGACTACCCGGCGGTCGAGACGCGCTTCGCGGCCGTCCGCGAGTACCCCCGCGGGACGACGGCGGCCCACGTCCTCGGCTACCTCGGCCCGATCGGGCCGCAGGAGACGTCGCTGCCGCGCTACGAGGGCGTGCAGGACAGCGCCCTGGTCGGGCGGTCGGGCGTCGAGGCGTCCTACGACACCGAGCTGCGGGGGACCGACGGCGTGCAGTCGCTGCTCGTCGACCACGTCGGGGCCGTGAAGGGGGTCGCCGGGCAGACGCCGCCCCGGCCCGGCGACACGCTGGTCCTGTCGATCCACGCCGGCGTGCAGGCGGCGGCCGAGCAGGCCCTGGCCCAGCGCCGTCGCGGCGGCCCGCACCCGGCCCGACCGCGCGGGCAACGGCACGTACAAGGCCGACTCCGGGTCGATCGTCGTCATGGAGGCGAAGACCGGGCGCCTGGTCGCCCTGGCGAGCTACCCGAGCTACGACCCGTCGGTCTTCCTCGGCGGGGCCTCCGACGAGGAGTACGCGCAGCTGGTCGACGAGTCGCGCGGCGCGCCGCTGGTGTTCCGCGCCATCCAGGGCGCCTACGCGCCGGCGTCGACGTTCAAGGTGGTGTCGACGGCGGCGGTGGTCGAGGACGGCTACCCGCTGACCGGCGTCTACCCGTGCCCCGGCGCGTACGCCCCGCTCGGCGGCAAGCGCAACTTCGAGGGCGTCGGCCTCGGGCCCGATCACCCTGCGGACGGCGATCGTGAAGTCCTGCGACACCGTCTACTACGACTTCGCCTACGAGCAGTGGCTGCGCGACGGCGGCAACCGCCCGGTGGCGCAGCCGAAGGACCCGATGGTGCGCATGGCGCAGGCCTTCGGGCTCGGCACCCGCACCGGCGTCGACCTGCCGAGCGAGCGCAGCGGCACCATCGCCGACCGCGCCTACCTGCAGGAGCGCTGGGAGCGGCTGCGGGCCAACTACTGCAAGGGCGCGGTGAACCCGGCACGCAGCCCGGAGCGGCGGCGCGCGAACCAGGAGTTCTGCGACGACGGCGGACCGCTTCCGCGCCGGCGACGCCGCGAACTTCGCCATCGGCCAGGGCGACACCCTGGTGACGCCGCTGCAGCTCGCCACCGTCTACGCGGCCATCGCCAACGGCGGCAGGCGGGTGGAGCCGCACGTCGGGCGGGCCCTGCTGTCGGCCGACGGGCAGCCGCGCCCGGGAGGTCGCCCCGGTCGTCCGGGCGGACCGTCCCGGTCGCGCCCGCGACGCTCGCCTTCCTGCGCGAGGCGCTCGGCGGGGTGACCACCGAGGGCACCGCCCGCGGCGCCTTCGCCGGGCTTCCCGGTCCACGTCGCCGGCAAGACCGGCACCGGGGAGGTGGCGGGCAAGCAGGACACCGCCTGGTTCGCCTCCTTCGCGCCGGCCGAGGACCCCGAGCTGGTCGTCGTCGGGATGGTCGCGCAGGGCGGCACCGGCGGCACGACCGCGGCGCCGATGGTGCGCGAGGTCTACGACGCGCTCTACGGCGTGGGGCGGCCGGCGCTGCTGCCCGGCGGGCGGCTGCCGACGGCGCTGCCCGTCGTCCGCCCCGACGGCACGGTCGGCCCGCCCGGGACGAAGGTCCCCGCGCCGCCGGTCCTCGGCCCGTACGTGCGGCCGGCGCCAGTGACGACGTCGCCGGTGCGGCTGCGCCCCCGCTCGGCGTCGCTGCGCGAGCGCGCGCTGCAGCGCGACTCGGTGCTGCGGCGGCTCGACTGGCTGCTCCTGCTCGCCGTCCTCGCCCTCGTCGTGCTGGGCTCGCTGCTGGTCTGGTCGGCGACCCGGCAGCGCCTGCTCGACGCCGGCGCCGACCCCGCCGGGTTCTTCCAGAAGCACCTCGTCAACGCGCTCATCGGCGCCACGCTGGGGCCGTCGCGGCGCTGGTGGACCCCCGCTCCCTGCGCGCCTACGCCCCGGTCGTCTACGTCGTGGCGTGCGTCGGGCTCGTCGTCGTGCTGTCGCCGCTCGGCGCCACCATCAACGGCGCGCACAGCTGGATCCTGCTGCCGGCGGGGTTCCAGGTGCAGCCGTCGGAGTTCGCCAAGGTCGCCCTCGTCGTCGGGATGGCCGTGCTGCTCGCCGAGGGCCGCGACGGCGAGGACACCCCGCGCGACGCCGACGTGCTGCTCGTCCTGGCCCTGGCCGCCGTCCCCATGGGGCTGGTCATGCTGCAGCCCGACCTCGGGACGACGCTGGTGCTGGTCGCCGTCGTCCTGGGGGTGCTGGCCGTCGGCGGGCGCGCCCACCCGCTGGCTGGTCGGGCTGCTGCTGGCCGGCGTCGTCGTCAGCGTCGCCGCCGTCCAGCTCGGCGTGCTGGACGACTACCAGGTGGCCCGCTTCGCGGCGTTCGCCAACCCCGACCTCGACCCGCGCGGCGTCGCCTACAACACGACGCAGGCCCGGATCGCCATCGGCTCGGGCGGCGTGTGGGGCAAGGGGCTGTTCCAGGGCACCCAGACCGGCGGCGCCTTCATCCCCGAGCAGCAGACCGACTTCGTCTTCACCGTGGCGGGCGAGGAGCTGGGCCTGGTGGGCGCGGGCGGGCTGGTGCTGCTGCTGGGCGTCGTGCTGTGGCGCGGCTGCCGGATCGCGGTCGCGGCGCCCGACACCTTCGGCCGGCTGGTCGCCGCCGGGGTCGTCAGCTGGTTCGCGTTCCAGAGCTTCGTCAACATCGGGATGACGCTCGGGATCATGCCGGTGACCGGCCTGCCGCTGCCGTTCGTCTCCTACGGCGGCTCGGCGATGTTCGCCAACCTCGTCGCCGTCGGGCTGCTGCAGAACGTGCGCCTGCGCGTCGCGCGAGCTGTGACGGTGCCGCAGGGGCGCCGTAGCCTGGGCGCATGTTCTCCCAGCCCGGCGTCAGCCTCTTCCCGCGCCTCGAGCCCCTGCTCGCGAAGGTGCAGAAGCCGATCCAGTACGTCGGGGGCGAGCTCAACTCGCCAGGTCAAGCCGTGGGACGGAGTGCCCGACGTGTGTCCGCTGGGCGATCATGTACCCGGACGCCTACGAGGTCGGGCTGCCCAACCAGGGCGTCATGATCCTCTACGAGGTGCTCAACGAGCAGCCCGGCGTGCTGGCCGAGCGCTGCTACAGCGTCTGGCCCGACCTCGCCGGCCTCATGCGCGAGGCGGGCGTCCCGGCGTTCACCGTCGACGGCCACCGCCCGGTCAAGGGCTTCGACGTCCTCGGGCTGTCGTTCTCCACCGAGCTCGGCTACACCAACATGCTCGAGCAGCTCGACCTCGCCGGCATCCCGCTGCACGCGGCCGACCGCACCGAGGACGACCCGATCGTGCTCGCCGGCGGGCACGCCGCGTTCAACCCCGAGCCGATCGCCGACTTCATCGACGCCGCCGTGCTCGGCGACGGCGAGCAGGCCGTGCTCGAGATGACGCAGGTGCTGCGGCAGGCCAAGCAGGACGGCGCCTCCCGCGAGGAGACGCTGCTGCGCCTGGCCCGCACCGGCGGCGTCTACGTCCCGCGCTTCTACGACGTCGCCTACCTGCCCGACGGCCGCATCCAGCGCGTCGCCCCGAACCGCCCCGACGTCCCGTTCCGGGTGCACAAGCGCACGCTCATGGACCTCGACGCGTTCCCGTACCCGAAGCAGCCGCTCGTGCCGCTGGCCGAGACGGTGCACGAGCGGATGAGCGTCGAGATCTTCCGCGGCTGCACCCGCGGCTGCCGCTTCTGCCAGGCCGGCATGATCACGCGCCCGGTGCGCGAGCGCTCGATCACCGGCATCGGCGAGATGGTCGAGGCCGGGCTCAAGGCCACCGGCTACGAGGAGGTCGGGCTGCTGTCGCTGTCCAGCGCCGACCACTCCGAGATCGCCGAGGTCGCCACCGGCCTCGCCGACCGCTACGAGGGCACGAACACCTCGCTGTCGCTGCCGTCGACCCGCGTCGACGCCTTCAACGTCACCCTCGCGCAGGAGCTGTCGCGCGGCGGCCGCCGCTCCGGGCTGACCTTCGCCCCCGAGGGCGGCAGCGAGCGGCTGCGCCGGGTCATCAACAAGACGGTCAGCAAGGACGACCTCGTCCGCACGACGTCGACCGCCTTCGCCGCCGGCTGGCGCCAGGTCAAGCTCTACTTCATGTGCGGGCTCCCGACCGAGACCGACGAGGACGTGCTCGAGATCGCCGAGCTCGCCCACGAGGTCATCCGCGAGGGGCGCAAGGCGGCGGGGACCAAGGACGTCCGCTGCACCGTCTCCATCGGCGGCTTCGTGCCCAAGGCGCACACGCCGTTCCAGTGGGCCGGCCAGGCCGACGTCGAGACGATCGACCGGCGGCTCAAGATGCTGCGCGAGGCCATCGGCGCCGACCGCAGCCTCGGCAAGGCCGTCGGCTACCGCTACCACGACGGCAAGCCCGGGCAGGTCGAGGGCCTGCTGTCCCGCGGCGACCGCCGGGTCGGCCGGGTGCTGGAGGCCGTGTGGCGCGACGGCGGGCAGCTTCGACGGCTGGAGCGAGCACTTCTCCTACGAGCGCTGGGTGCGCCTGGCCGAGCAGGAGCTGACCCCGTTCGGCGTCGACCTCGCCTGGTACACCACCCGCGAGCGCGGCGAGGACGAGGTGCTGCCCTGGGACCACCTCGACTCCGGGCTCGACAAGGAGTGGCTGTGGGCCGACTGGCAGGAGGCGCTCGAGGAGGTCGAGCTCGACGACTGCCGCTGGATCCCGTGCTTCGACTGCGGCGTCTGCCCGTCGATGGGCACCGAGATCCAGGTGGGGCCGACCGGCAAGAAGCTGCTGCCGCTGTCCGTGGTCTGAGCGGCGCCGCGTGGCCGACACCAAGGACTGGACGTGGGTGCTGGAGCGCCCGTGCCCGGAGTGCGGGCTGGACGTCGGCGGCCTGCCGGTCGAGCAGGTCGCCCCGCGGCTGCGCGCCGCCTCGACGGCCTGGGCGAGGTGCTCGGCCGGAACGGCGTGCACGACCGGCCCGCCCCCGGGGTGTGGTCGCCGCTGGAGTACGGCTGCCACGTCCGTGACGTCCTCGGCGTCTACGACGCCCGCCTGACGCTCATGCTCGACACCGACGACCCGCTCTACGAGAACTGGGACCAGGACGCGTCGGCCGGCGGCTACGCCGACGAGGACCCGGCGGTCGTCGCCGGACAGGTCCGGGAGCGGGGTCTCGCGCTGGCCGACCGGTTCGACGCCGTGACCGGCTGGGAGCGCCCCGGCCGGCGCAGCGACGGCGCCGCGTTCACCGTCGCCTCCTTCGCCCGCTACTTCCTGCACGACGTCGAGCACCACCTCTGGGACGTGCGCGGCCACTAGCCTGCAGCGCCGTGTCGAAGCGCCAGCCCACGGGCCCCCCGCCGCCGCCCGCGGTGCAGAAGCTGCGGCTGCGCTACACCAAGCGCGGCCGGCTGCGCTTCACCAGCCACCGCGACATCGCCCGCGCCTTCGAGCGCGCGCTGCGCCGGGCCGAGGTCCCGATGGCCTACTCCGCCGGGTTCAGCCCGCACCCCAAGATCAGCTGGGTGGGAGCGGCTCCCACGGGGGTCGCGTCGGAGGCCGAGTACGTCGAGGTGTCCGTCGTCCGGCGGGTCGACCTCGAACAGCTGCGGGCCGCCCTCGACGCCAGCCTGCCCGACGGCATCGACGTCGTCGAGGTCGTCGAGGCGCCCCCCGGCACCAGCCTGCCCGACCGGGTCGAGGCCTCCCACTGGCTCGTCCGGCTGCCCGAGGTGCCGCTGGAGGACGCCGTCCGGGCCGTCGCCGCGTTCCTCGCCGCCGACGAGGTGCTCGTCGAGCGGCTCACCAAGGACGGGCGGCGCAGCCTCGACGCCCGCGCCGCCGTCGTCTCCCTGCGCGCGTCCGCGACCGAGGGTGACGACGGGTGTGCGACACTCCACCTGGTCGTACGGCACGTGACGCCTGCTGTCCGACCCGACGACGTCCTCTCCGGGCTCCGGTCCGCAGCAGGCCTCGCGACGCCCGTGCCGCCCGCGGCAACGCGCACCGCGCAGGGTCCGCTCACCGAAGACGGCGAGGTCGCCGACCCGCTCGCACCCGACCGCGCTCCGGCGCACGGGGCAACGCGACAGGACGGCGGCCCCGAGCAGGCCGACGCCGGCGGAGCGCCGCCCCCGGGCGACACCCCGCACCCCTGACTTCTCCCGCACCGGCCGACCGGCCGGCGCGGACCGCCCTTCCCCGGGCCGCCACGACGCGTCGACGCGGCGGCCGGACCGGAGCACCGGTGCTCGACGAGCCCAGCGACAGCACGACCCCCCAGGACGCGGCCTCCCCGGACGCGACCTCCCAGGACGGCGGGACCGCCGCGGCGGCCCCCGCGAAGAAGGCGCCGCGCAAGCGGGCCACCCGCAAGGCGGCCGCGCCCGCGGAGGCGCCTCCCGTCGAGGTGACGGACGCCGCCCCGGCGGAGGCACCCGCGGCGCCCGCCGCCTCCGACGCGCCCGCCGCCGGCGAGGCGCCTGCCGCCTCCGAGGCGCCTCCCGCGCCCGCCAAGAAGGCGCCGCGCAAGCGGGCCACCCGCACGGCGGCCGCCCCGACGGAGCAGCCCGAGACCGCCCAGGTGCCGGAGGCCGCTGGCGCCCCCGCTGCCGACGGGCCCACGGCCGCCGCACCTGCTGCTGCCGACGCACCGGCCGCTGCGGACGCACCCGCCGCTGCTCCCGCCAAGGCGCCCCGCAAGCGCGCCACCCGCAAGGCCGCCGCCCCCGCTCCCGAGGCCACTCCCGAGCCCGGGGACCTCCCGCAGCCCGACCTCGTCGTCCCGCAGGCCGCCACCACCGAGGCCGACCTCGTCGCCGCGGTGCTGCTCGACGCCGCCGAGCCCGTCGTCGACGCCGTCGAGGACGACCCCGCCGTGGCCGAGGCGGTCGCGGACGACACCACCGCCGACGTGCTCGCCACCGAGGGCACGCCCACCTCGCGCTCCCGCCGCGGCCGCGGCCGCCGGGCGAGCGCCCCCGCCGCCGCCCCGAGCGTCGAGCTGCTCGAGGAGCAGCCGGCCGCCGCCTCCCCGGCCGCTGCCTCCCCGGTGGCGGACGAGGACGAGACCGACGACGACGCCCCTGCCCCGCGGACGCGCCGCCGCCGGGCGCCCGCCGTCGTCACGTTCGTGGCTCCCGACGAGGTCGCCCCGAAGCGCCCCGCCGCTGCGGCCCCCGCCGCCGCCGAGGGTGACGCCCCCGCCGACGACGCCCCCGCCCCGCGGCGTCGACGTCGCGCCGGCACCAGCGGCGCCGTCAGCCCCGACGAGGTCCTCAGCACCGCCGACACCGCGCCCGAGCAGGACGCCGAGGCCGACGACGACGAGGACGGCGACCGTCCCCGCCGGCGCCGTCGCGGCCGTCGCGGCCGTGGCCCGCGCCGCGACGACGAGACCGCCGAGACCGCGGACGAGACCGACGAGCCCGCCGAGGGCGAGGACGCCGACGGCACCGAGGACGCGACCGACAGCACCGAGGACGACGCCGACGACGAGGAGGCCGGTGAGGGCGGCACCCGCCGTCGGCGCCGGCGTCGTCGTCGGGGCGGCTCCGGCGGCGCGGACGACAGCGGGGAGGCCGAGGACGACGGCGTCCCGACGGTCGTGCGGGTCCGCGAGCCGCGCGAGAAGCGGGTCCGCGGCGCGAGCGCGGCCGACGAGGACGGCGTCCGCGGCATCACCGGGTCGACCCGCATGGCCGCCAAGCGGGTCCGCCGGCAGGAGGGCCGCGACTCCGGCCGCCGCCGCGCGCCGGTCCTCACCGAGGCCGAGTTCCTGGCCCGCCGCGAGGCCGTCGAGCGCCAGATGGTCGTGCGCCAGAAGGGCGACATGACCCAGATCGCCGTCCTGGAGGACGGGATCCTGGTCGAGCACTACGTCACCAAGGCCAGCGCCCAGAGCTACGCCGGCAACGTCTACCTCGGCCGGGTGCAGAACGTGCTGCCCAGCATGGAGGCGGCGTTCGTCGACATCGGCAAGGGCCGCAACGGCGTGCTGTACGCCGGCGAGGTCAACTTCGAGGGCTCCGGCACCAAGAAGATCGAGCAGGTCCTGAAGTCCGGCCAGGAGGTCCTGGTCCAGGTCAGCAAGGACCCGATCGGCCACAAGGGCGCCCGGCTCACCAGCCAGGTCAGCCTGCCGGGCCGCTACCTGGTCTACGTGCCCGAGGGCTCGATGACCGGGATCAGCCGCAAGCTCCCCGAGACCGAGCGCAGCCGCCTGAAGTCCATCCTGAAGAAGGTCGTCCCCGACGACGCCGGCGTGATCATCCGCACCGCCGCCGAGGGGGCGTCGCAGGAGGAGATCGAGGCCGACGTCCGCCGGCTGCAGGCGCAGTGGGAGGTCATCCAGGAGAAGGCCGCCAAGGGCGGTGGCCCGAAGCTGCTGCAGGCCGAGCCGGACCTGGTGGTCAAGGTCGTCCGCGACGTGTTCAACGAGGACTTCACCTCGCTGCTCGTGCAGGGCGAGTCCGAGTGGGACACGATCCGCGACTACGTCGAGTTCGTCGCCCCCGACCTGCTGCCCCGGCTCACGCGGCACACCTCCGAGAAGGACGTGTTCGCCGAGCACCGCATCGACGAGCAGCTGCTCAAGGCGCTCGACCGCAAGGTGCACCTGCCGTCCGGCGGCTCGCTGGTCATCGACCGCACCGAGGCGATGGTCGTCATCGACGTCAACACCGGCAAGTACGTCGGCAAGGGCGGCAACCTCGAGGAGACGGTCACCCGCAACAACCTCGAGGCCGCCGAGGAGATCGCCCGGCAGCTGCGCCTGCGCGACCTCGGCGGGATCATCGTCGTCGACTTCATCGACATGGTGCTCGAGAGCAACCGCGACCTGGTGGTGCGCCGGCTGGTCGAGTGCCTGGGCCGCGACCGCACCAAGCACCAGGTCGCCGAGGTCACCTCGCTCGGCCTGGTGCAGATGACCCGCAAGCGGGTCGGCCAGGGGCTGCTGGAGAGCTTCAGCGAGACCTGCGACTCCTGCGGCGGGCGCGGCGTGCACGTGCGCACCGACGTGTCCGGGCCACGCCGTCGGCAGCCGGCAGACCGACGGCGGCGCCGGCATCGAGCGCGTCGCCGCCGCGGCCAAGGCGTCGGCCGAAGAAGGAGCCCGAGCCCGCAGCGGCCCCGTCCGACGACGCCGACGCGCCCGCCGAGGACGCGCCCAGGCGGCGCCGCCGCGGCGGCCGGGGCCGGGGGAGCGCGACGGTCGCGCCGCAGGACGAGATGAGCGAGCTGCTGGCCGAGCCGGCCGGCAGCGAGGTCCCGCCCCTGCCGGCCGACGACGAGCAGCCCGCCGTCCTCGCGCCGAGCACCGACGCGGACACCGCCACCACCGGACCGACGCCGAGGTCGACGCCGTCGCCGACGCGCCGTCCACGGTCGCGGCCGACCCGGCTGCCGGCAGCGCACCGGTCGCGCCGGACGAGCAGGACGGCGAGCAGGACGACACAGCCCCCGACGTCGTCCCCGACCTCGCCGACCAGCCCACCGCGGCGCAGGAGGACCTCCCGGTCGTCCCCGACGTCGTGCAGAGCGTCGCTGGAGCCCGAGCCCGCCGGAGCCCGAGCCCGAGCCGGCCGAGTCCGAGCCCGAGCCCGCTGCGGAGGCGCGCCCGCGCCGTCGCCGCCGGGCGACCAGCCGCCCGGCCGGGGCGCCCGAGCAGTAGGCCCGGGCACCCGGGCCCTCGTCCCGCCGGAGCAGTCCCGGGCCGCCGTCGCAGGGGCGGTCGCCGCAGCACGCGGCGGCCGTCCCGGCGGCGGACGCCGAGGTTCGACGGCGTCGGCGCGGCTCCTGTAGTCTCTCCAGGTCGCGCGTGCCTGACGTGCGCGCGACACCACCCCCGTCATCGAGGAGCTCAGCCGTGTACGCCATCGTCAAGACCGGCGGCAAGCAGTACAAGGTCGCCGTCGGCGACGTCGTCGAGGTCGAGAAGCTCGACGGTGCTGCCGGCTCCTCGATCTCCCTGCCGGCCCTGCTGGTGGTGGACGGCTCGGACGTGACGACGGACGCCGCCGCGCTCGCGGGCGTCACCGTCGCCGCCGAGGTCGTCGAGCAGACCAAGGGCCCGAAGATCAGCATCCTGAAGTACAAGAACAAGACCGGCTACAAGCGCCGCATGGGCCACCGCCAGAAGCTCACGAGCGTCCGGGTGACCGCGATCGAGACGGGGAAGTAGACAGATGGCTCACAAGAAGGGCGCGAGCTCCTCGCGCAACGGTCGCGACTCCAACGCCCAGTACCTCGGCGTGAAGCGCTTCGGCGGCCAGGTCGTCAAGGCCGGCGAGATCATCGTGCGCCAGCGCGGCACCCACTTCCACCCGGGCGAGGGCGTCGGCCGCGGCAAGGACGACACCCTGTTCGCGCTCGTGCCCGGTGCGGTGCTGTTCGGCACCAAGCGCGGCCGCAAGACCGTGAACATCGCGCAGCCCGCGGCCGAGCCGGTGGCCGTCGCCAGCTAGCACCTCAGCTCCTCCTCGAGGGCGGGTCCGGCATGCCGGGCCCGCCTTCGGCGTTCTGCTCCCAGACCCCGCGCACCGGTGCGGGGACCACGAGAGGCACCCGGATGACCACCTTCGTCGACCGCGTCGTGCTGCACGTCGCCGCCGGCGACGGCGGGCACGGCTGCTCGAGCGTCCACCGCGAGAAGTTCAAGCCGCTCGGCGGGCCCGACGGCGCGGACGGCGGGCACGGCGGCGACGTCGTGCTGGTCGTCGACCACAACACGACGACGCTGCTCGACTACCACTACCACCCGCACCAGAAGGCGACGAGCGGCAAGCCGGGCGCGGGCGACATGCGCACCGGTGCCAACGGCGCGACCATCGAGCTGCCCGTGCCGGACGGCACGGTCGTGCTCGACGCGGACGGCAACCAGCTGGCCGACCTCGTCGGCGTGGGCACCCGTTACGTCGTCGCCCGGGGCGGTCGCGGCGGGCTGGGCAACGCCAGCCTGGCCACGACCAAGCGCAAGGCCCCCGGCTTCGCGCTGCTGGGTGAGCCGGGCGAGGCCGCCGACGTCGTGCTGGAGCTCAAGAGCGTCGCCGACGTCGCCCTCGTGGGGTTCCCGAGCGCCGGCAAGTCGAGCCTCATCGCGGCGGTGTCGAGCGCCCGGCCCGAAGATCGCCGACTACCCCTTCACGACGCTGGTGCCGAACCTCGGCGTCGTCGAGGCGGGCGGGGCCGTCTTCACCGTCGCCGACGTGCCGGGGCTCATCCCGGGCGCGAGCCAGGGCAAGGGCCTGGGGCTGGAGTTCCTGCGCCACGTGGAGCGGTGCAGCGTGCTGGTCCACGTCCTGGACACCGCGACCTTCGAGCCCGACCGCGACCCGCTGACCGACCTCGACGTCATCGAGGCCGAGCTGCGCGCCTACCAGAGCGACCTCGCCGACCGGCCCCGCGTCGTCGTGCTGAACAAGGTCGACGTGCCCGACGGGCGCGACCTCGCCGACATCGTGCGTGCGGACCTCGAGGCCCGCGGCGTCCCGGTCTTCGCCGTCTCGGCGGCCACCCGCGAGGGCCTGCGCGAGCTGCTGTTCGCGCTCGCCGAGCTGGTCAAGGGCCACCGCGCCGCGCAGCCGGTCGAGGAGGCGACGCGCATCGTGCTGCGCCCCACCGCCGTCGACGACGCCGGCTTCACGATCGCCCCCGCGCCCGACGGCGACGGCTTCGTCGTCCACGGCGTGAAGCCGCAGCGCTGGGTCACCCAGACCGACTTCGGCAACGACGAGGCCGTGGGCTACCTCGCCGACCGGCTGAACCGGCTCGGGGTGGAGAAGGCGCTGGCCGAGGCCGGCGCCGAGCCCGGCTGCCAGGTGACGATCGGGGACGTCAGCTTCGACTGGCAGCCGACCGAGATGGAGCAGTTCTCCTCCGGCATGCGCGGCCAGGACGCCCGCTTCGAGAACGACCAGCGCATCGGCGCCGACCGCCGCCGCGAGCTCAAGGACGTCCGGCGCGCCGAGCGGCTCGGCCTCACCCACCTGCTCGACGACCCCACCCGCCAGGAAGAGGACGCGCAGGCGTGAGCCGCGCGGCCGTCGCGGGGGCCCGTCGCCTGGTCGTGAAGGTCGGCTCGTCCTCGCTCACCACCGCCGAGGGCGGGCTCGACGTCGCCCGCGTCGACGCGCTGGTGACGGCCCTGGTCGCCCGCGGGGGAGAGGTCGTCCTGGTCTCGTCCGGGGCCATCGCCGCCGGGCTCGCGCCGCTCGGGCTGTCGCGCCGCCCCCGCGACCTCGCCACCCTGCAGGCCGCCGCGAGCGTCGGGCAGTCGCTGCTGGTGCAGCAGTACGCGACCGCCTTCGGCCGCTCCGGCCGCACCGTCGGGCAGGTGCTGCTCACCGCCGACGACGTCGTGCGGCGCAGCCACTACCGCAACGCGCAGACGACGCTGGAGCGGCTGCTGGCCCTCGGCGTCGTGCCGGTGGTGAACGAGAACGACGCCGTGGCCACCGAGGAGATCCGCTTCGGCGACAACGACCGGCTGGCCGCCCTGGTCGCGCACCTGGTGCGGGCCGACGCCCTGGTGCTGCTGTCCGACGTCGACGGGCTGTACGACGGCGACCCGCGGCGCCCCGGTGCCCGGCTGGTCGAGCAGGTCGACGGGCCGGCCGACCTGGAGGCGGTGCAGGTCGGCGGCGTCGGCTCGGGCGTCGGCACCGGCGGGATGGCGAGCAAGGTCGACGCCGCCCGGGTCGCGACCGGGGCGGGCGTGCCGGTGCTGCTGACCAGCGCGGCGAACGTCGCAGGCGGCGCTGCGCGGCGAGGGCGGCACGGTCTTCGCCGCCACGGGCAGCCGCAGCAGCGGCCGGCTGCTGTGGCTGGAGCACGCGAGCACCCCGCGGGGCCGGCTGCTGCTGGACGCCGGCGCGGTCGCCGCGGTCTGCGAGCGACGGCTGTCGCTGCTGCCCGCCGGGGTCACCGCCGTCGAGGGCGAGTTCGGCGCGGGGGACCCGGTCGAGCTGGCCGGCCCGGACGGCACCGCCGTCGCCCGCGGGCTGGTCGCCTACGACGCCGCCGAGCTGCCCGCGCTGCTCGGCCGCTCCACCCGCGAGCTCGGCCTGCGCGAGGTCGTCCACCGCGACGACCTGGTGGTGCTGACCCGCTGAGACCGGGGTAGGGCGGGCGCATGACCATCCACCAGATCGAGTCCGACCAGGCCCCCTCCGGCGCGACCGCCGGCGACACCCTGCTGCGCCGCCAGGGCGACGACGTCATGGTCGGCCGCGTCACCGACGGCGGCCCCGAGTGGCTGGGCAGCGTCCCGGCCGACACCCTGCCGCTCGACGGCGACGAGGCCGCCCTGGAGATCGCCGTCAAGGGCGTCGAGTCCGCGCTGGTCGAGCGCGGCGGCTGAGGACCTACCCTCGCTGCATGAGCGAGGTCCTCGACACCGCACGTCGCGCACGCACCGCCGCCGCGGCCCTGGCCCCCCTGTCGCGGGGGGCCAAGGACGCCGCGCTGCACGCCATGGCCGACGCCCTGCAGGCCCGGGTCGAGGAGGTGCTGGCCGCCAACGCGCTCGACGTCGCCGCCGCCCGCGAGGCCGGGACCGCCGAGGGGCTCGTCGACCGGCTGACCCTCACCCCGGAGCGGGTCGCCGGCATGGCCGACGGCCTGCGCCACGTCGCCACGCTGCCGGACCCCGTGGGCGAGGTCGTGCGCGGCTCGTTCCTGCCCAACGGCCTCGAGCTGCGGCAGGTCCGGGTGCCGTTCGGCGTCGTCGGGATCGTGTACGAGGCACGCCCGAACGTCACCGCCGACGCCGCCGGGCTGTGCCTGAAGAGCGGCAACGCCGTGCTGCTGCGCGGCAGCGCCAGCGCCTACCGCAGCAACACCGCGCTCGTGCAGGTGCTCGCCGACGCCGCCACTGCCGCCGGCATGCCGGTCGACAGCGTCCAGCTGGTCCCCGGCACCGACCGCTCCAGCGTCAAGGAGCTCATGACGGCGCGCGGCCTGGTCGACGTCCTCATCCCGCGCGGCGGCGCGTCGCTCATCCAGACCGTCGTCACCGAGTCGACGGTGCCGGTCATCGAGACCGGCGTCGGCAACTGCACCGTCTACGTCGACGCCAGCGCCGACCTCGACAAGGCGGTCGCGATCACCGTCAACAGCAAGACCCACCGGCCGAGCGTCTGCAACGCCGCCGAGACCCTGCTCGTGCACGCCGACGTCGCCGCGGAGTTCCTGCCGCGCGCCGTCGCCGCGCTCAAGGCCGAGGGCGTCACCCTGCACGCCGACGCCCGGGCCGCCGCCTACGACGACACCGCCGTCCCCGTCACCGACGAGGACTGGGCCGCCGAGTACCTCTCCCTCGACCTCGCCGTCGGTGTGGTCGACAGCCTCGACGACGCCGTCACCCACATCCGCCGCTGGGGCAGCGGCCACACCGAGGCGATCGTGACCCGCGACGTCGACGAGGCCCGCCGCTTCGTGCGCGCGGTCGACAGCGCGGCCGTCATGGTCAACGCCTCGACCCGCTTCACCGACGGCGGGGAGTTCGGCTTCGGCGCCGAGATCGGCATCAGCACGCAGAAGCTGCACGCCCGCGGGCCGATGGGCCTGCCCGAGCTGACCAGCACCACCTACGTCGTGCACGGCGACGGGCACGTGCGATAGCCCTGCTGCTGGCGCTCCTGGTGATCGCCGCCCTGTTCACCCCGGCGTACGTCGTCGGGTGGCAGCTGTGGACCTCGCGGCTGAGCGCGCAGCACCGCACGCTCGGCCCGCGGCGGGTGGTCGTCCCGGAGCCGCGCCGGCCCCGCTGAGCGCCCCTCGGCACTACGTTCGCTCGCCGGGGGTGTCCTGTGGGGGTCCGTGCCGTGCGCTGGCTGGACGCGGTGGTGGCCGCGGGCCTGGCCGGCCTGCTCGTGCTGCCGCTGCTCGTGCTCGCCGCGACCCCGGGGTCACCGCCCCCGCGCCCCGTCGCGGACCTCGGGCTCGGCAGCGTCCCGGCCGGAGCCCGCGGCCTCACGCCCCTGCCGGTCTGGGGTACCGAGGCGGGCCGCGAGCGCGCCCGGCGGGCGGTCGTCTCGGGGCCGGCCCTGGACGCCGCCCTGGACGAGGCCCTGCGCCGCGTCTACGGCGACGCCGCGGCCGAGCGGCTCAGGGCCATGCCGCGACCGCCGGTGGCCGACGTCGGCGCGGAGGCCCCGCTGGTCGCCGGGCAGGCCCGCAGCGCACCGCGGCCGCTCACGCCGGAGCCGGCGCCGAGCCCCACGCCGGCGCCCATCCCCACACCCACTCCCACACCCACCGCGGAGGCCTCGCCCGCCGGTGCATCGACGGCCGACCCCTCCCCGTCGGCGACGGCGACGGCGAGCACCGAGGCGGCGCCACCGGTGCAGAGCGGCGAGAACGGGGCCGGCGTGGGGCTGGGCGTGTCGCCGCCCGCCGGCACGGGGGCGACGTCAGGGCAGGTCCAGCTCGACCTGCCCGGTCCCGTCCTGCCCGACGCGCAGGGCCCGGGTGCGCTGCCACCGGTGCTGGCGCCCGAGCTCTTCCCGGTCCCCGCCGCTCCCGTCGTCGTCCCCGTCCCGGCCCCTGCGCTGGACGGGCTCCAGCCCCTGCCCGGGCACCGGGACGACGTCCTCGACCTGGCCGGCCTGCTCGTCGTCGCCGACGGCGCGGGACGGTTGTCCCAGGGCGGCAGCACAGCGCGGGCCCTGCTCGCGCCGCTGGTGCGGACCGACTGCGGCGCGGCCCTCACCACGCTGCTCACGCACACCGCCGGCTTCATCGACCCCTTCGACACGACGCGGGCGGCGGCGACCGCGGCGGGGGCCTGCCCCGGTGACCCGACCCCGCTCTACGTGGCGGCGAGCCTGTTCAGCTCCGGCGGCTTCGAGCCCGACCCGGTCGCTGCGGTCCTCCCGGACCTGCGTGCCCGTCACCCGGCCGTGGCCCTGGCGCTGCAGGGAGACGTGCTGCTGCAGCAGGCGCGCTCGGAGGTCGGCGCCCGCCCCTTCACCGCCCGGCGGCTCGCTCGCGAGGCGCAGCAGCACTACGCGGCAGCGGCGAGCGGTCTGCCCGAGGCGCTGCTCGGCGAGGCCGACGCCCTCGTGCTGGCCGGGGACGACCGGGCCGCGCTGCAGCGCGTGCGCGAGCTGGCGCGGAGGTACCCGGCGTCCGAGACGGTGGCCCTGCGGCTGGCGGAGGCGCTCGAGCGCACCGGCCGGCACGCCGAGGCGGCCCGGGTCCTCGCCGTCGTGCCGCCGCCCGACCCCACGGTGTCCGCCCCCGGCAGCTCCACGTCCGGGGCGGACGGCGGCCGCGCGTCCTTCGGCTCCCTGGCGCTGGGCCTGGCCGACGGGCGGATGCTGCAGCTGGACGAGGGCGGAACGACGGCCCCCGGGGCCGGCCTGCTCGTCGACGTCTCCTTCGTGCCGCGCTTCGCCCCCGTGCAGGGCCTCACCGGGGGGTCGGTCGGCTGCCCCGCCGCGCAGCGGGCCCGCGACCTGGTGGCCGCCGGGCAGGTGGGCGCTGCCGCAGCAGGCCGTCTCGCTGCTGCCGTGCGCCGCCGCCCCGGCCCGGCTCCGGCGGCTCGTGGCCGTCGCGGCGGGGCCCGTCCCGGCGGACGTCCGCGCGGCGGCGGAGGCGGAGGCGGCCGCGCTGTCCGTCGCCTACCCGCCCGCGGAGGACGACCTGCAGGCCGTCCAGCGCTGGGCCGGCCACCTGCGGGAGGCGGACCGGACGGCGCGGTCCTGGCGCCGGCGAGACCCGGCCCAGCCGCTCGCCCCGCTGCGCCAGGCGGAGGTGGCCTTCCTCGACCGCCGGTGGGACGACGCCGCGGACGCCGCCCTGGAGGCCGAGCGGCTCGTCGTCGCCGCCGGGCTCGGGGGGGCCGGGACCGGGCTCGACGAGGCGGTCCCGCTGCCCGAGGGGACGCGGTCGCTCGACGAGCACGCGCTGCTGGTGGCCGGCGCCGCGGCGGCGGCCGGGGGGCGGTCGGACGACGCCCTGCGGGCGCTGGAGCGGGCTGTGGCCCTCGTGCGCCCGCGGCAGGAGTCGTCCGCGAGCCTGGTCAGCCGGGTGCTGGCGGAGGTCCAGCGGGGGACCGTGCTGCTCGAGCGGGGAGACGCCGAGGGGGCGGGCCGCCGCTTCGCCGAGGCCGGTCAGCTCTCCGGCGTGCTGGGGGAGGACACGGATCCCGGCCTGTCGCGGCAGGCAGCCGCGGGCGCGGCACTCGCGGCCACCCTGACCGACCGGGTCGCGGAGGGGGTCGAGCCGGCGAGGCGGGCGGCGGCCTCGGACCCGGACGACCCCCTGCTGCGGCTCGACCTCGGCTTCGTGCAGCGGCGGGCCGGCCTGCCGGTGGCGGCCGAGCAGAGCTACCGCGAGGCCCTGCGCCTCGACCCGCGGCTGGGGCTGGCCCTGCTCGACCTCGGCACCCTGCTGGCGCAGGACGGGCGTCGGGACGCCGAGGCCGGCGACCTGCTCCGCCGCGGGCTGGCCCGGCAGCCCGACTCGGCACCGGGCTGGCACAGCCTCGGTGTCGTGCTCGCCCGCGGCGGGCTGCGCGACCAGCTCCAGTCCCAGGCCGCCTTCGCCCGGGCGGCGCGCGAGGACCGCTCCTTCCGCGGCCGGGACCGCACCCTGGTCTACGACGAGAAGGTCTACGTCACGCGGCTCGACCTCAGCCAACCCCTGCCCGCGGCGTGGTCGTACACGGCCGAGCAGCGCCGGCTGCCGGCCACGGCGCTGCTCGGGGCCGCTGTGCTCGGCCTGTTCGGCTACTACCGGGGCAAGGTCACCGGCAGGGTGGTCGGGACGGTCGAGGACCGTGCGAAGCAGGCGCTGGAGACCAGTCGCCGGCTGCCCCGCCAGCTGGTCCCGGCGGTGGGCGTCGTCGCCACGCTCGCGGTCCTGCTGCAGCCCGTGCTCGGAGGCCCGGCTGCCGGTGGCGGAGACCGCCGTCGTCGTCGCCGGGGTGGTGCTCCTGCTCACGGGCGTGCTGCGGCTGCGCCGTCGGCTCGCGGGGCCGGGCGTCACGCACGTGACCTGGACGCCGGCGCTCGTGCTGGGGGTCGCGGGCGCCGCGACCGGGCTGTCCGGCTTCGCCCCCCTGCCGGCGGCCACCGGCACCGGCGGCGACGCGCGGGTGCACCGGGCCGGACCGCTGCTGCTGTCCGGTGTCGGCCTGCTGCTGTTCGTCCTGGCGACGGCGACCGAGGTCCCGCTCGCGAGGGCGCTCGGCACGACCGCGCTGGCCATGTCAGCGGTGTGCCTGACGCCGGCGGCGCCCTTCGACGGCCCGTACGTGCGCGCCCCGCGGACGGTCCGGGCGGTGGGCCTGGTCGGGACGGCGATCGCCCTGGGCCTCGCCGTCGGGGTGCTGTAGGCCCCGACTACGCGCCGTCGGCCAGGTGCGCGGTCATCGCGCTGTAGTCCTGCCCGGCGTGCTCCCCGAGCGCCGAGCGGGCGGCGTCGAGGCAGGCCTGCGTGACGGCCAGCTGCGCCTGCGCGGCGTCGACGGCGAGCTGCAGGTCCTTGGCCATGAGGTCGAGCGAGAAGGTGGTGGCCGAGAAGTCGGCGGCGTCGAGCATCGGGCGCTTCTGCCCCAGGTACCAGCCGTAGGCGGTGCCGCCGAGGACGTCGAGCAGCACGTCGCGGTCGAGCCCGAGGTCGCGCCCGAGCCGCAGCGACTCCCCGACGCCGGCCGCCATCACGCCGAGCCCCTGGTTGACGCAGAGCTTGAGCGCGGAGCCCGCCCCGACGTCGCCCACGCGGCGGACCTTCTCCGGCGCGCCCCACAGGTGCAGCAGCGGCAGGGCGTCGGCGTAGTCCTGCTCGCTGCCGCCGGCGAGCACCCCGAGGGTGCCGTCGGCGGCGGGACCGGTGGAGCCCGCGACGGGGGCGTCGAGGTAGCGCAGGCCCATCCGCGGGCGGTCGCCGCCGAACTCGCGGGCGGCGTCGGGGCCGATGGTGGTGCTGTCGACGACGAGCGCGCCCCGGGCCCCGGCCAGCCGGGGCAGGACCTCGCGGACGCTGTCGGGCCCGAAGAGCATGAGCACGACGGCGTCGGCGCCCTCGACGGCCTCCTCGACCGAAGCCGGCCTCGACGTCGGCCAGCGGGCCGGCCTTGCCGGGGGTGCGGTTCCAGACCCGGAGGTCGTGGCCGGCGGTGCGGACGTGACCGGCCATGAGGACGCCCATGCGTCCGAGACCGAGGTGGGCGACCTTCATGGGGATCACCCTGCCCTCGGTCCGGGCGGGGTACGCACCCGCGACAGGGCTCGGCGCGTAGGACAGAATGCGGTTCGGTCCCTAGCGCTTGGAGCACCCGTGCAGCAGCCGCAGTTCGCCTCGGTCGACGACGTGCGGGAGCGGCTGTCCGCGGCCGGCTACCTCACCGACCACGCCATCGCCACGACGGTCTTCCTCGCCGACCGCCTCGGCAAGCCGCTGCTGGTCGAGGGCCCCGCCGGCGTCGGCAAGACCGAGCTGGCCAAGGCCGTCGCCGACGCGACCGGCAGCGAGCTGATCCGCCTGCAGTGCTACGAGGGCCTGGACGAGGCCCGCGCGCTGTACGAGTGGAACTACAAGAAGCAGCTGCTGCGCATCCAGGCCGCCAGCGACGACGCCGCCTGGGACGAGATCCACGACGACGTCTTCGCCGAGGAGTTCCTGCTCTCGCGCCCGCTGCTCACCGCCATCCGCAACGAGACGCCGACGGTGCTGCTCATCGACGAGACCGACAAGGCCGACGTCGAGGTCGAGGGCCTGCTGCTCGAGGTGCTGAGCGACTTCCAGGTGACGATCCCCGAGCTCGGCACCATCGCGGCGACCCGGCGGCCCATCGTCTTCCTGACGAGCAACGCGACCCGCGAGCTCTCCGAGGCGCTCAAGCGGCGCTGCCTCTACCTGCACCTGGACTACCCCGACGCCGACCGCGAGAAGGCCATCGTGCTGTCGCGGGTGCCGGAGATCCCCGAGCAGCTGGCCGACTCGCTGGTCCGCACGGTGCGGGCCCTGCGGGCGCTGGAGCTCAAGAAGTCGCCGTCGATCTCGGAGTCCATCGACTGGGCGCGCACGCTGCTCGCCCTCGGGCTGAACACGCTCGACGAGGCGGCCGTCAAGGACACCCTCGGCGTCGTGCTCAAGCACGCGAGCGACCACGAGCGGGCCGGCACGCAGCTCAAGCTGAACTGATGGCGTCCCCCACGGGCGGCCTGCTCGACCGCGAGATCGCCTTCCTCGAGGCGCTCCGTCAGGCCGGCGTGCCCGTCCCGCTGTCCAACGTCATCGACGCGACGCGGGCCATGGGCGTCACCGACCTGATGGACCGCGAGGCGCTGCGCGCGGCCTTCGCGGCCACCGTCGTCAAGCGCCCGGCGCACCGGCGGGCCTTCGACAAGCTGTTCGACCTGTGGTTCCCCGCGGTCACCGGCGAGACGTCGCTGTCGGAGATGCAGGCCGACGCCGAGCGCGAGGACGGCGAGGGCGACGGCGAGGGCCAGCCGGGGGAGGGCTCGGGCAAGGTCGACCCGGCCGCCCTGCGCGACGCCCTGCGCGACCTGCTGCTCAAGGGCGACGAGCAGGCGCTGCAGCGCTTCGCCCGCGAGGTCGTCGGCGGGCTCGGCCGCGCCGACGCGCAGCCCGGCCGGCAGAACTGGTTCGCCTACCGGGTGCTGCGCTCGCTGAGCCCCGAGACGCTGATGGCCTCGCTGCTGGAGGCCATGCTGCAGGGCCAGGAGCGCGGCGGCCTGGCCGAGCGGGTCGCCCGGCAGACCATCACCGAGCGCATCCGGCAGTTCCAGGAGATGGTCGAGGCCGAGGTGCGGCGTCGGCTGGCCGAGGACCGGGGCGCGGAGAACCTGTCCAAGACCGTCGTCAGCCCGCTGGCCGACCAGGTCGACTTCCTGCGCGCCAGCCGCGACGACATGGCCGAGCTCAAGCGGCAGGTCTTCCCGCTGGCCCGCCGCCTGGCCACGCGGCTGACCGCCAAGCAGCGCCTCGGCAAGACCGGGCGGCTGGACTTCCGGCGCACCGTCCGCGCCTCGCTGGGCACCGGCGGCGTCCCGCTGAACACGTTCCACAAGCCGCACAAGCCGCACAAGCCCGAGCTGGTCGTGCTGTGCGACGTCAGCGGCTCGGTCGCCGGCTTCGCCCACTTCACGCTGATGCTGGCCTACGCGCTGCAGGAGCAGTTCACCAAGGTGCGGGCGTTCGCGTTCATCGACACCTGCGACGAGGTCACCCGCTTCTTCAAGTCCGACGGCGACATCGGCGACGCCCTCGCCCGGATGTCCACCGAGGCCGAGCTGGTCTGGTTCGACGGCCACAGCGACTACGGCCACTCGATCGAGAAGTTCGACGAGAAGTACCCCGACGCCGTCGGGCCGCGCACCTCGCTGCTCATCCTCGGCGACGCGCGCAACAACTACCGCGCCACCGGGCAGTCGACGCTGAAGTCGCTCGTGCAGCGCAGCCGGCACGCCTACTGGCTCAACCCCGAGCCGCACGCCTACTGGGCCACCGGCGACAGCGCCACCGCCGCCTACGGCGAGGTCATCGAGATGGTCGAGGTGCGCAACGCCGCACAGCTGTCGGAGTTCGTCACCCGCATCCTGCCTTCGTGAACCGGCTGGCGGCCGTCCCGCCGGTGCTCCTCGGGATCGTGCTGGTCTGCCTGCTGTCGGCCGACCTCGACCAGGTCGACCCGACGGCGGGCACCGGGGAGCGCCTCGGCGGCCTGCTGCTGCTGGCGTTCTTCGCCAGCGGTCTGGTCGTCACGCTGCTGCGCGGCCCTGCCGAGGAGCGCGTGCAGTCGGCGATGTCCGGCCTGCTCGTCCGCTCCGGGCTGGTGGGGGCGTCGGCGCTGCTGCTCGGGGCCCTGCTGTCGGGCGCCCGGCTCAACCCGCTGGGCGACCTCGCGTTCCTCACCGGCGTGCTGCTGGTGCCGCTGCTGGCCCTGCCGTTCGGCTACGACCCGACGGCGGCGACCGACCGCTTCCTGGCCCGCTGGGCGGTGCCCGTCGGGGCGACCGCCCTGCTGCTCGCGCTGCCGGTGATCGGCGCCAAGGTCGCCGCGCTGCCGTGACCGCTGCTCGACCGCTCCGATGACCGGGATCGGGACCGCGCCCGGCTAGCGTTGCCGCCGTGGGGAGGCGGATCGGGGTCATGGGCGGGACGTTCGACCCCGTCCACCACGGCCACCTGTCGGCCGCCTCCGAGGTGCAGGCGCGCTACGGGCTCGACGAGGTCGTGTTCGTGCCGACCGGGCAGCCCTGGCAGAAGTCCGACCGCCAGGTGAGCCCCGCCGAGGACCGCTACCTCATGACCGTGGTCGCGACCGCGTCCAACCCGCTGTTCTCCGTCAGCCGCACCGACGTCGACCGCCCCGGGCCGACGTACACGATCGACACGCTGCGCGCGCTCAAGGCCGCCTACGGCGACGACGCCGAGCTGTTCTTCATCACCGGCTCGGACGCCCTCGCGGCGATCCTGGGCTGGCACGCCGCGGACGAGCTGTTCACGCTGGCGCACTTCGTCGGGGTGAACCGGCCGGGCTACGAGCCGGTCGACCTGGCGGCGTTCCCCGACGGCGCCGTGACCCTGCTCGAGGTGCCGGCGCTGGCCATCTCCTCCAGCGCCGTCCGCGACCGCGTCGGGCAGTCCCTGCCGGTCTGGTACCTGGTGCCGGACGGCGTCGTGCAGTACCTGACCAAGCGCGGGCTGTACGGGTGACCACGACCGCGGACGAGGCGGGGGAGGGGCGCCGGACCGCGCTGCGCCGGCAGCGGCGCCGGCGCCGTCGTCGGCTGGTCGGCGCTCGTCCTGGGGGTCCTGGCGGTGCTGACGCTGGCACTCACGGTGCACCTCGCGCGGGACACGCCGACGCCGCCGTCGCCCGAGCCGACGTCCCAGCGCACCCAGCGGACGCTGCTGCTGCAGGTGCAGGCCCCCAACGGCGACGCCGTCGCGACCGCGCTGCTCGCCGACGACCCGAAGGCGCGCACGGGTGCCGTCCTGCTCGTGCCGCCGCAGACGCTCGTGACGGTGCCCGGCACCGGCTCGCTGACCGTCGGCCGGGCGCTGCGCAGCGTCCCGCCGGAGGGCTCGCGCGCCGCCGTGGCCGACGCCCTGGGCGTCGTCGTCGACGACGGGTGGGTCGTCGACCAGCCCGCGCTGGCCCGGCTGATCGACCTGCTCGGCGGCATCGCCGTCGACGTCGACGTCCCGGTGCAGCGCGCGGGGGCCCTCGTGCTGCAGCCCGGGTCGCAGCGCGTCGACGGCCAGCGCGCCCTCTACTACCTGGCCTACCGGGCCGAGGGCGAGCAGGAGCAGGCCCGCCTGGCCCGCGTGCAGGACGTGCTCGACGGGCTGCTGCAGGCGCTGCCCGACACCGCCCCCGACACCGTCCCCGTCCTCGCCGGGCTCGGCCGCCGGTCGATCGCCAGCCTGCCGCTCGACGAGCTCGCCCAGCTGCTCGTGGGCCTCGAGGACGCCGACGAGTCCTCCTCGCTGCAGTACGACACCCTGCCCGTGATCCCGGTCGACACCGGGGTGGAGACGCCGCTCGGCCCGGTCCTGCGCATCGACGTCGCGGCGACCCGCGCCGTCGTCGACCGGCTGCTCGCCGACTCGGTCCCGCCCGGCTCGCGCGACAGCGGCAACCGGGTGCTCGTCCTCAACGGCGTCGGGACGCCCGGCCTCGGGGAGCAGGTGCGCGCCCGGCTGGTGCCGCGCGGCTTCGTCTTCGTCGGCTCGCGCAACGCCAGCCGCTTCGGCTACGCCCGCACCCAGGTGCTCGTGCCCGAGGCCACCTCCGAGGCGCAGGCGCTCGGCAACCGCGTCGCGCAGGCGCTCGGGCTCGGCCCCGAGGCCGTCCGCAGCACCGACCAGCTCGGCAGCGTCGCCGACGTCGTCGTGCTCGTGGGCGCCGACTTCCGGCCCTGACCGGCGCTCCCGGCCCCACCTAGACTGGGGGCATGTCTGCCTCCGAGCGCGCCGTCGAGCTGGGCCTGGCGGCCGCACAGGCCGCGGCCGACAAGATCGCCAGCGACATCCTGCTGCTCGACGTCAGCGAGCAGCTGGTCATCACCGACGTGTTCCTGCTCGCCTCCGCGCCGAACGACCGGCAGGTCCGCGCCGTCGTCGACGCGGTCGAGGAGGCGCTGCGCGACCTGGGCGCCAAGCCGGTGCGCCGCGAGGGCACGCAGGAGGGCCGCTGGGTGCTGCTCGACTTCGCCGACATCGTCGTGCACGTGCAGCACGAGGAGGAGCGGGTCTTCTACGCCCTCGAGCGGCTCTGGAAGGACTGCCCGGTCGATCCCGTTCGTCGACCGCGACGAGCTCCGGGCCGCCAGCCGCGCGCAGGCCACGCCCTGACCGCTGGTCCCCGCCGGGTCGTCCTGCTCCGGCACGGCCGCACCGGCCACAACGCCTCGCGGCGTCATCCAGGGCCAGCTCGACGTCGCGCTCGACGAGGTCGGCCGGGCCCAGGCGCTGCGCGCCGCCGCCGTCCTCGCGCAGGCCGAGCCCGCCGTCGTCGTCAGCAGCGACCTCGCCCGCGCCCGCGACACCGCCCAGGCCGTCGTCGACCTGACCGGCGGCGCCCTGCGGCTCGACCCGCGGCTGCGCGAGCTGCACCTCGGCGCCTGGCAGGGCCTGACCGTCCGAGCAGGCGCGCGAGCGCTTCCCCGAGGAGCACGCCGCGTGGCGCCGCGGGGAGGACGTCGCCCGGGGAGGCGGCGAGACCTACCTGGTGGCGGGGGAGCGCGCCGCGGCCTGCATCACCGAGGCCCTCGCCGACGTGCCGCCGGCCGGGACGCTGCTGGCCGTCACCCACGGCGGCACCGCCCGGGCCGCCGTCGGCGACGCTGCTCGAGCTCGACGCCGCGACCGCCTGGCGGCTCGCGCCGCTGGGCAACACGTGCTGGAGCGTGCTCGTCGAGGGCGAGCGCGGCTGGCGGCTGGAGCGGCACAACGCCGGCCTGGGCCCGCTCGTCGGGCCGCGCCACCGGGGCGCACGACGTCGGCGGGGACGTCCGCCCCGGCACCCCCGCCAGCCCGGACGTCGAGCCTGTAAGGTGATCCCCGCCCCGCACGTCGGGGCAGCGGGGCTGTGGCGCAGCTGGTAGCGCACCACACTGGCAGTGTGGGGGTCAGGGGTTCGAGTCCCCTCAGCTCCACCCGCAGACGTAGGCCCGGTGACCTGGGAGCAACAGGTCGCCGGGCCTTCGTCGTTGTACGGGTCTTCAACGTCAACGTGTGCAGATCGTGTGCAGATCGTGCTGCGGATCCGCCGTTCGCGGCGGACCCCCGAGCCGCCTCACGAGGCTCCTGCCTGGGGCGTTCTGATCCCCGTGCTCTCGGTTCGGCGGACGTGCCCGCTCGGAACTGTCCGGCGTGGCGAGACGCTGCGCAAGGCTCTGGGCGCCGCAAGTTGCATCTTCAAGTCTGAAGAGCCCGAATCTGCGCGGACTTCGACGAGGAGGTCCCCTACGTCACCAGCCGGCCGGGAGTCGCGCCCACGTGGTCTTCGACGCGACCTACTGCAGGCCCGCGTCAACAAGTGGGTCGTGGGTGGCTGTCGGCGTTGCTAGAGGCGCCGCCGACGGATGTCGACGGCTAGAAACGGCGCAATCCGCGACGGCCGAAAGTTGAGCACCTCCCCATAGGTGATCTTGTTTTGGCTGATCCTCGGGTGACCTTGTTGGTCGCGTCGAGGGGACTCGGGATGAACCCCGTGAACGACTGGGCTAAGGTGCGGCGTCTGCATGACGTCGAGGGGATGAACCGTCCCCGGTTTCGTAGCGGGCGCGAAGTCACGGGAGAGTGGCGTCGTGCCTGCACCAAGGAAGCACCCGGACGAGTTGCGTGAGCGGGCGATCCGCTTCGCGCTGGACCTCGTCGAGGGGCCGGAGAAGCTCAGCGTCAACGCGGCCTGCAAGAGGGTCGGCGAGCAGCTCGGGATCATCCCGGACACGCTGCGGAACTGGGTCCAACGCCAGCGCATCGACACCGGCGACGCGCCGGGCCTGACGACCGACGAGCGAGCGAGGCTGCGCGAGCTCGAGCGGGAGATCAAGGAGCTGCGCCGCGCGAACGGGATCTTGAAGACGGCGTCGGCTTTCTTCGCGGCGGAGCTCGACCGCCCCTCACCTCGCTGATCGACTACATCGACAGCCACCGCGACCAGTTCGGGGTCGAGCCGATCTGCCGGGTCCTGCGCGAGCACGGCCTGCAGATCGCCCCGAGCACCTACCGCGCCGCCAAGAGGCGGCCGCCGTCGGCACGGGCGGTGCGCGACGAGGTCGTGCTGGAACGCATCAGGGCGGTGCATGGCGACCGGGAGCTGGGCCGCGGGCTCTACGGCGTCCGCAAGGTCCACGCCCAGCTGCGCCGCGAGGGCGGCGTCGACGAGCTGCCGGTGTCGCGCCGTCAGGTCGAGCGCCTCATGCGCAAGGACGGGCTGCAGGGCGCCCGCCGCGGCCGCGCGTTCGTCACGACCAGGTCGGACGGCAGCAGCCCGCGGCCGCCGGACCTCGTCGACCGGGACTTCAGCGCCCCCGCCCCGAACAGGCTGTGGCTGGTCGACTTCACCTACGTCCCGACCTGGGCCGGCATGGCCTTCACCGCCTTCGTCTCCGACGCCTTCAGCCGCCGCATCGTCGGCTGGCGGACCATCGACCGGATGCCGACCGAGCTGCCGCTCGACGCGCTGGAGATGGCGCTGTGGACCCGGCAGACGCGAGGGCCACGCCGACCCCGACGGCAGACTGCAAGGACTTGTTCACCACTCGGACGCCGGGTCCCAATACCTCGCTTTCAAGCTACACGAGCCGGCTCGAGGACGCCGGCGCGCTGGCCTCGATCGGCAGCGTCGGCGACAGCTACGACAACGCCCAGGCCGAGTCGCTCATCGGGCTCTACAAGCTCGAGTGCGTCCGCCCCGACGGCCCCTGGCGCACCGTCGAGGACCTCGAGCTCGCGACGCTGTCCTGGGTCCACTGGTTCAACAACAACCGGCTCCACAGCGCCCTCGACCACGTCCCGCCGGTCGAGTACGAGGAGCAGCACTACCGTTCGATCACCGTCGAGCAGCAGCCGCTGCCGGCATAACCAGCCCGCTACGAACCGCCCCGGCGTGTCCGGAGACTCTCTAGCTTGAGACGGCAGCGGTCGCTGTCGTCTGCTGATGAACGTAGTGAGCCTGTTCTGCTTCGACGGGTGTGAGGTCGCCGCAGTACTCGAAGACGCGGCGGTGGTTGAACCAGTCGACCCACTCGGCGGTCGCGATCTCGAGGTCCTCGACGCCCTTCCAGGGCCGGCGGGGCTTGATCAGTTCGGTCTTGTAGAGCCCGATGATCGACTCGGCCAGGGCGTTGTCGTAGGACGAGCCGACGGCGCCGGTGGAGGGCTTGATCCCGGCCGCGTCGAGGTGCTCGGTGTAGGCCACGGACAGGTACTGGCTGCCGTGGTCGTGGTGCGCGATCAGACCCGTGAGGTCCTTGCCCTCGCGCTGCCGGGTCCAGATGCCCTGGGCGACGGCGTCGACGACGAGCTGGCTCGTCATGGTCGTCGCGACCGACCAGCCCAGGATCCGGCGGGCGTAGGCGTCGATGACGAACGCGGTGTAGCACCAGCCCGACCACGTCGAGACGTAGGTGAAGTCGGCGACCCACAGCCGGTCCGGCGCCAGCGGCCGGAAGTTGCGGTCGACCAGGTCGTGCGGCTTGGCCGCCTTCGGGTCGCTGATCGTGGTGCGCTTGACCTTGCCCCGGACGGCGCCGGCGAGCCCGAGCTCGCCCATGAGCCGCTCCACGGTGCACCGGGCGATCGGCGGCGCGTCCGCGGGCCGCTCCCGGTTCAGCGTCAGCCAGACCTTCCGCGCGCCGTAGACGCCGTAGTTCGCCTGCGTGCACCTGCGGCGATCAGCGGCTTGAGCTCGGCGTCCCGCAGCTCGCGTGCCGTCGGCGTGCGGGACCGGTGCTCGTAGTAGGTCGCGGGGGCGATCTTGCAGCCCAGCTCGGTGAGCTGGGCGCAGATCGACTCGACCCCCCAGCGCAACCCCTGCCCGTCGGCGTCCTCATGGCGTTCGCCGACATGGGAGTCGATGAACGCCACGATCAGCGCAGTGGCCGGTCGAGTTCGGCCGCGAAGAAAGCCGACGCGGCCTTCAAGATCGCGTTGGCGCGCTTGAGCTCGGCGTTCTCCCGCTTGAGCCGCTTCACCTCCGCCGAGTCCTCGGTCGTGACCCCAGGGCGGGCGCCGGCATCGACCTCGGCCTGCCGGACCCACTTGCGGACCGTCTCGGGCGTCCCGACCCCGAGCAGCTCGGCGACCCTGCTCATCGCCGCCCACTCCGACTCATGATCACCGCGGACCTCCGCGACCATCCGGACCGCCCGCTCACGCAGCTCGACCGGGTACCTGCTTCGACGTACTCCCTGACATGACCCCAACCCTTCCAAGGGACGGAGTCTCCGGACACGCCGGGGCGGTTCAGAGTTCAAGCGTGATGTCGTCCGTGTTGCCCGCCGGGGTGACCTGAGCCAGGCCGAGGTCGCTGTCGACTTCGGCATCTCGGAAGAGTCGGTGCGTCGCTGGCTCAAGCAGGCCGACATCGACGACGGAGTCGTGGACGGCCAGACCAGCAGTGAGCAGAACGAGCTTGTGCAACTGCGCCGCGACAAGCGCAGGTTGGAGATGGAGAACGAGATCCTGCGCCGCGCCGCGGCCTACTTCGCCGCTGGCAGCCTCCCAAAATGAGTTACCCGCTGGTCCGTGACCTGGCCGCCGAGGGGATCCCGGTGCGGCTGACCTGCGGGGTGCTCGGCCACTCCAGGCAGGCCTACTACGCCTGGCTCGCCGATCCGATCAGCCAACGTGAGCTCGAAGACGCCTACCTGACGAACGCGCTTATCGACGCCTACGACAACGACCCTGAGTTCGGCTACCGACTGCTGGCCGATGAGCTCGACCGCGCCGGCCACGTCGTCGGTGAGCGCAGGGTCTGGCGGCTGTGCTCCCAGCAACGACTGTGGTCCACGACCGTCCGAAAAGGACGCCGAGGCAGCGGGAAAAGCCCCGGTCCGGCGGTGCACGACGACCACGTCCAACGCGACTTCACCGCAGCAGCACCGAACACGGTGTGGGTCACCGACATCACCGAGCACCCCACCGCGCAGGGAGAGTCTACTGCTGCGCGATCAAAGACCTGTTCAGCAACCGCATCGTCGGCTACGCCATCGATGAGCGAATGACCGCCGAGCTCGCGGTCAAGGCAATGCGCACCGCGGTCACCAGGCGGCAGCCGACCGGTGTCGT